>NZ_JAUZVE010000013.1:0-197764 GCF_031844425.1 Microbacterium sp. ARD31
TCCTCGGCGCACTCACCACGCTCGCGGCCCTGGCCGGCGGCGGCCTCGCCACCCTGCCGGCGGAGGCGTCTGGGCCGGCGGCCCCGGCGACCCGCACCGTCGAGGTCGCCTACGGCGACGGCCCCGTCGCGCAGACCAGCTGGGACGAGCCGATCGACCTCGTCTTCCGCGGCGAGAAGGGCGACCGCGTGTCTGTCGTGACGAGCCTGAAGCCTGACGGCTGTGACACCGGTGAGGACCTCGTGCTCACCGGGCGCGATGGCGAGGTCCCGCAGCCCGAGTCGCTGTTCTACCGCCTTCCCGCCTCCGGTCGTTACACCTTCTCCTATCGGCAGGACTGCTGGGACTCGACCAACGACGAGCACAACCCGACGCTGCGCTACCCGGCTCGGCTGCAGCTGGTCAAGCTGCGGGTGAAGGACGCCACCGCTCGGGAGGAGGTCAGCATCCCGTTCCAGACGGGCTACGTGGCCGCCGTCCGCATCGCCCTGCAGCGCCACGAGCGCCCCCTCGAGATCCCCGCGCTGGAGTGGGACGACCTGATCACGCCCTACGCCACGCGGACGACCATCGCGGGCGCCGGAACGCCGATCCAGGACTGGTACCACGGCTACGGCACGAAGATCGTGCTGAAGAAGGGCGCGCGGGTCCCCGGGTTCAACGTCTCGCACTCGCGCGTCCGCTACGGCAAGCCGTTCGTGTTCTACCGGATCGACGCAGGGATCACGCTGACGCTGCGCCACGTCCGGTCCTGACGTCGAGCTGAGGGGCGCACGGTGGGGTTCAGCCGTCGAGCCGTGATCCGCGCGTGGGCCGAGTCGCTGGTGGCCGAGCTCGGGCCCGACGTGGCGGCGATCGTGGGGATCGCTCCGCCGCTCCCGCGCGTCCGGGTGCGCGTCGTACGGGTGGCCGACCACCCCGCCTCCTGCTCGGGTACGACGATCACGCTGCACGAGCAGTGGTTCGCCGACCACCCGGACGACGCGGGAGCCGTGGTCCACGAGCTGTCGCACGCCTACCTCCGCCGACGGCGTGCCCGACCGCACACGAGCTGGCTGGTCGAGGGCATCGCCGACCTCACCCGGAACCGGCTCGGGCTCGACACGTCCTGGTCCTTCGCCTACTACGAGCCCGGACGCGCCACGGCCGGCTACCAGACCTCGGCCCACTTCCTCGCCTGGGTCGAGGCGAGCAGTCCCGGCACGGTCGCCACGCTCGCGCACCGGCTTCGGAGGGACGCCTACGCCGAGCGGGACTTCACCGCCGACGGGCGCTCGCTGCACGAGATGGTCCGGCTCTACGAGGAGCTCTGCAGCGCGGAGGGTCGTTCGCTGTGAGCGGACGCTCTCGTGTGTGCGGTGGGAACACGTAGGCTGAGGTCGGGCGTTGAGCCCAGTGTTCGCAACCCGGCGCCTGCGTCGGCCCCGCGGACCACGCAGACGTAGAGGAGCGCACATGTTCGAGCGGTTCACCGACCGAGCCCGGCGAGTTGTCGTGCTGGCCCAGGAAGAGGCCCGCATGCTCTCCCACAACTACATCGGGACCGAGCACATCCTGCTCGGCCTCATCCATGAGGGTGAAGGCGTCGCAGCCAAGGCGCTGGAGTCCCTCGACATCTCCCTGGAGGCCGTGCGCGCCCAGGTGGAGGAGATCATCGGCCAGGGTCAGCAGGCCCCGTCCGGCCACATCCCGTTCACGCCGCGCGCCAAGAAGGTGCTCGAGCTCTCGCTGCGCGAGGCGCTCCAGCTCGGCCACTCCTACATCGGCACCGAGCACATCCTGCTCGGCCTGATCCGGGAGGGCGAGGGCGTGGCGGCCCAGGTCCTGCAGAAGCTCGGCGCCGACCTCAACCGGGTCCGCCAGCAGGTCATCCAGCTGCTCAGCGGCTTCCAGGGCAAGGAGTCGGCCACGGCCGGCGCCCAGACCTCCGGATCCGGTGGCGAGGCACCGTCCAGCTCGCTGGTCCTCGACCAGTTCGGGCAGAACCTCACCCAGGCGGCCCGCGAGGGCAAGCTCGACCCCGTCATCGGGCGCGAGCAGGAGATCGAGCGCGTGATGCAGATCCTGTCGCGCCGCACGAAGAACAACCCCGTCCTCATCGGCGAGCCCGGCGTCGGCAAGACCACGATCGTGGCTGGCCTGGCCCAGGACATCGTCAAGGGCAACGTGCCCGAGACGCTGAAGGACAAGCAGATCTACACGCTCGACCTCGGCGCCCTCGTCGCCGGCTCGCGCTACCGCGGTGACTTCGAGGAGCGCCTCAAGAAGGTGCTCAAGGAGATCCGCACCCGCGGCGACATCGTGCTGTTCATCGACGAGATCCACACCCTCGTCGGTGCCGGCGCGGCCGAGGGCGCGATCGACGCCGCCAGCATCCTCAAGCCGATGCTGGCCCGCGGCGAGCTGCAGACCATCGGTGCCACCACGCTGGACGAGTACCGCAAGTACCTCGAGAAGGACGCCGCGCTCGAGCGCCGCTTCCAGCCGATCCAGGTGCAGGAGCCCTCGATCGCGCACACCATCGAGATGCTCAAGGGCCTGCGCGACCGCTACGAGGCCCACCACCGCGTCACCATCACCGACGAGGCCCTGGTCTCCGCGGCGACGCTGGCCGATCGCTACATCTCCGACCGGTTCCTGCCGGACAAGGCCATCGACCTCATCGACGAGGCCGGTTCGCGACTGCGCATCCGCCGGATGACCGCGCCGCCGGACCTGCGCGAGTACGACGACAAGATCGCCGACGTGCGCCAGCGCAAGGAGGCCGCCATCGACGGGCAGGACTTCGAGGCCGCGGCCCGCCTGCGCGACGAGGAGAAGCAGCTCACCGCCCGCCGCTCCGAGCGCGAGAAGCAGTGGCGCGCCGGTGACCTCGACGAGATCGCCGAGGTCGACGAGGAGCTCATCGCCGAGGTGCTGGCCGTCGCGACCGGCATCCCGATCGTGAAGCTCTCGGAGGAGGAGTCCACCCGTCTGCTCAAGATGGAGGACGAGCTCCACAAGCGGGTCATCGGCCAGGAGGAGGCCGTCAAGGCGCTCAGCCGGGCGATCCGTCGTACGCGAGCGGGGCTCAAGGACCCCAAGCGTCCCGGTGGCTCGTTCATCTTCGCCGGCCCGTCCGGTGTCGGCAAGACGTGGCTGTCCAAGACGCTCGCGGAGTTCCTCTTCGGCGACGAGGACGCGCTGATCCAGCTCGACATGTCCGAGTTCTCGGAGAAGCACACCGTGTCGCGGCTGTTCGGCTCGCCTCCCGGCTACGTCGGCTACGAGGAGGGCGGCCAGCTCACCGAGAAGGTGCGCCGCAAGCCGTTCTCGGTCGTGCTCTTCGACGAGGTCGAGAAGGCCCACCCCGACATCTTCAACAGCCTGCTGCAGATCCTCGAGGAGGGTCGCCTGACCGATTCCCAGGGTCGGGTGGTCGACTTCAAGAACACCGTGATCATCATGACCACCAACCTCGGCACCCGCGACATCTCCAAGTCCGTCAACCTCGGCTTCGGCCAGACGGGCGACGCGGCCGGCTCCTACGAGCGGATGAAGAGCAAGGTGTCGGAGGAGCTCAAGCAGCACTTCCGCCCCGAGTTCCTCAACCGTGTCGACGAGATCGTCGTGTTCCCGCCGCTGTCGCGCGAGCAGATCATCGCGATGGTCGACAACATGATCGACGCGGTGGAGCTGCGGCTGAAGGACCGCGACATGTCGCTGGAGCTGACCCAGGCGGCCAAGGACCTGCTCGCCGAGCGGGGCTTCGACCCGGTGCTCGGTGCCCGGCCGCTGCGCCGCACGGTGCAGCGCGAGATCGAGGACGTCCTGGCCGAGAAGATGCTCTTCGGCGAGGTCGGCCCGGGTCAGATCGTCCTGGTCGACGTCGAGGGCGAGGGTGTCGAGGCGAAGTTCACCTTCCGTGGCCAGAAGAACTCCACGGTGCCCGACATGCCGCCGCTCGAGACGGTCGTGGAGGGTCCCACCGGTGAGGGTCCCGACGACACCGCCGGCCCGACCGACGTGCCGAAGGCCAACGAGGCCTGACCGGGCACTTCCTCGCGGTAGACCACGTCGACCGGGCGGTTCCTCGCGCAGCAGCGCGAGGAATCGCCCGGTCGGTGCATTTCAGCGCGAGGAAGTGCCCGGTCAGGAGGGGAGGGCCCAGCGGCCCGGGCCCACCTCGGCCAGCAGGCCGTCGGCGACCAGCCCCTGCAGGCAGCGCTCCCGCTGCTCGGCCTGCGGCCAGGCCGCCTCGACCTCGGTGCGACCGATCGAGGCGTGTGCCTCGCGGGCCAGGGCCATGATCCGGCCGCGGCACTGCCGGTCCGTGCCGGCCCACGCCTGCCCGCGGCGGGGCGGGCCGTCGTAGGCCGGGAAGCCGGCGCGGCGCCAGGCGCACGCCTCGGCGATCGGGCACCGGTCGCAGGAAGGCTGGCGGGCCGTGCACACCAGCGCGCCGAGCTCCATCGTCGCCACCGCCCAGGTCGCCGCGGTGGCCGGGTCGTCGGGGAGCAGGCCCGTGGCCAGGTCCCTCTCGGCGCGGGTCACCGCGGGGGAGGGGAGCTCCTGGCCCGCCACGGCGCGCGCCAGCACCCGGCGGACGTTGGTGTCGAGGACGACGTGCCGACGGCCGAACGCGAAGCTCGCGATGGCTGCCGCGGTGTAGTCACCGACGCCGGGCAGCGCGATCAGGTCGTCGTACGACGACGGCACCTCGCCGCCGTGCCGCTCGACGATCGCGACCGCGGCGGCGTGCAGTCGCAGCGCCCGTCGGGGGTAGCCCAGGCGGCCCCACATCCGGACCGCCTCGCCGGTCGGCTCGGCGGCGAGGTCCGCAGGCGTCGGCCAGCGCTCGAGCCACAGGGCGTGCACCGGCAGCACGCGCGCGACGGGTGTCTGCTGGAGCATGAGCTCGCTGACCATCACCGACCACGGCGACGCGTCCGCACCGCGCCAGGGCAGCTCGCGTGCGTGGTCGTCGTACCAGTCGAGCACGGCCTCGTGCAGCACGCCGGGGGTGAGGTCGTCCATCGCGGGCGATCGTAGGTGAGCCGGTGCGCCTCCGCCGAGACGGGGCCCACGCTCCCTACCCTGACCCCATGGCGACGTCAGTGCGACCACGGGGGCCGCTGCCGGCCCGCGTCTACTGGACCCGGCGCCTCGTCGTGCTCGGGGTGCCGCTCCTGCTGGTCGTGGTGCTCGCCCGGCTGCTCGGCGGGTCGTCCGACGCCCAGGACGGCAAGGACGGCACGGCGAGGCAGGCCGGAGCCGCCGTCGAGACCTCACCGGCCCCCACCGCCGGGCCCACGATCGACCCGGGTGCCACCGGCGCCAAGGGCAAGAAGGGTCGCAAGAACCAGGAGACCGCGCCCCCGGAGCCGGTCCTGGCCGAGCCGTCGGGCCCGTGCGCCGACTCCGACATCGTCGCGACCCCGGTGATCACCTCGGCCGCCGGCGGAGCCGACGTGCCGATCACGATCAACCTGCGCACGGTCACGGCCGAGGCCTGCACGTGGCAGACCTCCCCGGAGACGATGACGGTCACGATCACCAGCGGCAGCGACTTCATCTGGAGCTCGCGCGAGTGCCCCGCCGCGATCCCGGTCCAGGACGTCGTCGTCCGCCAGGCCGTCGACACGCCGGTCGTGGTCACGTGGAAGGACGCCAAGCGCTCCGACGAGACGTGCTCCGGTCGGACCGAGTGGGCGCGCCTGGGGTTCTACCACGTCGAGGCGGCCGCCCTGGGCGGCGAGGGCACCGACGTCCAGTTCGAGCTGGTCGCCCCGCAACCGGGTGTCATCACCCAGACGGCCGACCCGCAGCAGGGCGGCACGAAGGGGAAGAAGGGCAAGAAGGGCACGGACGGCGACACCACGCACACGCCTGGCGAGGACGGCTCCGGCAACTCCGAGGGATGACCTCGGGCCCTTCGGCCTGCCGGGCCCCGCACGTCCGCGGGGACCGTCACCCTGGTGCTGAGCACCGTGTTCACGCTCGCCGTCGCCTACGCCTATGCGTTGAGCCTCGGGGACGGCATCGGCCCGCCCGACTGGGCCCGCGTCCTGGGGCTGGTGTGGCTCCCGGTCGGTCTCGTCGGTGTGCCGGTCGGCTACTACTGGTCGCGCGGCAGTGCCCGCCAGGGGCGGGCCGAGCTCGGAGTGGTGCTCGCCCTGGTCGCGGTGCTCGCCTTCGTGGTCCTCGTCGTGGCGCTGGGGTGAGGGCGATGGAGACCCTGGACGTCCGGCGCACCATCGCCCTCGCCGACGTACGCCGCGCGTGGTGGTCGCTGCTCGGGTTCGTGCCGACGTTCGGCCTGGCGTTCGCGGTCGGCGAGGGCCTCGCCACGGCGCTCGGTCACCCGCCCGGCGGCGACGAGGCGGCGTCGTGGTGGGTCATGGTCGTGGCCGGGGTGCCGGCACTGCTGGTGTTCGTCCTTCCCGCCGTGGTCGCCGTGCACTTCGCGCGACGTGCGGACCGTGCCGGCGACCGGCGCGGGCGGCTCCCCGCGACGATCGCGGTGGCCGTCGCCGCCGGGTTCGTGCTGCTCAACCTCGCCTCGGCCGTCGGGCTGGTGGCGGGCTGAGGGTACGCCGCGCACGTGCGGCGGTTGTTGCCCTTGGCGAGGCGATCTGGGGGCCAGAAGTCGGACACGTGTGGCGGTTGTAGCCCTTGCTGACTCGATCCGGGGGCGAGAAGTCGGACACGTGCGGCGGATGTGGCCCTTGGAGGTGGGGTCGAGGGGCCATACGCCGGACACGTGTGGCGGTTGTGGCCCCGGGCAGAGGCGTACGCGCACGTGCGGCGGTTGTGGCCCTTGGTGACGCGATCTGGGGGCAAGAAGTCGGACACGTGTGGCGGTTGTGGCCCTTGGCGACGCGGTCCGGGGGCCAGAAGTCGGACACGTGTGGCGGTGGTCGCCCTCCCGCGAGGCGTGTCTCAGATGTAGCGCTCGGTGATGCTGGACTCGGCGAGCCGGGAGAGTCCCTCGCGGACGCTGCGCGCCCGCAGCTCGCCGACGCCCTCGACGGCCTGGAGGTCGTCGATGCCGGCGGACAGGAGCTGCTGGAGGCCGCCGAAGTGCTCGACGAGCCGGTCGACGACCGAGGCGGGCAGGCGCGGCACCTTGGCGAGCAGGCGGTAGCCGCGAGGGGCGACGGCGGCGTCGAGGTGCTCGGCGCCACCGAGGCCGATGGCCCGGGCGACCGAGGCCGGGTCGACGAGCTCGGTGGGCGAGAGCGCCTCGAGCTCGGCGAGCTGGGTCTGGGGGTTGGTCGGCCGGCGACGCCCGCCGGGGAGGTAGTCGCGCACGACCAGCTCGCGCTCGGCGTCGACGCCGGTGACGAGCTCCTCGAGCTGCAGCGACAGCAGGCGCCCGTCGGTGCCGAGCTCGAGGACGTAGTCCTCGATCTCGCGGGCGATGCGGATGACCATCTCGAGGCGCTGGGCGACGACGGCGACGTCGCGCACGGTGACCAGGTCCTCGATCTCCAGCGCGGACAGCGTCGCGGACACCTCGTCGAGCCGCAGCTTGTAGCGCTCGAGCGTGGCCAGCGCCTGGTTGGCCCGGGAGAGGATCTTGCCGGAGTCCTCCAGGACGTGGCGGATGTCGCCGACGTAGGCCGCGATGATCTGCATCGACTGCGACACCGAGATGACCGGGTGGCCGGTCTGCTTGGCGACCCGCTCCGCGGTGCGGTGGCGGGTGCCGGTCTCCTCCGACGGGATGGTGTGGTCGGGCATCAGGTGCACGGCCGCGCGGTGGATCCGGGTGATGTCCTTGTCGACCACGATGGCGCCGTCCATCTTGGCGAGCTCGCGCAGGCCCGTCGCGGTGAACGGGACGTCGAGGGTGAAGCCGCCGGTCGAGATGGACTCGACGGTCTTGTCCAGGCCCAGCACGATCAGCGCACCGGTGCGGCCG
Organism: Microbacterium sp. ARD31; assembly: GCF_031844425.1. Lineage (NCBI taxonomy): Bacteria > Bacillati > Actinomycetota > Actinomycetes > Micrococcales > Microbacteriaceae > Microbacterium > Microbacterium sp. ARD31. The sequence goes on from NZ_JAUZVE010000013.1 coordinate 7,907, forward strand.
CGCAGGATCCGCTCGAGGCCGTCACGCAGCGGCGTACCGGGTGCGATCGACGCCAGGGTCGCGCGCAGCCGGAGCTGCTCGTCGATGCGCTCTGCCACCGGTCCTCCACCTTCACATGGCGCACCCCCGTGCACCGTCCGGGTGAAGTGTAGGGGCCCCGCTCAGAGCGGAGGGGTGAGTTCGAGCGTGAGCAGCGCGCCGAAGACGTCGTCGACCTCGATCACCCGCAGCCCGTCGACCATCCGGTGGCTCGGGATGCCGCGCTCGCCGGACAGCGCCCGACCGCGCGGCACGACCGCGACCTTGAACCCGAGACGGGCCGCCTCGGAGATCCGCTGGGGGAGGTCGCGCACCCGGCGCAGCTCGCCGGCCAGGCCGATCTCGCCGATCGCCACGGCCCCGCGCGGCGCCGGGACGCCCAGGTGGGAGCTGGCGACGGCGACGGCGATCGCCAGGTCGGCAGCCGGGTCGTGGAGCTTGGCGCCACCGACGGTCGCGACGAAGGTGTCGCTGCCGGCGATGCGCAGCCGGGCGTGGCGCTGCAGCACCGCGAGGACCATGTCGACGCGCGAGGACTCCACGCCGGAGACCGTGCGCCGCGGGCGCTCGAGCGGCGAGGGCGTCAGCAGGGCCTGCACCTCGGCGAGCAACGGCCGGCGGCCCTCCATGGTGACCGCCACGCAGGTGCCGGAGACGTCCTGGGTGTGGTGCTCGACGAAGAGCCCGGTGGGGTCGGTGACGGCCTGGATGCCCTCGGAGGAGAGGTCGAAGCAGCCGACCTCGTCGACCGGGCCGTAGCGGTTCTTCATCGCGCGCACCATGCGGAACCGGGAGTTGCGGTCGCCCTCGAAGTGGAGGACCACGTCGACGAGGTGCTCGAGCACGCGCGGGCCGGCGATCGAGCCGTCCTTGGTCACGTGGCCGACGAGCATGGTGGTGATGTTGCGGGTCTTGGCCACCCGGATCAGGGCGGCCGCCACCTCCTTGACCTGGGTGACCCCGCCGGGCACCCCGTCGATGCCGGAGGCGCCGATCGTCTGCACCGAGTCGACCACCAGCAGGGTCGGGCGCACCTCCTCGATGTGGGTGAGCAGCGCACCGAGGTCGGTCTCGGCGGCGAGGAAGAGCTCGTCGTGGACGCCGCCGGTGCGGTCGGCGCGGAGCCGGACCTGGGCCGCGGACTCCTCGCCGGTGACGTAGAGGGTGCGCTGGCGGGTGCGCGCGGTCTGGGCGGCCACCTCGAGCAGCAGCGTGCTCTTGCCGACGCCCGGCTCGCCCGCCAGCAGGATCGCGGCGCCGGGGACGAGGCCGCCGCCGAGCACCCGGTCGAGCTCCGGCACGCCGCTGGAGCGCGCCACCGACTCGGAGATCGCAACCTGGCCGATCGGCACCGCGGGCGTCGAGACCGGTCCGGCCGCGGCCCGCAGCGTCGGGGCGCCCGCCTCCGCGACGGAGCCCCACGCCTGGCACTCGCCGCAGCGGCCGACCCACTTGGCGGTCTCCCACCCGCACTCGGAGCAGCGGTAGGTGGAGCGCGGTCTCGCCTTCGTCGACATGGCCGTCACGCTAGGCGAGGCCACCGACATCCTCGGGGAGGCGTCACCGGGAGGGGAGGGCCGACCGAGCGGAAACCGGTCTGGACCACGTGTCCACAGGTGGCCCCCCAGGCTGTGGATCGTGCCCGGATCCTGTGGACCGTACGGCGTCCGGCTGGGGACGACGCGCGCCGATCCGTGGACAGACGGTGGACAGCCGACCCGGCGCGATCGGGGCCCGCCGTACCTCTTGCGCGGTGCCCGGTGCACGCCGTAGAACTTCTCCCACGCCGACCTTCACGGGTGGGCGGGATGGCTCGGAGACGAGGGTCCATCCGGGCGGGACGCTCCGGCGTGCCGGCCGACGTGGCTGGGTGACGCGGCCGCGGGGACCATCGGGGAACAGCCGTCGACCGGAGGTCGTCACACGATCCGGTCACCGGAGGGCCCTTGCGACTCATACTCGCGAGGGCCCTTCCTCCATTTGGCGTGTCGGGGTCGGCTTATGCTGGCGGCCTTGGATCGATCAAGGGGGTTGCGGCATGGGGCGCAGCGAGAGGATCGGCAGCCAGCTGCCGGTGACGCCGCCGACGCTGGCCGACGTCGCCGAGCGCGCGGGCGTCTCCCGCCAGACGGTCTCCAACGCCGTCAACAACCCCGACCTGCTCCGACCCGACACCCTCGAGCGGGTCCGCCAGACGATCGCCGAGCTCGGCTACTCGCCCAACCGTGCCGCCCGCAACCTGCGCACCCGGACCTCCTCCCTGATCGGGCTGCGCTTCGCCCCGGCCCAGGAGGGCACCGCGAACGCCGCGATGGACCGCTTCGTCCACTCGCTCGTCGAGGCCAGCGAGGAGGTCGGCTACCACGTCCTGCTCTTCCCCGGCGACGACGAGGACCCCGTCGGCGGCTACGACAACCTGCTGCGCTCGACCGCGGTGGACGCGTTCGTCGTCACCGACACCTACCTCGGCAACCCGCAGGCCGCCTGGCTGAGCCAGCAGCGTGCGCCGTTCGTCGCGTTCGGCCGGCCGTGGGACGACGACGAGGCCCGCCACGTCTGGGTCGACGTCGACGGCGCGGCGGGCATCCGGCTGGCAACCCAGCACCTCATCGACCGCGGCCACACCCGCATCGCGTGGATCGGCTGGCGCAAGGACTCCCCGATCGGCGAGGACCGGCGCTCGGGCTGGGTGCAGACGATGCACGCCAACGGCCTCTCGACCACGGGTCTGGCCTCGCGGGTGGAGGACGTCGTGCACAGCGGTGCCGAGGCGGCCGCGGTGCTCCTCGACGAGTCCAGCCCGACGGCCTTCGTGTGCGCCTCCGACACCCTGGCCATGGGCGTGCTCCACACGCTCTGGATCCGGCAGCTCGCGCCCGGCAAGGACATCGCGGTCGTCGGGTTCGACGACTCCCAGGTGGCGCAGGTGTTCCCGGTCGGCCTCACCTCGGTGCGCCAGCCGCTGGAGGACGTCGCCGTCGAGGTCGTGAAGGCGCTGCGGGCGCTGCTGTCGCACCAGCAGGTCGAGGAGCGCGGGGTCCTGCTCACGCCGACGCTGGCGATCCGCGAGTCGAGCTAGAACTCGCGCCACCAGAGGTTGACCGCGTAGTCGACCTCGGTGCCGGAGTGCGAGGCGAGCGCCTCCTCGGCGGCCTCGGGCGGGAGCTCGATTCTCACCACCGCCTCGAGTTCCTCGCGCGAGGTGAAGGACCAGCCCATGTCGATCGGTCGGCGTCGCCATCCCTGCCGCGACCAGAACCGCTCCACCGCCACGGGGTCGACCTCGGGGAAGCCTCGCCGGAACCAGCGGCCGAAGGTGGACCGGGTCGGGTCGTTGTCGATCACGAAGGCGGTGCCGCCGCGGCGTACGACCCGGTCGAGCTCGCGCAGCCCCGGCTCCGACCCCGGCCCGAAGAAGTAGGCCCAGCGGGCGTGCACGACGTCGACGGACGCGTCCGGGAGCGGCAGCGCCTGCGCGGTGCCCTCGAGCACCGTCACGTGGGGGAGGGACCGGGTACGCCGTCGCGCGAGCGCCGCCAGCGGCGGGTGCGGCTCGACGCCGACGACACGCTCCGCGGTGGTCGCCCACAGCGGCAGGTGGAAGCCGCTGCCGCAGCCGACGTCGAGGAGGGTGCGGCCCGCCCAGTCGCCGAGCTCGCGCATCGCGGAGACGATGCGGTCGTGCGGGTCGGCGGCGCGGTTCTCGAGCTCGTAGAGCTCAGGGGTGTTCCAGATGTTCGGGGACGGGCGAGCCCTCAAGGCCAGACCCTCAGAGGCGGACGAGCCCGTTCGGCGTCTGGATCTGGACCGCGACGATGCCGGGGGTGCCGTTGGGCGCCACCCACTCGACCTTGACGTCCTCCAGCGGGGCCTCGACGGTCTCGCCGAGCCACTCGCTGACGCGCTGCGGGTCGCCGGCGATCTCGAGGCAGGCGAGGGAGAAGTCGCCCGTCGCGCCGTTGCTCGGGTGCATCTCGGCGGGCGACTGCCACTGGATGAAGAACGGCAGCTGCGGGTCGGAGATGAGGCCGTTGACGCCGATCTGCTGCCAGACCAGCTCGGTGCCGTCGGGGCGGTGGCGGTTGCCCTTGACCGCCTCGCGGCCCAGGCGGGTCTCGATCGGGGCGATGTCGTCGACGGAGACGACCCAGCCGAGCCAGCCGCCGCCGAGCGCCGAGCGGGCGCGGACGGCCTGGCCGAAGGGTGCCTTGTCGCTGGCCGGGTGGTCGAGCACCTCGACGATCTCGAGGTAGGTGTCGTCGGCCAGCGGGAGGATCATGTTGCGGGTGCCGAAGCGTGGGTGGACCCCTCCGTCGAGGAAGTCCGTGCCGAGCAGCCCCCCGAGGCGCTGGGCGGTGCTGGCGAGTCCATCAGGTCCGGCGGCGAAGCTGACGTGGTCCAGGCGCATGCAGAGATTGTGAGCCGGGTACCCGGAGATCGCCACACCGGGGTCGTGTTCTCTTGACGTCGAGAAAACCCGCGCGCACCGTCAGCGCGGGTCGGCGGGATGGAGGGCGAGCGCCGACCGGGACCGGACGTGGGCGTCGCAGTGGCGGACGAGCTCGGCGTACCCCTGCGGGCCCATCAGCTCGACCAGCTCGGCCTCGTGGGTGACGTAGACGGGCTCCGGGGCGACGTGTGCCTCGGTGTTGCCCGAGCAGTACCAGTCGAGGTCGTGCCCGCCCGGACCCCAGCCGCGCCGGTCGTACTCGCCGATCGACACCTCGGTGTACGACGTCCCGTCCTGCACCTCGACGGTGCGGAACTGGCGGCGGATCGGCAGCTGCCAGCACACGTCCGGCTTGGTCTCGAGCGGGTTGCGGCCCTGGCGCAGCGCCAGCCCGTGGAGCGCACAACCGGCCCCGCCGGCGAAGTCGGTGCGGTTGTGGAAGACGCACGCCTGCTGGTCCTCGTGGGTGATCGCCAGGGTCTTGCGCTCGCCGTCGTCGTCGGTCTCGACCCAGTCGGCGCGGCGCACCGCCCGCCGTGGGTGGAACTGCCAGTCGGCCGGGGTGAGCTGGGCGACGAAGCCGGCGACCCGCTTCTCGTCGGCCTTGTCGGCGAAGTGCGCGCCGAGCGTGCAGCAGCCGACGTCGGGGGTGTCGGCGTAGATGCCCTGGCAGCCGCGCCCGAAGATGCACGTGTAGGACGACGTCAACCAGGTGAGGTCGCACCTGAACACCTGGGTCTCGTCGGCCGGATCGGCGAACTCGACATACGCGCGGGGAAAGACGAGGTCGACTTCGGGCACGCACCGAGCCTAGTAGTTTGGGGGGCATGCGCCTGGGCGTCCTCGACATCGGCTCCAACACCGGCCACCTGCTGGTGGTGGACGCGCACGGCGGGGCGGCCCCGCTGCCGGCGTCCTCCCACAAGCAGCCGCTGCGCCTGGCCGAGCACCTCGACGAGGACGGCGCGGTGACGAAGAAGGGCATCAAGGCGCTCACCGACTTCTGCGCGTCGGCGATGCGGACCGCGGAGGACAAGGGCTGCGAGGAGATGCTGGGCTTCGCGACCTCCGCCGTGCGCGACGCGGTGAACTCCGACGACGTCCTCGCGCACGTCGAGAAGCACAGCGGCGTGGCCCTCGAGGTGCTCTCGGGTGAGGACGAGGCACGGCTGACCTTCCTGGCCGTGCGGCGCTGGTTCGGCTGGTCGGCGGGCCGGCTGGTGGTCTTCGACATCGGTGGCGGGTCCCTGGAGATCGCAGGCGGCACCGACGAGGCGCCCGACGTGGCGTGGTCGTTGCCCCTGGGCGCGGCCCGGATGGCGCGCATGTGGTTCGACGGCGACCGCCCGTCCGACGACGACATCCGCGAGCTGCGCAAGCAGATCCGCGCCGAGATCGCCCGCGACGCCGGGCACCTCCTGCGTCCCGGTGCGCCCGACAAGGCGGCCGCGACCTCCAAGACGTTCCGCTCGCTCGCCCGCATCTGCGGCGCCGCGCCCAGCGCGGAGGGGCCGCTCGTGCCGCGCGTGCTGGAGCTGGAGACCCTCTCGGACTGGATCCCCAAGCTGATGGAGCTCTCGCCCGACGAGCTCGCGGACCTGCCGGGCGTGTCGCCGAGCCGCACGCACCAGATCGTCCCGGGCGCGCTGGTGGCCGAGGCCTGCATGGACATCTTCGACCTCACCGAGCTCGAGATCTGCCCGTGGGCGCTGCGGGAGGGCGTCATCCTCGAGCGGCTCGACCAGATCTCCGTCGTGACCCGGCCCCGCTGACGATGGGATCAGGCATGGCCCCCACGATCGGCCTCTCCACCGCCTCGGTGTACCCCGAGTCGACGGCGCACGCCTTCGGCTGGGCGTCCTCGCTCGGGTACGACGCCGTGGAGGTGATGGTCGGCATCGACGCGCTCAGCCAGCAGGTCGACGCCGTCAAGAAGCTCAGCGAGCACCACCAGGTCCCCGTCTGCGCGGTCCACGCGCCGTGCCTGCTGTTCACCCAGCGGGTGTGGGGCACCGACCCCTGGGGCAAGCTCGAGCGCTCGGCCGAGATGGCCGAGGCGGTCGGCGCCGACGTGGTCGTGGTGCATCCGCCGTTCCGCTGGCAGAAGGACTACGCCGCGGGCTTCGTCGAGGGCATCGCCTCGCTGGAGGCGCGCACCGGTATCGCCTTCGCGGTGGAGAACATGTACCCCTGGCGCGCCTCCTCCCGCCGCGGCATGGAGATGTACCTCCCGGGCTGGGACCCCAGCGCGGAGGACTACGCCAACACCACGATCGACCTCTCCCACGCCGCGATCGCGCGCAGCGACGTCATCGAGATGGCCGAACGGATGGGCGAGAGCCTGCGCCACATCCACCTCACCGACGGCACGGGATCGGCCAAGGACGAGCACCTCGTGCCGGGTCGTGGCGTGATGAAGGCCGATGAGTTCCTGCAGCACCTCGCCCGCACCGGCTTCTCCGGGCACGTCGTGCTGGAGATCAACACCCGTCGCGCCGCCGGCCGCGCCGAGCGCGAGGCCGACCTCGCCGAGTCGCTGCAGTTCGCCCGCGCGCACCTCGGGGTGACCGCGCGGTGAGCGTCCTGCCGGGGACCGGATGAGCACGCGCACGTCCCGCGGCCGTCGTCCGGGCGCCCCCGACACTCGGGCGCAGGTCCTCGACGCGGCGCGGGCGTCGTTCGCGGAGAAGGGCTTCCGCGCCACCACGATCCGCGCCGTCGCGTCCACCGCCGGCGTCGACCCGGCGCTCGTCCACCACTACTTCGGCACGAAGGACAACCTGTTCCTCGCCGCCCTCGAGATGCCGGTGGACCCGCGTGAGCTGCTCGCGCCGGTGGTGCAGATGGGGCCGGACGGCGCGGGGGAGCGCCTGCTGCGCACCTTCTTGTCGGTGTGGGACGACCCCGACATCCAGGTGCGACTCCTCGCCGTGGTCAGGTCGGTGCTCGACGAGGACGGCGGCCAGCTGCTCAAGGAGGGGTTCATCCCCGTCGTGGTGGGCCCGGTGCTCGCCCGGCTCGTCGCCGACGAGCCCGACGTCCGGATCCCGCTCGTGGTCAGCCAGGTGCTGGGGCTCATCGTGGCCCGCTACGTCCTCGCGCTGCCGCCGATGGCAGTCATGCCCGCGGAGGACCTGGTGGCGCGGATGGGGCCGGTGATCCAGCACTACCTCACCGGCGACCTCGCCGCCGGTGTCGTCCGACCCGTCTAGTCCGCTCGGGGGATCCGCAGTCCACGGATGCGCCGCGGGTCCCCGGCCCAGCACTCTTGGGGCATGTCACCCACCCCAGGACGGACGCCTCGCCACGGTCGCGAGAGCTTCTTCGTCGAGGGCGAGGGGGTGGTGGGGTCCGACTCCGCCGCGGTCCCGCCCGTCACCGCCCGTGCCAACACCACGGCCGCCAGCGGCCCCGCGCTCGAGCCCGCGCCCACCTTCCGCTTCTCGCGACTGGGGCCCAGGGGCGTACGCCTTCCCGAGGCGACCCTGCGCAAGGTCGCCCTCGCGATGACCGGCGGCTCGGAGGTCGACGGCACGATCCCGGCCGGGTACACCTACCTCGGCCAGTTCGTCGATCATGACCTGACCTTCGACGCCACGACCGTCGCCCTCGGCGACGACATCTCACCCGCCGCGCTGCTCCAGGGCCGCTCGCCCACGCTCGACCTCGACAGCCTGTACGGATTCGGGCCGCTCGATCCCGTCTCGGCGGGCTTCTACGAGGCCGACCGCACGCGGCTCAAGGTCGGCAGGACCACGCGCATCGGGCGGGACCAGGCCCGCGTGGGCTTCGACCTGCCCCGGGTCGGCACCGGCACCGCCGCGGAGAAGCGGAGGGCCGCGATCCCGGACTTCCGCAACGACGAGAACCTCGTCGTCGCCCAGACCCACGCCGCGATGATCCGCTTCCACAACCGGGTCGTGGCCGGGCTCGGACCCGCCACGCCGGCGGCGGAGCGCTTCGAGAAGGCCCGCCGCAAGGTGGTGCTGCACTACCAGTGGATGCTGCGCACCGACTACCTGCCGAGGATCTGCGACGCCTCGGTCGTGAGGGACGTGTTCACCCACGGCCGCAAGGTGGTCGATCCGGGCGCCGACCCGCTGAGCATGCCCACCATGCCGATCGAGTTCTCGGTCGCCGCCTTCCGGATCGGTCACTCGATGATCCGCGAGGGCTACGACTGGAACGCCCGCTTCCCGAGCGGCTCCGGCACGCTCGACCTGCTCTTCTTCTTCTCCGGCACGAGCGGGGACCTCGGTGGCAACCCGACGCTGCCGTCCAACTGGATCGCCGACTGGCGGCGGTTGTACCGCTTCGCCCAGATCGGCCACCGCGAGCTCAAGCCGCCGCCGGGCGAGCTCAACCTGGCGCGCCGCATCGACACCCGGCTGGTGGACCCGCTCGCGCGGCTGCCCATCGGCTCGTTCGGGGGCACGGGCGCCGACGAGGGCACGATCCGCGCCAACCTCGCCTTCCGCAACCTCCTGCGCGGCCGGATGCTGCGGCTGGCGAGCGGCCAGCAGATGGCCGCCCTGCTCCGGTCGCGGGGCGTCGCGGTCAGCACGCTGACGAAGGCCCAGCTGCGGGACGGAGCCGGCGGCAAGGGGTCGGCGACGCTCGACGGACTGACCGGGGCGCAGCTCGACGCGTTCCTCAAGGACACGCCGCTGTGGTTCTACGTGCTCCGTGAGGCCGAGCTCAACGGCGGCACCCTCACCGGCGTCGGCGCCCGGCTGGTCGCCGAGACCTTCCACCGGGCGATGGAGGGCAGCACGCACTCCATCGTGCGCACCCCCGGCTTCACGCCGGACCTGGGCGAGAAGGACGGCCGGTTCCGGATGACCGACCTGCTCCTGTTCGCCTTCGAGGGGCAGGAGGCGCTGCTCGCCCCGCTGGGCGACTGAGCTCGGGGCGACTGAGCACGGGGCGGTTGACGCGAGCGCGGTGGCGGGCGCACAATTCAACACATGATGAAAAACGTCATCGAGGTGCGTGACCTCGTCGTCGTACGAGGTGAGCGCGAGGTGCTGCCCGGCATCTCGCTGGACGTCCCCGCGGGCGTCACCGGGCTCCTGGGGCCCAGCGGCTGCGGCAAGACCACCCTCATGCGGAGCATCGTCGGTGCGCAGCAGGTCCGCTCGGGCACGGTCGAGGTGCTGGGCGAGCCGGCCGGCAGCGCGTCGCTGCGCGACCGGATCGGCTACGTCACCCAGGCAGCGAGCGTGTACGACGACCTGACGGTCGCGGAGAACCTCGCGTTCTTCGCCCGGGTGCTCGGCGTCGACCGCGCCTCGGTGGACGAGGCGGTCTCCGCGGTCGCGCTGGACGACCACCGCGACCAGGTCGTGGGCCGGCTCTCGGGAGGGCAGCGGAGCCGGGCCGGCCTGGCGGTCGCCCTGCTGGGGAAGCCCGACCTGCTGGTGCTCGACGAGCCGACGGTCGGCCTCGACCCGGTCCTGCGCCGGGACCTGTGGCAGCTCTTCCACCGCATCGCCGATGGCGGGGCTGCCGTGCTCGTGTCGAGCCACGTGATGGACGAGGCCGAGCGCTGCCACCGGCTGCTGCTCATGCGCGAGGGCCGGATCATCGCCGACGGCTCGCCGGAGGAGATCCGCGAGCGCACGGGGACCGCCGACATCGAGGCGGCGTTCCTGCACCTCGTCGAGGACACGGAGCCCGCGTCATGAACTCACCCCACGACGTTCTCCTCCTCCGCTGCGCTCCCCCGGACAACGTTGTAGGGACCCCGAGATGAACCCCAGGATCACCTTTGCCGTCGCGGGTCGCGTGCTCACGCAGGTGCGCCGCGACCACCGCACGCTCGCGATGCTCCTCGTCGTCCCGTGCGTGCTGATCAGCCTGCTGTGGTGGATGTTCGAGGACCTCCCCGGCGACCTCTTCGACCGGTTCGGCCCGGGGCTGCTGGCGATGTTCCCGTTCATCGTGATGTTCCTCGTGACGAGCGTGACCACGCTGCGCGAGCGGTCGTCGGGGACCCTCGAGCGCCTGCTCACGATGCCGATGGGCAAGCTCGACTTCCTGGTCGGCTACGCGCTCGCCTTCGGGCTGCTGGCCGCCGTGCAGTCGGCGCTGGCCGTGGCGGTGAGCGTGGGCCTGCTCGGGCTCGAGGTGCAAGGATCGGTCTGGCTGCTCGGGGTGGTCGCCGTGGCGGACGCCGTGCTCGGCACCGCGCTCGGCCTGCTGGTCAGCGCCTTCGCGACCACCGAGTTCCAGGCCGTCCAGTTCATGCCGGCGTTCGTCCTCCCGCAGATCCTGCTGTGCGGCCTGTTCGTGCCGCGCGAGGCGATGCCCGGCGTGCTCGAGGCGATCAGCGACGTGCTGCCGATGTCGTACGCCGTCGACGCGATGCAGGAGCTCGTCGGCGCCGCCGACACGGGAGCGATCTGGCGCTCGGTCGCGGTCGTGGCCTGCTTCGCGCTGGCCTCGCTCGGTCTGGGGGCGGCGACCCTCAGGCGCCGGACGCCCTGACCCGGGTGAACAGAAACGCCGCGACCGCGAAGAGGACGGCGTACATCCCGGAGATGCCGACCACGTCGATGAGCGAGGCCTCTTCGCGGTCGGTCGCGATCAGCACGACGGCGACCACGCCCGCCACGACCGTGGTGAGCGACGCCGCCGCGAGGGCGGCGGCCATCCCGCCGGCCCGGAACCGGGTGGCGACCGCGACGACGAGGGCCACCGCGGGCGCGAGGAGGTACATCGCGTCACGGTCACCGTCGCCGACGATGCCCAGCGCGCCGTAGCCGAAGAGCAGGAACAGGACGGTCAGGAGCGAGACGCCGAGGGCGAGCAGGTAGCGGGAGCGGGCAGTGGTCACGATGTCCTCCGGTAGGTGGGTGGTCGAGGGGGTCAGCGGTCGGCGTCGGTGGCGAGGAGCCGCCACCCGCCCGCGGCCAGGGCGGCGAGGGCCCACGCCGCCATGGTCACGCGTGCCGAGGTCGTGGTCATGTCGTCGCTCGGGCCCTCGCCGAAGATGAGGAAGAGGGCGCCGGAGCCGGGCAGGTGCGTCGCGGTGGTGAGGGTCCACTGGTAGGGGAGCTGGGTCAGCAGCAGCGGCCCGACGAGCAGCAGCGCGATCGCCAGGACGAGGGAGGCGGCGGAGCTGCGGGACGCGAGGCCGAGCCCGACCCCGAGCAGGGTCCCGCAGAGCAGCACGACGCCCATCTCCCCGGCGAGGGCGAGCCCGTCGCCCGGCGGGAGGCCGAGGTGCGGGACGAACGTCCAGACCACGACCGCCCCGGCCGCCATGGACAGCAGGCCGACGAGGGTGGTGGTGGCGGCCACGACCGCGGTGCGGGCGGTCAGCAGCAGCCCCCGCCGAGGGGTCCACTGCAGCGTCGGCACGATCCCTCCGGTGGCGTGGTCGGCGGTGGCGACCACCGCAGCCATGGCGACGAGCCCGAACAGGGCGAACATCCCGGTGAAGCGGATGCCGTCCCAGGCGGTGGAGCCCGGGGTGACGCCCGACGGGTCACCGGCCGCGTCGTGGCCGATGACGGCGCCGAACCCGACGACCACCACGGCGAGGGCGACGGCGAAGATCCAGCTCGAGCGGACGGTCCAGATGCGGGACCACTCGGCGCGGCCGGTGCGGGCGAGGGCGAGGGCGGGGCTCATCGGGGGAGTCCTTCCGGGAGGGCGTCGACCTGCTGGCCGGTGAGGGTGAGGTAGGCGTGCTCGAGCGACTGCTCCACCTCCGAGAGGTGGTGCACCGGTACGCCGATCGCGTGGGCGAGGTCGCCCACCTCGGCCGCGCCGACCCCGGCGACCTCCAGCTCCCCGGTGCCGGTGCGCTCGACGACCGCGTGGTCCGGCAGGTGGCCCAGCAGGTCGTCGGCGCGCGGCGTCCGGACCCGCACCCGTTGTCCGCCCGACCGGCCGAGGAGCTCGGCGACGGTCGCATCGGCGACCAGCCGGCCGTCGCCGATGACCACGACGCGGTCCGCGACGAGCTGCACCTCGCTCATCAGGTGGCTGGAGACCAGGACCGTGCGGCCCTCGTCGGCGAACCCGCGCAGCAGCGTCCTGATCCATCGGACGCCGTCGAGGTCGAGGCCGTTGACCGGCTCGTCGAACAGGAGCACCTGCGGGTCGCCGAGCAGCGCGGCGGCGATGCCGAGCCGCTGCCGCATGCCGAGGGAGTAGCCGCGGACGCGTCGCCGGGCGGCGTGGGCGAGGCCCACCTGCTCGAGCACCTCGTCGACGCGCTGCAGCGCGATGCCGTGGGTGCGCGCCGCCACCGCCAGGTGCGACCGGCCGGTGCGGCCCGGGTGCATGGCGCCCGCGTCGAGCAGCGCCCCGACCTCCCGCAGCGGCGCGGGGAGGTCGGCGTACGCGCGGCCGCCGACCGTCGCGGTGCCGGCCGTCGGGCGGTCCAGCCCGACGACCATGCGCATCGTGGTGGACTTGCCGGCCCCGTTGGGGCCGAGGAACCCGGTCACGGCCCCGGGCACCACGTCGAAGGAGAGGTCGTCGACCGCCCGGATGCTGCCGTAGACCTTGGTGAGGCCGCGCACGCTGATCATGGCGACGACGCTAGGAGAACACCCCGCCGGGAGGGGTGGAGGAGGTGTGAAGGTTCGGTGGGGATCGGCGTAGCCTTCGCTCCATGTCGTTGCTCCGCCAGCCGATCCTCCTCCTCGCCCGCAGCGAGGGGGTCAAGAAGCTCGTCTCGACGATGCCCGTCTCCAGCGGGATCGTGACGAGCTACGTGCCCGGTGAGGGCACCGACGAGGCGGTGGCCGCCACCTCGACGCTCGTGCAGGACGGGCTCCGGGTCACCCTGGACTACCTCGGTGAGGACACCACCGACGCCGCGCAGGCCGACGCCACCGTCGCGGCCTACAAGGAGCTGCTGGCCGACCTGTCCGCGAAGGGCCTGGCCCCGCACGCGGAGGTCTCGGTGAAGCTGAGCGCGATCGGGCAGTTCCTGCCCGACAACGGCCACAAGGTCGCGCTCGAGAACGCCCGCGACATCTGCCGTGCCGCCCGCAACGCCGGCACGACGGTGACCCTCGACATGGAGGACCACACCACCACCGACTCGACGCTCACCATCCTGCGCGAGCTCCGCAAGGACTTCCCCGAGACCGGTGCCGTGCTGCAGGCGATGCTGCACCGCACCGAGGCCGACTGCCGCGCCCTCGCCTACGAGGGCTCCCGCGTGCGTCTCTGCAAGGGCGCCTACATGGAGCCCGAGGAGGTCGCCTTCCAGGACAAGGTCGAGATCGACAAGTCCTACGTCCGCTGCCTGAAGGTGCTGCTCGGTGGCCAGGGCTACCCGATGATCGCCACCCACGACCCGCGGATGGTGCAGATCGCCTCCTCCCTCGCGAGCCGCTTCGGCCGCCGGCCGGGCACCTACGAGTTCCAGATGCTCTACGGTATCCGCCCGGAGGAGCAGAAGCGGCTCGCTGCCGCGGGCGAGACGGTCCGCGTCTACATCCCCTACGGCACCGAGTGGTACGGCTACCTCATGCGCCGCCTGGCCGAGAAGCCGCAGAACCTCGCGTTCTTCCTGCGGTCGCTGGTCAGCAAGAAGTAGGTCCGACCTCCAGCCGATAGATTGACCGCATGAGCACAGCGATCATCGGCGCCGGCGTGATGGGGGAGACCCTGCTGTCCGGCCTGGTGCGCGCCGGCCGCCGCGTCGACCAGCTGATGGTCGGCGAGAAGCGGGCCGAGCGGGCCCGAGAGCTCGAGGAGCGCTACGGCGTCGCCGTCGTCTCCAACCGCGAAGCCGCGGCGAAGGCCGACACCGTCGCCCTCGTCGTCAAGCCGCAGGACATGGGCGACGTCCTCGAGGAGATCTCGCCCGAGCTGCGTGCCGGGCAGCTGGTCGTGTCCCTCGCCGCCGGCATCACGACGTCCTTCATCGAGTCGCGCGTGCCGGAGGGCGTCGCCGTCGTCCGGGTCATGCCCAACACGCCGGCGCTCGTCGACGAGGGGATGGCGGCGATCTCACCCGGCTCCCACTGCGACGACGCCCACCTCGCGGAGGTCGAGTCGCTGATGGCCTCCACGGGCAAGGTGCTCCGCATCCCGGAGAAGCAGATGGACGCGGTCACCGCGATCTCCGGGTCCGGCCCGGCCTACATCTTCTTCGTCGTCGAGTCGATGATCGAGGCGGGCGTCCACCTCGGCCTGCCACGCGCGACGGCGACCGACCTGGTCGTGCAGACGCTGGTCGGGTCGGCCGCGATGCTCCGCGAGACCGGGACCCACCCGGTCGTGCTGCGCGAGCAGGTCACCTCGCCCAGCGGCACCACGGCCTCGGCGCTGCGGGAGCTGGAGATCCACAAGGTCCGTGCGGCCTTCCTCGCCGCGATGGAGGCCGCGCGCAACCGCTCGCGCGAGCTGGCCGAGGGTTCCTGACGGGGCTGACAACCTCCGCAGCCCCGGTGGAGTTGTGGTGGGTGTGACGAGACGACACCCGATGCTCGACCGGGCCGACCAGGCCGCCTTCGAGGCCTTCGCCCGCGGGTCCTCGGACCGGTTGCTCCGCACCGCCCTCCTGCTCAGCGGGGACCACGGCCACGCGGAGGACCTGGTCCAGACGGCCCTGCTGCGCACGGCCCGGAGGTGGTCGGCGGCGCGACGCGATCCCGACGCGTACGCCAGGCGCGTGGTGGTCAACCTCGCCCGGGACCGGTGGCGGCTGCTGCGCCGGCGGTTCGGCGAGGCGCCGCTGGAGATCGACGTCGCCGTGCCCGTGACGGACGGGCTCGCCGACCGGGAGCTCCTGGTCGCGGCCGTCCGGCAGCTGCCGCCCGGCCAGCGCGCGGTGCTGGTGCTGCGCTACTTCGACGACCTCAGCGTCGCCGACACCGCCGCGGCGCTCGGCTGCTCGACGGGCACCGTCAAGTCACAGACCGCACGCGCCCTGGACCGCCTCCGGGCCGCGTTGACCAGTGAGAGGGAGAAGACCAGTGCTGACCGATGACGACCTGACCCGACAGCTGCGTGAGGCGTTCGAGGACGACACCCGCGGCGTGACGTACGACGCCGCGGTGCCGCGGGTGCGCACCCGTCCCGTGTGGGCGGCCCCGGGCTGGGTGGCCCTGCCGGCCGCCGGCGCCGTTGCCGCCGCCGTGCTCGTGCTCGGCTCGACGGGCGACCCGCAGCCCACGACGCCCGGCGCCGCGACCGCGCCACCCAGCCGCACCCCGTCCGCCACGAGCACCCCGGCGGACACGGTGACCGAGACGTTCACCCTCGCCGGCATGACGTTCACCTACGAGCGGGGCGCCGACGAGGTGCCCCTCGACGACCAGTTCCTCCGCGTCTACGACCCGGGCAAGCTGCCGGGCTGGGCCCGGCCGGTCGAGCTGGAGAGCGGCGCGTCGGCCGAGGTGTGGGTCGGCCAGGACCCCGCGACGGGCGACGTGAGCATGTTCGTCAGCTCGCCCGAGCGGTGGGGCGGCGCGCTCACCGGCCTCGCCTCCCCGTCGATCACGGTCGAGCAGATGACCTCGCTCGCCCGGACCGGGCGCCTGAGCTGACCGCGGACGACCGTGCTCACGGACGGACCACTGGTCGGCGAATGCCCGGAGCCGGAGTAACGTCCGCCACATGGAGTGCGCGGGACCCACGTCGGTCGTCTTCGACCAGACGCTCACGGAGTACAACTTCGGACCCACGCACCCGATGTCGCCGATCCGGGTCGACCTGACCATGCGCCTGGCCGAGGAGCTCGGTGTCCTCGACGGGATCAAGCGCGTCGACGCACCGGTGGCCACGGACGAGCAGATCGCCACCGTCCACGAGCAGGGCCTGATCGACGCGGTCACCCGCGCCGGCGCGACGCCGGGCTTCGAGGACCCCGCACGCGGGCTCGGCACCGAGGACGACCCGGTCTTCAAGGACATGCACCTCGCCAGCGCCCACGTGGTGGGCGCGAGCCTCGAGGCGTTCCGGCAGGTCTGGAGCGGGGAGTCGCTGCACGCGGTGAACATCGCCGGTGGGCTGCACCACGCGATGCCCGACCGGGCCAGCGGGTTCTGCATCTACAACGACGTCGCGGTGGGCATCACGCAACTGCTCGCCGAGGGCGTCGAGCGGGTGGCCTACGTCGACATCGACGTCCACCACGGCGACGGGGTCGAGGCGATCTTCTACGACGATCCGCGGGTGCTGACGATCTCGCTGCACGAGACCGGTCAGATGCTCTTCCCCGGCACGGGCTTCCCGACCGACACCGGCGGCCCCGGCGCCGAGGGGAGCGCCGTCAACGTGGCGCTCCCGCCCGGCACCGCCGATGCCGGCTGGCTGCGTGCCTTCCACGCCGTCGTACCCCCGCTGCTGCGGGAGTTCCGGCCCCAGGTGCTGGTCACCCAGCACGGCTGCGACTCGCACATGAACGACCCGCTCGCCCACATGATGCTCAGCGTCGACGGGCAGCGCGCGGCGTACCTCGCCCTCCACGACCTCGCCCACGAGGTCGCCGACGGGCGCTGGGTCGTCACCGGCGGCGGTGGCTACTCCGTGGTGGACGTGGTGCCGAGGGCCTGGACCCACCTGCTCGCCATCGCCTCGGGGCGTCCGCTCGAGCCGACCACCCCGACGCCTCCCGGGTGGCGGGCCTACGTCGAGGAGGTGCTCGGGGCGAGCGCGCCGCACCGGATGACCGACGGTCGTACGCCGGCCTACCGGGACTGGTCCGGCGGCTACGACCCGGAGACCTGGCTGGACCGCGCGATCCACGCCACCCGGATGGAGGTCTTCCCGTTGCACGGCCTCGACCCGCTGCCCTGAGGAGACCGGCGCGGAGGTCGCCACAAAGGTCGGGACGGTAAAGAATCAAACCGACACGCCGCGAGTCCCACAAGTTTCTCTGGCATTCCTCTTCCCCACGCGTCACGCGAGCCCTAATCTCAGTCGTTAGCGGCACGCCTGTGACGCCGGCGCGGAAGCCGGCGCCGTCGCCGCGAGAAGGATCGGTGCACACACCATGGCTGAGAACACCCCTGGCGACATGTCCGAGGCACACTTCCTCACGATCGCCGAGGTCGCGGCCAAGATGCGCGTCTCGAAGATGACGGTCTACCGGCTCGTGCACGGTGGCGAGCTGCCCGCGGTCCGCGTCGGCCGCTCCTTCCGCGTCACCGAGGACGACGTGAACGAGTACCTCCGCAAGAGCTTCTACAACGCAGGCTGAGCCTGCGGGGCCCGCCCGGACTCGATTCCGCACTGCACACCCCTGCCAAGTAGGGTGTGCGGGTCCGGCCGACGAGCGTCGGCCGAAAGGAAAGGTCTCACCGTGGGTTCTGTCATCAAGAAGCGGCGCAAGCGCATGGCCAAGAAGAAGCACCGCAAGCTGCTCAAGAAGACGCGCGTCCAGCGCCGCAAGCTCGGCAAGTAACACCTCCTCGCCCATGGGTCGGGTCGTGCTGGTCACCGGGATCTCCCGGGACATAGGGCGACGCTTCGCGCGCGCCGCGGCCGGCGACCCGTCCATCGAGCGAGTGATCGGCGTCGACGTCGTCCCCCCGCGGGGCGACATCGGGGACGTCTCCTTCGTCCGCGCCGACATCCGCAACCCCGTCATCGCGAAGGTCCTCGCCAAGGAGGACGTCGACACCGTCGTCCACATGAGCGTGATCGCCACGCCCGGCTCGGCCGGCGGGCGCGGGACGATGAAGGAGCTCAACGTCATCGGCTCCATGCAGCTGCTCGCTGCGTGCCAGAAGTCGTCGACCGTCGAGCGCCTGGTCGTGAAGTCGACGACCACCGTCTACGGCTCCAGCCCGCGCGACCCGGCGATGTTCACCGAGGACATGGGCCCCAAGCGCCTGCCGTCCTCCGGCTACGCCAAGGACGTCTTCGAGGTCGAGGGCTACGTCCGCGGCTTCGCCCGCCGGCGCCCCGACGTCAGCGTCACCATGCTCCGCGCGGCCAACGTCATCGGCCCCCACGTGTCGAGCCCGCTGACCAACTACTTCCGGCTGCCGGTGATCCCGCGCGTGCTGGGCTTCGACCCCCGCCTGCAGTTCCTCCACGAGGACGACCTGCTCAGGGTCCTGCGCCACGCCGTCGTCACCGGGACCCCTGGCACCTTCAACGTCGCCGGCGACGGGCTGCTGACCCTGAGCCAGGCCGTACGCCGGCTCGGCACGCCGTCCGTGGCGATGCCGCGCTTCGCCGTCGGCCGCCTCGGCGCGACGATGCGGCAGGCCCGCCTGTCGGACTTCTCCCCGGAGCAGCTGGGGTTCCTCACCTACGGTCGGGGTGTGGACACCACCCGGATGCGCACCCAGCTGCACTTCGAGCCGCGGTTCACCACGGCCGAGGCCTTCGCCGACTTCTGCCGCGAGCTGTCGCCGGGCGAGCTCGAGGGAGCCGGCCGTGGCTGAGGAGGCGCAGGAGAACGCCCGCGAGGACGCCGTGGTCATCCCGATCGGCACCGGCGGTCGACCCGGCCGCGGCACCGGCAAGGCACGTCCCTCGTCCGCTGCCCGCAACCTCGCGCCGGCGGCCCGCAAGCCGGCGGCGCGCAAGGCCCCCGCCAGGAAGGCCGCTCCCCAGCCCACCCCTGCTCCCGAGCAGCCCCCGGTCGCGGAGGAGGCTCCACCGCGCGAGCCGACCCGCACCTCCGACCGCAGCCCCCTCCCCGGCATCCCGGTGGGCGACTGGCTCTCGGCCCTGCAGGGCGCCGCGCACGAGGTGTTCGGCGACGACTGGGAGCGGCGGCTCGCGGGGCTGATGGCGTTCGTGCGGCGCCGCCTCGAGGGCGACTACGAGGTCGACGACTACGGCTTCGACCGCGAGCTCACCGAGCGGTTCCTGATGTCGGCGCTGCGCCCGGTCGCGGAGAAGTGGTTCCGGCTCGAGGTGCGCGGGCTCGACAACATCCCGGCCGAGGGCGGTGCCCTGGTCGTGTCCAACCACTCCGGCACCGTGCCCGTCGACGGGCTGATGACGATGCTGACCGTGCACGACCACGCCGGGCGGTTCCTGCGGCCCCTCGGCGCCGACCTGGTCTTCAAGCTGCCGGTCGTCAGCTCGCTGGCGCGCAAGAGCGGTGCCACCCTGGCCTGCACCGAGGACGCCGAGCGGATGCTGTCCGGGGGAGACCTCGTGGGCGTGTGGCCCGAGGGTTTCAAGGGGATCGGCAAGCCGTTCAGCGAGCGCTACAAGCTCCAGCGGTTCGGCCGCGGTGGGTTCGTGTCCGCGGCCCTGCGCACCGGGGTGCCGATCATCCCGCTGTCGGTCGTCGGCGCGGAGGAGATCTACCCGCTGGTCGGCAACGTCCCTTCGCTGGCCCGCCTGCTGGGCGTCCCCTACATCCCGATCACCCCGTTCTTCCCCTGGCTGGGGCCGCTCGGGCTGGTGCCCCTGCCGTCGAAGTGGATCCTCGAGTTCGGCGAGCCGATCCGCACCGACGCCTACGACCCCGCCGAGGCCGAGGACCCGATGCTGGTCTTCAACGTCACCGACCAGGTGCGCGAGACGATCCAGCACACGCTGTTCGACCTGCTGCGCGAGCGCGACGGGGTCTTCAGCTAGGTCTCGGCCGGATCGCGGGACCGACCGTCAGGGCAGCAGCCCGCCTGTCGCGTTCGTGACCGTGTTGCCGGTCAGCCCGTCGACGGTGCCGGTGACCTCGCTGATCAGGCCGCCGGTCGCGTTGTCGACGGTGCCGGTGAGCCCGCCGAGCGCCCCGCCGGTGACGCCGTCGAGCTGGGTCACCACGTCGCTGGTCGTGTCGGTGACGGTGTCGACGGTGTCCTCGACGGTGTCGTCGACCGTGCCGGGGACGTCGGGCTTGGTCGTCGGCGTCGGGCTGGGCAGTACCTCGGGCGTCGTGGTCGGGACCGCCGCGGTGGGCTGGACCGTCGGCGACTGGAGCACCTCGGGCACCGTGATGCCGGTGAGGTCCTGGCCGGACACCGGCGCGGCCGCCGGCTCGAGGGTGAGCTCGTCGGAGTCGAGGCCGCTCAGCAGGTCGACCGGCGCGCTGCTCAGCAGGAACTCCGGCGTCGTGGTGATGCCGCCCCCGCACGTCACGCAGGCGTTGCTGGCCTCGATGTCGAGGTCGGTCAGCGTGCGACCCGCGGCGAGCAGCTCGTCACGCGCGCTCTCGGGCAGCTGGCCCTCGAGCGACTCGAGGCGGTCCATGCTGGCGGCGGTGAAGTCGCGGGCGACCTGGACGTCGGCCGTGGTGCCCGTGGTGTCGTACGACGCCAGCAGGCTGCGGACGCCCTCGCTGGACTGGCGGGTGAAGGTCTCGAGGGTGTCGGGGACGAGCGCCTCGGGTGCCTGGCCGCCGGCGATCTCCTCCAGCTCGGCGAGCCGGGTGTCGGCCTGGGCGAGGAGCGTGCGCCCGCGGGCGGCGTCGTCGCCGGCGAGGCGGACCTCTGCGGACTCGATGCCGCGCTTGACGCCGTAGAGGGACTCGCCCGGGAGCGCGGTCTGGGCGGCCACGCCCATGGTCGCGGCGGCGCCGGCCATCGCGACGCCCCCGAGGAGCACCCCGATGCGACGGTCGCGGCGACGGGACGCGACCGGCATCGCGAGGCGCTCCGGGGCCGGCGGCTGACGGACCAGGACGGTGTCGGCCTCCGCCATCAGGCGCTCGCGCAGCGAGCCCACGAACTCGGCACGCGGCGCCACCTCGGGCAGGGCGCGGAGGTCGGCGACGACGTCGAGGAGGGCGGCGAAGCGCGCCGCACCACGCTCGTCGAGCGGTGCGTCGGGGCCTCGGGAGAGGAGTGCCTCGAACTCGTCGGCACGCCGGCGTGCCGAGAAGGCGGGTGTCATCGCGCTGGTCCTGTCTCACATCTGGTGGGTGCTCCCACCCAGACGAACGAACGGGACGAGGCGGAGGTTACGCGCCGGCTCACGAGTCCCTCAGCCCCTCCGGCAGCAGTTTGGCGAGGTTGCGCACGCCGCGCAGCTGGAGCTGCTTGACGGCGCCGTCGCTGCGGTCGAGGGCCAGCGCCGTCTCGGCGATCGACAGGCCCTGCAGGAAGCGCATGATGAGGCACTCGCGCTGCTCGGTCGGCAGCTCGGTGAGCGCCTTGAGGAGCACCTCGTTGGTGAGCCCGGCGATGACGGCGTTCTCGGGGCCCTCCGTCGCGTCGTCGTGGGGCGTCATGTCCTCGGTGGACATCTCGAGGCGTGTGCGGCCGGCCTTGAAGTGGTCGGTGGTGAGGTTGCGCGCGATCGTCATCAGCCAGGCGCCGAAGTCCTTGCCCTGCCACCGGAAGTTGTTCATGCTGCGCAGCGCGCGGAAGAAGGTCTCCGAGGTGAGGTCCTCGGCGAGCGTCTGCGAGCGGGTGCGGTAGTAGAGGAACCGGTAGACCGAGGCGTGGTAGTGGTCGTAGAGGAGGCCGAACGCCTCCTTGTCGCCGCTGCGGGCCAGCTCGACGAGCGCGATCAGTCGCTCGCGCTCGGCCTCGTCGCCCTCGGACGACGCGGCGAAGCCCTCGTCGCCGACCGGGCCCGGGCCCAGGGTGCCCGGCCCGCCGTGGCCACCGGTTCCGCCGCCCGTCGCGGGCGCTGCGGCCTCGGCCATGAGCAGCACGCCCTGCGGGGAGAGCGCAGCCAGGACTGCGCGCCGGAGCGCCTCGAGTCCCTCCTCGAGCGTGCGCCCGAGCTCCTGTCGCGGCATGCGGTCGTCCCTCCCAGATACTGCAGTCTCCACGATAAGTGGCGCAGGCCACTCTGTGAACCCGCGAGTAACTACGAGTTACAGCGCAGGCGTCAGGAGAGCCGGCGGTGCGCCTTGACGCTGACACCGGCGGCGACGGCGCCCGACACCGCGCCGGCGACCGCCGCCGCCATCAGCCCGGCGCGCGCCGCCTTGCGCCCGGTGCGGTAGTCGCGGATGCGCCAGCCGTTCGCGCGGGCGTGGGCGCGCAGGCGCGCGTCGGGGTTGATCGCGCACGGGTCGCCGACCATCGAGAGCATCGGCAGGTCGTTGCTGGAGTCGGAGTACGCCGAGCACCGCGCGAGGTCGAGCCCCTCGCGCTCCGCGAGGGCACGGATCGCCTCGGCCTTGGCCGGGCCGTGGAGCAGGTCGCCGACGAGCTGACCGGTGTAGACGCCATCGACGTGCTCGGCGACGGTGCCCATGGCACCGGTGAGCCCGAGGCGCCGGGCGATGATGCTGGCGATCTCGATCGGCGCCGCCGTCACCAGCCACACGCGCTGCCCCTCGTCGAGGTGGAGCTGGGCGAGGGCACGGGTGCCGGGCCAGATCCGGTGCGCCATCGCCTCGTCGAAGATCTCCTCCCCGAGCTCCTCGAGCTCGGCGGTGGTGTGGCCGGCGATGAAGGACAGCGCCGAGCTGCGGGCCTGCGCGACGTGCTCGGGGTCCTCGACGCCCACGACCCGGAAGTAGGCCTGCTTCCAGGCCGCCGAGGCGATCTCGCGGGTGGTGAAGAACTTGCGCCGGTGCAGGCCCTTGGCGAGGTGGAAGATGCTCGCGCCCTGCATGACCGTGTTGTCCACGTCGAAGAACGCCGCGGCGGTCGGGTCGCTGGGCGTGGACAGCGCGTGCTCGACGTCGGCCGAGGCCGCCGCGGCCTCGCCGGCGAGCACGGACCGCTGCCGGAGGTTGAGCCGACGGGGCCGCTCGGTCGGGGTCACGTCCGCAGCCTAGCGGCGGCTCCCGTCATCGGCCGGTGGGTCGGACGCGGCTGTGGAAGGATCGCGGCATGCAGCGCAACGACATCTCCGCCCTCGTGGCCGAGGCCGCCGCTGACGTGCCCGACCGGCAGGCCCTCGTCGAGAGCGGCGGCCGGACCCTCACCTGGGCCGCGCTCGAGGACGAGGTCGCACGCATCGCGACGGGCCTGGGCGCCCAGGGCGTGCGCGCCGGCCAGCGCGTGATGATCGTCGTGGGCAACCGGGTCGAGTTCGTCACGGCCTACCTCGGCGTGCTCCGCGCGCAGGTCGTCGCCGTACCGGTGAACCCGCGCTCCAGCGCCGGCGAGGTCGCCCGGATGATCGCCGACTCCGGCACCCGGCTCGTCGTCGTCGACGACACCGCGCTGGCGGTCGTGCGGGCCGCGCTCGACGAGCTCGCCGAGCTGCCCGAGCCCCGTGTCCAGCCGCCGACGGTGGTGGTCACCGGGACCGCGCCCCGGGCCGGTGAGCTCGCCTTCGACGCGCTGCGCGCGGACGTCGTACGGCCGGTGCCGCCGCTGCCGGATCCGGAGAAGCTGGCCGCCATCCTCTACACCAGCGGCACCTCCGGGCGACCGCGTGGCGCGATGCTCAGCCACCGCGCGCTGCTGGCCAACATCGAGCAGGTCGCCTCCGTCGAGCCCCCGATGATGCACGGCGACGACGTGGTGCTCGGTGTCCTTCCGCTCTTCCACGTCTACGGCCTCAACGCCGTCCTCGGCGGGGTGCTGCGCCACCGCGCCCGGCTGCTGCTGGTCGAGCAGTTCGAGGCGCAGGCCGTGCTCGACCTGATCGACGACGAGGCGTGCAGCGTCGTGCCGATCGCCCCGCCGGTCTTTGCCCACTGGCTCCCCGACGAGCACCTGCGCGAGCGCCTCGGCCCGGTCCGGCTGGTGCTGTCCGGCTCGGCGCCGCTCGAGCCGCGGGTGATCGAGCAGTTCACGGCGATCACCGGCATCCCGGTGCACCAGGGCTACGGCCTCACCGAGGCCGCGCCCGTCGTGACCAGCACGCTCTGCAGCCGCGACGGCCGCCCGGGGTCGGTCGGCGCCGCCCTGCCCGGCATCGAGATCCGCCTCGTCGACGAGACCTGGCAGCAGGTGGAGGGCGAGGACCCGGGCCAGATCCAGATCCGGGGCGAGAACCTGTTCAGCGGCTACTGGCCCGACGGCTCCGACGGACCCGACGCCGACGGCTGGTACGCCACCGGGGACGTCGGCTTCCTCGACGCCAACGGCGACCTGTTCCTCGTGGACCGCGTCAAGGAGCTGGTCATCGTCAGCGGGTTCAACGTCTACCCGACCGAGGTCGAGGACGTGGTCCGCGAGGTCGAGGGGGTCGCGGACGCCGCCATCATCGGCGCGCCCGACCCGGAGACCGGCGAGGCCGTGGTGGCGTACGTCGTCCCTGCCGCCGGCGCCGACCTGGCGGGTCTCGCGGACGCGGTCCGCGCGCACGCGGCCGAGCGGCTCGCCCGGTTCAAGCAGCCCACCCGCCTCGAGGTCGTCGAGGAGCTGCCGGTCACCGGCACCGGCAAGGTGCAGAAGGGGCGGCTGCGCGGCATCGAGCGCCGCCGTGCCCTGGGGATCCTGGAGTGAACAGCCGAGCAGCGGCGACGAGCGCACGCGTCACCCTCTACTCGCGTCCGGGATGCCACCTGTGCGACGACGCCCGCGAGGTCGTCGTGCGGGTGTGCGCGGAGCTGGGGGAGTCCTTCGACGAGGTCGACATCGAGTCCGACCCCGACCTCGAGGACCGCTTCGGCGAGGAGGTCCCGGTGACCTTCGTCGACGGCCGGCAGCACGACTTCTGGCGCGTCGACGAGGCGCGGCTGCGGAAGGCTCTCGGCGCCTGAGGCGTTGAGGAGGGCGTGAGGCTCTCCCTGCTCGACCGTTCCCGGACCCGCGACGGCGTCCCCGACGGCGACGCCCTCGCCGCCACCGTGGCCCGGGCCGTGCACGCCGAGCAGGTCGGCTACGACCGGTTCTGGGTCGCCGAGCACCACGGCGTCCCGGGGATCGCGTCCGGGTCCCCGGCCGTGCTGCTCGCCGCCGTGGGCGCCCGCACCGACCGCATCCGGATCGGGTCGGGCGGGGTGATGCTCCCGCTGCACCAGCCACTGGTGGTCGCCGAGCAGTTCCTCGTCCTGGACGCGCTGCACCCCGGCCGGGTCGACCTCGGGCTCGGCCGGTCGCTTGGGTTCACCCCGCCGGTGCGCCGTGCGCTCCGCCGCGACCACGAGGACGGCGACACCTTCGAGGACGACCTCCGCGAGCTGCGCGCGCACCTCGAGGGCACCGCCGAGGTGACCGCGCGCCCCGCCACGGGCCGGGTGGTGCCGATGCACCTGCTCGCCACCGGTCGCGGGCTGGAGGTGGCGGCCCGCCTCGGGCTCCCCGTGGTCGTCGGGGGCCCGGTCCTCGACTCCGACGAGCTGCCCGGTGCGCTGTCGGCGTACCGTCGCACGTTCCGCCCGCACCGGGGCAGCGAGCCGCGGGTGACGGTCTCCCTCGACGTGCTCGTCGCCGACGACGACCGCACCGCGCGCGAGCTCGTGCTGCCCGAGGCGTGGGCGATGGCGCGGGCGCGCCGCAGCGGCGAGTTCCCTCCGCTCGAGGACGTCGCCGCCATCCGTGCCAGCCCGTGGCCCGACCAGGTACGACGCCGGGTCGAGGCCTCGCTGGACCGGGCCGTGGCCGGCAGCCCCGCGACGGTGGCGAGGCGACTCGAGGAGCTGGCCGGGCGGACCGGTGCCGACGAGCTGTTGGCGAGCTCGTCGACGTACGACACGGAGGCGCTGCTCGCCTCCGACCGGATGCTGCGGGAGCTGCTGCGGTGAGCGGTCCGCGCACCCCCGGTTACGCCCTCGGGCACCCCGCGCGCAAGTCCGCGACGACCCCGGCGCGGGTGTGACTTCTCACATGTGCTAGCCCGCTCGTCCGCGTTTTGTTCTCCCGTTCACAAACTCCTACAGTGACCGGGTCAGGCGATCCCCGTCACCTGGCTGGAGAGAAGCAAGCTGTGACCGCACGGACCCCCGACTCTGCCCGGGACATTCCCGAGGCGACTGTCGCGCGGCTTCCCGTGTACCTGCGTGCCCTGACCGGCCTCGCCGACGACGGCACGACGACCTGCTCGAGCGAGGAGCTCGCCGCGGCGGCCGGCGTCAACAGCGCCAAGCTCCGCAAGGACCTCTCCTACCTCGGCAGCTACGGCACCCGCGGCGTCGGCTACGACGTGGAGTACCTCCGCTACCAGATCGCCCGCGAGATCGGTGTCACCCAGGACTGGCCCGTGGTCATCGTCGGCATCGGCAACCTCGGTCACGCGCTCGCCAACTACTCCGGGTTCCGCAGCCGCGGGTTCCGGGTGGTGGCGCTCCTCGACGCCGACCCGAGCCGGCACACCGAGGTCGTCGCCGGCCTCGAGGTCCGCTCCTTCGACGACCTCGAGTCGATCGTCGCCGAGCACGACGTGTCCATCGGCGTGATCGCGACCCCGGCGGTCGCGG
Organism: Microbacterium sp. ARD31; assembly: GCF_031844425.1. NCBI lineage: Bacteria > Bacillati > Actinomycetota > Actinomycetes > Micrococcales > Microbacteriaceae > Microbacterium > Microbacterium sp. ARD31. Next base: position 34,558 of record NZ_JAUZVE010000013.1, read on the forward strand.
CCCAGGACGTGGCCGACCGCATGGTCGCGACCGGCATCACCAGCATCCTGAACTTCGCCCCGACCGTCCTGTCCGTGCCGGACGGCGTCGACGTGCGCAAGGTGGACCTGTCCATCGAGCTGCAGATCCTCGCCTACCACGAGCAGCGCAAGGCGGTCGCTCCCGCATCGGAGGTGGTCTCGTGAGCGTCCTCGTCGTGGGGATCTCCCACAAGTCGGCGCCCGTCGAGCTCCTCGAGAAGCTCGCCCTCGACGCCGACGGAACCGTGAAGCTGATCGCCGACGTGATGGGCGGTGAGCACGTCAGCGAGGCCACCGCCATCGTCACCTGCAACCGCCTCGAGGTGTACGCCGAGGTCGACCGCTTCCACGGCAGCGTCGAGGACCTCTCCGGGCTGCTCGTCGCCCGCGCCGAGAAGTCCACCGAGGCGCTCCTGCCCCACCTCTACGTCCACTACGACGAGGGCGCCGTGTCGCACCTGTTCCAGGTCGCGGCCGGCCTGGACTCGATGGTCGTCGGCGAGGGCCAGATCCTCGGCCAGACGCGTGACGCGCTCAGGATCGGCCAGGAGCACGGCACCGTCGGCCCGGCCCTCAACACGCTCTTCCAGCAGGCGCTGCGCGTGGGCAAGCGCGCGCACGCCGAGACCGACATCGACCGCGCCGCGCCGTCGCTGGTCAGTGCGGCGCTCGAGCGCAGCACCGTCCCCGTCGCGGGCGCGCGCACGGTCGTCATCGGCGCCGGTGCGATGGCCTCCCTCGCCGTCGCCCACCTCTCCCGGGGCGGGGCCGACCGGATCGCGGTCCTCAACCGGACCTCGGCCAACGCCGACCGCCTCGCGTCCGAGTACGCCGCCTCGGCCGTGCCGCTCGACGCCCTGCCCGCCGAGCTCGCCGAGGCCGACATCGTGGTCTCGTGCACCGGCGCCCCCGAGCCGCTGGTCCGGCTCGCCGACGTGGTGACCGCGCGCGGCGCGAGCGAGCGCCCGCTGACCGTCATCGACCTCGCCCTGCCCCACGACGTGGAGCCGGCCGTGGGGCAGCTGCCGGGCGTGGAGCTGATCAGCCTGGCCGGTCTCGCCGACGAGCTGCGCGGCCTCGAGGCCACCGCCGGCGTGGACGACGTACGCACCATCGTGGGCCAGGAGATCGCCGCGTTCCTCGCCGTGCGCCGCCAGGCGAGCGTCACCCCGACGGTCGTCGCCCTCCGCTCGATGGCCACCGCCGTCGTCGACGCCGAGATGGAGCGCCTGTCCGCGCGGCTGCCCCAGCTCGACGACGCGACCCGCGCCGAGGTGCTGCACACCGTGCGCCGGGTCGCCGACAAGCTGCTCCACGAGCCGACGGTCCGGGTCAAGGAGCTCGCCGACGCCGAGCCCGCGGTCTCCTACACCGCTGCGTTGGCCGAGCTCTTCCGGCTCGACCCCGAGGCCGTCGACGCGATGACCCGGGCGGAGGGACAGTCATGACCGCCACCTCCCTGCGCCCCCTGCGCCTTGGCACGCGTGCGTCCGCCCTGGCCACCACCCAGTCCGGCCACGTCGCCGACATGGTCCGCGAGCGCCTCGGCCGCGAGGTCGAGCTCGTCGAGGTCTCCACCGAGGGCGACCGCAGCGCCGCCCCGCTCGCCTCGCTCGGCGGCACCGGAGTCTTCGTCAGCGCCCTGCGCGACGCCCTGCTCGACGGGCGCGTCGACGTCGCCGTGCACTCGCTCAAGGACATCCCCACCACGCCGGCCGAGGGCATCGCGCTGGCCGCGACCCCGACCCGCGAGGACCCGCGCGACGTCGTGGTGGCCCGCGACGGCCTGACCCTCGGCGAGCTCCCGGTGGGCAGCCGGCTCGGCACCGGCTCTCCGCGCCGCGTCAGCCAGCTCGCGGCGCTCGGCCTGGGGCTGGAGCTGCAGGGCATCCGCGGCAACGTCGACACCCGGATCCGCAAGGTCCGCGACGGCGAGGTCGACGCGATCGTCCTGGCACGGGCCGGCCTGTCACGGCTGGGCCGCCTCGACGAGGCGACCGAGGTGCTCGACCCCCTGCAGATGCTCCCCGCCCCCGGGCAGGGCGCCCTCGCGGTCGAGTGCCGCTCCGACGACACCGAGCTCGTGGCCGCCCTGGCCCTGCTCGACGACCCCGCCACCCGCGCCGCGGTCACCGCCGAGCGCGCGGTGCTCGCCACCCTCGAGGCCGGCTGCTCGGCCCCGCTGGGCGCGCTCGCCGAGGTGGTCGAGGGCGAGGACGGGGAGGAGCTGTGGCTGCGCGCCGTGGCCCTCTCCGAGGACGGCGTCCTCTCCGTGCGGATGAGCGCGACCGGCCCGGTCGAGGACGCGGCCGGGCTCGGCACACGCCTCGCGAGCGAGATGCTCGCCGAGGGAGCAGCAGACCTGATGACGGCACCACCTGCACTTGAACAGGGACCACCAGTGAGGAACCAGCACGCATGACGCGAGTACAGAACCCGCAGGCCACTGGCACGACGGGCCAGGGCGCGACCCCCGGCTGGGTGTCGTTCGTCGGCAGCGGACCCGGTGACCCGGGTCTGCTGACGGTGCGCGCCGTGGAGCTCCTCCAGGGCGCCGAGGTCATCGTGACCGAGGCCCCCGAGCACGTCGACCTGGTCCGCTCGGTCCTCGGCCTGACCGAGGATGCCGACGGCCAGTGGGACGGCCCGGAGATCGTCGACGGCGGCTTCGGCGAGGACGGCCAGCCGCTGACGCACGCGGCCCGCGCCAAGGTCGTCGTACGCCACGGCAAGAAGCAGCGCGTCGTCCGCCTGATGACCGGCGACCCGTTCCTCTACGCCTCAGGGCCCGAGGAGGCGCAGGCGTGCGTCAAGGCCGGCGTCGGCTTCGAGGTCGTGCCCGGTGTCTCCTCCGTCAGCGCCGTCCCGGCCTACGCCGGCATCCCGCTGACCACCAAGCGCCACAAGGAGATGGCCGTCGTCACCTGCGGCGACAAGGTCGACTGGAGCGCGTACGCCGACGACCGCACGCTCGTGCTGCTGTCCGGCGTGGGCACCATCGGCGAGACCGCCGCCGCCCTCATCGAGGCCGGCCGCGCCCCCGAGACGCCGGTCGCGATGACCCGCGTCGGCACCACGACCGAGCAGCACACCCTCGTCTCCACGCTGGCCAACATCGCCGCCGACGCCCGCGCCGCGCGCATCGCGCCGCCGGCGATCACGGTCATCGGCGACGTCGTCGACCTGCGCCAGACGCTGTCGTGGTTCGAGACCAAGCCGCTGTTCGGCTGGCGCGCGCTGGTGCCCCGCACCAAGGAGCAGGCCGGCTCGCTCTCGCGCCGCCTGCGCGAGTACGGCGCCGTCCCCGAGGAGGTGCCGACCATCTCGGTCGAGCCCCCGCGCAACCCGCTCCAGATGGACAAGGCCGTCCGCGGCCTGGTCGAGGGCCGGTACGAATGGATCGCCTTCACCTCCGTCAACGCGGTCAAGGCCGTCCGCGAGAAGTTCGAGGAGTACGGCCTCGACGCGCGTGCGTTCTCCGGCCTCAAGATCGCCGCCGTCGGCGACAAGACCGCCGAGGCCATCGCGGCCTGGGGCCTGCGCGCCGACCTCGTGCCCTCGGGCGAGCAGTCCGCCGCCGGCCTGCTCGCCGAGTGGCCGCCCTACGACGAGGTGCTCGACCCGATCAACCGGGTCTTCCTGCCCCGCGCCGACATCGCCACCGAGAACCTGGTGGCCGGCCTGGTCGACCTGGGCTGGGAGTGCGACGACGTCACCGCCTACCGCACGGTGCGCGCGACGCCGCCGCCGGCGCCGGTGCGCGACGCGATCAAGACCGGCAAGTTCGACGCCGTGGTCTTCACCTCGTCCTCGACCGTGCGCAACCTCGTCGGCATCGCCGGCAAGCCGCACCCGTCGACGATCATCGCCGTGATCGGCCCCCAGACGGCCAAGACCGCCGAGGAGCACGGCCTGCGGGTCGACGTCCTCGCCCCCACGCCCGACGTGGAGGTCCTGGTCGACGCCCTCGCCGACTTCGGCGCCACCCGCCGACTCGCGATGCTGGAGGCCGGCGAGCCGGTCACCCGCCCCAGCGAGCGCACGGCGTCCGGGCGGCGCAAGGCCCGCGCGAAGTAGCCGACCACCGCTGGGGAAGGATGGAGCCGTGACCGAGGAGACCAACGTCCAGGGCCCGCTCGTCCGACCCCGGCGGCTGCGCCGCACGCCGGCGCTGCGGCGCATGGTCGCCGAGACCCACGTGCACCCCAGCTCCCTGGTGCTGCCGGTGTTCATCCGCGAGGGCCTCGACGAGCCGCGTCCGATCTCGTCGATGCCGGGCGTGGTCCAGCACTCGCGCGACTCGCTCAAGAAGGCCGTCTTCGAGGCCGCCGAGCTCGGCCTGGGCGGCGTGATGCTGTTCGGCATCCCCGAGCACAAGGACGCCATCGGCTCCGGCGGCATCGACCCGGGCGGCGTGCTGAACCTCGCGATCACCGACGTGGTCGCCGAGGTCGGCGACCAGCTCACCGTCATGTCGGACCTCTGCCTCGACGAGTTCACCGACCACGGCCACTGCGGCCTGCTCACGCCCGACGGCGAGGTCGACAACGACCAGACGCTGGCGGCGTACGCCCAGATGGCCCTCGCACAGGCCGCGGCCGGCGTCGACATGGTCGGCCCGAGCGGGATGATGGACGGCCAGGTCGCGGTCGTCCGCGAGGCGCTCGACGCAGCCGGCCACAGCCACGTCTCGATCATGGCCTACTCGGCGAAGTACGCCTCGGCGTTCTTCGGCCCCTTCCGCGAGGCCGTCGACTCCTCCCTCGTCGGCGACCGGCGCACCTACCAGCAGGACCCCGCCAACGCCCTCGAGGGCGTGCGCGAGGTGCTGCTCGACGTCGAGCAGGGCGCCGACATCGTGATGGTCAAGCCCGCCCTCGCCTACCTCGACGTCGTACGCCGGGTGCGTGACGTGGTCGACGTCCCCGTCGCCGCCTACAACATCTCCGGCGAGTACGCCATGGTCGAGGCCGCCGCCGCCAACGGCTGGATCGACCGCGAGGCCGCCATCCTGGAGACCCTCACCTCGATCCGCCGCGCGGGTGCCGACGTGGTGCTGACCTACTGGGCCTCCGAGGCCGCCCGCCTGCTGAGCTGATGGCGCTCGGTGCTTGATGGCGCTCGCTCCGCTCGCGCGTGCTCGGCGCCCCTGAAGACGTCGTCTTCCCTCCTCGCTCCCGAGTTCCCTCCTCGCTCCCGAGCTGTCTCGCTGCGCTCGCCGCGCTCGCTCGCTCGTCAGTCCAGACGACGTCGGGCGCCGAGCGCGCGGGTTGAGGAGCCCGGGGCGATCCGGGCTCTCGCCCGATGGTTGAGCAGGGCCGCCAGGCCCGTGTCGAAACCGAGGGCCTTGGTTTCGACACGCTCGCTGCGCTCGCTGCTCAACCGGCGGTCTAAGGGTTCATCAGGCGGTTGATGCAGGCGTTGAGGGCGGCCACGTCGAGCTGCGAGATGCCGCTGGCGAGGCACTGGGCCTGCGCCTCGAGGTAGGTGAGCGGCTGGGTGATGGTCGTGGGGACGGGGACCGTCGGGAGCGGCGGGAGCGTGGTGCTCGTCGTCGGCAGGACGGTGGGCAGGGTCGTCGGGTCCTTCGTCGGGGTCGGCGACTGCGTGGGCGTCGGCGTGGGGGTCGGCGTCGGGGTCTGCGTGGGGGTGGGCGTGGGCGTCGGCGTCTGCGTGGGGGTCGGCTTCGACGTGGGCGTCTGGTCGTCCTTGCCGGTTTTGCCGCCCTTGCCGCCCTTGTCGCCGTCGTCCTTGCCCGAACCACCCGTGCCGCCACCGGTGACCTCGGGGGTGATCACGCCGGACGTCAGCGTCGAGGTCGGGACCGCGCTGAAGTCGCCGTCCATGTAGGCCTGCATCACCTCCAGCACGAGGTCGACGTAGGCGTTGGAGTGGTTGTAGCGGTAGACCGAGGCCCGCTGGCCCTTCTCCTCCGACAGGTCGTCGTCGCCCGAGCAGAGGTACACCGCGGTCGCGAGGGCCGCGTCGTCGACGTCCTGCGGGTTGCGGGTGCCGTCGCTGTCGCCGTCGACGCCCACGACCGACCACGTCGAGGGGATGAACTGCATCGGACCGACCGCGCGGTCGTGACGGGTGTCGTTGTCGTACTGGCCGGCGTCGGTGTCGCTGATGTCCTGGGTGTTGTTCTTGCCGTTGAGGGCGACGCCGTAGATGCCGGGGCGGGCCACGCCCTGCTCGTCGAGGGAGTTGCCGCCGTAGCGGCCGTGGTCGGACTCGACGCGACCGATCGCGGCGATCAGCTCCCACGGGAGGTTGCAGCCCCTGTCGGCCTGGTTGATGACCGCCTCGGCCCGCTGGTAGGCCGCGAGCGCGGCCTGCGGGATGCTGCTCGGGGCGCCGGGGGTGAGGGCGGCGGCGCGGCTGACGGCGTCGTCACCGACGCTGGCGGGAGCCTCGACCGCGGCGGAGGGCAGCACCGTCCCGTCCGGGAGGGTGCCGGAGCCGTCGGGGTCGGCGCTCGCGGTGCCGGCGCCGACGCCGGCCAGGCTGGCCGTCCAGGCGGCGGAGAGCACGGCGAGCGGGATGATCGCGGTCGCCCTGTGCAGTCGGCCGGAACTCGACATGTCGCGCATCTCCCCTGGTGGTCCTGGTGTCATGATGCCCCGATCCGGGGTCTCCCACACCTCTCAACGACGAACCGTCACACCAAGTTACGCGCCGCTGCCGTGTGCGCCAAGGCACATCCCACCCTCCCCGGCGACCGCCGACTGGGAGCCGGTTGGCCGTCTACGTGACAATGAGGCGGTGACCCCCGCGACGACCACCTCGACGACCGCGGCGAGCGAGGCGCTCTTCGAGCGTGCGCGCGCCGTCACCCCGGGCGGTGTGAACTCTCCCGTGCGCGCGTTCAACGCGGTCGGCGGCACCCCGCGGTTCATCACCTCGGCCTCCGGCGCGTGGCTGACCGACGCCGACGGCAACGACTACGTCGACCTCATCTGCTCGTGGGGCCCCATGCTCCTCGGCCACGCCCACCCCGACGTGCAGGCCGCGGTGGCGGGCGCCGTCGCGCGCGGCACGTCGTACGGCACGCCCACCGAGCCCGAGGTGGAGCTCGCGGAGGAGATCGTCGCCCGCACGCCCGTGGAGCGGGTCCGCTTCGTCTCCTCCGGCACCGAGGCCACCATGTCGGCCATCCGGCTCGCCCGCGGGGTGACCGGTCGCGACCTCGTCGTGAAGTTCAGCGGCTGCTACCACGGCCACGTCGACGCGCTGCTGGCCGAGGCCGGCTCCGGCGTCGCCACGCTGGCGGTGCCCGGCACGAGCGGCGTGCCGGCGAGCTCGGCGGGGGAGACCCTCGTCCTGCCCTACAACGACCGCGCGGCCGTCCTCGCCGCCTTCGAGACCCACGGGCCGCGGATCGCCTGCCTGATCACCGAGGCCACGCCGGGCAACATGGGCATCGTCCCTCCCGCGCCGGGGTTCAACGCCTTCCTCGCCGAGACCTGTCGCAGCCACGGGGCGCTGTTCATCAGCGACGAGGTGATGACCGGCTTCCGCGCGACCGCGCAGGGCGGCTGGGGCCTCGACGGTGCGATCGAGGGCTGGACCCCCGACCTGATGACGTTCGGCAAGGTGATGGGCGGCGGCTTCCCGGCGGCGGCCTTCGGCGGCCGCACGGACCTGATGGCGCACCTCGCCCCCGAGGGCCGGGTCTACCAGGCCGGCACCCTCTCCGGGAACCCCGTCGCGACGACGGCGGGGCTCGCCACGCTGCGCCTGGCCACCCCCGAGGTCCACGACCACCTCGACGCGACGGCCCTCACCATCCGCACCGCGGTCTCCGAGGCGCTCGCCGCCGCGGGCGTGCCGCACACCGTGCAGGCCGCCGGCACGATGTTCTCGGTGTTCTTCCGCGACTCCCCGGTGCACGACTTCGCCGAGGCCAGCACCCAGGACACCGCCGCCTACGCGGCCTTCTTCCACTCGATGCTGGCCCAGGGCGTCTACCTCCCGCCGTCGGCGTACGAGGCGTGGTTCGTGTCCGCGGCCCACGACGACCGGGCCGTGTCGACGGTCCTCGACGCGCTCCCGGCGGCCGCGCTCGCGGCCGCCACGGCAGGAGGTCACTGACCATGGGTGTCCAGACGATCGTGCACCTGCTCAGGCACGGAGAGGTGCACAACCCGCAGGGCGTGCTCTACGGCCGTCGCGACGGCTTCCACCTCTCCGACCTCGGCAACCAGATGGCGCAGCGGATCGCCGAGACCGTCGGCGACCGCGACATCACCCACATGCGGACCTCGCCGCTCGAGCGCGCGCAGGAGACGGGCGCACCGCTGGCCGCGGCCCGCGGCCTGACGCCGGTGGTCGACCCGCGGGTGATCGAGTCGGGCAACGTCTTCGAGGGCCTGAGCTTCGGGGAGGGCGCGATGACGATCATCAAGCGTCCGCACCTGTGGCGCCACCTCTACAACCCGTTCGAGCCGTCGTGGGGCGAGCCCTACGACGAGATCGCGGGGCGCATGGTCGCCGCGATCCACGACGCCCGGGACGCCGCCCGCGGCCACGAGGCCGTGATCGTGTCGCACCAGCTGCCGATCTGGACGACGCGCCTGTTCCTCGAGAAGCGCAGCTACCTCCACCACCCCAAGAGCCGCCAGTGCACCCTCTGCTCGTTGACGAGCGTGGTCTTCGACGACGACCGGATGGTCCAGGTGCGCTACTCCGAGCCGGCCGGCGACCTGATCCCGGTCGCCGACCGCTCCGCGCCGTTCTCCGCCGGCGGCGCCGTTCAGGAGGACCGGCCCTGAAGCTCCGCTCGACCGTCGTCCCGCTCGTCCTGGCCTGCCTCCTCGTCCTGACGGGCTGCTCGAGCCTGTCCGGCACCGGCGACAAGGGCTACATCACCGGCGAGGGCGTCCCCGTCGAGGTGGCGGCCGCGGACCGGGAGGCGCCGCTGGAGCTCTCCGGCGAGGACCTCGAGGGCAACCCCGTCGACCTCGCCGACCTGCGCGGCAAGCCCGTCGTGATCAACGTGTGGTGGTCGGAGTGCCCGCCCTGCCGCGTCGAGCAGCCGGACCTCAACGAGGCCGCCGCCGAGCTCGGCGACCGCGTGGCCTTCCTCGGCGTCAACATCCGCGACTCCTCCGCCGAGAAGGGGCTGGCCTTCACCCGCAACTTCGACGTCACCTACCCCTCTCTCTACTCGCCCGACGGCTCCGCGCTGCTGTCCTTCGCCGGCACGCTCAACCCCCGCTCCATCCCCAGCACCGTCGTCCTCGACGACGAGGGGCGGGTCGCCGCGTCGGTCCAGGGGCGCATCCCCACCACCCAGACGCTCCTCTCCCTGGTCGACGTGGTGCTCGATGAGTGAGCGGCCGCTGTGACACAGCTCGACCACCGGCCGTCCGACGACCGCCAGGCCACCGCCCTGCCCCCCGACCTCACCGCACGCGAGCTCGCACGCTGGTCGTGGCGCCAGCTCACCTCGATGCGTACGGCGCTGGTGCTCCTGCTGCTGCTCGCCCTCGCCGCGATCCCCGGCTCGGTGATCCCGCAGGAGGACATCGACTCCCTCGCGGTCTCGCAGTGGCGCGACAACCACCCGCGTCTGGCTCCGATCTGGGACCGCCTCGACCTCTTCGCCGTCTACGGCTCGGTGTGGTTCTCCGCGATCTACATCCTGCTGATGATCTCGCTCGTCGGCTGCATCGTGCCGCGGCTGTTCGTCTACGCCCGCGCGCTGCGCGCCCGGCCGCCCAGGGCGCCCCGCAACCTCGCGCGCCTGCCGCAGCACACGTCGTACGAGACCGACGAGGACCCCGAGGTCGTGCTCGCGCGTGCTGCGACGGCGCTGCGCCGCAAGCGCTACCGGGTCGCGCGCACCGACGGGGCGGACTCCGTCGACGCCGAGCGCGGGCACCTGCGCGAGGCCGGCAACCTGCTCTTCCACCTCGCCGTGATCGTGGTGCTGGTCGGCGTCGCCATCGGCAGCCTCTTCGGCTACAAGGGCGGCGTCATCATGTACAACGGCGCCGACTACGGCTTCTCCAACAACCTCACCCAGTACGACGACTTCGCCCCGGGCAGCCTGTTCGACCCCGCGGTGATGGAGCCGTTCTCCTTCAGCATCACCGACTTCGACGTCGACTGGATCACCGACGGCCCCCGGGCGGGCATGGCGCGCAAGTTCGTCGCGCACCTCGACTACACGACCGAACCGGGTGCGCAGACCCAGCAGTACGACCTCAGGGTCAACCACCCGCTGTCCATCGGCGGCACCGACGTCTTCCTCATCGGCCACGGCTACGCGCCCGTGATCACCATCCGCGACGGAGAGGGCAACATCGCGCAGTCCGGCCCGACCGTGTTCCTGCCGACCAACGCCCAGACCTTCGAGTCCTTCGGGGTCGTCAAGGCGCCCGACGCCCAGCCCACCCAGATCGGGCTGGAGGGCACCTTCTACCCGACCTTCACCATGGGCCAGGACGCGGACGGCAACCTCACCATGCCCGCGTCGGCGTGGGGCGACGCGCTGGACCCGCTCGTCTCCCTCCAGGTCTTCACCGGCGACGTGGGGCTCGACGACGGCACCAGCAGCTCGGTCTACGTCCTCGACAAGACGAGGGCCGACCAGGTGACCAAGGCCAACGGCCAGCCGTTCCGGCTGGACCTGCGCCCCGGCGAGTCCGTCGACCTCCCCGACGGGCTGGGGTCGGTGACGTTCGAGGGCCTCCAGCGCTGGAACAAGATCCAGATCAGCCGCACCCCGGGCAAGATGGTGGCGCTGACCGGTGTCGTCGCCGCCCTGCTGGGGCTGCTCGGCTCGCTCTTCGTGCGCCCCCGCCGCCTGTGGGTGCGCGCACGCCGTCGCGACGACGGCACCACCCTGGTCGAGGTGGCACGACTCGACCGCTCCTCCGGAGGAGACCCGGAGACCGGCCGCACCGAGCTCGCCGGGATCGTGGCAGCACTGAGACAGGACCGAGAGGCACGACCATGACCGACGCACAGTGGGAGACCCTCAGCAACCAGGGCGTGGCCGCCGCGGGGGTGGTCTACTTCCTCGCCCTGCTGGCGTACGCCGTCCAGTGGGCGGCGCTGCGCGACGTCCCGGTCCGGCAGGCGGTCGCCGCGGGCGGCGGGGCGCCGGTCCTCGACGTCGAGGACGACCGCACCTCCGAGCGCGTCGAGATGACCGGCCGGCTCGGGGTGCTGCTCACCGCCGTCGGCGCCCTGGCCCACCTCGTCGCGCTGGTCGGCCGGGGCATGGCCGCGGACCCCAACCGGGTGCCGTGGGGCAACATGTACGAGTTCACCCTCAGCGGCACCTTCGTCGTGGTGGCCCTGTTCCTCGCGACCACCAGCCGCTGGCGGCTGTCGTGGCTGGGCCCGATCGTGGTGGGCTTCGTGCTGTGCGTCCTGCTCGCCGACGTGCTGTGGCTCTACGAGCCCGTCGCGCCGCTGACCGAGGCACTGGAGTCCTACTGGCTGGTGATCCACGTGGTCGCCGCGGTCATCGCCACGGGCGCCTTCACCCTCGGTGGCATCACCTCGATCCTCTACCTCCTCAAGGCGCGCTCGACCAAGGAGACGGGATACCTCGCCCGCCTGCCCGAGCTGCCCGACCTGGACCGCATCGCCTACCGGATGCACGCCTTCGGCTTCCCGGTGTGGACCTTCGGCGTGCTGATCTCCGGCCCCATCTGGGCGCACCAGGCGTGGTCGTCGTACTGGAACTGGGACCCGAAGGAGGTGTGGGCGTTCATCACGTGGGTGGTCTACGCCGCCTACCTCCACGCCCGCGCGACCGCGGGCTGGCGCGGGCGCAACGCCGCGCTGCTGGCGCTGGTCGGTGCCGCGACCCTGTGGTTCAACTTCATCGGCATCAACTTCTTCAGCACCACGAGCCAGCACTCGTACGCCGAGAGCGCCGCGCAGGAGCGCTCAGTCGTCCTCCGGGTCGCGGCGTCGCCGGTCGATGTCGCGCAGGAAGTCCGGGTCGTCGTCGGGGCCGATCACCCGCGGGCGTGACGCCCCGCCGTCGCCGCCGTCGCCGATCCGCCTCAGGATGAGCCTCACGAGCAGCCACACGACGAACGCGATGACGGCCACCACGAGCAGCACCTTCAGCATTCCTCCAATGTAGACGGCCCGTCCTAGGCTGGACCCGTGAAGGAGTTCGTGGTCTACACCCTGCTGCGGGTGGTTCTGTTCCTCGCCTCGCTGGGCGTGGTGGTCGGCGTGATGGCGCTGCTCTTCGACGGCACGTTCCACCTGTTCTGGGCCGTCGTCCTGGCCTTCCTGGTCTCGGGCGTCGCGTCGTACTTCATCCTCGACCGGCAGCGCGAGGCCTTCGCCCGACGCGTGGAGAGCCGGGCGGCGAAGGCCTCCGCGGCCTTCGAGGAGCGCAAGGCGCGCGAGGACGAGGACTGAGCGGTCCCGGCATGGGCGCGCGGTCGATCACCCGGCAGCAGGCCCTCGCCTGGCGGTTGCGCCGCCAGCACCTGCGCGACGGTGCCGCCGACGCGACCGAGGTGGTGCGCACGCTGGCCGCGGTGTCGGTGTTCGGCTCGGACGCCGACCTCGCCGTCCGGCGGCGGCTGGCGGAGCCGGGTGAGCCGGGGGAGGTGGAGCGGGCGCTGGCTGAGGGCCGACTGGTGCGCACCTTCTCCTTCCGCGGGTCGGTGCAGGTGATGGCGCCGGAGACGGCGGGCACCTACCTCGCGCTGCGGGCGGCCGGACGGCAGTGGGCGCGCGCGAGCTGGGTGGAGCACTACCGGCTCTCGCCGGAGGACTGGCCGGACCTGCGCGCGCTCGTCCGCGGGGTCGTCGCCGAGGGTCCGGTGCCGCCGCAGGCGGTCGCGGACGCGCTGGTGGGACACCCGCGCTTCGGCCACCTGGCGAAGGAGTTCGCCGAGGAGAACACCACGTTGATGAAGCCGCTCGCCTGGCAGGGCGACGTCGTGCTCGGGCCGAGGCTCAGCGGGCCCCTCCTGCTCCAGAGCCCCACGGTGGCACCGGCGTGGGCGGGGATCCCCGATCTCGACGAGGCGGGCCACCGGGCGGTCGTGGACTACCTCGGCGCCTACGGTCCCGCGGGCCCCGAGCACCTCGAGTACTGGCTCGGCGGCGGCCTCAGTGCCGGGCGCTCACGCCTTGCCCGGTGGTGGACCGAGCTGCAGGACCGGCTGGTGGAGGTCGACGTGGACGGGCAGCCGAGGTGGCTGCTCGCCGAGCACGAGGCGGAGCTGGGCGACGTACGCCCCGAGCCGCACGTCGTGCTCCTGCCCGGCAAGGACGACTGGGTCATGGGGCCGGGCACCAAGGACGCATGGGTCGTGCCGCCCGACCAGCGCAGCGCCATGACGCGCGGCGCGAACCCGGTCGTCGTCGACGGGGTCGTCGCCGGCACGTGGCGTGCCGACGCGGACGGGGTCGACGTGACCTGCCCGCTGGCCGGCGTGGTGCGGGACGCGGCCGTCGCCGAGGCGGCGCGGCTGGGCCGGCTCCTCGGGCGCGAGCTGTCGCTCAGAACCCCGTGAGGCTGTACGGCGGGTCGCTGAGGTCCGCCATCGCCCCGAGGCGCGCCACCGCGTCGGGCGCTCCCTCCACGCGGCCGGCGTGGTGCATCCGGCGTACCTCCACCTCGCCGAGGTAGAGCGAGGCGAGCGTCTCCGCGGTGAGGCGCACGTCGGCCGGCCGGTCGGTGCGCGACACGGTCGCCACCCCGCCCGACGTGGTGAGCTCGTAGCGGCCGGAGGCGTGGCCCTGGGCGTCGTCGACCTCGAGGACGACCGTGCCGTCCGCGGCCCACGGCCGGGCGGCCAGGCACCGCGGCACGTCGAGGAGCCGGAGCCAGAGGAACTCCTCGACCTCGGTGGTCTTGACCCGGTTCATGTCGGTGAGCGCCCACACCACCGGGTCCTCGGGGTGGAAGAGGTTGAAGGTCACCGTCGTGACCCGGTCCATGTGGCCGAGGAACGACCAGAAGGCCAGCTGTGCCTCGGGCGTGAGGGCGACCATCTCGTCGACCTTCACGGAGTTCTTCTCGCCGTGCTTGAAGAGCACGAAGCCGTCGACCTCGCCGGCGGCGTCGAGGTGCACCGCGCCGCGGAGCTTGCGGTTGGCGGACCCGCTCTCGAAGTCGAACGCGGCGCTGTGCATGTCCTCGTACTGGACCGGCCACTCGACCGAGCCGCGCTGACGGGCGTGGAAGGTGTCGAAGACGGCCTTGACGTGGGGCCAGGCGTCGGCCGGCTCGACGAGCTCGACGCGGCCGGTGTCGACGAAGGAGCGGAAGCCGAAGCCCGGAGACGTGTTGAGCTCGACGCCCTTGCGCAGGGTCGCGGCACCGAAGCCCCAGCGGCCGTAGATGGTCGCCTCGGAGGCCGTCAGCGCCGCCATCGGCACGCCCTGCGCGACGGCGTCGGCGAGGTCGTCCTCGATCATCCGGCGCAGCAGGCCCCGGCGGCGGTGGGTCGCGCTGGTGGTGACGTCGGTGACCATCCGCAGGGGCAGCAGCTCGCGCCCGGCGTTGAGCGTCTTGTCCAGGCTGGCGTAGGTCGCCACCGGCATCGGGCCGGCGCCGAACTCGCCCTCCGGCAGCCACGCGCCGCGCACGGTGACGTCGTCGGCGCGGTAGTGGCCGACCCACCGGTCGATGAGCGCGTCCTCCGGCCGGTCCTCGCGGAAGCCGCGCAGCACCGCACCGATCCAGCCGCGCCGCCGCGCGACCGCCTCGTCCGACTCGTCGGCGAAGTCGAGGATGGCGAAGTCGTAGTCCACCCGCTCCACGCTAGTGAGGGCGGCCGTTGCGGGCCACGGAATATCGGGTCAGCGCATCCGTGGCCAGCGCGTGCCGTCGGCCTTGGGCCAGGCCCAGCGGTTGAGGGCGAACAGCCCGGGCGCGAAGAGCACGATGAGGACGAGACCGAAGACGCGACCACCGTTGTCGCTGCCGGCCAGCAGCAGGCCCAGGCCCATCAGCAGGAACGGGGAGGTCATCACGGTGACCATCCAGAACAGCACCCTGCGCGCGGCATGCGTCTCGGTCGCCTGCGGCGCCGGGACGTGCAGCCCGGCCAGCACCCGGTCGAGGTCTCCGTGGGTGCGCGCCGTGAACGCGCCCGTGGTGCGCTCCGCGTGCTCCTCCGCGGTCAGCCGCCCCTCGGCGAAGGCCTGGTTGAGGACGCCGGCCGCCAGGTCGCGGTCGGTGTCGGAGGCGAGGGTGGACGCCCGCAGCTCGGCGTCGGCGGCCGCCCGCGCCTCCTTGCGGCGTACGGCGTCGGCGACCTGCCGCTGGACGAACGCGTCGAGGCGGGCGCTCTCCTCGGGCTGCTGCTGGGACATACGACGAGGATCGCATGCCCGCGCGGGGGCGGCCGGGCGAACCCCGGATCTCAGGCGACGAACAGGGGCGCCGCGACGAGCACCGACCAGATCAGCTCCGCCGCCCCGGTGCCCGCGAGGACCGGGACCAGCGCCGGACCGGTCGCTCCGCCGAGGACGGCACGCGTCGGTGCCGCCGCCCGGGCCAGGAACCCGAGGCCGACGAGCGCCCACCAGGTGGTCGCGGCGGCGACGGCGACCACGGCGGCCGCCGCGACCAGGACCAGGAAGGCGTAGAGGTGGCGGGTGCGCTCGTCGCCGAGCCGGACCGCGAGCGTGCGCTTGCCCGCGACGGTGTCGGTGGGGATGTCGCGCAGGTTGTTGGCCACGAGGATCGCGCAGGCGAGCGCGCCCACGCCGATCCCGGCGTAGAGGGCGGCCCACTCCCAGGTCCTGGTCTGGACGTAGGTCGTGCCAATGACCGCGACGAGTCCGAAGAACACGAAGACCATCACCTCGCCGAGGCCGAGGTAGCCGTAGGGCTTCTCGCCGCCGGTGTAGAACCACGCCGCGACCACGCACACGGCGCCGACCGCGACCAGCCACCACGCGGTGGTGGCCGCGAGCACCAGCCCCCCGAGCGCGGCCACGCCGAAGGCGGCGAACGCCGCCGCCTTCACCGCTCCCGGCGACGCCGCCCCGGAGCCGACCAGGCGCATCGGCCCGACCCGGTCGGCGTCGGTGCCACGGATGCCGTCGGAGTAGTCGTTGGCGTAGTTGACCCCGACCTGCAGGGCGAGGCTGACGAGGAGGGCGAGAGCCGCCTTCCACCACACGAGCGCATCGACGTACGACGCGACGCCGGTGCCGGCGAGGACGGGCGCGACGGCGGCGGGGAGGGTGCGCGGCCGGGCGCCGGCGATCCAGTCAGCGGAGGAGGTCACCGGTGGATCATGGCAGCCCGTCCAGCGGCGACGCGCCGCCGGGCTCGGCCGGCTGCTCGACGGTCGGCGGGCCGACCGGCGCGTCCTCGACGGCGTGGGCGGCCGCGTCGGCCAGCACGTCGGCCGGCACGTGCTCCTCGAGGAAGCGGCGGGCCATCGCGGTCGACGGGTGGAGGCCGGCGGCCGCGAGGACGATCAGGCCGGCGATGACCAGCCAGCCCGTCGATCCCCAGTTCATGGCGAGGAAGGTGAACGCGGCGGGCGCCCAGACCCGGCCCAGGGTGCCGGCGAGCTCGGCGGCACCTTGGTACTCGCCACGGCGGCGGGGGTCCATCAGCTCGGCCTCGAAGGTCCAGCTCGCGGCGGAGAGGTAGAGCTCGGCGCCAGTCAGGGTGATGTGGCCGAGGAAGAACAGCACGATCGTCCACAGGCCCACGGTGTGGTGCGTCGAGAGCGTGATCACGCACGAGATGACGAAGAACAGCGTCGAGACCCGGATCGCACGCAGGGCGGTGGTGACGTCCTTGACGCCGCGGGCGGCGGCCATCGGCAGCACGATGCACATCACGGTGTTGGTGCCGAAGAGCAGCGACAGGATCACCCAGGGCGCGTCGGTCTTGTCGACCAGCCACAGCGGGATGACGACGTTGAGGATGACCTGGTTGGTCCAGAGCACGCCGTGGAAGAAGCTCGACACGAGCCAGCCGACGTTCTTCATCGGGCCCGGGCCGGGGATCGTCGCCTTGCGCTCCTCGGGCGTGCGCATGTCGTGCGCGGCGTGGGGCAGCCGGGTGATGTTGACGGCGTTGAAGAGGAAGACGACCGAGGTGAAGACGGGCATCACCATGAGCAGCGTGAGGGACTCCGGGCCCAGCGCGATGATGCCGAGCAGCGAGCCCAGCGTGAAGCCGACGTTGAGCGCGGAGTACATGTAGGCGCGTGACGTCACCCGTTCCTGCGGTGGCAGGACGTCGATCGTGTAGGCACCGTGCGCGACGCCGCCGAGGGCGCCGATGACCTCCATGGTCACCGCCATCGCGAGGTAGCCCTGGAAGGAGTCGATGAACGGCCAGACCGCGAACATCGCGCCCTGGCCGGCCGAGCTGATGGCCCAGCACCGCTTGGCGCCGAGCCGGTCGACGACGCGGCCCATCGGGTACGCCGCGATGAACGACGCGATGCCCGCGATCGTCAGGCCGAGGCCGACCTGCACCACGGACAGGCCGACGACCTGGGTGAAGAACACCGCGGAGCCGGCCATGAAGGTGCCCTCGCCGAGGGCGAAGAGGAGCGACTGTGTCGCCAGGCGCCCCGCCAGGGGTGACGGTGGAGTGGCCTGCTGCTTGAAGGTCGACACGATGCTCATCGGGGCCATTGTGAGCCGTGGGTACGACGTCCGTCCTGCGATTTCCGGAGAGTCCTTTACTTTTCCGCACCGCCCCGGAAGCCGCGGCGACCGCGGCCGTGGCCGCCCTCGCCGAGCGCGGCGTCGGGTCCCGAGGGTGGCGGCGGACGACATCGAAGCAGCCCCTCGGGGTGTCGTGTGCCGCCACCTGCGCGGCGTCGGGTTCGGGGGTGGCGGCGGACGACATCGAAGCAGCCCCTCGGGGTGTCGTGTGCCGCCACCTTCGCGTCCGTGCCGGACTAGGACTGGTCGTCGGTGTCCTCGCCATTGGGGCGACCCTGCGCCATCCGGCGGGTGTCGCGCTCGATGCCCCGCGCCCGGCGGCGCTCGAAGAGGAGGATGGCGGCGACCACCCCCACCGTCACGAGGACGGTCAGCACGAGGCGGAAGGCGTCCATCACTCCACCATGCCACCCGGCCGGTCGGCGGGGGAGCGCGGCTGCAGCGGAGCGGTCACGCCCCGGGCACGACGCGCATGTCGCGGTCGGCGCCGCCGTCGAGCGCGCGCAGCGCCTCCTGGTAGGCCTCGCTGTCGTGGGCCGCGACCGCCGCCTCGACGGACGGGAACTCGATGACGATCGTGCGGGTGGACTGGCCCCTCTCGAAGGTCACCTCCGGCATGCCGCGCACGAGGAAGCGCCCGCCCGCCGCCGTCAGCGCCGGCCCGGCCAGCGCGGCGTACGCAGCGACCTTGTCGGGGTCGTGCACGGCCTGGTAGGTGGTGATCCAGTAGGCAGTCATGCCGCCGACCCTACGGCGGGGCGCTCACCTCAGGCGGCGGAGCCGTGGCGCGCGAGATAGCGCTCCGCGGCGCGGGCGGACGGGCCCATGGTGAGCGTCGCGACGAGGCACACCGCTGCGATCGTGATCCAGCCGAGGGAGCCGTGCTCCATGGCGAGCCAGGTGAAGAGGGCCGGCGCCCACACCGAGCCGGCGGTGTGGCCGATGTGGGCGGCACCCTGGTACTCCGCACGCTGGGAGGCGTCCGTCAGCTCGGACTGGAAGCCCCACGAGCCGGCCGACTGGAACAGCTCCGCGCCGGTGACGGTCACGTGGCCGAGCCAGACGAGGAAGATGGTGAGCCAGCCGACGGTGTCGTGGGTGACCAGCACGATGGCGCAGGACAGGACGAAGAACCCCGCCGAGATGTACGACGCCCGCAGCGAGCGCGCGACCGAGTCCACGCCGCGGGCCGCGGCCACCTGCAGCAGCACCGCCATCACCGTGTTGGTGCCGAAGAGCCAGGCGAGCAGCACCCGCGGCGCATCCGTCTCCTCGACCAGCCAGAGTGGGATCACGATGTTGAGCAGGACCTGGTTGGTGCCGAGCACGCCGTCACCGGTCATCAGGGCCAGGAACGCGCGGTTCTTCAGCGCCGCCGGCTTGATCACCGCCTCCTCGGTGGCGACCGGCTCCTTGGCGGGCGGGTCGGGGAGGCGGGTGATCCAGTAGGTGTTCAGCAGCAGGACGAGGCCGGTCAGGATCGGCACCGCCCGCACCACGGCGTCGCTGTTCGTCGCCAGCGCCAGGCCGCCGATGAGCGCGCCCACCGTGAAGCCGATGTTGAGCGCGGCCCGCATGAACGCCTGCGACTGCACGCGCTCCTCGCGGGTGAAGATGTCGATCGTGTAGGCGCCACGGCCGCTCCAGCCGGCCTGGCTGACCACCTCCAGGGCGACCATCATCAGCAGGTAGGCGGCGAAGCCGTGGATGAACGGCCAGACCAGGTAGAGCAGCGCGGTCAGCCCGGCCCCGATCGCCCAGATCCGCTTGGTCCCGACCCGGTCGGCGAGCTTGCCCGCCGGCACGGCGAAGAAGAACGACGCGATCCCGGCCACCGTCAGGCCGACGCCGACCTGCGCCGCCGACAGGCCGACGATCTGGGTGAAGAACACCGCCGAGCCCGTGATGAACGTGCCCTCGCCGATGGCGAAGAGGATCGACTGCACCGAGAGCGACCGGGCGAGCGGGCTCGTGGGCAGCTGGCGCTGGAACCAGCTCCCCCTCGGTGTGCCGGCGCGGGCGGTCGCCTGCTCGTCGGTCTCCTCCATCGCAGCCCATGGTGGCAGAACGGATAGCGTGGGTCGCGTGAGTTTCCTGCGCCCCTCCGACGAGCCGCCGGTGGCGGTCCGGCAGCTGGCGCGGTGGCTCGAGGACGACCAACCCGAGCCCCTGCTGATCGAGACGTCCGGCTCGACCGGCAGGCCGAAGCGGGTGGTGCTGCCACGCGACGCCGTGGTCGCCAGCGCGACCGCGTCCGCCGCGCGGCTGCAGGGCTCGGGGCGCTGGCTGCTGGCGCTGCCGTCGTCGTACGTCGCCGGGGTGCAGGTGGTCGTCCGGTCGCTGCTGGCCGGCCACGCCCCCGTCGTCGTCGACGGCCTGGACGTCGCCGGCGCGCTCGCCGGCCACCGCACCGACGCCGCGGACTTCCTCTCGCTCGTCCCCACCCAGCTGCACCGGATGCTCGACCGGGCCGACCAGCGCAAGGCGCTCACCAGCGTCCACACCGTCCTCGTCGGCGGGGGTGGCCTGGACGCCCAGCTGCGGCGCCGGGCCGAGGACGCCGGTGTCCGCGTGGTCGTGACCTACGGCTCCTCCGAGACGGCCGGCGGGTGCGTCTACGACGGCCGGCCGCTCGACGGCGTCGAGGTGCGCGTCGACGACACCGGCCGGGTGCGCATCGGTGGTCCGACGCTGTTCAGCCGCTACGAGGGTGACCCGCAGCTCACCGCGGAGTGCCTCGTCGACGGCTGGTTCCTCACCTCCGACACCGGTCGCGTCGACGACACGGGTCGCCTCCGGATCACCGGTCGCATCGACGACGTCGTCATCAGCGGCGGCGTCAAGGTCCCCGTCCCGGCGGTCGCGGAGCGGCTGCGCGAGCACGCGCTGGTGGAGGACGCCGAGGTGCTCGGCGTGCCCGACGACGAGTGGGGCCAGCGGGTCGTCGCCGTCGTGGTCGGCACCGCGCCCGACCCCGAGCTGCGCGACTGGGTGGGCCTGGTCCACCCGCGCTCGTGGGCACCGACCCGCTTCGTGCGGGTCGCGGAGCTGCCCCGGCTGCGCAACGGCAAGGTCGACCAGCAGGCGATCCGGGCCGCCCTGTGACGCCGCCCGTGACGCCGACTGTGCACGTCTTCTCGATCCCCCTGCGCACCCGCTTCCGCGGCATCACGGTCCGCGAGGGCGTGCTGCTGCGCGGCGAGGCCGGGTGGGGGGAGTTCTCGCCCTTCCTCGAGTACGACGACGACGTCGCGCGGCCGTGGCTGGCCTGCGCCCGTGAGGCCGCCGACGAGGGCTGGCCTGAGCCGCTGCGCGACCGGGTCCCGGTCAACGTCACGGTCCCCGCCACCGACCCCCAGCACGCCCACGACATCGTCCGCGCCGGAGGCTGCCGCACGGCCAAGGTCAAGGTCGCCGAGCGCGGCCAGACGCTGGCCGACGACGTCGCCCGGCTCGAGGCGGTCCGCGACGCGATCGGGCCCGACGGGCTGGTCCGGATCGACGCCAACGGCGCCTGGGACGTCGACGGCGCCGTCGCCGCCATCGCCACCCTGGAACGCGCGGCCGGTGGCCTGGAGTACGTCGAGCAGCCGGTCGCGAGCGTGGAGGACCTCGCCGTCGTGCGTCGCCGGGTCGCGGTGCCGATCGCCGCGGACGAGTCGATCCGGCGCGCGGAGGACCCCTACCGCGTGCGCGACCTCGAGGCGGCCGACGTCGCGGTGCTCAAGGTGCAGCCGCTCGGCGGGGTGCGGGCCTGCCTGCGGATCGCCGAGGACATCGCGATGCCGGTCGTGGTGTCGAGCGCGGTCGAGTCCAGCGTCGGGATCGCCGCCGGGGTCGCCCTCGCGGCGGCCCTGCCCGAGCTGCACCACGCCTGCGGTCTGGCCACCGTCCAGCTCCTCACCGACGACGTGGCGGCCGAGCCCCTGCTGCCCGTCGACGGCGCGCTCCCGGTGGTGCGCCCGGTCGTCGACGACGCCGCGCTGGCCCGGCTGGTGGCCGCTCCCGACCGCGTCGACCACTGGCGTCGCCGGCTCGACGCCGTACGGCAGGATCGGCACCCGTGAGCAACCCCTCGACCGACCTCGCCCGCGCGGCGGTCACGGCACTCCGCGGCTCCGGCGTGCGCGAGGTCGTGCTCGCGCCCGGGTCCCGCAACGCGCCGCTGTCCTTCGCGCTCTACGACGCCGCACAGGCCGGCGGGCTCCGCCTGCACACCCGGATCGACGAGCGCACCGCGGCCTTCCTCGCGCTCGGCCTCGCGAAGGTCGGCGGCCGACCGGCCGCGGTCACGTGCACGTCCGGCACGGCCGTGGCCAACCTGCTGCCCGCCGTGGTCGAGGCCGCCCACGCCGGGGTGCCGCTCGTCGTCGTCACGGCCGACCGGCCGGCGCGGGTCCGCGGCACCGGAGCCAACCAGACGACCCACCAGGACGGCATCTTCGGGACGTTCGCCCCGACGCTCGACGTCGCCGGGGCCGACCTCGCGGAGCTCCTGGCCTTCCTGCGCAGCCACGAGCACCGCCGCCCGGTGCACCTCAACCTCCAGCTCGACGAGCCGCTGCTGCCCGACGACGGCGGCTGGGACGGGGGAGAGGTGCCCGACCGGCCGGCGGCGGCCGACGGGGCGCCCGTCGAGCACCTCGTCCTCGACCCCGGACCGCGCACCGTCGTGGTCGCGGGCGACGACGCCGGTCCCCCCGCCCGGGTCCTCGCGGAGAAGGCCGGCTGGCCGCTGCTGGCCGAGCCGTCCAGCGGGTGCCGCACGGGCGACAGCGTGGTCCGGACCTACCGGCTGTTGCTGGCCGGCACCCTCGGCGACCGCGTCGAGCGGGTCGTGGTCCACGGGCACCCGACGCTCTCGCGCCCCGTCTCGCGCCTGCTGGCACGCGACGACGTCGAGGTGGTCTCCGTGCGTCACCGGGGCATGTGGTCGCAGCGCCCCTTCCGCGTCGCCCGCGAGGTCGACCGGGTCGACGTCAGCGGTCCCGGCGACCCGGCCTGGTCCGCGGAGTGGCACGAGGCCGACCGCCGGGTCTCACGCGACCTCGACGCCCTGCTGGCCGGCGAGCCCGACCTGACGCCGTACGAGGTCGCGGGGGCGGTGAGCCGCGCCCTGCCGCCGGGCGGCCTGCTGTTCGTCGGTGCCAGCAACCCCGTGCGCGACCTGGACCTGATGGTGGCGCGCTACGAGGTCGGCGGTCGTCGCAAGGTGGTCGCCAACCGTGGGCTCGCCGGCATCGACGGCACCATCAGCTCGGCGGTCGGTGCGGCCCTCAGCCGGCCCCGCTCGTCGCGCGCGCTCGCGCTGATGGGCGACGTGACCTTCCTCCACGACACCACCGGCCTGGTGCTCGGTCCGCGCGAGGAGAGGCCGGACCTGACCATCGTCGTGGTCAACGACGACGGCGGCTCGATCTTCGCCACCCTCGAGCAGGGCGCCCCGGAGCACGCCGACCGGTTCGACACCCTCTTCGGCACTCCCCACGGGGTCGACCTCGCGAGCCTCTGTGCCGCAATGCGCGTCCCGCACCTGCGGGTCGCCAGCCTGCCCGAGCTCGAGCAGGCGCTCGCCACGCCGAACGGCGGCATCGAGGTCGTCGAGGCCCGCGTCCGCCGCGACAACCGCGGCGAGCTGGACGCAAAGATCCGCGCGCTGGCCCATCCCTGAGATCAGGGCCGGGCCAACGCGCGGATCCGTGGTGTCGCGTGGTGCGTCAGCTGCTGTGCGTCAGGAGGCGGGGGTCTCCCACACGCGCACCCAGTCGACGTACATGTGCTGCGGCAGCTTCGAGTCCTTCATCTCCAGGGCCTCGTAGTCGGAGGCGAGGAGGCTCAGGATGAGGTACTGCTCGGTCTTCGAGACGCGGGCCGAGGTGCGCCAGGTCTCCTTGCCGTCGATGTAGAAGATGATCGACTTCGGGGTCCACTGGACCGAGAAGACGTGGTAGTTCTTCGACCAGCCGTCCTTCTTGTTCTTCAGGAACGACTTCGAGTCCTTGATCCACGACCCGGTCTTGATCAGGCGCTTGCCCTTGTACCAGTGGATGAAGCTGGTGAGGCCGCCCTGCGGGTGCTTGTCGCCGAAGTACTCGATGACGTCGATCTCGTGGCCGTCGCTGCCCGGCTGGTTCTCGCCGACGGGCTGCAGCCAGAAGCTGGAGTGCTGGCCCTGCGACTTGTGCATCTTCACGCGCGCGGCGGCGACGCCGTACTTGAAGGTGAAGCCGTCACGCGAGCCGATGTGGCCGTTGAGGCGGTAGGAGATCTTCTTCTTCAGCTTGCGCGACTTGGCCAGGCACTTGCCCGAGCGCGTCTTGTCCTTGATGACGCTCAGGCGCACGGCACCGCCGGCGACCTTGACGGCCGACGGGTCGCCCTTGGAGCAGTAGCGCTTGCTGGTGGGCTCGTAGTCCTGGCCACGCATGCTCCAGGCCGGGCCCAGCGTGCTGCCGGAGAACTCGTCGGTGAACGTGGGGGTCACCCAGCGGGCCGTGTCGGCGCTCTTGCTGGTGACCTTGCCCAGGCCCTTGAACTTCTGGGCGGTCACGCGGTAGGTGAGCGGCTGGCCGCCCTTGGAGACGGCGGCGCGGAAGTAGGCGCGACCGGACTTCTCCTGCTTGGCCGTGCCGACCTTCTTCCACGACGAGCCGTTGAGCTGCTCGAGGACGACCTTGCGGCCGACCTTCACGGGCTTGATGGTGGCGGTGACGGCGGCCTTGGCGCTGTTGGCGCTGGCGGCGCGCTTGCCCTGCTGGACGATCTGGGGCAGCACCTCCAGCGAGACCTTCTGGCCGGCCTTCTTGCTCACCGACGTCGACGCGGACTGCGCCGCGGAATCGGTGGCAGAGCCGGACTCGGTCGACAACAGCATGGACGCGGGCAGGAGCAGCGCGGCAACGCTGCCTGCGAGCACGCGGCGTGCAGACATGTGAACTCTCTTCGTCTCGGGTGCGATTGGTGTTTCCCCCAGGGCACTCCACCCAGTCGGAGGCGGCACCACCCTAACCACGGACCCCACCCGTTCCCCATTCGACAGGCAGGACCGCGGGCATAGTGTGGGCGTCATGCGCATCACCAAGTTCGGGCATGCCTGTGTGCGGGTCGAGCAGGACGGGCGCGTGCTCGTGCTCGATCCCGGCGTCTTCACCGACGTCGCCGCCCTCGACGGTGCCCACGCCGTGCTCATCACGCACGAGCACGCCGACCACGTCCACCCCGACCACCTCCGTGGGAGCGACGCGCCGATCTGGACCATCGCCGCGGTCGAGCGCCGACTGCACGAGGAGGCGCCCGAGGTGGCCGAGCGCGTCACGGTCGTGCGGCCGGGCGACCGGCTCGAGGTGGCCGGCGTCGACGTCGAGGTCGTCGGTGAGAAGCACGCGGTCATCCACCCCGACTACGACCGGTTCGACAACTCCGGCTTCCTCCTCGAGGCGGGCGGCCGCGGGCTCTACCACCCCGGCGACGCACTGACGCCGCCGCCGCGCGCGGTCGACGTCCTCCTCGCACCGGTCAGCGCGCCGTGGCTCAAGGTCTCCGAGGCGATCGACTTCGTCCGCGAGGTCGCGGCACCGACCTCGCTGGCCATCCACGACCGCGTCTACAGCGACGTCGGGCTCGACATGGTCGCCACCCACATGGCCAACCTGCTGCCCGAGGGCGTCACCTTCGAGCGGCGCGAGCCCGGCCAGGACCTCTAGGTCGGCCGGCGGGCGTCAGCCCGCCTCGAGCGCGTCGCGCACCGGGACGAACTTCGCCTGCGACTCCGCGAGCTCGGCCTCAGGTTCGGAGCTGGCGACGATGCCGCAGCCGGCGAAGAGCCGCACGCCGACATCGGTGACGGCCGCGGAGCGCAGCGCGATGCCCCACTCGCCGTCGCCCGAGGCGTCCATCCACCCGACGGGTCCGGCGTAGCGGTCGCGGGGCATGCCCTCGATCTCGGCGATGAGGCGCGTGGCCGCGGGCGTCGGGGTCCCGCCGACGGCGGCCGAGGGGTGCAGCGACTCGGCGAGCTGCAGCGACGTCGCCACGTCGTGCACGACGCCGTTCACGTCGGTGGCCAGGTGCATGACGTTGGGGAGGTGCAGCACGAACGGCGCCTCCGGCACGTTCATCGACGAGCAGTGCGGCTCGAGCGCGTCGGCGACCGAGCGGACGGCGTACTCGTGCTCCTCGAGGTCCTTCGACGAGCGGGCGAGGGTGGCGGCCAGCGCGAGGTCGCGCTCGTCGTCACCGGTGCGACGGATGGTGCCGGCCAGCACGCGCGAGGTGACCAGCCCGCGCTCGCGCCGCACCAGCATCTCGGGGGTGGCGCCGAAGAGCCCGTCGACGTGGAAGGTCCAGCACATCTCGTACTGGGCGGCGAGGCGCCGCAGCGGCCAGCGGACGTCGAGCGGCTCGTCGGTCGAGGCGATGAGGTCGCGGGCGAGCACGACCTTCTCCAGGTCGCCCGACGCGATGCGGGAGACCGCCTCGGCGACGACGGACATCCACTCCTCGCCGTTGCGGGCGCCGTCGGAGAAGGTGAGCCCGACCGGCGGGCGCGGCGCCGGCGCGGGCCGGAGGTCGGGCGCCTCGACCGAGACGGTCGTCAGCCAGGTGCGGTCGCCGCGACGGCCCACCACGACCTGCGGGACGACCAGCACGGAGTCGCCCGGCTCGTCGGCGAAGGCGAAGGCGCCGAAGCAGACCAGCCCCGTGCCCGGCTCGCCGACCGCGTCCTCGACCTCGGCACGGGCGACGGTCTCCGACCACCACTTCACCGCGTCGCTGAAGCGGGTCGGTCCGGAGGTCTCCAGCCGCGCGGCCTCGCCCCAGCCGACGAGGCCCTCGCCGCGGCGCAGCCAGCTGACCGGCGACTGCTCGGGCAGCAGGTCGAGGAGGGCGAGGTCGGCCAGGTCCACCGGGACGGTGCGCACCACGAGCGGTGCGGTGCCTCCCGGGGCGGGGGCGGACGCGGGGGTCGTCACGAGGGGAGAGCGTACGCCGGGCGGTCCAGCGCTCGTGAACAACATCGACAAACCACGAACAGGAGCGACGTGGATCACCTAGGTTGCCGCCGTACACGACGTGCAGAGGAGCTCGCAAGTGGCTGTTCACGAATCGCCCCTGACGCGCCTGGAGCGCCATGCGCGCGGCCGTGCGCTCGAGGTCGCGGTCGTCGAGCAGCGCGGGGACTCCTGGACGTCGCTGACCTGGAACGAGCTCTACCGGCGGGTGATCGACGGTGCCGCCGGCATGATCGAGGCCGGGGTCAACCCGGGCCAGGTCGTGGTCATCCGGGTGCCGACCGGCATCCGCCAGCTCGAGCTCGAGCTCGCCACGCGCGTCGCCGGTGCGGTCCCGCTCCTGCTGCCCGACCACATGGACCCGCACGAGGTGGGCCGCCTCCTCGACGAGATCGAGGTGCGCCTGGTGATCGTCGACCACGAGAGCCGGCTCGTCCTGCTGCGGCGGGCGGGACTGATGGACGCCCAGCTCTTCGAGTGCGACGACCGCTCGTGGGAGCGGCTGCGGGCGATGGGGCTGGACCGGCGCAAGCGCCAGCCCGACCTGCTCCGCTGGGTCGACTCCGCCCGGTCGGGCGCCCCGTCCAGCGCCGTCCTCGGCCTGCCGCGCGAGAAGTCCCACGCCTGGCTGTTCCGGCCGGAGTCCTCGGGGATGCTCACCGACCTCGTGGCCGAGGACGTCGTGCTCCTGACCGGCGAGGCCAGCGACCGGTTCACCACCGTCGTGCGCGACGCGCACCTCACCGCCGGCTGCCAGCTCGTCTGGGTGGAGCGGCCCGAGCAGCTCGAGCCCGCTCTCGCAGCCTGGTCGCCGACGCACGTCCTGCTCGACCACGTCACCGCCCGGGCGCTCGAGGACCTCATCGTCGCGGGCCGAGTCGACGGGACGCCCTGGCACGAGACGCCGCAGGAGGTGCTGGAGGCCACCTCGGCACGGGTCGCCGAGGCGAAGCTGACGTCACGGACCAAGAAGCTGGCAGCGGAGGTCTCCGCCCTCGCGCCGTGGTGGGGCGAGCGCCTCGAGGTGCTCGTCCTCGACACGCGCGTCAACCGCACCGTCAGCGGCCTGGCCACCACGCTGGGCTTCCGCATCGGGCGGATCGCACACCACCCGGCGGTCAGGCTCGAGCTGGACCGCGAGCACGAGGTGGTGGCCGTCCCGGACGCGCCCGCCGTCGAGGTCCCCGACGCCGCGCTGCCGCGTCGGGGCGGCCGCAGCGGCCTCGACTCGGCCTTCACGCTCTCCGGCTCCTAGCCCGCTGCCGACCGGGCGTCCCAGCCAGTGGGACGTACCACAGAGTTCGACCACCGCACTGCCACGGACGGGTAACAACCCGGACGCGAAGCAATCCTCGCGGAACGATTGAGCCATCAACTTGGTCGGCTGCGAGAGGGGTGGGAGATGGCCTACATCCCGGTGACCCGCGCCCCCGCGCTGCCGACCGGAGTCGTGGACGCACAGGGGACGTCCTCGCAGTTCCGGACGGTGCAGGAGCACGCCCGCACGCGCGGCGACGACGTCGCGTACGTCGTCCAGGCGGGCGACGAGCGCGACTACCGCACCTGGGCGCAGGTCGCGCACGCCGTCGAGCGCGCCGGTGCGGGACTCGTGCGCAGCGGCCTGCGCGCCGACCAGGTGGTCGTGTCCCTGCTGCCGGCCGGGCACGCCTGGCCCGAGCTCGACCTGGCCCTGCAGGCCATCGGTGCGGTCGTGGTCCACGTCTCGCCCGGCGCCCCCACGGCCGACCTGGTGCGCGCGCTCGAGGACGTCGACGTGCGCCTCGTGGTCGCGGAGGACGAGGCCGACCTGCGGCGCCTGCACGGGCTGACCTTCCGCTCGGCCGAGATGTTCGCCCTCGACGCGGGGCGCGGCTGGGAGCGGCTGCTGGGCCTCGGTGCCGAGCGGCTGACGATGGACCCGGACGCCGTCGCGCGCGCCGACCGCGTCGTCGACCCCGCGCTCTCCGGGCCTCGCGTCCTGCGAGCGGGCGCCCCGCTCGTTCGGGTGGGACCCGGTGCCGGAGGGGCCCCGGTCCTGGCTCCGGACGCCGTGGTCGTGCTGGTGGGCGACGTGGCCGACGCGACCGTCCAGCTCGTGCGCGAGGCGCACGTCGCGGCCGGCTGCACCCTGCGCCACGTGGCAGACCACCAGCGCCTGGCCGACGAGCTGGCCGACCTCGGTCCCACGGTGCTCGCGGTGTCGGCCGACGCCGCCGCAGGCCTGCCCGCCGTCCTCGAGGCGTCCCCGGCTCGCCAGCTGCTGCGCCGGCGCTCCGGGCGGTCCCGCGGCACCGACGCGAGCGCGTTCGCCGCGTGGCTGGGCGGGCACCTCGAGCTGCTCGTCGCGGACGACCTCCCGGACCGCGTCGGGAGGGCGGTGGTCGAGGCCGGTGGCCGGACGTGGGGCCCGGCCGCCGGACTGCTCCCCGCCGACCTCCCGGTCCCGCCGCCCGTGATCCTCGGCGACGCCTCGACCCTGCCACGCCGCTCCCGCCGCGAGCCCGGGCGGGACTTCCAGTTCGACAACGACCGGGAGGAACCGGCGCCGGAGCCCGAGCCGTCGGCCTTCGCGCTCCCGTCGCTGCCGCTCTTCGGCGGCGAGTCCTACCTCGACAGGCTGCTGCTGGCCCAGGCCGGCCAGGACCCCCGATGACGGAGCGACGCTCCCGACTCTCCCTCACCGTGCGGCGCCGCTCGCGTCGTACACCCCCGAACCCTCCTGGCCGTGGTGGCCAGGACGAACACGAAGGAACTGACATGACCAACGTTGACGTGATCCTCAAGGAGGCCGTCGGCATCGACGGTGCCGTCGCCGCCCTGCTCGTCGACTACCAGTCGGGCATGGCCCTGGGCCAGGCCGGCGACGCGAGCGTGCTCAACCTCGACGTTGCCGCCGCCGGCAACACCGACGTGGTGCGCTCGAAGATGCGCACGATGGAGAGCCTCGGCCTCGACGACCACATCGAGGACATCCTCATCACGCTGGGCAAGGCCTACCACCTGATCAACCTGCCCAAGGGCCACCCGGGCCTGTTCATCTACCTCGTGCTGGACAAGGGCCGCGCGAACCTGGCGATGGCGCGTCACAAGCTCGCCACGCTCTCCACCCAGCTCGAGATCTGAGCGCCCCGGCCGGGGTCAGGATCGGTAGACGATCACCTTGTCGCCGATCCTGACCTGGTCGAAGAGCCACTCAACGGCCGCCCGGTCGCGCACGTTGACGCAGCCGTGGGACGCGCCGTCGTAGCCGTTCGCCGCGAAGTCGGGGGAGTAGTGCACCGCCTGGCCGCCGGAGAAGAACATCGCGAACGGCATCGGGGTGTCGTAGAGGCTCGACACGTGGTCACGGGACTTCCGGAACACGGCGAAGGCGCCCTCGCGGGTCGGCAGCTCGTCGGACCCGAAGCGGACCTCGACGCTCTTGCGGACCACCCCGTCGACCACCCAGCGCAGCGAACGTGACGTCTTGTCCACGCACATCGCCCGCCCGGTCGTGCACCGCGGGTCGAGGGCCGGTCCCGACGGGACGATGTTGAACAGCTCGGCCCTCGTCGGCTGTCGCGTCATCTCCTTGAGCCGCGAGAGCGTACGCCGGTCGACCTGGCCGGTCACCGGGATCCGCCGCTTGGCCTGGAAGCCCTCGACGGCCTTCACCGTGGAGGCGGCGTAGCGGCCCGTGACCTCGCCGTCGTACCAGCGGACCTGCTGGAGGCGGGCCTGCACCTGGCGCACCCACATGCCGGAGTCGCCGCGCTGGAGCAGCGGCCGTCCGGGGGTGTAGACGTTGTGGAGGGCCTCGGTGGTGGGCTCGGTCGTCAGTCGGGTGATCCGGCGCCACGTGCGCTGGTCGACCACCCCGTCCGCCCTCCAGCCGCGGCGCCGCTGGAACGTCGCCACCCCGGCCTGCGTCTCGCGGTCGAACCGGCTGGTCACGACCTCGGAGTGCAGGTCGAGCTGGTGCAGCCTGCTCTGCAGCTCGCGGACCCGCCAGCCGGTGTCGCCGAGCTGCAGGGACGTGAAGGCGCTCCGGGACGACGCCGCCGCGGAGGCGGTGCCCGGCCCGGTGAGCGCGGTGACGCCGGTCAGGGCGCACACCAGTGCGAGGGCGAGCGCGAGCAGACGCCTGTGTGACATGTGGATCCTCCCCCTGGAAGCCATCGGCAGTGGTGATCATATGGACGCGCGCCGACACCCCCGCGTTGCACGTCCCGGGCTGCGGACGCCTACGCTCGGCGCGTGGCCCGCGCTGACCTGGACAAGCAACCGACCGACGTACGTCGCATGTTCGACACCGTGGCGAAGCGCTACGACCTGACCAACGACCTGATGACCGCCGGCATCCAGCGCAGCTGGAGGCGGTCCATGGTCGCCGCGGTCGACCCCCACCAGGGCGACCTCGTCCTCGACCTGGCCGCCGGCACCGGCTGCTCCAGCGAGCCGTTCTTCGCCCACGGCGCGACCGCCGTCCCGTGCGACTTCTCCGTCGGCATGCTCCGGCAGGGGAAGAAGGACCGCCCGTCGCTGCCCTTCGTCGCCGGTGACGGCACCCGGCTGCCGTTCCTCGACGACACCTTCGACGCGGTGACCATCTCCTACGGCCTGCGCAACTTCGTCGACCCGGTCGCGGGCCTGGCGGAGATGCTGCGCGTGACCCGGCCGGGCGGTCGCCTCGTGGTGTGCGAGTTCAGCCGCCCGACCAACGCCGCGTTCCGCGCCGCCTACCTCGACGGCTTCATGCGCGCCCTGCCGCGGATCGCCTCGGTGACCGCGAGCGCGTCCGACGCCTACGTCTACCTCGCCGAGTCGATCCGGGCCTGGCCCGACCAGCAGGGTCTCGCCACGATGATCGCCGAGGCCGGCTGGCAGCGGCCGGAGTGGCGCAACCTCACGGGCGGCATCGTCGCCCTCCACCGCGCCACCGCCTGAGCCGCTCGCACGATTTAGGACACGGCTCCATGGCCTAAATCCGCAGGTCAGGGCCGGGATCGATGGTCTGCCCCCCGACGTGACGGACGCCGCGGAGGAGTCCTAGACTGTGGCCCGCGCCACTCGTGAAGACATTCACAAGGTCACATGTCGTCACCTCCAGGGCGCAGGTCCACGGAAGGGAAGCGATGGAGCTCTACACGCCGATCCTGGCGCTGGCACTCATCGCGACGGGGTTCGCGGTCTTCTCCGTGATCATGAGCGCCGTCGTGGGTCCCAAGCGCTACAACCGGGCGAAGCTCGACTCCTACGAGTGCGGCATCGAGCCGACGCCGCAGCCGGTCGGCGGCGGCCGGTTCCCGGTGAAGTACTTCATCACCGCGATGCTCTTCATCGTCTTCGACATCGAGATCATCTTCCTGTACCCGTGGGCGGTCCACTTCGACGCGATGCGCCTGTTCGGCCTCGTCGAGATGGTCCTGTTCATCGCTACTGTCTTCGTCGCGTACGCCTACGTGTGGCGCCGCGGCGGGCTCGACTGGGACTGAGGGATCAGCCATGGGACTCGAAGAGAAGCTGCCGTCCGGCGTCCTGCTGACGACCGTCGAGGGCGTCGCGGGCTACATGCGCAAGGCGTCGTTCTGGCCCGCGACCTTCGGGCTGGCCTGCTGCGCCATCGAGATGATGACCACCGGCGGCCCGAAGTACGACCTCGCGCGCTTCGGCATGGAGGTCTTCCGCGCCAGCCCGCGCCAGGCCGACCTGATGATCGTGGCCGGCCGGGTGAGCCAGAAGATGGCCCCGGTGCTGCGCCAGATCTACGACCAGATGCCCGAGCCCAAGTGGGTGCTCGCGATGGGCGTGTGCGCCTCGTCGGGCGGCATGTTCAACAACTACGCGATCGTCCAGGGCGTCGACCACGTCGTCCCGGTCGACATGTACCTCCCCGGCTGCCCGCCGCGCCCGGAGATGCTCATCGACGCGATCCTCAAGCTGCACGACCAGGTGCAGCACACCAAGCTGGGCGCCAACCGCCGTGACGAGATCGTCGAGCGGGAGACCGCCGCGCTGCGCGCGCTGCCGACCTCGGAGATGAAGGGCCTGCTCCGTTGACCGACGACAAGAGCGACAAGAACGAGTCGGCGCGCCCCGTCGAGGAGCGCAACCTCGAGTCGGCCAAGGACGCCACCGGCACCGGCACGGGCGTGGAGCAGCCCGCTCCCGAGCAGTCGCCCGAGAACGTCCCCGCCCCCACCGGCGAGGTGCGCGCGGTCGGCGTACGACGCGGCATGTTCGGCGTCACCGGCACCGGCGACACCTCCGGCTACGGCGGCCTGGTCAGCGCGAAGGTCTTCCCGGCGCCGTCGGCCAAGCCCTACGGCGGCTGGTTCGACGAGGTGTCCGACGCCCTCGAGGCGCGGCTGGAGGCCACCGAGCTGACCTCGGCCATCGAGAGCGTCGTGGTGCACCGCGGCGAGATCACCTTCCACGTGCGCCGCGAGGACCTGCCGTTCGTCGCCCAGATGCTGCGCGACGACGAGGCGCTGCGCTTCGAGTTCTGCTCCGGCGTCAGCGGGGTGCACTACCCCGACGACACCGGCCGCGAGCTCCACGCCGTCTACCACCTGACGTCGATGACCCACAACCGCCGGATCCGGCTGGAGGTGTCCGTCCCGGACTCCGACCCGCACCTCCCGAGCCTGGTGAGCATCTACCCGACGCTCGACTGGCACGAGCGGGAGACCTACGACATGTTCGGGCTGGTCTTCGACGGCCACCCGGCCCTCACCCGCGTGCTGATGCCCGACGACTGGCCGGGTCACCCGCAGCGCAAGGACTACCCGCTCGGCGGCATCCCCGTGGAGTACAAGGGCGGTTCCATCCCTCCGCCGGACCAGCGCAGGAGCTACAACTGACATGAGTGCAGACCAGGACCTCTACGCAGCGCCCGGCGAGACCAGCCAGGGCCGCGTCTTCACCGTCACCGGCCAGGACTGGGACTCGGTCACCCAGAGCATCGGCGAGTCCGCCGAGGAGCGGGTCGTGGTCAACATGGGGCCGCAGCACCCGTCGACCCACGGCGTGCTCCGCCTGATCCTCGAGCTCGAGGGCGAGACGGTCACCGAGGCCCGCTGCGGCATCGGCTACCTCCACACGGGCATCGAGAAGAACATGGAGTACCGCTCCTGGGTGCAGGGCGTCACCTTCTGCACCCGCATGGACTACCTCTCGCCGTTCTACAACGAGGCCACCTACGTCCTCGGGGTCGAGCGGCTGCTCGACATCGAGGACGACATCCCGGAGAAGGCGCAGGTCATGCGCGTGCTCCTGATGGAGCTCAACCGCATGTCGTCCCACCTGGTGGCGATCGCCACCGGCGGCATGGAGATCGGCGCGCTGACGGTCATGACGATCGGCTTCCGCGAGCGCGAGCTCGTGCTGGACCTCTTCGAGCTGATCACCGGCCTGCGCATGAACCACGCGTTCATCCGCCCCGGTGGTGTCGCCCAGGACCTGCCGCCCGGTGCGCTCGACGAGATCCGCGACTTCATCGCGCTGATGAAGAAGCGCCTGCCCGAGTACGCCGCGCTCTGCAACGCCAACCCGATCTTCAAGGGACGGCTCGAGGGCGTCGGCCACCTCGACCTCGCCGGCTGCATGGCGCTCGGCCTCACCGGCCCGGTGCTCCGCTCGACCGGCTACGCCTGGGACCTCCGCAAGACCCAGCCCTACTGCGGCTACGAGGACTACGACTTCGAGGTCCAGACCTGGGACACCGCCGACTCCTACGGCCGCTTCCGCATCCGCCTGAACGAGATGTGGGAGTCGCTGAAGATCGTCGAGCAGTGCGCCGACCGCCTCGCCGGCCTCGAGGGTGCCCCGGTGATGGTGGGGGACAAGAAGATCGCGTGGCCGAGCCAGCTGGCGATCGGCAGCGACGGCATGGGCAACAGCCTCGACCACATCCGCCACATCATGGGCGAGTCGATGGAGGCGCTGATCCACCACTTCAAGCTGGTGACCGAGGGCTTCCGCGTCCCGGCCGGCCAGGCCTACGTCCCGATCGAGTCGCCGCGCGGCGAGCTCGGTGCCCACGTCGTCTCCGACGGCGGCACCCGGCCCTTCCGTGCCCACTTCCGCGACCCGTCGTTCACCAACCTGCAGGCGACGAGCGTGATGAGCGAGGGCGGCATGGTCGCCGACGTGATCGTCGCCATCGCCTCCATCGACCCCGTGATGGGAGGAGTCGACCGATGAGTGCCGACAACAGCATCGAGCGCGCCGGCCTCGACGAGAAGACCTGGGGCGAGCTGCGCGAGATCGCGGCCCGCTACCCCGAGGCCCGCTCGGGGCTGCTCCCGATGCTGCACCTCGTGCAGTCGGTCGAGGGCCGCATCACCCCCGAGGGCATCGAGGCGTGCGCGGAGGTGCTCGGGATCAGCGCGGCCGAGGTCAACGGCGTCGCGACCTTCTACACGATGTACAAGCGCAAGCCGGTCGGCGACTACCACGTCGGCGTCTGCACCAACACGCTGTGCGCGGTGATGGGTGGCGACCTGATCTTCGAGCGGCTCAAGGATCACCTCGACGTCGGCAACGACGAGACGACCGAGGACGGCAAGATCACCCTCGAGCACGTCGAGTGCAACGCAGCCTGCGACTACGCCCCGGTGATGATGGTCAACTGGGAGTTCATGGACAACCAGACCCCCGAGTCCGCGGTCCGGGTCGTCGACGACCTGCGCGCCGGCAAGGAGGTCCACTCCACGCGCGGCCCGCGGCTGTGCACGTGGCGCGAGGCCGAGCGCGTGCTCGCGGGGTTCCCCGACGACCGCGCCGACGAGGGCCCCGCGGCCGGACCGGCCTCGCTGGTCGGCCTGAAGGTCGCACGGGAGAAGGGCTGGACCGCTCCGGAGGTGGAGAAGAAGTGACCGACACGCTGACCCCGGTCCTGACGGACAACTGGGACGCCGAGCGCGCCTGGACCCTGGCGTCCTACGAGGAGCGCGGCGGGTACGCCGCCCTCGACAAGGCCTTCGCGATGGCCCCGGACGCCGTCATCGAGGCCGTCAAGGAGTCCGGCCTGCGCGGCCGCGGCGGCGCGGGCTTCCCGACGGGCATGAAGTGGGGCTTCATCCCGCAGGACAACCCGCGGCCCAAGTACCTCGTCGTCAACGCCGACGAGTCCGAGCCGGGCACCTGCAAGGACATCCCGCTGATGATGGCCAGCCCGCACACGCTGGTCGAGGGCGTCATCGTGTCGTCGTACGCCATCCGCGCGAACACGGCGTTCATCTACGTCCGCGGCGAGGTCCTCCACGTCATCCGCCGCCTGCAGCGCGCGGTGCAGGAGGCCTACCTCGCCGGCCACCTCGGCAAGAACATCCACGGCTCGGGCTACGACCTCGACCTGGTCGTGCACGCCGGCGCCGGCGCCTACATCTGCGGCGAGGAGACCGCCCTCCTCGAGGGCCTCGAGGGCCGTCGCGGCCAGCCGCGCCTGCGCCCGCCGTTCCCGGCCGTCGCCGGGCTCTACGCCAGCCCGACGGTGATCAACAACGTCGAGTCGATCGCCTCGGTGCCGAGCATCATCACCCACGGCGCCTCGTGGTTCGCCTCGATGGGCACCGAGAAGTCCAAGGGCTACGGCATCTTCAGCCTGTCCGGCCACGTGCAGAACCCCGGCCAGTACGAAGCCCCGCTGGGGATCACGCTGCGCCAGCTGCTCGACCTCGCCGGCGGCATCCGCGAGGGCCACGAGCTGAAGTTCTGGACGCCCGGCGGCTCCAGCACCCCGCTGCTGACGCCCGAGCACCTCGACGTCCCGCTCGACTTCGAGTCCGTGGGCGCCGCGGGCTCGATGCTCGGCACGCGCGCGCTGCAGATCTTCGACGAGACGACCTGCGTCGTGCGCGCGGTGCTGCGCTGGACGGAGTTCTACAAGCACGAGTCCTGCGGCAAGTGCACCCCGTGCCGCGAGGGCACGTGGTGGCTCACCCAGACCCTGGCGCGCCTGGAGAAGGGGCAGGGGAGCGAGGAGGACCTCGACCTGCTGCTCGACCAGTGCGACAACATCCTCGGTCGCGCGTTCTGCGCGCTCGGCGACGGTGCCACCAGCCCGATCTCGAGCTCGATCCAGCACTTCCGCGACGAGTACCTCGCCCACCTGACCCACGGCGGCTGCCCGTTCGACCCGGCCGCCTCGACCGCCTTCGCACCCGTGGGAGCTGAAGCATGAGCACCCCACAGAGTTCTGCGACTCCCCCGCTTCGCTCCTCCATCTCACAACTCTGCGAGGACCCCGCATGACGGCCACCGACAAGGCGCCGGAGAAGCTCGAGACCGACCTCGTCACCCTGACGATCGACGGTGTCCAGGTGAGTGTCC
This sequence comes from Microbacterium sp. ARD31, assembly GCF_031844425.1. Classification (NCBI taxonomy): domain Bacteria; kingdom Bacillati; phylum Actinomycetota; class Actinomycetes; order Micrococcales; family Microbacteriaceae; genus Microbacterium; species Microbacterium sp. ARD31. The sequence continues at coordinate 71,549 of NZ_JAUZVE010000013.1, forward strand.
CCAAGGACACCCTGGTCATCCGCGCCGCCGAGCAGGTCGGCGTGCAGATCCCGCGCTTCTGCGACCACCCGCTGCTCGACCCGGTCGGCGCCTGCCGCCAGTGCCTGGTCGACATCCCCGACGCCGGCAACGGCCGTGGCTTCCCGAAGCCGCAGGCCTCCTGCACGCTGCCGGTCGCCGAGGGCATGGTCGTGAACACCCAGGCGACCAGCGAGGTGGCCGACAAGGCCCAGCAGGGCATCATGGAGTTCCTGCTGATCAACCACCCGCTCGACTGCCCGGTCTGCGACAAGGGCGGCGAGTGCCCGCTGCAGAACCAGGCGATGAGCAACGGTCGCGGCGAGAGCCGCTTCTCCAGCCACGGCGGCATCAAGCGCACCTTCCCCAAGCCGATCAACATCTCGGCGCAGGTGCTGCTCGACCGCGAGCGCTGCGTGCTGTGCGCGCGCTGCACCCGCTTCTCCGAGCAGGTCGCCGGCGACCCGTTCATCGCCCTCGCCGAGCGCGGTGCGCTGCAGCAGGTCGCGATCTACGAGCGCGAGCCCTACGAGAGCTACTTCTCCGGCAACGCCATCCAGATCTGCCCGGTGGGTGCCCTGACCTCCGCCGACTACCGCTTCCGCTCGCGCCCCTTCGACCTGGTCTCCACGCCCGGCGTGGCCGAGCACGACGCCTGCGGCGCCGCGATCCGCATCGACCACCGTCGCGGCAAGGTCATGCGTCGCCTCGCCGGCAACGACCCCGAGGTCAACGAGGAGTGGATCAGCGACAAGGACCGGTTCGCGTTCCGCTACGCGCAGGTCGACGACCGGATCACCTACCCGCAGGTCCGCGAGACCCTGCCGAACGGTGACCGGGGCGAGCTGCGCCCGGCGTCGTGGCCCGAGGCGTTCGCCGTCGCGGCCCGCGGGCTGCGCGCGGCCGGCACCGCCGCGGTGCTCACCGGCGGTCGCCTGACCGCCGAGGACGCCTACGCCTACGCCAAGTTCGCCCGCGTCGCCCTCGACACCAACGACATCGACTTCCGGGCCCGGCCACACACCGCGGAGGAGGCCAGCTTCCTGGCCGCGCACGTCGCCCTGTCCGGCGACGTCACGTACGCCGACCTCGAGGCGGCCCCGGTCGTCGTCCTCCTCGGCCTCGAGCCCGAGGACGAGGCAGCGACGATCTTCCTGCGCCTGCGCAAGGCCGCCCGCCGCGGCCGCACCCAGGTCGTCTCCGTCGCGCCCTACACCTCGCGCGGGCTGCGCAAGATGAACGGCCGCCTGGTCCCCGCCGCCCCCGGCGCCGAGGTCGAGGCCATCGGGTCGCTCCGCGACGCCGAGCACGGCGTCACCAAGGACGCCGTCATCCTGGTGGGCGAGCGCCTCGCCTCCACCCACGGCGCCCTCGCGGCTGCGGCCGAGCTGGCCGCCACCACCGGTGCCCGGCTGGCCTGGGTGCCGCGCCGCGCCGGTGACCGCGGTGCGGTCGAGGTGGGCGCGCTGCCCAACCTGCTGCCCGGCGGCCGTCCGGTCGGCGACGCCACGGCCCGCGTCGACGTCGCCGCGGCCTGGGGCGTGGACTCCCTGCCGGCCAAGGCCGGTCGCGACGGCAACGCCGTCGTCGCCGCCCTCGTCAAGGGTGACCTCGGTGGGATCGTGGTGGGTGGCGTCGACCCCGACGACACCACCGACCCGGCCGCGTTCCGCGCCGCGCTCGACGCCGCCGGCTTCGTGGTCAGCCTGGAGCTCCGCGAGACCGACGTGACGCGCGTGGCCGACGTGGTGCTGCCCGTCGCCCCGGTCACCGACAAGGCCGGCACGTTCGTGACCTGGGACGGTCGTCCCCGGTCCTTCGAGGCGGTCTTCACCAACCCGTCGTCGCTGCCCGACCTGCGCGTCCTGGCCGGCATCGCCGAGGAGCTCGGGCGCCCGCTGGGCTTCCGCACCGTCGGCGAGGTCCGCGCGGAGATGGAGGCCCTCGGTCCGTGGGACGGCGACCGGCCGGCCCTCGACGCCGGCAAGTCGCCCCGCGCACCGAAGGGCCGCACCGGCGCCAAGGGCACCAGCATGGCGCTGTCGACCTGGAAGCAGCTGATCGACCTCGGCGCGATGCAGGACGGCGAGGTGCACCTGCGTGCCACCGCCCGCCGCCCGGTCGCCCGCCTCAGCCAGGCGTCGTACGACGCCCTGTTCGGCATGGCCGAGGGTGTCACCGAGGCCACCCTGACCGGCGACCGCGGCAGCGTCACGCTGCCCGTCGAGGTCGCCGACCTGCCCGACGACGTGGTCTGGGTCCCGGCCCGGTCCTTCGGTCGCGGTGTCCTGGCCGAGCTCGCCTCACCCGGCAGCCCGGTGACCGTGAAGGGAGCCAACTGATGCGCATCCTCGCCGCCGACCTGCCCGACGCCGGGCTGGCCGCCTTCGGCCAGGACCCGTGGTGGGTGATCGCCCTCAAGGCGCTGCTCATCTTCGTGGTCCTCGTCCTGCTGACGCTCTTCAACATCTGGCTGGAGCGTCGCGTCGTGGCCCGGATGCAGCACCGCGTCGGCCCCAACGTCCACGGTCCCTTCGGCCTCCTGCAGTCGCTGGCCGACGGCGTGAAGCTGGCGCTGAAGGAGGACATCGTCCCCAAGGCCGCCGACAAGGTCGTCTTCCTGATCGCGCCGGTCATCGCCACGGTCCCCGCCTTCGTCACCTGGGCGGTCATCCCGTTCGGGCCGGAGGTCAACTTCTTCGGCCACCGCACGCCGCTGCAGCTGACCGACATGCCGGTGGCGGTGCTGTTCGTGCTCGCCATCGCCTCGATCGGCATCTACGGCATCGTGCTGGGCGGCTGGTCCTCCGGGTCGACGTACTCCCTGCTCGGCGGCCTGCGCTCCAGCGCCCAGATGATCTCCTACGAGGTCGCGATGGGCCTCGCGCTCGTCGCGGTCTTCCTCTACGCCGGCTCGATGTCGACCTCGGAGATCGTCGTCGCCCAGGACCGCCTCTGGTTCGGGCTGATCCTGCTGCCGTCCTTCGTGATCTACGTGATCTCGATGGTGGGCGAGACCAACCGTGCGCCGTTCGACCTCCCCGAGGCCGAGGGCGAGCTGGTGGGCGGCTTCCACACCGAGTACTCCAGCCTGAAGTTCGCGCTGTTCTTCCTGGCCGAGTACATCAACCTGACGACCGTCTCCGCGATCGCGACGACGCTCTTCCTCGGCGGCTGGGCCGCGCCGTGGGGCATCGAGAACGTCTGGGAGGGCGCGAACAGCGGCTACTGGCCGCTCCTGTGGTTCTTCGGCAAGGTCTTCCTCTTCGTCTTCCTCTTCATCTGGCTGCGCGGCTCGCTGCCCCGCATGCGCTACGACCAGTTCATGGCGCTGGGCTGGAAGGTCCTGATCCCGGTCTCGCTGGCGTGGATCGTCGCCGTCGCCACGATCCGGGTGATCTCTCTCGAGGGCGAGATCGACCGCACCTACCTCGTGGCGGCGATCGCCGTCCTGCTGGTCCTCACCGTCGGGCTGATGTTCGTCGGCGACGGCAAGGGCGACACGGAGGTGGAGAAGCCCGTCGACGCGCCGCACGACGCGTTCGCCGGTGGCTTCCCCGTCCCGCCGATGCCCGCCGGTGGCGCCGTCCGCGGCGCCGCCGCCCCGCTGACGTTCGCCACCTCTTCCGGGGGCCACACCACCGTCACCGCTGCAGCGGAGGAGAACACCCACCATGAGTGAGTCCCAGAGCGAGTCCCAGAAGGATTCCAAGGGCATCAAGGAGAGCCTCTGGGACCCGATCGCCGGGTTCGGGGTCACCTTCCGGACGATGTTCAAGAAGGTCGTCACGGAGCAGTACCCGTTCGAGAAGCTCCCGACGGCGCCGCGCTTCCACGGCCGGCACCAGCTCAACCGCTGGCCCGACGGCCTCGAGAAGTGCGTCGGCTGCGAGCTGTGCGCCTGGGCCTGCCCGGCCGACGCGATCTACGTCGAGGGTGCCTCCAACACCGAGGACGAGCGGTTCAGCCCCGGTGAGCGCTACGGCCGCGTCTACCAGATCAACTACCTGCGCTGCATCCTGTGCGGGCTCTGCATCGAGGCGTGCCCGACCCGCGCGCTGACGATGACCAACGAGTACGAGCTCGCCGACAACAACCGGGCCGACCTGATCTACGAGAAGTCCGACCTGCTGGCCCCGCTCCTGCCCGGCATGGAGCAGCCTCCCCACCCGATGCGCCTCGGCGACGACGAGGGCGACTACTACCGGGGGACCACCCGATGACCTTCTGGATCCTCGCCCCGATCATGGTGGCCGCCGCGCTGGGCATCCTGTTCGTCCGCAAGGCCGTGCACGCCGCGCTGCTGCTCGCCGTGGTGATGATCAGCCTGGCGTTCCTCTACGCCGTGCTCGACGCGCCGTTCCTCTTCGCGGTGCAGATCATCGTCTACACCGGCGCCATCTTGATGCTCTTCCTGTTCGTGATGATGCTCATCGGTGTCGACGCCTCCGACTCCATCGTGGAGACGATCCGCGGCCAGCGGGCCATGGCCGTCGTCCTCGGCCTGCTCTTCGGCGCCGTGCTGGTGATCGGCCTCGGCCAGGTCACCCTCGGCACCGCCGTCGGCCTCGACGCGGCCAACGAGGGCGGCAACGTCCCGGCGATCGCCAACATCCTGTTCAGCAAGTACGTCTTCGGCTTCGAGGCCACCAGCGCCCTGCTGATCACCGCCGCCCTCGGCGCAATGGTGCTTGCCCACCGCGAGCGCCTGACGCCGAAGGCCACGCAGGCCGACCTCGCCGCGCAGCGCATCCGCGACTACGCCGAGCACGGCAAGCACCCCGGCCCGCTGCCCTCGCCGGGCGTCTACGCCCGCCACAACGCCGTCGACACCCCCGCGCTGCTGCCCGACGGCACCGCCGCCGAGTCGTCGGTCTCCCGGGTGCTCGCCGCCCGCGGCACGGTGCGCTCGGCACCGGCGATGGCCGACGACATCGACGACGTACGCCGCCAGATCGCGGGCATCGAGGGCCACGGCGACCCGGCCACGATGCCGGAGACCTCCGGCAAGGCCGGCAGCCCGGCGAACACCGAGGAGGACGTGAAGTGACGCAGTACATCGTGCTGTCGGCGATCCTGTTCACCATCGGCTGCGTCGGCGTCCTGACCCGCCGCAACGCCATCGTGGTGTTCATGTGCGTCGAGCTCATGCTCAACGCCTGCAACCTCGCGTTCGTGGCCTTCGCGCGCCAGCACGGCAACCTCGACGGCCAGATCACCGCCTTCTTCGTGATGGTGGTGGCCGCCGCCGAGGTCGTGATCGGCCTCGCGATCATCATGACCATCTTCCGCACCCGCCGTTCGGCCTCGGTCGACGACGCCAGCCTGCTGAAGTACTGAGGGAGAGCTCGTGAACCTGTTGTCCCACTCAGTCCTCCTCGCAGGACTCCCGACGGCCGAGGGCGGTGCCCACGCCCCCGTGGTCGCGCCCGACACGGCTGCGGGCGGCGTCTTCGACCTGCTCTGGCTGGTCATCGGCCTGCCCGCGCTCGGTGCGGTGCTGCTGCTCGCGGTCGCGCCTTTCCTGCCGGACTCGCTGCGCGCGACGGTCGACCGGCGCGGTCACCTCGTCGGCACCGCCGCGTCCGTGGCGTCGTTCGTGCTCAGCCTCGTACTGTTCATCGCCCTGCTCGGCCGGGGCGAGGAGGAGCGCCAGGTCGGCCAGCAGCTCTACACCTGGTTCGAGACCGGGTCGCTCAGCGTCGGCATGGACCTGCTCTACGACCAGCTCGCCGCGCTGTTCCTGCTGCTGATCACCGGTGTCGGCTCGCTGATCCACGTCTACGCCATCGGCTACATGGAGCACGACCCCCGGCGCCGCCGGTTCTTCGGCTACCTCAACCTCTTCGTCGCGGCCATGCTCACGCTGATCCTCTCGGCGAACTTCGTGGGCCTGTTCCTCGGCTGGGAGGGGGTCGGCCTGGCGTCGTACCTGCTCATCGGCTTCTGGCAGCACAAGCCCTCCGCGGCGGCGGCCGCCAAGAAGGCCTTCGTCATCAACCGCGTCGGTGACATCGGCCTCTCGCTCGCCATCGCGCTGATGTTCGCGACGTTCGGCACGACCGACTTCGCCGCCGTCAGCGAGCACGTCGGCGACGCGTCGCAGGACACCCTGACCGCGATCGGCCTGCTGCTCCTGCTCGGTGCCTGCGGCAAGTCCGCCCAGGTGCCGCTGCAGGCCTGGCTGCTCGACGCGATGGAGGGCCCGACCCCGGTCTCGGCGCTGATCCACGCGGCGACCATGGTCACCGCCGGTGTCTACCTCGTGGTCCGCGCGAACTTCATCTTCGAGCTCGCGCCGATCGCGCAGACCGCGGTCGTGGTGGTCGCGACGGTCACGCTGCTGTGGGGAGCGATCCTCGGCTGCGCCAAGGACGACATCAAGAAGGCGCTCGCCGGCTCGACCATGAGCCAGATCGGCTACATGATGCTGGCCGCCGGCCTGGGTCCGGTCGGCTACCCGTTCGCCATCTTCCACCTGCTCACGCACGGCTTCTTCAAGGCCAACATGTTCCTCGGTGCCGGCTCGGTGATGCACGGGATGAACGACGACGTCGACATGCGCCACTACGGCGCGCTCAACAAGGCCATGCCGGTCACGTTCCTGACCTTCGCGATGGGCTACCTCGCGATCATCGGGTTCCCCGGCTTCTCCGGCTTCTGGTCCAAGGACCGCATCATCGAGACGGCGCTCGCCGAGAACCTCCTCGTCGGCGCGCTCGCGGTCCTCGGTGCGGGCATCACCGCGTTCTACATGACCCGCCTGATGCTGATGACGTTCCTGACCAAGGAGCGCTGGGAGAAGGGCGTGCACCCGCACGAGTCGCCCAAGGTGATGACCGTGCCGCTGGTCGTGCTGGCCGCGCTGTCGGTCCTCGGCGGCGTTCTGCTGCTCGGCGACTGGATCGTCACCTGGCTCGAGCCGGTCACCGGCCACGCCGAGCACCACGAGCCGCCGCTGCCGGCGCTCGTCATCACGCTCATCATCGTGGCCGTCGTCGCGATCGGTGTCGCGACCGCCTGGTTCCTCGTCGGCAAGCGCGACATCCCGCGCGAGGCGCCGCGCGACGTGTCGTTCGCGACGCGCGCGGCCCGCGCCGACCTCTACGGCGACGCGATCAACGACGCCGTCGTGGTGCGGCCCGGCGCCGGCCTGGTCGGCGGGCTGACCGCCTTCGACCGCCACGGCGTCGACGGCGTCGTCGAGGGCGGCTCGGCCGCCGTCGGTGGCCTGTCCAACGCGATGCGCCGCCTCCAGAACGGCTTCGTGCGCTCCTACGCCCTGTCCCTCCTCGGTGGCGCCCTGCTGGTCGTCCTCGCTCTCCTGGCGGTGAACCTCGGATGATCCTCTCTGTCCTGATCCTGCTGCCGCTGGTCGGCGCGCTCGTCACGGCCTTCGTGCCCGGCGCGCTCGCGCGCACCGTCGGCCTCGGCTTCTCCGTGGCGACCCTGGTCGCCGGCGTGGTCGCCGCGACGCAGTACGACGCCGGCGCCGGCATGCAGCTCGAGGAGAAGAACACCTGGATCGAGTCCCTGGGTGTCCACTACGCCCTCGGTGTCGACGGCCTGGGCCTGCTGATGGTGCTGCTCACCGTCGTCCTCGTCCCGATCGTGCTCCTGGCCGGCTGGCGCGAGTCCGAGGCTGTCGGGAACGGCGGCGGCAAGGCGTTCTTCGCCTGGACCCTCGCCCTGGAGGCCATGTCGCTCGCGGTCTTCACGGCGACCGACGTGCTGCTGTTCTACGTCGTCTTCGAGGCCACGCTGATCCCGGCGTACTTCCTCATCGGCGGCTTCGGGCGGCCCGGTCGGGGTCGCGCGGCCACCAAGTTCCTGATCTACCAGCTCGCCGGCGGCCTGGTGATGCTCGCCTCCGTGATCGGCCTCTACGTCGTCTCCGCCGACGCCGGCTCGCCGAGCTTCCTGCTCAGCGACCTGGCCGCGATCGACATCGACCCGATCACCCAGCGCTGGCTGTTCCTCGGCTTCTTCATCGCCTTCGCGATCAAGGCGCCGATGTTCCCGGTGCACACCTGGCTGGCCGACACCACCGAGAAGGCCACCACCGGCACCTCCGTGCTGCTGGTCTGCATCCTCGACAAGATCGGCACCTTCGGCATGCTGCGGTTCTGCCTCGGCCTGCTGCCCGACGCCTCGCAGTGGGCCACGCCCGTCGTGGTCGTGCTGGCGCTCGTCTCGATCATCTACGGCGCGCTCGTCGCGATCGGCCAGGACGACGTCCTGCGCCTGATCGGCCTCACGTCGCTCTCGCACTTCGGCTTCATCGTGCTGGGCATCTTCGTGTTCAGCCCGACCGGCGGCACCGGCGCGATCCTCTACATGGTCAACCACGGCATCGCGACCGCGCTGATGTTCCTGGTCGCCGGGTTCCTGATCCACCGCACGGGCACGGCGTCGATCCGCGAGATGGGCGGGGTGGAGAAGACCGCGCCCGTCCTCGCCGGCTTCTTCCTCGTCGCCGGCCTCGCCGCCTGCGGCCTGCCCGGCCTGTCGCCGTTCGTCTCCGAGATCATGGTCATCATCGCGGCGTTCGACCACCACTGGCTGGTCGGCTCGGTCGCGGTGCTCGCCATCGTCCTGGCGGCGTTCTACGCGCTCTGGATGTACCAGCGCACCATGACCGGCCCCGACCGGGAGGGCATGGTCCCGGTGGCCGACCTCGACCGTCGTGAGGTCGGCATCCTCGCGCCGCTGGCGCTCGCGCTCGTGCTGTTCGGCTTCTTCCCGTCGCCGCTGCTCGACGTCATCAATCCCGTCGTCCACGACACCCTCGCGGGCGTGGGCATCGGCCAGGAGGGTGGTCACCAGTGACCGAGTTCGTGAAGCCCAGCATCGAGTACTTCGAGCTCTGGCCGCTGCTGGTCGTCTTCGGCGTCGCCTGCCTCGGCGTCGTCGTCGAGGCCTTCGCGCCGCGTGCGGCGCGCTACACCGCGCAGGTGGTGCTCGCGCTCGGCGGCCTCGTGGCCGCGCTGGTCGGTGTCGTGCTCGTGGCCCAGGACGTGACGTCGTACGACGACGGCGCGGCGCGCGGCGTCCTCGCGGTCGGCGGCACGATCGCCGTCGACGGACCCAGCCTGTTCATCTGGGGCCTCGTGCTCGCCCTCGCGATCGCGGGCGTGCTGCTCTTCGCCGAGCGCCACCTCGACGGCGGGGTCTCGGCCTTCGCCGGGCAGGCGGCTGCCGTGCCCGGCACCGACGCGGAGACCGCGTCGATCGCGGCCAACCGCGAGCACACCGAGGTCTACCCGCTGATGATGTTCGCGGTCTTCGGCATGATGCTGTTCCCGGCCGCCAACGACCTGCTCACCATGTTCGTCGGCCTCGAGGTCCTCTCGCTGCCGCTCTACCTCCTGAGCGGCCTCGCGCGCCGGCGCCGCCTGCTGAGCCAGGAGGCCGCGCTGAAGTACTTCCTGCTCGGCGCGTTCTCCTCCGGCTTCTTCCTCTACGGTGCGGCGCTGGTCTACGGCTTCGCGGGCTCGATGGACTTCGCGGCGATCAACGAGGCCGTGCGCAACGACGTCGGCAGCTCGACGCTGCTCCTGATCGGCACGGGCCTGCTGTCGGTCGGCCTGCTGTTCAAGGTCGGTGCGGTGCCGTTCCAGGCCTGGACCCCCGACGTCTACCAGGGCGCCCCGACCCCGGTCACCGCCTTCATGGCGGCCGGCACCAAGGTCGCCGCCTTCGGCGCGATCATGCGCCTGTTCTACGTCGCCCTCGGCGCCGACCGCTGGTCGTGGCAGCCGATGATGTGGATCATCGCCGTGCTCTCGATGTTCGTCGGCGCCGCGCTGGCGATCACCCAGACCGACATCAAGCGGCTGCTGGCGTACTCCTCGGTCGCGCACACCGGCTTCATCCTCACCGGCGTCCTCGGCCTGCAGGCCTCGGGCGACCTCGCGTCCGGCGAGATCTCCTCGCTGCAGGCGGTGCTCTTCTACCTCACCACCTACGGCTTCGCCACGATCGGCGCGTTCGCCGTGGTGAGCCTGGTGCGCGACGGCGGTGGCGAGACCACCGCGATCGACCGCTGGGCCGGGCTCGGCAAGGAGTCGCCCGTCGTGGCGGCCGTCTTCGCCTTCTTCCTGCTGGCGATGGCGGGCATCCCGCTCACCTCCGGCTTCGTGGGCAAGCTCGCCGTGTTCTCGGTGGCGCTCGCGGCCGGGGCGTGGCCGGTCGTGGTGGCCGCGGTGCTCGCGAGCATCGTCGCGGCGTTCCTCTACGTCCGGGTCATCAAGGTCATGTACTTCGACGAGCCGGTCGGCGACGGCCCGAGCGTCGCGTACCCGTCCGTCCTGACGGCCACGACCATCGCCGTCGGGGCGGCGGTGACGCTGGTCCTCGGCGTGCTGCCGGGCCCGGTGCTCGACCTGGCAGCGGTTGCGGGAGAATTCATCAGGTGACCGACGCTTCGCCCCTGGCCCTGCCTGTCGTCGACGCCGCTCTCGAGGCCCGGCTCGTCGACCGGCTGGCGCGCGTCGAGGAGCTGCTGGTCGGCTACTGCCAGGGCAGGACGCCGTACGTCTCGCGGGCGGCGGCGCACCTCATGGCCGCCGGGGGCAAGCGCTTCCGGCCGCTGCTGGTCCTGCTCGCGGCCGAGACCGGGACGCACCCCGGGGCCGAGGAGGTGCACACCGCGGCCTGCGTGGTCGAGCTGACCCACGTCGCCTCGCTCTACCACGACGACGTGATGGACGAGGCCGCCCTGCGACGTGGCGCCGACACCGCCAACGCCCGCTGGGACAACCTCGTCGCGATCCTGACCGGCGACTTCCTGTTCGGCCGCTCGTCGGAGCTGACCGCCGACCTGGGCCCGGAGGCGGTCCGGATCCAGGCGCAGACCTTCACGCGCCTCGTCGAGGGCCAGATCCTCGAGACGGTGACCCCCGAGCCCGGTGAGGACCCGCTGGCGCACTACCTCGAGGTCGTCGCCGGCAAGACCGGCTCCCTCATCGCCACCTCGGCCCGCTACGGCGCGATGTTCGGCGGTGCGCGCCCGGAGGTCGTCGAGGCGCTGAGCGCCTACGGCGAGATCGTCGGCTCGGCCTTCCAGCTCTCCGACGACATCCTCGACATCGCCTCGGAGTCCGACACCTCGGGCAAGACGCCCGGCACCGACCTGCGCGAGGGCGTGCCGACGCTCCCGGTCCTGATGGCCCAGGCCTCGACCGACCCGGCCGACGCCCGCCTCCTCGAGCTCCTCGGCCGCCCGCTCACCGACGACGCCGAGCACGCCGAGGCCCTCGCCCTGCTGCGCCGCCACCCGGCGATGGACCAGGCCCGCGACTACGTCCTCGGCCAGGCCACCCAGGCCAAGAAGCTCCTCGAGGTCCTCGACCCCGGCCCCGTCCGTACGGCCCTGGAGTCCTTCGCCGACGTGGTCGCCACCCGCACCGCCTGACCCTCCGGGGGGCTAGGCGGCGGTGGTCGCGTGGGCGACGAGGCGCAGCTGGCGGCGTCGGAGGTTGACCGCCTCGACGGTGAAGATGGCGAGGGCGACCCAGACGAGGGAGAAGCCGATCCACCGGCTGGCGGGCATGGGCTCGTCGAAGACGAGCAGCCCGAGGGCGAACTGGATCGTCGGGGCGAGGTACTGCAGCAGCCCGAGCGAGACCATGGAGACCCGGATGGCAGCGGCGCCGAACAGCATCAGCGGCACCGCCGTGATGATGCCGGTGGTCGTGAAGAGCAGGGCGTGCCCGAGCCCGTGCGAGCCGAAGTTGGACTCACCGGTCGCGACGAGCCAGGCGACGTACGCCATCGCGAACGGCGCGATCAGCAAGGTCTCCAGCGTGATGCTCTCCACCGCGCCGGCGCCGGCCTGCTTCTTCGCCAGGCCGTAGGTGCCGAAGGAGAAGGCGAGGAGGAGGGCGACCCACGGCGGACGGCCGTAGTCGATGGTGATCACCGCGACCGCGACGAACGCGATGCCCATGGCGATCCACTGGAGGCGACGCAGCCGCTCGCCGAGGAGCAGCACGCCCATGAGCACGGTGACGAGGGGGTTGATGAAGTAGCCCAGCGAGGTCTCCACGACCTTGCCGTTGTTGACGCCCCAGATGTAGCCGCCCCAGTTGACCGTGATCACCACCGCGGCCAGCGCGATGATCCAGAACCGGCGCCGGTCGCGGAGCAGCGCGCGGAAGTGGTCGACGCGTCGCCAGAGGACGAGGATCGCGAGCATCGTCGCGACGGACCAGATGATGCGGTGGGCGAGCAGCTCGATGGCGCCGGCCGGCTCAAGCACCGTCCAGTACAGCGGGAAGACGCCCCACAGCGTGTAGGCCAGCGCCCCGGCGATGAGTCCGCGTCGGCTGTCTGGCACTCGCGAAGTCTAGGGGTGGCCCGTCGCCTACCATGGGACCGGTCCCGACGCCGGGACCACGGTCAGTTCTGCTCACACGTCTCGAGGGGGAGTTCCACATGCGCATGCTCCGCGCCGTCCTGTCAGCACTCGTCGCTGCTCTGCTCGTCACCGGTGCGCTCAGCACTGGCGCCAGCGCCGGCTCAGCGCCCAAGCGCATCATCGAGGAGGAGTCGCCGCGGGACCACCAGGTCAGCTACAACGCCTTCAAGCTCAAGGGCGTGGTCTCCGAGCCGCAGCTCGACGGCACCGTCCTGCCGTACGCCAACCAGCAGGTGAAGATCCTCAAGAAGGCGTGCGGCTCCTGCAAGTGGAAGACCGTGAAGAAGGTCAAGACCAACGACAACGGGGTCTTCAAGACCCGCATCTTCGCGCCCGAGAAGGGCCGCTGGAAGTGGCGCTCCAAGGTCGACCACTCCAACGGCTACGGCAACACCAAGGGCACCGTCTGGACCCTGTACTTCGACTGAACCCGGTCGCGACGACCGCACCGACCCGAGAGGGTCAGGCGATCGTCCAGGTGTCGCCACCGCCGATCAGCGCCGCCAGACGGGCGGCGCGGTCGGCGGTGTCGTCATTTCCGGACCCGGTGACGTCGCCGGTCGCCGTCGCCACCTGCTCGCGCGCCGCGTCGTCGTACGTCGTGCGCTCGACCTGGCGGAAGATGCCGATCGGCGAGGTGTTGAGGTAGCCGGAGTCGGTCAGCCGGGAGATCGCGAAGGCCATCGTCGGGTCGGGGTTGTGCGCGTCGTGGACCACGATGTCGGCCGCGTCGACGTCGGCCGTCGCGACGACCTTCACGCCGCCGGTGGCCTGGTCGCGCACGAGGGCCTTCGAGCCGTCCGCACCGAACGTGATCGGCTCGCCGTGGACGAGCGGGATGATCGCGTCGGCCTTGGTCTCCGGCGACTTGATGGCGTCGAAGGCGCCGTCGTTGAAGATCGGGCAGTTCTGGTAGATCTCGACCAGCGACGTGCCGCGGTGGGCGGCGGCCGCGGCGAGCACCGAGGTGAGGTGCTTGCGGTCGGAGTCGATGGTGCGGGCCACGAAGGTGCCCTCGGCGCCGAGCGCGAGCGACACCGGGTTGAAGGGGTGGTCGAGCGAGCCCATGGGCGTGGACTTGGTGACCTTGCCGGTCTCCGACGTGGGGGAGTACTGGCCCTTGGTCAGGCCGTAGATCCGGTTGTTGAACAGCAGGATCGTCATGTTCACGTTGCGGCGCAGCGCGTGGATGAGGTGGTTGCCTCCGATCGACAGGGCGTCGCCGTCACCGGTGACGACCCAGACCGAGAGGTCCTCGCGGGCGGTGGCGATGCCGGTCGCGATCGACGGCGCGCGCCCGTGGATCGAGTGCATGCCGTAGGTGTCGAGGTAGTACGGGAACCGCGACGAGCAGCCGATGCCGGAGATGAAGACGATGTTCTCGCGGCGCAGGCCGAGGTCGGGCAGGAACGACTGCACGGCCTTGAGCACGGCGTAGTCACCGCACCCGGGGCACCAGCGCACCTCCTGGTCGGAGGTGAAGTCCTTGCCGCTCTGCGGCTCCTCGGTGGCAGGGACGAGCTCCGTGCCGGAGCGGAACGACGGGATGCCGAGCTGGGTGGTCATCACACTTCCTCCTTCTGGGACGGCAGGCCCCAGATGCCGAGCTCCACCGTGGTGTCCTCGGCCTGGCCGACGAGGTCGGCGATCACGTGGGCCAGCTGCGTGGCCTTGAGCGGGAGGCCGCGCACCTCGTTGTAGCCGACGACGTCGACGAGGTACTCGGCACGGAGCAGCAGGGAGAGCTGGCCGAGGTTCATCTCGGGCACCAGGACCTTGTCGTAGCGCCGGAGCACCTCGCCCAGGTCCTTGGGGAACGGGTTGAGGTGCCGCAGGTGCGCCTGGGCGACGTGGTAGCCGGCCTTGCGCACGCGGCGTACGCCGGCGCCGATGGGGCCGTACGTCGACCCCCAGCCCAGCACGAGCACCTTGGCCTCGCCGCTGGGGTCGTCGACCTCGAGCGGCGGCAGCGAGTCGGCGACCCGGTCGACCTTGGCCTGACGGGTGCGGACCATGAAGTCGTGGTTGGCCGGGTCGTAGGAGATGTTGCCGTGCCCGTCACCCTTCTCCAGGCCGCCGAGGCGGTGCTCGAGGCCCGGCGTGCCGGGGACCGCCCACGGCCGGGCCAGCGTGGCCTCGTCGCGGAGGTAGGGCCAGAACTCCGCGTCGTCACCCTCGCCGTGGTTGCGCCCCGTGGCGAACGCCGGGTCGATGACCGGCAGCTCGTCGAGGGAGGGGACCCGCCACGGCTCCGAGCCGTTGGCCAGGTAGCCGTCGGAGAGCAGCATCACCGGTGTGCGGTAGGTGATCGCAATGCGCACGGCCTCCACGGCCGCGTCGAAGCAGTCGCCGGGCGACTGCGGCGCGACGATCGGCAGCGGGGCCTCGCCGTTGCGCCCGAACATCGCCTGGAGCAGGTCGGCCTGCTCGGTCTTGGTGGGCAGGCCGGTGGAGGGGCCACCGCGCTGCACGTCGACCACGACCAGCGGCAGCTCGGTCATGATCGCCAGCCCGATCGCCTCGGACTTGAGCGAGACGCCGGGACCGGAGGTCGTGGTGACGCCGAGCTGCCCCGCGAAGGAGGCGCCGATGGCCGCACCGACCCCGGCGATCTCGTCCTCGGCCTGGAACGTCGTCACGCCGAAGCCCTTGTGCTTCGAGAGCTCGTGGAGGATGTCGGAGGCCGGGGTGATCGGGTAGGAGCCGAGGAAGACCGGCAGCCCGGACTGCACGCCGCCGGCGATCAGACCGTAGGCGAGGGCGAGGTTGCCGGTGATGTTGCGGTAGGTGCCCGGGGGCATGGTGGCGGGCTTGATCTCGTAGCGGACCGCGAAGGCCTCGGTGGTCTCGCCGAAGTACCAGCCCGCCTTGAAGGCCGTGATGTTGGCGTCGCGGATGTCGGGCACCTTGGCGAAGCGCTTCGAGACGAAGTCGACGGTCGGGTCGGTCGGCCGGCCGTACATCCACGACAGGAGGCCGAGGGCGAACATGTTCTTCGCGCGGGAGGCGTCCTTGCGGGAGAGGCCGAACTCCTTGACCGCCTCGACGGTCATGCCGGTCAGGTCGACCGTGTGGACGACGAAGTCGCGGAGGCTGTCGTCCTCGAGCGGGTTGTCCTGGTAGCCGGCCTTGGTGAGGTTGCGCGCGGTGAAGTCGTGGGTGTCCACGATGATCGTCGCGCCGCTGGTCAGGTCGCCGAGGTTGGCGCGCAGCGCGGCGGGGTTCATCGCCACGAGCACGTCGGGGGCGTCGCCCGCGGTGAGGATGTCGTGGTCGGCGAAGTGCACCTGGAACGACGAGACGCCCGGGAGGGTGCCCTGGGGGGCGCGGATCTCGGCCGGGAAGTTCGGGAGGGTCACCAGGTCGTTGCCGAAGACCGCCGTCTCCTGCGTGAAGCGGTCACCGGTGAGCTGCATGCCGTCGCCGGAGTCGCCGGCGAACCGGATGATGACGCGGTCGAGCTGCTTGACCTGTTTCTCGGGTGCTACCACAAGCGGCAACGATAGCCGCCGGACACGCGCGAACCGACCGTGCCTGACCTGTGGGACGCGCGCCCCGCGGGCACTGTGATGCGGGTCATTCCCGGCCCGGGTGGATCAGGGCGCCGCGCGCGTCCCAGCATGCGAGACGCTCGGCCGCTGAGCGCGAGGTCGACCGTGATGCGGGCGGCACGACCCTGACCTGCCCTTTTGTTAGGAGGCCGTACGTATTACGGAGCGGTAGTTAGTAAGGAGATCTAACGAACCCCTTGTGGCGCGCGTCACAGCCTCCCTAGGTTCACCGCAGGCGCACCTGCGCCCTCGTCCACTCGGGAGGATCCATGAAGTTGAAGGGGAAGCTGACGCACCGGCCGGCCGCTGCGCCGCGCGGACTGAGGAGGGCGGCGGCCGCGGTCGTCGCCGTCGTCGCCACCGCCGCGCTCGTGCCGGTCGCCTTCGTCGGCGCCGGAGGTACGTCGGCGGCTGCCGCGACCGCATGCACGGCGCCGGCCTGGAGCAGCACCGCGATCTACACCAACGGCAGCCAGGTGACCCACCAGGGCCGTACCTACCGCGCGAAGTGGTGGACGCAGGGCGAGGTGCCCGGCACCACCGGCGAGTGGGGCGTCTGGGTCGACCTCGGCGCCTGCGACGGGGGCCCCACGACCCCGCCCACGACCACGCCTCCGACCACGCCGCCCCCGACCACCACGCCTCCGGACCCGAGCGGCAAGAAGGTCATCGGCTACTTCACCAACTGGGGCACCTATGCCCGCAACTTCCACGCCAAGGACCTCGACACCAGCGGCTCGGCGGCCAAGCTGACGCACATCCTCTACGCGTTCGGCAACGTCCAGAACGGCCGCTGCACGATCGGTGACTCCTACGCCGACCACGACAAGGCCTACACCGCGGCGCAGAGCGTCGACGGCGTCGCCGACACGTGGGACCAGGGCCTGCGCGGCAACTTCAACCAGCTGCGCAAGCTCAAGGCGAAGTACCCCCACCTGAAGATCCTGTGGTCGTTCGGCGGCTGGACCTGGTCCGGCGGCTTCGGCCAGGCCGCGCAGAACCCCACGGCGTTCGCCCAGTCGTGCCGCGCGCTGGTCGAGGACCCGCGCTGGGCCGACGTCTTCGACGGCATCGACATCGACTGGGAGTACCCCAACGCGTGCGGCCTGACCTGCGACTCGAGCGGCCCGCAGGCGTTCCCCCGCCTGATGCAGGCGCTGCGCGCCTCCTTCGGCAGCGACCTGGTGACCGCGGCCATCACCGCCGACGGCACGAGCGGCGGCAAGATCGAGAGGGGTGGGTACGGCGAGGCGGCGCAGTACGTCAACTGGTACATGCCCATGACCTACGACTACTTCGGCGCCTTCGCGGCCCAGGGGCCCACGGCCCCGCACTCGCCGCTCACGTCGTACCCCGGGATCCCCACGCAGGGCTTCGACTCCAGCACCGCGATCGCGAAGCTGCGCTCGCTCGGCATCCCGTCCTCCAAGCTGCTGCTCGGCATCGGCTTCTACGGCCGCGGCTGGGCCGGTGTGAGCCAGTCCGCCCCCGGAGGGTCGGCCTCCGGCCCGGCACCCGGCACCTACGAGCAGGGCATCGAGGACTACAAGGTGCTCAAGCAGCGCTGCCCGGCGACCGGGACGGTCGGCGGCACGGCGTACGCGAAGTGCGGTGACCAGTGGTGGAGCTACGACACCCCGCAGACGATCGGCACCAAGATGGCCTACGCCAAGCAGCAAGGCCTGGCCGGTGCGTTCTTCTGGGAGCTGTCCGGCGACACCTCGAACGGCGAGCTGATCACGGCCGTCAACAACGGCCTGAAGTAGTCGCACACCCCCACTGCCGCCCCTCGGGAGGGCGGCCCGGCAGGGGCCGGGAGCCACCGTCGGCTCCCGGCCCGTTGCCGCGCCTGAGCCCGCCTCGGCGCCACGGCGGAGGCACGACACGCGGACCAATGTCATCGGGGTCAATAAAGTCATGTATGTTTCTCGACATTGCTGACCGATCAAGAAAGTCGAGTACCCCTGATGCAGAACCGTTCACGTGCCGCGCTCGCGGCAGCCCTGGTCGGGGCGTTGGCCCTCTCCGCCTGCGCGCCTGGTGCCTCCGGGGGCACTGACGACGACGCGGCCAAGACGATCCACATCGTCGGCTTCGCCGTCCCTGAAGCAGCGAACAAGAACATCGCGGCCGAGTTCGCCAAGACCGACGAGGGCGAGGGCGTGGAGTTCCAGACGTCCTACGGCCCGTCGGGCGACCAGAGCCGCGCGGTCGCCGCCGGCCTCGAGGCCGACTACGTCCACTTCTCCGTGCCGACCGACGTCACCCGCCTGGTCGACGAGGGCCTCGTGGCCGACGACTGGGACGCCGGGGAGAACAAGGGCGTCGTGTCGCGCTCGGTCGTGGTCTTCGGCGTCCGCGACGGCAACCCCAAGAACATCAGGACCTGGGCCGACCTGGTGAAGCCCGGCGTCGAGATCGTCACGCCCAACCCGGCCTCGTCGGGTGCGGCCCGCTGGAACGCACTGGCCGCCTACGGCCAGGTCATCAGCGACGGCGGCACCGAGAAGGAGGCGACCGACTACGTCAACAAGTTCTTCGAGAACGTCGTCTCGCTGCCGGGCAGCGGCCGTGACGCCACCACGGCGTTCCTCGGCGGCACCGGCGACGTGCTGATGGCCTACGAGAACGAGGCGATCCTCGCCGCGCAGAACGACGAGGGCTTCGAGTACGTCCTCCCCGACACCACGCTGCTCATCGAGAACGCCGGCGCCGTCCTCGAGGACGCCTCCGAGCCGTCGCAGGCCTGGCTCGACTTCGTGCTCTCCGACGAGGGCCAGAAGCAGTTCGCCCTGACCGGCTTCCGCCCCATCCGCGACGACGTCGACTACGGCGGCACCGTCGAGGGCGCCGCCGACCCGAGCAACCCGTTCCCCGAGGTGAAGACGCTGCTGACCGTCGACAACGACTTCGGTGGCTGGGACGAGGTGTCGACGAAGTTCTTCGACGAGGAGAACGGCCTGATCTTCGAGGCCATCCTCGGCGCCGGTCTCTCCCTCGAGTGATCTGCCCGTCTCCTCATGACCTCCACTGAGATCGCTGCGGTCCGACCGGCGAGGACTCCTCGCCGGTCGGGTCCGCGTTCCACGCTCACGCGCTCGTCGGGGCTCGGGCTCGGCATCGCCATGATCTGGTTCAGCGCGCTGGTCCTGATCCCCCTCGCGGCCGTGGTCGTCACCGCGGTCGACGGCGGCTGGGACGTCTTCTGGTCGACCATCACCAACGGTCAGACGGCTGCCGCGATCCGGCTCACCGTCCTCACCGCCCTCGGCGTCACCCTCGTCAACGTCGTGATGGGCCCGCTCATCGCATGGGTCCTGGTCCGCGACCGCTTCTGGGGCAAGTCGGTGCTCGAGGTGATGATCGACATCCCCTTCGCGCTGCCGACGGTCGTCGCCGGCCTGGTGCTGCTCTCGCTCTACGGGCAGGACAGCCCGCTGGGCGTGGACGTCGCCAACACCCGCGTCGCGGTCTTCCTGGCGTTCCTGTTCGTCACGCTGCCCTTCATCGTCCGGATGGTGCAGCCGGTGCTCGAGGAGCTCGACCGCGACGTCGAGGAGGCGGCCGCCTCGCTCGGCGCCAGCCGGTTCACCACCTTCCGGCGCATCCTCCTGCCCAGCCTGGCGCCCGCCATCGCGGCGGGAGCCGCCCTCTCCTTCGCCCGCGGCGTCAGCGAGTACGGCTCGCTCGTGCTGCTCTCCGGCAACCTCCCCTTCAAGACCGAGGTCACCTCCGTGCGCATCCTCAGCAGCATCGAGAACGACAACGTCCCGGCGGCCGCGGCCGTCGCGACCGTGCTGCTGGCGATCTCGCTCGCAGTCATCCTGCTCCTCGACGTGATCCAGAGGCGGGTGGCGGCACGTGGCTGACACCTTGGTCCACGCAGAGGCCGAGGCGCCGCCCGTCGAGACGCGACGCCGCCCGGCCCGGGTCCGCAGGACCCCGACGACGTACGTCCTGCGCACCATCGCCGCCGCCTACCTGTTCTTCCTGGTGGCCTGGCCCGTGTCGCTGGTCGTGACGAACACCTTCGACGACGGCTTCTCCTCCATCCGGTCGCTGCTGGAGGACCCGGACATGGTGGTGGCGCTCCAGCTCAGTGCGTACGTCGCGGTGTGGTCGGTCGTCATCAACACCCTGTTCGGCGTGGGCATCTCGCTGCTGCTCGTGCGCTACGAGTTCCCGGGCAAGAGGGTGCTCAACGCGCTGCTCGACATCCCGCTGTCGGTCTCGCCGATCGTCGTCGGCCTCGCGCTCGTGCTCGTCTACGGCGGTCGCAACGGCTGGTTCGGCCCGACGCTGCTCGGCATGGGCTTCCAGGTCATCTTCTCGACGCCGGGCATCATCATGGCGACCACCTTCGTCGCGCTGCCGCTGATGATCCGCGAGGTCGTTCCGGTGCTCGAGGAGATCGGCACCGAGCAGGAGCAGGCAGCCGAGAGCCTGGGCGCCAACAGCGTCCAGCGCTTCTGGCGCATCACCCTCCCGTCGATCAAGTGGGGCATCGTCTACGGCGTCGTGCTGACCCTGGCGCGCTCCCTCGGTGAGTTCGGTGCCGTCAAGGTCGTCTCGGGCAACGTCCTCGGCCAGACCCGTACGGCGACGCTCGCCGTCGAGGAGAAGTACCTCAACTTCGACCAGCAGGGCGCCTACGCGACGGCCTTCCTGCTTGCGATGGTGTCCGTCGCCTGCATCGTCGTCGTCGCGATCATCCGTCCCAAGAACCATTCCTGAAAGGCTCCACCGCATGAGCATCGAAGTGTCCGGCCTGAACAAGACGTTCGGCGACTTCGTGGCGCTGGACGACGTCAACGTCTCCATCCCGACCGGCCAGCTGACCGCCCTCCTCGGACCGAGCGGCGGCGGCAAGTCCACGCTGCTGCGCATCATCGCCGGCCTCGAGACGGCCGACAGCGGCTCGGTCACCATCGAGGGCGTCGAGGCGACCCACCTGCCCGCCCAGAAGCGCAACGTCGGCTTCGTCTTCCAGCACTACGCGGTCTTCAAGCACATGACCGTCGCCAAGAACGTCGCCTTCGGCCTCGAGATCCGCAAGCGGCCCAAGGACGAGGTCGCGCGCCGGGTGCAGGAGCTGCTCGAGCTCGTGCACCTCTCGCAGTTCGCCCACCGGCTCCCCGCCCAGCTCTCCGGCGGCCAGCGGCAGCGCATGGCGCTGGCCCGGGCCCTCGCGGTCGAGCCGAGCGTGCTGCTGCTCGACGAGCCCTTCGGCGCCCTCGACGCCAAGGTCCGCAAGGAGCTGCGCGACTGGCTCCGACGGCTGCACGACGACGTCCACGTCACCACCGTGTTCGTGACCCACGACCAGGAGGAGGCCATGGAGGTCGCCGACGAGATCGTGGTGATCAACGAGGGACGCGTCGAGCAGGTCGGCACGCCCGACGAGCTCTACGAGACCCCGGCCAACGACTTCGTGATGTCGTTCCTCGGCGACGTCACCCACCTCGGCGGGGTCGCCCTGCGCCCCCACGACGTGGACGTCTCGACGACGCCGGTCCTGGCCGGGGCCACCGAGGGCACCATCTCGCGCCTGCTCAAGGTCGGCTTCGAGGTGCGGCTCAACGTGCTGACCGTCACCGGGGACGACGTCCACGTGGTGCTCTCGCGCGCGGAGGCCCGCAGCCTGGCCCTCCGCGAAGGGGACACCGTGTGGGTCACCGCGGCGCCCGGCGCGGCCGTCGTACCGTCCATGGCGGTGGCCGGCTGAACGCCACCTCACCCCCAGGTCGCTGCCGAGAGTTGCGCCGACCGACTAGCGTTCACCTGTGATCACGGCAACCGAGGAGACGCAGGCCTCCACCGAACGGCTCTGGGCCGCGGTGGAGACCTTCGACGGCGAGGTCGCCGACGACACCCTGGCCCGCCTCCTCTGGGAGCGCGACCTCAGCGGGGCCGTCATGCAGGTCGTCCTGCCGTTCCTCGCCGAGCTCGGCGACCGGTGGGAGGAGGGGCGGCTGTCGGTCGCCCACGAGCACTTCGTGAGCAACCTCCTGCGCCGCTGGCTGTGGGCCTACACGGGCCGCCCGCGCGACGCGGAGACCACCGGGGGACCGGTCGTCCTGCTGGCCTGCCCGCCGGGGGAGCGGCACGACCTCGTGCTGCTCTGCTTCTCCCTGCTGCTCGGGGAGAACGGCGCCCGCACCCGCTTCCTGGGCGCCGACACCCCGATGCCTGCGATCGTCGCCGCCGCCCGCGCGTCCGGCGCCGACGCCGTGGTGCTCGCCGCCACGCGCGCCACCGCGCTGACCGCCGAGGGGGCGGCGATCAGCCGGCTCGCCGTCGAGCACCCGGTCTTCGTGGCCGGCCGCGGCGCGACCCAGGGCGTGGCCGAGCAGCTGCACGCCCACCACCTGCCCCACGACCCGGTCGCCGCCGTGCACTTCCTGCGCACGGTGCTGGCGACCTGACCGTGCCTAGCGGTAGTTGGTGAACTGCACCGCGAAGTCGTAGTCCTGGGCCTTCACCAGCTGCTGGACGGCCTGGAGGTCGTCGCGCTTCTTCGACGACACGCGCAGCTCCTCGCCCTGCACCTGCGCCTTGACGCCCTTGGGGCCCTCGTCGCGGATCAGCTTGGAGATCTTCTTGGCGTCCTCGGAGGTGATGCCCTCCTTGAGCGTGATGTCGATCTTCGAGACCTGGCCGGACTGGCGCGGCTCGGACGCGTCGAGGATCTTCAGGCTCTGGTTGCGCTTGATCAGCTTGTCCTGGAAGACGCTCAGGACGGCGCTCGCCCGGTCGTCGGCTGAGGCGGTGATCTCGATCGCCTTCTCGCCCTTCCACTCGATGCTGGCGCCGGTGCCCTTGAAGTCGAAGCGGGTGGCGATCTCGCGGGCCGCCTGGCTCAGCGCGTTGTCGACCTCCTGGCGGTCCAGCTTGCTCACGATGTCGAAGCTCGAGTCAGCCATTCTGTGCCTCCTTGTGGGGCCCTGGTCGGGGCCGTGCGGGGTCCCGGCCGGGTGCCCCGGCGATTCGTGGTGAAGTCCGTGCCTTGCTATTGTTCCGCACGCCCCGGCAGGTTGCCCGAGCGGCCAAAGGGAGCTGACTGTAAATCAGCCGGCATTGCCTACAGAGGTTCGAATCCTCTACCTGCCACTGGACGTGTCCAGTCGCCAGACCCCCGCGCAGACGTGCGGGGGTCTCGTGCGTCCGGGGCAGTCGCTGGTTGACTGCCGGGGTGAGCGAACCGAGCACCCCGGGGCCGAGCGACGAGTGGCTGGACGCGGAGTGCCGCCGGCTGCTCCGGTTCGGGCGGCACCTCGTCCACCCGGCCGGCGGCGCGGCCTGGCTGGACGACGACGGCGAGCCGGACCTGTCCCGGCCGGTCCACACGTGGACCACCAGCCGCACCGTGCACGTCTTCGGCCTCGGCGTCCTCCTCGGGGTCGAGGGCTGCGAGCCGGTCGCGGTCTCCGCGCTCGACGGCCTGCGGACGACGCTCCGCGACGGCGAGCACGGCGGCTGGTTCCACGCGGCGGGTGCCGACGGCGTACCGGTCGAGGGGACGGCGAAGTCCTGCTACGACCACGCCTTCGTCGTGCTGGCCGGCTCGACCGCGGTGGTCGCCGGGCTGCCGGGTGCGGAGGCTCTGCTCGACGCGGCGACCGAGGTGTTCGAGCGCCACTTCTGGGACGACGCGACCGGCCGGGTGTACGACGAGTGGGACCGCACGTGGACCGAGCCCGCGCCCTACCGCGGGCTCAACGCCACCATGCACTCGCTCGAGGCGCTGCTGGCGGTGGGCGACGTGACCGGCGACCGGCGCTGGCACGACCGTGCGTCCCAGCTCGCCACCTTCGCCGTCGAGCTCGCCGCAGCACACGACGGCCGCCTGCCCGAGCACTTCGGCCCGGACTGGTCGGTCGACCTCGACCTCAACCGTGACCGCCCCGACGACCCGTTCAAGCCCTACGGCGCCACGCCGGGGCACGGGCTGGAGTGGTCGCGCCTGCTGCTGCACGTCGAGGCGACGCTCGGCGACGCGGCGCCGTCCGGGCTGCTCGACACGTCACGGGTGCTCTTCGACCGCGCCGTTGCGGACGGCTGGCACGCCGACGGGGCACCCGGCTTCGTCTACACGACCGACTGGACCGGTGCGCCGGTGGTGCGCGACCGCTACCACTGGGTCGTCGCCGAGGGCATCGCCGCCGCGGCCGCGCTGCACCGGCGTACGGGTGAGGCGCGCTACGGCGAGCGCCACGCGGAGTGGTGGGCCTACGTCGACGCGCACGTCCGCGACCTCGACCGGGGCTCGTGGCGCCACGAGCTGGACCCTGGGAACCAGCCCAAGGCCGCGGTGTGGCCGGGCAAGCCCGACCTCTACCACGCGGTGCAGGCCACGCTGCTGCCGCGGCTGCCACTGGCGCCGAGTCTCGCGACCGCGGTGGCCGTGTCGGAGCGCGGCCGGGCAGGAGGATGATGGACGCCGTGACGGTCCCAGCCCCCCGCGTCCTGGTCGTCGGCGAGGCCCTCGTCGACGTCGTCCCCGACGCGACCGGGCAACCGCGCGACCTGCCCGGCGGCAGCCCCGCGAACGTGGCGATCACCCTCGGCCGGCTCGAGCGCGACGTGCGGCTGGTGACGCTCCTCGGCGACGACCAGCGCGGCGCGATGGTGCGGCAGTGGCTCGAGGCCAGCAACGTCCGGGTGCTCGCCCAGGCCACGGGCAGCGGGCGGACGTCCAGCGCCGAGGTCACCCTCGACGACTCCGGCGCCGCGAGCTACGTCTTCGACCTCGACTGGGAGCTGCGCGAGGTGCCCCACGAGGAGTGCGACGTCCTGCACGTGGGCTCGATCGCGACGGTGCTCCCGCCCGGGGCCGACGTCGTCCTCGAGGCGGTGCGCCGCCACCGCGACTCCGCCCTCGTGTCCCTCGACCCCAATGCCCGGCCGGCCATCACGCCGGACCGCGCCGGGCCGGCCGCCCGCGTCGAGGAGCTGGTCGCGCTGTCCCACGTGGTCAAGGTCAGCGACGAGGACCTGCACTGGCTGCACCCCGGCCACGACCCTGTCGCGACCGCCACCCGGTGGGCGAGCATGGGTCCGCGACTGGTGGTCGTCACGCGTGGCGGCGAGGGCGCCGTCGCCGTGCGGTCCGGCGGCAGCGTGCTGGAGGTCGCGGGCGTGCCGGTCGCGGTGGCCGACACGGTCGGCGCCGGCGACACCTTCAGCGCCGTCCTGATCGACGCCCTGGTCGGGCTGGGGGTCGGCGGACCGGACAGCGCCGGTGCACTGCAGGCGCTGTCCGACGACGAGGTGCACACCGCCGTACGCAGCGCTGCCGCGGGGGCCGCGGTCACCGTGTCCCGTCCGGGAGCCGACCCGCCCGACCGTGCCGAGCTCACCGCCGCGGTGGCCCGGCAGGCCGGAGCGGCCGCCGAGTGAGCGCCGAGCAGGTCCACGACATCGGCAGGCGCCGGGCGTGGGTGATCTGGCTGGTCGCGCTCGCGGTCTACGTCCTGGCGGTCTTCCACCGCAGCTCGCTGGGCGTCGCGGGGATCATCGCCGCCGACCGCTTCCACATCAACGCGACGAGCCTGGCCACCTTCACGGTCCTCCAGCTCGTCGTCTACGCCGGCATGCAGGTGCCGGTCGGCGTGCTGCTCGACCGCTACGGCTCGCGCGCCATGCTGCTGACCGGTCTCGTCCTGATGACCGCCGGCCAGCTCGCCTTCGCGTTCTCGGCGTCCTTCCCCGCGGCCGTCGCGGCACGGGCGGTGGTGGGCGCGGGCGACGCGATGGTCTTCGTCAGCGTCATCCGCCTGGTGACCGTCTGGTTCCTGGTCCGCCAGGCGCCGATGGTCACCCAGCTGACCGGGCTGTCCGGGCAGCTCGGCGCGATCGCCGCCGCCGGCCCGCTGTCGTACCTCCTGCACGAGCTCGGCTGGACCCGCACCTTCGCGCTCAGCTCCAGCGTCGGGGTGGTGCTCCTCGTCGCGGTCGTCGCGCTGGTGAAGGACTCGCCCTACCGACGCGACGACGTCGTCGCGATCAAGCTCGGCGCGCTCGCGCAGTCGGTGCGGACGGTGTGGGGCAACCCCGGCACGCGCCTGGGCATGTGGTCGCACTTCACCTCGCAGTTCTCCGCCACCGTCTTCGCGCTGCTGTGGGGCTACCCGTTCCTCGTCCGGGGCCTCGGCTGGAGCACGGCCTCCGCGAGCACGCTGCTGATGGCGATGACCGCGTGGACCGTGGTGAGCGGGCTGGGGCTGGCGCGGCTCGTCGCCCGCCTGCCGTACTACCGCTCGTTCATCGTCATCGGCGTCGTCGTCGCGATGGTGGTGCCGTGGACGGCCGTGCTGCTGTGGCCCGGGCCGGCGCCGGTGTGGCTGGTCGTCGTGATGACGTTCGCCACCGCCAGCGGCGGACCGGCGGCGATGGTGGCCTTCGACCTCGCCCGCTCGTTCACGCCCCCGCACGAGGCCGGCCGTGCCAACGGCCTCGTCAACGTCGGCGGCTTCACGGCCTCGCTGCTGACCATGGGGCTGATCGGTGTCGTGCTCGACCTCGTCGAGCCGGGAGGCATGGCCGCGTACACGCTCGGCGACTTCAAGCTCGCGCTGGCCGTGCAGTACGTCTTCTGGGTCTTCGGCGTCGTGCAGATCCTCCGCTACCGGCGCCGCGGGCTCGCCCACCTCGACCGGGTCCACCCCGGCTCGATCGAGCAGATGAAGGCCGGCCGGCCCTTCGTCCACCCGGGCATCGGCACCGAGGGAGTCTGATCCGGCCCGGCGCTCAGCCGATCTCGCCGTCCCCGTCGGGGTCGAGGTCACCGGTGGGGTCCTCGGCGGTGGGGTCCTCGAGGAGCTCGCCGCCGACGGGATGGCCCTGCCACGAGACCATCCGCCAGCCGGAGTCGAAGTCGCCCTCGAGCACGACCAGGGCGGTGTTGTGCAGCGGCTGCGTCGGCGGCGGGGCGTCCGGGTGCGGCTCCATCCGCGTCGAGATCCAGGTCCGGAGGGCGGCGCCGTGGCTGACGACCAGTGCCGCGTCGTGACCGGCGGCGAGGATCTCGCGCACGGCACGGTCGTAGCGCGCGAGGAACTCCTCGCCGGTCTCGCCCCCGGGCATCCGGTGGGTCAGGTCGCCCTCGAGCCACGTCGCGACGCTGCCGATGTAGCCGGCGACCGCGTCGTGGTCGCTGCGCATCTCGAAGTCGCCGGCCTGGATCTCCTCCAGGCCGTCGAGCTGCACCGGGGAGAGGTCGCGGTCGTCCGCGGCCGGACGGGCGGTCTGGTGGGTGCGCACCCGGCTCGAGACGTAGATCGCGTCGATCCGCTCGTCGGCCAGGGCGCGCGCGGCGGCCGCCGCCTGGGCTCGGCCGAGGTCAGTGAGGTCCAGGCCGGGGTGCGCGGTGTCGAGCTCGCCGGAGACGTTGGCGTGCGTCTGGCCGTGGCGCATCAGCAGGAGTCGCATGGGGTGGGTCCTCGTCGTGGCGCTAGTTGTTGAACTGCGAGGTCTTCGACGAGGCCAGCTCGAACGCCTGCTCCAGCGGCACGCTCTCGAGGGCCTCGGCGATGTCGGAGCCGACGTGGCTGACCTCGGTGCCGCGCTCGAGCGGGACCAGCGTGTGCACCAGCCGGTCGTCGTACGTGTGGACCATGGTGAACGCCTGCCCGGCGTCGACGCCCGAGACGAACCGGTCCACCGGCGCCGGGTCGCTGGTGTAGCAGCTCGCCGAGGCCACCGAGACGGGTACGCCGGCGAAGGTGGACCACGTCGAGAGGTGCAGGTGGCCGGCCAGGATGCCGCGCACGTCGGTGCCGGTGATCACGTCGGCCAGCGACTGCTGGTCGTGCAGCTCGATCAGCTCGGCCGCGCGCAGCATCGGCAGCGGCAGCGGCGGGTGGTGCATCGCCAGCAGCGTGCCGTGCTCGGCCGGGGTGGCGAGCACGTCGGCGAGCCAGGCCAGCTGCTCGGGCTCGAGCGTGCCGTGGTGGTAGCCCGGCACGCTCGTGTCGAGGGCGACGATGCGCAGGCCGTCGACCTCGTGCACCCGGTCCTGGAAGCTGTCGTCGTCGGAGTCGAAGAGGCCACGGGCGAACGGGCTGCGCTCGTCGTGGTTGCCCATCGTCCACACCACGATCGCGCCCATCGCGGCCGCGGCCGGCTCGACGATGGAGCGGAGCGTCGCGTAGGCCTCGGGCTCGCCCTGGTCGGCGAGGTCGCCGGTGAACACGAGTGCCTGCGGGGCCGGACGCACCGCGGCGAGGCGCTCGAGCGCGGCGCGCAGGTGGGCCACGTTGTCGATGACGCCGTAGTGCAGCCGGCCGCCGCCGATGAGGTGGGGGTCGGAGAGGTGGGCGATGGCGTGCCGCGGGGCGGCGTACTGGCCGAGCTGTCTCACGCCGCACAGCCTAGGGGTGGGGTGCGCGGGGAAGCAGGGGTTGGCCGGCCGTTCACCCGGGCGTCGGAGCACGGTCGGGAGACGGTCCTAGCGTCGCTCGTGTGATGGTCCGGGGACTCGTCGGCAGCGTGCTGGTCCTGCTGGGCGGGCTCGTCGTCGCGACCATCCCGCCGAGTGCCGCGGTCGCGGCCGTGGACACGCTCGCGCTGCTGCGTGGCACGGCCGTCGGTCGCATGGCCGGGCTGGTCGTCGTGCTGACCGGCCTCGGCCTGATCGCCTCGGCGTGGCTGCACCTGTGCCGCTCGTGCGCCCGGGCCGACGTCCGGGAGCAGCCGGCGCTGCTCGCCCGTGTCCGCACCGCCACGGCGGTGTGGACGCTGCCGCTGCTCCTCGCACCGCCGCTGTTCTCCCGCGACGGCTGGTCGTACGCCGCCCAGGGCACGCTCGCGCACCGCGGGATCTCGCCCTACGAGCACGGACCGTGGAGCCTGGTCGGGCCGCGCTCGGTCCCCGGCCCGATCGTCGAGGGAGTCGACGCGCGCTGGATGGCGACCCCGGCGCCCTATGGTCCGGTCCCGCTCATCGGCGGCGACCTCGCCGCCGGGCTCACCGCCGACCCCTGGCTGCTCGTCGTCGCGCACCGGATGATCGCGCTGGTCGGCCTCGTCCTGCTGGCGTGGGCGGTCCCGCGGCTGGCGCGCTGGTGTGGCACCAACCCGGCGCTGGCCTCCTGCCTCGTGCTCGCCTCGCCGCTGACGGTGGCCAACGGCGTGGCCGGGCTCCACAACGACCTGCTGATGGTCGGCCTGATGGCGGCGGCGCTGGTCGTGGCGCGCGAGCACGGGTGGGTGGCCGGGGCCGTCCTCGGCGGCCTCGCTGCCGGGGTGAAGCTGCCGGGCGGCCTGGCCTGCGTCGCTGTCGTGCTGGTGACGCTCCCGGCCGCGGCGTCGGTCGCCGTCCGGGTGCGCCACGCGGGGCGGGTGGCCGCCGTCGCCGTGGCCGCCCTGGTCCTCCCGGGCGTGGTGTGGGGGCTCGGCATCGGCTGGCTCGGCGCCCTGGCCGTCCCCGGCACCGTGAACACGCCGCTGTCCTTGCCCACGGTGGTCGGCGGCTGGCTGGACCTGGTCGCGCAGGCGTCGGGGGCCGGCACCCCCGACGGCACCTTCCTCGACCTCGTCCGGCTCGGCGCCCAGGTCGGCATCGTGGTCGTGGCGGGCTGGGTGCTGGTGGCCTCGCCCACCGGCGACGCCCGCCAGTCGGTGCGTGCGCTGGCGCTCGTGACGGCCGCGACCGTGGCGCTCAGCCCGGTGGTGCACCTCTGGTACTTCCTGTGGGCGGTGCCGTTCGTCGCGGTGCAGCGGCTCGACCGCGGTGCGATGGCCGCGCTGGTGGCGCTGTCGCTGGTCGCCGGGCTGGTGGCGCCGATGGACTCCTCGCTGCACGGCGCCTACCTCGCGATCGTGATCGGCTCCCTGGTCGTGGCGGCGGTCGCGGTGCTGCTGCTCGTCACCCGACGCGCGCGCGAGCGGCTGGCGGGCATCTCGACCGACGCATGGACATCGAGCATCGACGCCACGGTGGTCGACCAGGGGTAGCGCTCCGCGCGCCGCCGGGCGGCCGTGCGCCGCGCCGCGACGGGCCTGGCCACCACGTCGAGGACGGCGTCGGCGAGGGCGGCCGGCTCCGGCTCCGCCCACGCCCCGGACGCGGCGTCGACCAGCTCACGGGCGCCGCCGCGGTCGGCGGTCACCACCGGCGTGCCGGAGGCGAGCGCCTCGAGCACGGCCAGCCCGAAGGTCTCGCCGGGGCAGACGCTGAGCGCCACGTCGGCCTGGGCGAGCGCCCGGCTGAGCCGCGCGGGGGAGTCGACGTACCCGTGGAAGCGGACCGGTGCGGTGCCGGCGACGTCGACCAGCTCGTCGCGGTGCGGGCCGACGCCGTACACGTCCATGCGCAGCGGTACGCCGCGTCGGTGCAGCTCGACGGCGGTGGCGACCGCGAGGTGCGGGCTCTTCTCGCGCGAGAGCCGCCCGGCGTGCACCAGCCGCAGCCCGTCGGCCGGGCTGCGCCGGTGCGGGCGGAAGGTGGCGAGGTCGACCCCCAGCGGGACGCGCACCACCGGGCAGCCGACCGCGTCGGCGACCCCCTGGAACTCGTCGCGGGCGTACTCCGAGGTGACGACCACGGTGTCGACGTGGCGCACGAGCAGCCGGTTGAGCAGGCCTATAGAGACCTTGCTCGTGGCGTCGAGGCCGGTGCGCAGCGCGAGCATGTCACCGAGCCGCTCGTGGGAGAGGAGCACCGAGCCCACCCCGTTGCGCCGGGCCCAGCGCGCCACCGGCAGCAGGGTCAGCTTGTCGCTCAGCTCGACCGACGTGGGCTCCCACTGCTCGAGCACCTCGATGACCCGCCACGGCTCGACGATGAGCCGGTATCCGCCGCCGACGCGCGGGGCGCGCAGCTGGACCACGTCCCCGAGCGGCGTGGTCGTCCGCGCGTCCTCCGGGCCGGGTACGACGAGCAGGCGGCGGCACCCCGCCCCCGCGTAGCCCTCGCCCAGGGCGCGCAGCGCGGTGCGCATGCCCCCCGAGGCAGGTCCGACGAAGTTGGCCAGCTGGGCGATGCGCATGCGCGCACGGTGGCGCAGTGAGGTGAACGGGGTGCGACCACCCGCCGGACGTCAGCGGGCCGGGAGGATGCGTCCCGCCACCTCGCCGAGGGAGATCCGGCCGCCGCTGGTGCCGGGGGCGGTGAAGCGCAGCACCACCTCGTCGCCGTCCTCCAGGAAGGTGCGCTCGCGGCCTCCGACCGTGAACGGCTCCTGGCCGCCCCAGCTCAGCTCCAGCAGCGAGCCGCGCTGGTCGCGCTCGGGCCCGGAGATGGTGCCGGAGGCCCACAGGTCCCCGGTCCGCACGCTGGCGCCGTTGACAGTCGTGTGGGCGAGCATCTGGGCCGGCGACCAGTACATCGCGCGGTAGGGCGGGCGGGCGACGACCTCGCCGTCGAGCACCACCTCCACCTCGATGTCGAGCCCCGCCGGCCCCTCGACCGCGAGGTAGTCGAGGACCTCCGGGTCCTGGC
This sequence comes from Microbacterium sp. ARD31, assembly GCF_031844425.1. Classification (NCBI taxonomy): domain Bacteria; kingdom Bacillati; phylum Actinomycetota; class Actinomycetes; order Micrococcales; family Microbacteriaceae; genus Microbacterium; species Microbacterium sp. ARD31. Next base: position 102,981 of record NZ_JAUZVE010000013.1, read on the forward strand.
CGGGCAGCTCGGTCCACGCCGCCCCCAGCGCGGCCAGGGGCGTCACCCAGGCGCTGATCGTGGTGGCGAACGACTTGCCGAGGAACGGACCGAGCGGGACGTACTCCCACGCCTGGATGTCGCGGGCCGACCAGTCGTTGAGGCCCACCACGCCGAACGTGTGCCGGGCGAAGTCGGCGGTCGGGACGCGGTCGCCGAGGGCGGTGGGCACGCCGACGACGAAGCCGAGCTCGGCCTCGATGTCGAGCCGCTGCGAGGGGCCGAAGGTGGGTGATTCGTCCGTCGACGCCTTCCGCTGCCCGCTGGGTCGTACGACGTCGGTGCCGGAGACGACGACGGTGCCGGAGCGGCCGTGGTAGCCGACGGGGAGGTGCTTCCAGTTGGGCAGGAGCGGCTCGGAGTCGGGACGGAAGATCCGCCCGACGTTGGACGCGTGGTGCTCGGAGGCGTAGAAGTCGACGTAGTCGCCGACGGTGAACGGCATCAGCATCCGCACCGAGTCGAGAGGCGACAGCGCCGGCTCGACGAGGTCGCGCTCGGTCTCGTCGGTGAGCAGCCCGGTGATCCAGGCGCGGGTCGACTCCCAGACGGCGGGGCCGGCGGCCATGAAGGGGTTGAGGGTCGGCTGGTCGAACAGCGCGTGCGTGTCGACCATGTCGGCGGCCGCCACGATGCTGAGGTCGAGCACCTGGTCGCCGATGCGCACGGCCACCCGCGGGTGCTCGCCGGATCTCGCGAAGACGCCGTAGGGGAGGTGGTCGACGTCGAACCCGGAGCCCGCGGCTCCCTCGACCCAGGTCGTCGCTGTCATCGCTTGTCCACCAATCCGAGTGAGATGAGGTCGTCCAGGGGTTCGGTCACCGAGCACGAGCCGAAGGAGGAGAACCAGCGCCGGGCCGTGGCCACGTCGGTGCCGGTCAGCGCGCTGCCGTCGCGCTGCTCGAGGAGACCGACGGCGTCGGCGGTCGAGCCGCCCTCCCAGAGCGCCGCGGTCGCGGCGAGCACGTTGAGGAAGCCGTGCGCGCCCCCGCCCTCCGGCTCGTGGCGTACGGCGCGGTGCAGGCCGGCGGTGGCCTTGAACCGGACCTCCCGGTCGAGCGCCGCGTCGATCCAGCCGGCGACCGTGGCGGCGTCGGGCACCAGGTCGTGGTCGACGTGGCCGAGCCGCAGCTTGAGCCGGTGGTCGCACGCGGCCACCTCGTCGGCGGCGGCCAGCCAGGCGGCCGTCGCCGGCCCGGGCACCTCGACGAACAGCGGCACGTCGACCTCCGCGGCGCGGGCCGCGGCGTCGAGGCGGCGTACGTTGCCGACGGGGTCGTCGGCGTCGCGCACGGCGACCTCGAGGCCGGCCAGCGACAGGCCCCTGCGCGCGGCCAGTGCCGCCACGCCCTCGATCGCCCCGGCGCCGCTGGTCAGCACCACCGACACGGGCACGCCGGCCGGCACCGACCCGAGGTCGGTGTCGCGGACCACGAACGACCCGACGAGTCCCGCCCACCACTCGGCCCGGTGGGCGTCGTAGGCGTGCAGCGCCTCGCGGAGGTCGGCGTCGCCGGGCGGGAAGATCGCGGCGTCGTCCACGAGGGCGCGCCAGGCCTCGGGGAAGTCGTCCGCACGGTCGTGCTCGGGGGGTGGAGGAGTGGTGGACACGCGACTACTCTAACCACCAGATAGCGGACGTCAGTGTCCGATAATCGGACGATTGGAGCGGACCGATGGCGCACTACCGAGCACTCGGCCGGCTGCCGCGGCAGCGCCACACGCAGATGCGCGACGACCAGGGCCACCTGTTCCGCGAGGAGCTGATGGGCGAGGAGGGCTTCTCCTCCGACTCCTCGCTCCTCTACCGCCGCGGGGTGCCGAGCGCGATCACCGACAGCCAGGTCTGGGAGCTGCCCGACCAGTCGCGCACGCCCAACCACCCGCTCAAGCCGCGCCACCTCAGGCTGCACGACCTGCAGACCGGCACGTGCCCCGTCGAGGGCCGCCGGATGGTGCTCGGCAACAACGACGTCCGGATCGCGTACGTCGTCACCGGCACCGACCCCTCGCCGCTCTACCGCAACGCGATCGGTGACGAGTGCGTCTACGTCGAGTCCGGCAGCGGCGTCGTCGAGACCGTCTTCGGCACCATCGCCTACCGCGCCGGCGACTACGTCGTCGTGCCGCGCGCCACCGACCACCGCTGGGTGCCCGCCGAGGCGTCGCGCCTCTACGCGGTCGAGGCCAACTCCCACATCCACCCGCCCAAGCGGTACCTGTCGCGCTTCGGGCAGTTCCTGGAGCACGCGCCCTACTGCGAGCGCGACCTCCACGGGCCCGAGGAGACGCTCCAGGTCGAGGGCACCGACGTCGAGGTGCTGGTCAAGCACCGGACCAGCGCCGGCATCGTCGGCACCCGGCTCACCTATGCCACGCACCCGTTCGACGTCGTCGGCTGGGACGGCTGCCTCTACCCCTACACGTTCAACGTCGAGGACTTCATGCCGATCACCGGCAAGGTCCACCAGCCGCCGCCGGTGCACCAGGTCTTCGAGGGCTGGAACTTCGTCATCTGCAACTTCCTGCCCCGCAAGGTCGACTACCACGACCTCGCCATCCCGGTGCCGTACTACCACTCCAACGTGGACTCCGACGAGGTCATGTTCTACGTCGGCGGTGACTACGAGGCGCGCAAGGGCTCGGGCATCAACCTCGGTTCGATCAGCCTGCACCCGGGAGGCCACGCCCACGGCCCGCAGCCGAGCGCGATCGAGGCCAGCCTCGGCGTGCAGTACTTCGACGAGTCCGCGGTCATGGTCGACACCTTCGCCCCGCTCGAGCTCGGCGAGGGCGGGCTCGCGGTCGAGGACCCGGCCTACGCCTGGACCTGGGCGGGACGCGGCCCGGACGCCTCCGGCGAGGACAGCGGCCCGGCGGTCTACAGCAACTCCTGACCGTCCCCGCGGGCGGTCCCGCCCCTTCGGGTGGTCACTAGCGTCGGTGGCATGACGACCACCGACCGTCCCTGCGTGTTCCTCCTCTTCGGCGCACGCGGGGACCTGGCGGCGCGCAAGCTGTTCCCGGGGCTCTACCGGCTCGCCGCCGCCGGCCGGCTCCCGACGTCGTACGCCGTGATCGGCAGCGGCCGGCACTCGCCCGGCTCCGACGACGACTTCCGCTCGGAGGTGCTCGACGGGCTGCGCGAGAGCGTCGACGACCTCGACGACGCCGTCGCCCGCGACCTGCTGGACCGCCTGTCGTTCGTGACCTCCGACGCCGACGACGGCGCGGACCTCGCGGCGCGGGTGCGCGAGGTGGAGGGGGAGCTCGGCGACGACGTGCTGCGCCTGGTCTACCTCTCCGTGCCGCCGACGGCGATGTCCGGGATGGTCGCGATGCTGGGCCGCGAACGGCTCGCCGAGGGCGCCCGGCTGGTGGTCGAAAAGCCCTTCGGCCTCGACCTCGCGTCCTCCGCCGAGCTCGACCGCGACGTGCACGCGGTCTTCGAAGAGGACCAGGTCTTCCGCATCGACCACTTCCTCGGCAAGGAGGCGGTGCAGAACCTCCTCGCCCTCCGCTTCGCCAACGCCCTCTTCGAGCCGGCGTGGGACCGCCGGAGCATCGTCTCGGTGCAGGTCGACGTCCCCGAGACCCTCGCCATGGAGGGCCGTGGCTCGTTCTACGAGTCGACCGGTGCGCTGCGCGACATGGTCTCCACCCACCTCTTCCAGATCCTCGGCGCCGTCGCGCTCGAGGACCCGGGGGAGTGGACGGCACAGGCGGTGCGCCGGGCGCGCGCCGCGGTCTTCGACGACGTACGCCCGCTCGACCCCTCCCGGGTCGTCCTCGGCCAGTACGACGGCTACCGCGACGAGGACGACGTCGACGAGGAGTCGGACGTCGAGACCTTCGTCGCCCTCGAGGCGTGGGTCGACAACGAGCGCTGGCGCGGCGTCCCCTTCCACCTGCGCACCGGCAAGGCCATGGCCGAGACCCGGCGCACCGTGACCCTGCGGTTCCGCGAGCCCGACTCGACGGTGTTCGGCACGGCCCTGGCGCCCGACGAGCTGGTCCTCGAGCTCACCGACGAGGCGCGCGTACAGGTCGACCTGCTCGGCAAGCGGCCCGGCCCGGAGATGGACCTCGCGCCCGCCACGATGCGCCTCGACCTCGGCGAGGAGCTCCCCGACGACGAGCCGCTCGAGGCCTACGAGCGGCTGCTGCTCGACGTCCTCGACGGCGACCACACGCTGTTCGCCCACGCTGACGAGGTGCGACGGCTGTGGGAGGTCTGCCAGCCCGTCCTCGACGACCGCCCCGACCCCGAGCCGTACGACCAGGGCTCGTGGGGCCCGCCGTCCGCGCTCCGGCTCGTCGACGGCGGGTGGCGGCTCGGACGGGACGGGCGGTGACCGCGCCGCGGCCCGACGTGCTGGCGATCGCCGACCACGGTCTCGTGGGCGACCTCCGCACCGCCGCCCTCGTGGGCACCGACGGCACCATCGACTGGTTCTGCCCGGGACGCTTCGACGCGCCCAGCGTCTTCGCAGCGATCCTCGACCCGGACGCCGGCTCGTGGCGGATCGGGCCTGACGACCCCGACGCGCGCAGCCAGCAGTACTACCACCCGGAGACCAACATCCTGGTCACCCGCTTCATGACCGAGGGGGGCGTGGTCGAGGTGCAGGACTTCATGCCGGTGCTCCGCGCGCACGACCCCGACCACCGGCAGCGGCTGGTGCGTCGCGTCGTCGGGCTGCGCGGCCGCGTCGACCTCACCATGACCATGGCGCCGCGCCCCGACTACGGGCTCACGGAGCCCGACCTCACCCGCGAGGACGACGTGGTCCGGTTCGCGGACGGCGACGTGCACCTCGCGCTCTCGAGCACGGTCCCCCTGGACGTGGACGACCGATCGGCGAGCGCCGCCGTCTCGCTGGCCACCGGCGAGACCGCGCTGTTCGTGCTCGAGGTCCTCGACCCCGGCGAGGACGCGCGCGGGTGCACCGGCGACGACGTCGACGAGCTCTTCGACGCCACCGCGGCGTTCTGGCGGTCGTGGCTGTCGCAGAGCACCTACACCGGGCGCTGGCGGGAGTGGGTGGACCGGTCCGCGCTCACCCTCAAGCTGCTGTGCCACGAGCCCAGCGGCGGGATCGTGGCGTCGGTGACGACGAGCCTCCCCGAGAGCATCGGCGGCTCGCGCAACTGGGACTACCGCTACGTCTGGGTGCGCGACGCGGCGTTCTGCGTCTACGCCCTCCTGCGGCTCGGGTTCACCGACGAGGCGGCCGAGTTCGTGCGGTTCCTGTCCGAACGCCTCGGCGAGGCGGCCGAGCAGGTGTCCGACGACGAGCTCGAGCGGCTGGGGCCGTTGCGGGTCCCCTACGACCTCGACGGCCGGATCCCCCACGAGCGCGAGCTCGACCACCTCGCCGGGCACCGGGGCTCCCGGCCGGTGCGCGTCGGCAACGGGGCCGTGGACCAGCTGCAGCTGGACGTCTACGGCGAGCTGATCGACTCGGTGTACCTCTTCGACAAGCACGGCCGCGGGATCAGCCACGACGCGTGGAGCGACCTGCGCCGCGTCGTGTCGTGGCTGATGGAGAACTGGGAGCGGCCCGACGCCGGGATGTGGGAGATCCGCGACGAGCCCCGCACCCACACCACCTCGCTGGTCATGGGCTGGGTCGCGGTGGAGCGGATGATGCGCATCGCACGACGACGCGGCCTGCCCGGCGACCTCACCGAGCTGGCCGCCGTCCGCGACGCGATCTACGACCGGGTGATGACCGACTGCTGGAACGAGGACCTGCAGGCCTTCACCGCCTTCCCCGGGAGCGACGTCCTGGACGCGGGCACGCTGCTGATGCCGATGGTCAAGATGGTCGCGCCCGACGACCCCCGCTTCCTCTCGACCCTGGCCCTGGTCGAGGAGCGCCTGGTGTCCGACAGCCTGGTGCTGCGCTACGACCCGCGCCGCTTCGCCGACGGAGTGTCGGCCGACGACGACGGCACCCCCGCGGACGAGGGCACCTTCTCGCTCTGCTCGTTCTGGTACGTCGAGGCACTCACCCGCGCCGGCAGGCTCGACGACGCCCGCGTCGCGCTCGAGAAGATGTTCACCTACGCCAACCACCTCGGGCAGTACGCCGAGCAGGTGGGGCTCAACGGCGAGCAGCTCGGCAACTTCCCCCAGGGGTTCACGCACCTGAGCCTGGTCAGTGCCGTGATCAACCTGGACCGTAGCCTCCACGCATGACCGGAGCCGCCCGCGGCGCCACGACCCCGCGGGCCGTCGCGCTGATCCCCCTCGTCCTGGCCATGCTCTCGATGATCGGCCCGTTCAGCATCGACACGCCCTTCCCGGCGTTCTCGCAGATGGGCGACGCGCTGGACGCCTCGGCGGGCGAGCTGCAGCTCGTCGTGACCGCGTACCTGCTCTCCTTCGCGGCGATGAGCGTGTTCCACGGTCCGCTGTCCGACGCGGTCGGGCGCCGCCCCGTCATCGTCGGCTCGCTGCTGGCGTACGCCGTCGCGTCCGTGGCCTGCGCGTTCGCGCCGAGCCTCGAGTGGCTGCTCGCCGGGCGCGTCGTGCAGGGCCTTGCCGCCGGCGGGTCGACGATCGTCAGCCGGACGATCATCCGCGACCTCTTCGACGGTCCCGAGGCGCAGCGGATGATGAGCCAGGTCTCGGTGATCTTCGGGCTGGCGCCCGCGATCGCACCGGTCGTCGGCGGGCTGCTCGTGCAGGTCGGCCCCTGGGAGACGGTCTTCTGGTTCATGGCCGCGCTCGCGCTGCTCCTCGTCGGCCTGTCCGTCGCGCTGCTGCCGGAGAGCCACCCGCCGGAGCGACGCGTGCCGCTGCGGGTCGGCGAGATCGTGCGCGGCCTCGCCGAGGTCGTCCGGGTCCCGGCGTTCCACCGCATGGCCTGGGCCGGCACGCTCGTCTTCGGCGCGCAGTTCCTCTACATCGGCGGCGCGGCCATCTTCGTCGTCGACCTGCTCGGCGAGGGCGAGCTGGACTTCTGGAAGCTGTTCTTGCCGATGATCGGCGCGATGGTGGTGGGCTCGGTCCTCAGCGGTCGGCTCGGTCGGCTCTTCACCAGCTCCCGGCTGGTGTCGGTCGGCTACGCCGTCAGCGCGGTCGGTGCCCTCCTCGGCATCGTCGTGGCGCTCACGCCGGCGGGCGAGGTGCTGCCGTGGGCGGCGCTCGGCATCTCGTTCGTCGCCTTCGGCAACGGCCTGGCCTACCCCAACATCCAGCTGCTGATGCTCGACCTCGTGCCGAGCCGACGGGGCGCGGTGATGTCCGCGGCGTCGTTCGTCACCCTGGCGTTCAACGCCGTCAGCGCGGCCCTGCTGGCTCCCTACGCCGGTCGCTCGGTGCTCGGCTTCGCCGTCGCGGCCGCCGTGTGCGTGGTCCTCGGCTGGGGCTTCTGGCGCTGGCACCAGCACGCCCAGCGACGGGCTGTCGCGGCCTGATGAGCGGAACTCAGGACGTCCAGGCCGCCCAGAGGCCGGCGTACTCCCCGTCGAGCTCGAGCAGCTCGTCGTGGCTGCCGAGCTCGACGATCCGGCCGTCGATCACGACCGCGATGCGGTCGGCGTCGTGGGCGGTGTGCAGCCGGTGGGCGATCGCGACGACCGTGCGACCCTCGAGGAGGCTGTTCATCGACCCCTCGAGCGTGCGGGCGGTGCGCGGGTCGATGAGCGACGTCGCCTCGTCGAGGACCAGCGTGTGCGGGTCGGCGATGATCAGCCGCGCCAGTGCGACCTGCTGGGCCTGTGCCGGCGTCAGGGCCTGGCGGCCCGACCCGATCACGGTGTCGAGCCCCTCCGGCAGCCGCTCCACCCAGGCCCACGCGCCGACGGCGCGCAGGGCCGAGCGGACCGCGTCGTCGGAGGAGTCCTCGCGCGCCAGCACGACGTTGTCCCGCACCGTGCCGATGAAGACGTGGTGCTCCTGGGTCACGAGCGCGACCTCGGTCCGCAGCACCTCCAGCGGCAGGTCGACGAGGTCGACGCCACCGACGCGCGCCGTGCCGGTGCGGGGCCGGTTGATGCCCGAGAGCAGTCGGCCGAGCGTCGACTTGCCGGACCCGCTCGGCCCGACGACCGCGAGTCGCTCGCCCGTGCGCAGGCGCAGGTCGACGCCGTGCAGCACGTCGTGGCCCTCGCGGTAGGCGAAGCGGAGGTCCTCGCCGACCAGCTCGACCCCGTCGGGAAGCCGGTCGCCCGCCTCGCGGTCCGGCGGCACCTCGGCGATGCCGAGCAGCCGGCTCGTCGACGCGGCACCCACCTGCAAGCGGTCCACCTCGCCGATGACGGCGTCGAGCGGCTCGGACAGCGCGACGACGTACAGCATCGCGGCGGTGATCTGGCCGAGGTCGACCCAGCCGCGGCTGTAGCCGTAGGCGCCCACCACCAAGGTGACGACCTGCGGCACCTGGAAGGCGCCGTTGAGGGCGGCGAAGAGCACGTTGCGCAACGTCATGCCGTAGCGCTCGGCCTGCGCGGAGACCTCGATGTCGTCCTGCCCCGCGCGGACCCGGCGCCCCGACAGGCCGAGGGCCTCGACGGTGCGCGCCCCCTCGACGGTCTCGGTGAGGGTGGTGTTGATGCGGGAGTACGTCGCCCCCTCGGTGATGTATGCCTTGGGCGCACGCCGCAGGTAGGTCCGCACGGCGGGGGCGCAGAGCGCGAAGACGACGAGCGCCGGGACGGCGAGGACGACGGAGTTCAGCAGCATCGCGACGACCGACAGGACGACCGTCAGCAGCGAGATCAGCAGCCGGGGGACGCCCCACTGCACCGACCGGGCCATGGTGCCGACGTCCCGGGTGACGCGGGTGACGAGGTCGCCGGTGCTGGCTCCCTCGACCCGCCCGATCGGCAGCCGCAGGATGGTGCCGACGACGTACTCGCGGGCCGAGGCCAGGAGGTCCTGGCCGAAGTGCGTGGACGTGCGCTGGGCGCCGAAGGTGAACAGCGCCTGCAGCGCCACCACGCCGACCACGGTGAGGGCCAGCCGGTCCAGGCCCTCGACCGCCGCGCCCTGGGACTCGACCCGGTTCACGAGCTCGCCCAGCAGCCGCGGCACGACGAGCGCGGATCCCGCCGCGAGCGCGTTGAGCAGCACCAGCAGCGCGAAGGCGCGCTTGCGACGCCGCACCAGGTCGCCGAAGAACTCCAGCACCGCCCGGTTGCCCGAGACCGGCCACCCGCGCACCGGGTTGCGCGAGGCAGCGTAGACGTCCTCCGCGCGCTGTCGGCGCAGCTCGTGGCGCTGCCAGAGCGCCCGGCTGCGCTCGCGCGCGCCGCCGTGCTCGGGCGGGCGCAGCTCGTCGGGGACCGCCGGCTGGTCGTGCGTGCGGTCACGCCACGTGTCGGCCGAGGTGGCGAGGAGGTCGGTGCTCGTCGGGGTGGTCACCGGACCGCCTCCTCGTCGTCGAGCGCGCGGGCGACCACGCGCCGGTAGTCGTCGTCGCCGGCCAGCAGGTCGGCGTGCCTGCCCTCGGCGACGACGGTGCCGTCGTGCAGGAGCACGACGTGGTCGGCGTGGTGCAGCCACAGCGGCGAGACGGTGGTGACCACCGTGGTGCGACCGCGGCGGGCGTCGGCGACCCGCTCGGCGATCCGGGCCTCGGTGTGGGCGTCGACGGCCGACGTCGGCTCCACGAGCACCAGCACCGGGGCGTCGGCGGCGATCGCCCGCGCGAGGACGACGCGCTGGCGCTGGCCACCGGACAGCCCGCGGCCGCGCTCGTCGAGCTGGCCCTGCCAGCCCTCCGGGAGGGCGTCGTAGACGTCCTCGGCGCTGGCCACCCGCAGGGCGTGCTCGGCCTGCTCGCGGGTCAGCCGGCCGTGCGGGTCGACGGCGTCCTGGAGCGTCCCGGCGAAGACCTGGCTGCCGGTGTCGCTGACCAGCACCTGGCGGCGTACGTCGGCGAGCTCGGCGCGGGCGAGGTCCACCCCGCCCAGGGTGACGCCCCACTCCCGACGGGCGCGCTCCTCGTCCTGCGCGGCGATCCGGGCGCGCTCCTGCGCGCGGGCCGCGCGGGCACGTCTCGCGGCGCGGCCCCTGGCGTCGTCCTCCTCGACGGCGGCGACCGGCTCGGTGTCGGCCGGCAGGTAGCGGCCGAGCCGGTCGGCCAGCGCCGCGCTCTGCTCGGGCACCGCGCTCACCACGACGGTGAGCAGCCCCGGGGTCACCGTCAGCCCGCTCGCGGCGTCGTGCAGCGCGGCCGTGCCGTCGAGCGCCACCGGGTCGGCGGGGTCGCGCCACGGAGGACGCTGCTCGAAGATCGCGATCGCCTTGCGGGCGCTCACCAGCGAGCGGACGCCCTTCTGGGCGAGCTCGAAGAAGGTCCGGATCGGGCCGACCATGAACAGGCCGTAGCCCAGGAAGGTGACGAGCTGGCCGACGGTGAGGTCGCCCGCCTGCACCTCGCGGGTGCCCAGCCAGACCAGGGCGACGAGGAAGAGGCCCGACAGCAGCACGCCGACGGCCTCGACCACCGCCTGCCAGATGCCCGCGGCGACGCCGGCGTCCCGGGCGGACCGGGACTGGCGGTCGTAGTTGGCGCCGAAGGTCTGCTCACCGCCGATGCCGCGCAGGATCCGGAGCCCGGCGACGATGTCCGTGGCGAGCGAGGTGAGGTCGGAGGTCCGGGACCGCTCGACCTGCTGGCGGCGGTGGAGCGGGCGCAGCAGCGGCAGCGCGGCACCCACCAGCACGGGCGCGGCGACCAGCGTGAGCAGGCCGAGCTGCCACGACATCGTGAGCACGATGAAGGCCACGGTGAGGTACGACGCCAGCTGGCCCGCCGCGCGCGCCACGATCTCGGTCAGCGCGCCGAACTCGTCGGAGTCGCTCGACGCGACGCTGAGCACCTCGCCGGTGGGGGAGCGGCGCGGGAGCACGTGCCCCATCTGCGCCACCTTGCGGGTGACCATCTCGAGGGTCCCGTAGAGGCCGACCAGCCAGCTGCGGACCACCAGCGTGTGGGACACGATGCCGAACACCGACCCGACCACGACGACGGCGAGCAGCAGCGCCGCCCAGCCGGCGAGCGCCGTCGTCGAGCCGCCGACGATGCCCTGGTCCACCGCCCGTCCGAAGATCCACGGTCCGAGCGTCATCGGCAGGAACCACAGTGCGTAGCACAGCGAGGAGAGGGCGATCAGCGCCTTCTGCTGGCCGAGGACCCAGCGGAGGAACGCCGCGGGTGACCGGGTGTCGGGGTCCGGGGTGGGGGCGTCGTCCGTGCCGGTGAAGAACGTCGCGATCCGGGGAGGGAAGTCCTGCATGTCGTGGATGACCCTAGGCGCCGGACCCACGTCGGCTCGACGCAATATCCGGCTGCCCGTGCGGTCTCCGCTCAGGCCGCGCCGTACGTCGGGTAGTCGGTGTATCCGGACTGGTCCCCGCCGTAGAAGGTCTCCGGCTGGGGCACGTTCAGCGGCAGCCCGTCGGCGAGGCGGCGCGGCAGGTCCGGGTTGGCGATGAAAGAGCGGCCGAAGGCCGCGGCGTCGACCAGCCCGGCCCGGAGCAGCCGCTCGGCCTTCTCGCGGTCGTAGTTGCCCGCCCCGACGATCGGTCCGGGGTGCGCCTCGCGGAGCGCACGCCGGTAGTCCTCGTCCAGCACCGGGCCGCCGGCCCAGTCGGGCTCGGAGAGGTGCAGGAACGCCAGGCCGCGCGCCCCGAGCTCGCGGGCGACGTACAACCCGGCCTCGGCGCCATCGGGGTCGGTCGTGCCGTTGAACGAGCCGACCGGCGAGATCCGCACCGCGACCCGGTCCGCCGACCAGGCGCCGATGACGGCGTCGGTCACCTCGAGCATCAGGCGGGCGCGGTTGGCGAGCGAGCCGCCGTACTCGTCCGTGCGCTGGTTGCTGTCGGCGGCGAGGAACTGGTGGAGCAGGTAGCCGTGGGCGCCGTGGATCTCGACGAGGTCGAACCCGGCCTCGCGGGCGTTCACGGTCGCGCGGCGGAAGTCCTCGAGCAGCCGGGGGATCTCGTCGAGCCCCAGCGCCCGCGGGGTCGGGCAGGCCACCCGGGTCGGGCGGCCGTCCTCCCCGCGCACGGTCGTGCGGTTGCGGTAGGGGAGCGCGCTCGCCGACACCGGCAGCGCGCCGTCCTGCAGCGACTCGTGCGAGACGCGGCCGACGTGCCACAGCTGGGCCGCGATCAGCCCGCCCGCCTCGTGGACGGCGTCGGTGATCCGCCGCCACCCCGCGACCTGCTCGTCGCTGTGGATGCCCGGGGTGTCCATGTAGCCCTTGCCCTCCGGGCTGACCTGCGTGCCCTCGGAGATCAGCAGTCCCGCACCGGCCCGCTGCACGTAGTACTCGCGCATCAGGTCGTTGGGCACGTCACCGGGGGCCGTGGCGCGCATCCGGGTGAGCGGCGCCATGAGGACGCGGTTGCGGGCGCGCACCGCGCCGAGGGTCAGGGGCTCGAAGAGGGAGGGCACGAGGGCTCCCAACCGGGGTCGCGCACCGGCTATTCCACCGTTCGTGCCCGGTGGGACGCAGGTCACGGCGGCCGGGCTGCGACCAAAGTCGGGGTTGCCCGGACTCTCCCCCACGGATTGCCGAGGCCGGGTACCGTGGCGGTCGATGACGGACGTCGAGGTGCTCACTCCGCGCGAGGTCCCGCTGGGCGGTCCCCGGGCGATGCGCGTACGACGCACGCTCCCGCAGCGCCACCGCTCGCTGATCGGCGCGTGGTGCTTCGTCGACCACTACGGCCCCGACGAGGTCGACGAGACCGGCGGCATGGTCCTCCCCGCCCACCCGCACACCGGCCTGCAGACCGCGAGCTGGCTCTTCGACGGCGAGCTCGAGCACCGCGACTCGGTCGGCAGCCTCGCCACCGTCCGGCCGGGTGAGCTCAACCTGATGACCGCCGGCCGGGGGATCAGCCACACGGAGGTCTCCACCCCCGGCACGTCCGTGCTGCACGGCGCACAGCTGTGGATCGCGCTCCCCGACGAGAGCCGCCACGTCGAGCCGCGCTTCGAGCACTTCGTCCCCGAGCCGGTGCGCGGCCCCGGCTGGGAGGCCCGCGTCTTCATCGGCTCGCTCCTCGGCGCCTCCTCGCCCGTCGTCACCCACACGCCGCTCCTCGGGGCCGAGCTCATGCTCGCCCCGGGCCGGACGCTCGAGGTCGACGTCGACGAGACGTTCGAGCACGGTGTGCTGCTCGACGTGGGCGCGATCGACGTCGACGGCCAGGAGCTCGCCCCGAGCGACCTCTGCCACGTCCCCGACGGTCGCTCCACGATCACCGTCACCGCCCACGAGGAGGCGCGGCTGCTCCTCCTCGGCGGCCCGCCCTTCGGCGAGCCCATCGTGATGTGGTGGAACTTCATCGGCCGCAGCCACGACGAGATCGCCGGCTACCGCCAGGAGTGGCAGGAGCAGATCGCCGCCGGCGGCGGCGACGTCGTCGCCGACGGGCGCGAGGTCGCGGTCGGGCGCTTCGGCGTGGTCGACCTCGAGCTGCAGCCGATCCCGGCGCCGGCGCTGCCCAACGTCCGCCTCAAGCTCAGGCACTGACCGCGTGGGGACACCCGCGGTCGTCGGTGACGACGGCGTCGCCCGCTGCCCGTGGGGCGCCGGCGACCCGGTCAGCCGGGCCTACCACGACACGGAGTGGGGGATGCGCGTCTCGGGCGAGGCGGCGCACCTCGAGCGGCTGACGCTCGAGGCGTTCCAGTCGGGGCTCTCGTGGCTGACGATCCTCAACAAGCGCCCGGCCTTCCGCGCCGCCTTCGCCGGCTTCGACGCCGACGTCGTCGCGGCCTACGGACCGGCCGACGTCGAGCGGCTGATGGCCGACGCGGGCATCGTGCGCAACCTGCGCAAGGTCGAGGCGGCCATCACCAACGCCCGCGCCACCGTCGCGCTGCGCGAGCAGGGCGGCCTCGAGGCCTTCCTCTGGTCGTTCCGCCCCGAGCCCGGTCCGGCCCCCGTCACCACGGCGGACGTGCCCACCACCTCCCCGGAGTCGGTGGCGATGTCCAAGGCGCTGAAGAAGGCCGGCTTCGCCCACGTCGGGCCCACCACGATGTACGCCCTGATGGAGGCCATCGGCCTCGTCGACGACCACCTCGCCGGCTGCCACCGCCGCGGCTGCGCGGGCTGACGCCGGCAGGGTCGGCGTACGTCAGGCGGGCCTGCGCCACACCGACACGTGGCTCTCGCTGTCGTTGGTGAACGGCGCACCGTGCCAGTCCGCGACCCGTCGCTCGAGCTCCATGCCGGCGAGCTGTGCCATCAGGTCGCACTCGGCGGGCCAGATGTAGCGGAAGTTGCTCTCCCCGTAGGTGACCGTGCCGTCGTCGTGCCGGCGGTAGTGGTGCGACGTGCCCTGCTGCGTGGTCATGTCGTAGGTGTCGAAGCCGACGTGGTGGCGCCCGACGTGGAACGGCACCGCGGCCTGGCCCGGCGGGAAGCGCCGGATGCCGGGCACCCAGAGCTCGACGACGAACCGGCCGCCGGGCGCGAGGTGCCGGGCGGCGTTGCGGAAGGTCGCCACCTGCTCGGCCTGGGTGCGGACGTTGCCGATGCTGTTCCACACGACGTAGACGAGGCTGTACTCGCCCTCCACGCGGGTCGTGGCCATGTCGCCGACGGCGACCGGGAAGCCGGGGCGCTTGCGGAGGAGCTCGTCGGTCATCGGCTGCGACAGCTCGATGCCGGTGACCCGGACGCCGCGGTCGGCCAGCGGGATGGCGACGCGGCCCGTGCCGATGGCGAGCTCCAGTGCCCTGCCCTCGCCCGCCAGTGCGGCCAGGAAGTCGACCGCCGGGTCGAGCACCTCCGGGTCGAACATGAACGCCGAGTCCTCGTCGTACGTCGCCGCGGTCTCCGCGGTCCAGTAGTCGCTGCTGCTCATGGCGACCACGCTGCCCCAGGCGGTCGCCGGACTCCACCGAATTCACCCCTGCCGCACCGCCGCGGCAGTCCGTAGGCTGCGCGTCCATGACCCGCCTGCACGCCTTCTCCGCCGACGACGCCCTCGCCGAGCTCGACGCCACCGGGCTGGTCGAGGCGCTGCGCGCCGGCACCGTCTCGGTGCCCGACGTGGTGGAGGCCGCCATCGCCCGGACGGAGCAGGTGGACAAGGCGCTCGGGGCCGTGGCGTACGCCGCCTACGACCGGGCGCGCGAGGAGGCCCGGAACCCGCGCGGCGGCTGGTTCGCCGGGGTGCCGACGTTCGTCAAGGACAACGTCGACGTGGCGGGCATGCCGACCCAGCACGGAGCCGACGCCTTCACCGCGGCGCCGAAGGAGGCCGACGGCGACTTCGCCCGGATGTACCTCGCCACCGGCCTGATCCCGCTCGGCAAGACGCAGCTCTCCGAGTTCGGCTTCTCCGGCGCCGCCGACCACGTCCGACTCGGTCCGGTGCGCTCGCCGTGGAACCCCGACCACTACGCCGGCGCCTCGTCCGCCGGGTCGGCTGCCCTGGTCGCGGCCGGGGCGGTGCCGATCGCGCACGCCAACGACGGCGGTGGCTCGATCCGGATCCCCGCCGCTGTCAACGGCCTGGTCGGGCTCAAGCCCACCCGCGGCCGGCTGGCGCAGGACCGGATGATGCGCGACATGCCGGTGCGGATCGTCTCCGACGGCGTGCTGACCCGCACGGTCCGCGACACGGCCGCCTTCTACCGCGAGGCCGAGAAGGTGTGGCGCAACCCGTTGCTCGCGCCGGTCGGCGACATCGCCCGCCCGAGCCGCGCGAGGCTGCGGATCGCGGTGGTCACCCAGGGCATCGGGCGCGACTGCAGCCCCGAGGTGCGGGAGCTGACGCTGAGGACGGCGGCGCTGCTGGAGTCGCTCGGCCACCACGTCGAGGAGATCGACAACCCGGTGCCGGCGAGCTTCCCCGACCACTTCGTGCGCTTCTGGTCGATGCTGGCGCTGGTGATCGTGCGGCGCGGCAAGAAGGACTTCGGCCCGTCGTGGGACCCCACCAGGCTCGACAACCTCACGCTCGGGCTCGCCCGTCACGCCGCCCGCAACCTCCACAAGCAGGCCCTGTCGATCGCGGTCCTGCGCGCCTCGCAGAAGGTCGCCGCCCGCCACCGGGCCCAGTACGACGTCACGCTGACGCCGACCCTCGCCACCGAGACCCCCCGCGTCGGCCACCTGCGCCCGGACCAGGACTACGACGAGATCATGGACCGGCTGATGGACTGGGTGGCCTTCACGCCGCTCCAGAACGCCACCGGCGAGCCCGCCATCTCCCTGCCCCTGGCGACGACCGCGGCGGGGCTGCCCCAGGGCATGATGCTGGGCGCCGGTGCGGGCCGCGAGGCGAGGCTCCTCGGCCTGGCCTACGAGCTCGAGGAAGCCGTCGGCTGGCCCCGGATCCAGGCCGTCTGAGGAGGGTGCAGGAGCCGATTTCTCATCCGTCGTGGGCCTGTGTATCGTTCTCCGTCGTTGCCCCTTTAGCTCAGTCGGCAGAGCGTCTCCATGGTAAGGAGAAGGTCTACGGTTCGATTCCGTAAAGGGGCTCTGGGTCGGACCCCCACGGGGCGTCCGTCCTCCGCGGCGGGGTAGCTCAGGTGGTTAGAGCACACGGCTCATAATCGTGGTGTCGCGGGTTCGAGTCCCGCCCCCGCTACCACCAAGTCGGCAAGCCTCCGCACCACCCGCAACGAAAAGGTTCTTCCCATGGCCAGCAAGTCTTCTGACGTTCGCCCCAAGATCACGCTCGCGTGCACCGAGTGCAAGGAGCGCAACTACATCACCAAGAAGAACCGTCGCAACGACCCCGACCGGATCGAGCTGAAGAAGTTCTGCCCGCGCGAGCGCAAGCACACGATCCACCGCGAGACCCGCTGACGCCGTTCCTCGTCGCACCCGACCCGTCCGAGCACTCGGACGGGTTGTCGTGTTTGTGGGCCCGCCCCCCGCGACTAGGGTCGTGACCATGCCCGTCGACCAATCCCTGGTGGGACGTGAGTTCCCCGCGCCGGCACCCCTGACCGTGACCTCCGAGCGGGTCGGCGCCTTCGCCGCGGCCGTCGGCCACCCCGGTGACGGCCACGACCCGGTGCCGCCGACCTTCCCGATCGTCCTCGCCTTCGACGCGATGCAGGCCTTCCTCGACGCCGAGCAGATCGACCTGCACCGCATCGTCCACGGCGAGCAGCGCTTCGCCTACGTGCGGCCGCTGGCCGTCGGCGACGAGCTGAGCGCCACGCTCACCGTCACCGGGCTGCGCCAGATCGGCGCCGCCGACATCATCGCCACCACCAGCGAGATCACCGACGCCAGCGGTGCCGTGGTCTGCACCGGCAAGGCGACCCTCGTCCACGCGTCCGGGGCGGGGGCCGACCAGTGACCGCCCTCGAGGCCGGCCACGCCCTGGAGCCGCGGACCTTCACCGTCACCCGCGCGGACCTCGTCGCCTACGCCGAGGCCAGCGGCGACCACAACCCGATCCACCAGGACGAGGACGTCGCACGCAGCGTCGGCCTGCCCGGGGTGATCGCGCACGGCATGTACACGCTCGCCCTGGTCGGGCGCGCCGTGGCCGAGTGGACCGACGGCGCCGAGGTCGTCGACCTGGGGGCGAAGTTCACCAGCCCCGTCGTCGTACCGGCCGAGGGCGGCGCCGAGGTCGTCGTCGCCGGCACGGTGAAGTCGGTCGCCGACGGGCTCGTCACCCTCGTGCTCGAGGTGACCTGCGAGGGCCAGAAGGTGCTGGGCATGCCGAAGGCGGTCGTGCGTGCCTGAGGCCCTCAGCGCGCACACCTCGCTCCGTCTCGGCGGACCCGCACAGCGGTGGGTCCGCGCCACCACCGAGGACGAGCTGGTCGCCGCGGTCGGCGAGGCCGACGCAGCGGGCGAGCCCGTGCTCGTGCTCGGCGGCGGGTCCAACCTGGTCGTCGCCGACGAGGGCTTCCCCGGCACCGTCGTCGAGGTCGCGACGCGTGGCATCACCGCCGACGTGGACCGCTCCGGCGACCCCTCCTGCTCGGGGGCGACGGTCACCGTCGCGGCGGGCGAGTCGTGGGACGACCTGGTGGCCGAGGCCGTCGACCGCGGCTGGATCGGCGTCGAGGCGCTGTCCGGCATCCCCGGCTCGGTCGGCGCGACCCCCATCCAGAACGTCGGCGCCTACGGCCAGGACGTTTCCCAGACCATCGCGCGGGTCCGGGTCTGGGACCGGGTGCTGCGCGGCGTGCGCACCTTCGCCGCCGCCGACTGCCACTTCGGCTACCGCACCAGCCGGTTCAAGGCCGACCCCGGCCGCCACGTCGTCCTCGACGTGACCTTCCAGCTCCGCCAGGGCGTGCTCGGCGCCCCGGTCGCGTACGCCGAGCTCGCCCGCACGCTCGGCGTCGCGGAGGGCGGGCGCGCCCCGCTGCGCGACGTGCGCGAGGCCGTCCTCGGGCTGCGGCGCGGCAAGGGGATGGTCCTCGACCCGGACGACCACGACACCTGGTCGGCGGGGTCGTTCTTCACCAACCCCTTCCTCACGCCCGAGCAGGCCGCCGCGCTGCCCGCCGAAGCACCCCGGTGGGAGCAGCCCGACGGGACCCTCAAGTCGAGCGCGGCGTGGCTGATCGAGCGCTCCGGCTTCGGCAAGGGCTACACCAGCACGGCCGCAGGGGACCGGGTCGGCCTCTCCACCAAGCACACCCTCGCCCTCACCAACCGCGGCGGCGCGACCACCGCCGAGCTGCTGACGCTGGCCCGAGAGATCCGCGACGGCGTCGAGGCGTCGTACGGCGTCCGGCTGGTCAACGAGCCGGTCACCATCGGCTGCACCCTCTGACTACCCGGCGAGCCAGGCGGCGATGTCGCGGCGGGCGGCCTCCCGCACCTCGGGCGGCGCCTGGGAGGCCTCGAACGACATCGTCGCCAGCCGGGCGAGGGTGGCGTCGTCGAGGTCGTGCGCGGCCCGCATGGTGGCGTACTGCCCCGCGAGCCGCGAGCCGAACAGCAGCGGGTCGTCGGCGCCCAGGGCGACCGTCGCGCCGGCGGCGAGCAGGTCCGGGAGCGGGACCGAGGTGAGGTCGGAGTAGACGCCGAGCGCCACGTTGGACACCGGGCACACCTCGAGCGCGACGCCGGCCTGGACGATCCGGTCCAGCAGGTCGGGGTCCTCGGCGCTGCGCACGCCGTGCCCGAGCCGCTGCGCGCCGAGGCGGTCGAGGCAGGTGCGGATGTGCTCCGGGCCGCGCAGCTCGCCGCCGTGCGGGACCAGCAGCAGGCCGGCTCGCTCGGCGATCCGGAAGGCACCCTCGAACTCCTCGGTGCGGCCCCGGCGCTCGTCGTTGGACAGCCCGAAGCCGACGACGCCGCGGCCGGCGTACTGGCTCGCGAGCCGGGCCAGCGTGCGGGCGTCGAGCGGGTGCCGGGTGCGGTTGGCGGCGATCACCACCGCCATCCCGAGGCCGGTGCGCTCGCTGGCGTCGCGCACGCAGTCCAGGACGAGGTCGGTGAAGGCGGTGATCCCGCCGAAGCGCGCGGCGTACCCGCTGGGGTCGACCTGGATCTCCAGCCAGCGCCCGCCGTCGCGGACGTCGTCCTCGGCCGCCTCGAGCACGAGCCGTCGTACGTCGTCGGGCGTGCGCAGCACGGAGCGCGCCACGTCGTAGAGGCGCTGGAACCGGAACCAGCCCTTCTCGTCGGCGGCGCTGAGCTGCGGGGGCCAGTCCTCGACCAGGGAGTCGGGCAGGACGATCCCGTCGCGCTCGGCGAGCTCGAGCAGGGTGCCGTGCCGCATCGAGCCCGTGAAGTGGAGGTGGAGGTGGGCCTTCGGCAGCTGCGACACCTCGCGCCGGTGGTCGCCGCCGACGGCCGGAGTCCCCATGCGGGCATCGTAGGTGGACGTCGGTGGGATCCCTCGGTTCGACTCGGCTGGATCGGCCCCGTATGCTTCCCGATTGGTGGTTTCGCCAGATGCTTCGGCATGCCCGCACCGTCGGGCGGAGACCACCGGAGGGCACTAGCTCAACTGGCAGAGCATCGGTCTCCAAAACCGAAGGTTGGGGGTTCAAGTCCCTCGTGCCCTGCGAGGAAACACTGCACAGCAACCCGGACGAGAAGGTGGATGACGTGGCCGACGGCAACGCGGTTCAGGACGCGCGGCGCGACTCGCGCGGCGACGACCGTGGGCGCACCAGCCCCGTCACGTTCCTGCGCCAGGTGGTCGCCGAGCTCCGCAAGGTGGTGTGGCCCACCCAGCAGCAGCTGATCACCTACTTCTTCGTGGTGCTGGTCTTCGTCACCGTGGTGATGGCGCTGGTCTCGGTGCTCGACCTGGCTTTCGGAAAGCTGGTCTTCGAGATCTTCACCGGCAGCAACACCCAGTGACGTCCGGGGCAGTGGATCCCCGCCCCCCAGCAACGAAGTACGGAGTGAGACGTGTCGGATAGCAATGACGTGGACCAGGTCGAGGACCAGGTCGAGTCCGTCGACGAGGCGGCCCCCGAGGACGCCGACCTGACCGTCGACGAGAGCGCCGACGAGGCCGGCGACGCCGAGCAGGCGGACGAGTACGCCGACGAGGCTGACGAGGCCGGCTCCGACGAGGTCGTCGCCGAGGCTGACGAGGCCGAGGCCGACGCCGAGGAGAACGACCCGCTCGAGGCGTTCCGCCGCGAGCTGTGGGCCAAGCCCGGCGACTGGTTCGTCGTGCACACCTACTCCGGCATGGAGAAGCGGGTCAAGCACAACCTCGAGAACCGCATCATCTCCCTCAACATGGAGGACTACATCCACGAGATCGTGGTCCCCACCGAGGAGGTCGCGGAGATCAAGAACGGCCAGCGCAAGATGGTCACCCGCACCGTCCTCCCCGGCTACGTCCTGGTCCGCATGGACCTCACCGACGAGTCCTGGTCGGCCGTGCGCCACACGCCGTCGGTCACCGGCTTCGTGGGCCACAGCCACCAGCCCGTGCCGCTGAGCATGAGCGAGGTCGAGGACATGCTGGCCCCGGCCGTCGTGGCCGTCGCCGAGGCCGAGGCCGCCGCGTCGGGCGAGAAGGGCTCCGCCACGACCCCGCGCAAGCCGGTCGAGGTCGCCGACTTCGAGGTCTCCGACTCCGTGATGGTGGTCGACGGCCCGTTCGCCACGCTCCACGCGACGATCACCGAGATCAACGCCGAGTCGCAGCGCGTCAAGGCGCTCGTCGAGATCTTCGGCCGCGAGACCCCGGTCGAGCTGTCGTTCAGCCAGATCCAGAAGGTCTGAGCCCCGAAGTCCGAGCCTGCGAGGACTTCGCAGGGCGAAGAGGTTGAGGAGCGTCGACCCGGACGCGCTGCGAAGCGAGCGGCCGGGTGACGCGTCTCGAAACCCACCTGAACGGCCCGATTTCACGAGTGGCCGCTCAGAAGCGACAATGAAGTAAGCAACAACCCGTGGCAGAGGACGTCCGTCCTCGTCGTGACCACAGAGAAGAGAGAAGAAGGCAATGCCTCCCAAGAAGAAGATCGCCGCGCTCGTCAAGGTGCAGCTGCAGGCCGGCTCGGCCACCCCGGCCCCGCCTGTCGGTACGGCGCTCGGCCCGCACGGCGTCAACATCATGGACTTCTGCAAGGCGTACAACGCCCAGACCGAGTCCATGCGCGGCAACGTGATCCCCGTCGAGATCACCATCTACGAAGACCGCACCTTCGACTTCATCACCAAGACCCCGCCGGCCGCCGAGCTGATCAAGAAGGCCGCCGGCCTCTCCAAGGGCTCGGGCGTGCCGCACAAGGACAAGGTCGGCAAGCTGACCAAGGACCAGGTCCGCGAGATCGCGACCACCAAGCTGCCCGACCTCAACGCCAACGACATCGACGCGGCCATGAAGATCGTCGAGGGCACTGCGCGCTCGATGGGCGTCACGACCGACTGAACCGTGGGAGAGCCGCGCTGGCTCGCGTAACCACATCCTTCGCACCACAGAAACGAGAAGACAATGCAGCGCAGCAAGACCTACCGCGCGGCCGCCGAGACGTTCGACAAGGACGAGCTCTACGCCCCGCTGGCCGCCATCAAGATCGCCAAGGGTGGCTCCAAGAAGAAGTTCGACGAGACCGTCGACGTCGTCATGCGCCTGGGTGTCGACCCGCGCAAGGCCGACCAGATGGTCCGCGGCACCGTGAACCTGCCCCACGGCACCGGCAAGACCGCGCGCGTCCTGGTCTTCGCCAACGCCGACAAGGCCGAGGCTGCCCGTGAGGCCGGCGCCGAGTTCGTCGGCGGCGACGAGCTGATCGAGAAGGTCGCCGGCGGCTGGCTCGACTTCGACGCCGTCGTGGCCACCCCCGACATGATGGGCAAGGTCGGCCGCCTCGGTCGCGTCCTCGGCCCCCGCTCCCTCATGCCGAACCCGAAGACCGGCACCGTGACGCCCGACGTCGCCAAGGCCGTCACCGACATCAAGGGCGGCAAGATCGAGTTCCGCGTGGACCGTCACGCCAACCTGCACTTCATCATCGGCAAGGCGTCCTTCTCCGAGGTCCAGCTCGCGGAGAACTACGCCGCCGCGCTCGAGGAGGTGCTGCGTCTCAAGCCGGCCAGCTCCAAGGGCCGCTACATCAAGAAGGTCACCGTCTCGACGACGATGGGTCCCGGCATCCAGGTCGACCCCAACCGCGTCAAGAACGTCGCCTCCGAGGACGAGGCCGTCCAGGCCTGATCCACCGGCAGCAGCCGCATCGGCCCGGTCGCCCCGCAGGGGGCGGCCGGGCCGATCCGCATTTCGGGGCGCTGCCGTCGTTTCGCTGAGGGGCCATCGGGTAGGAAGGGCTTGCACGCTTACCGCCCGGCCGCCCGGCCGCACCGCCCGTACGCCAGCACCAGGAGACCCCATGCGCGTCACGTCCCTCGCCCGCCGACTCGGCTCCGCCGCCCTGGTCCTGAGCGTGGGTGCCGGCCTCGCGGCCTGCAGCGACGACTCCTCGGGGTCCGACTCCTCCAGCTCCGCGACCGACCGCGGCGCCGACGAGGCGTCCGAGAGCGAGGAGCAGACCGAGACCGAGGAGGCGGACGCGCCCACCGAGCTCGACGCCGCCGGCTTCTACCCCGCCGTCATGGAGGCGATGCGCGAGGCGGAGACCTTCAACTTCCAGACGGTCTCGGAGTCCGGCGGCCAGTCGCAGACGATGGAGGGCCAGGCCCGGTTCGGCGACGAGGGGGTCGAGATGAAGGCGTCCAGCACGGGCGCCCAACCGATGGAGCTGATCCTCATCGACCAGGCCATGTACCTCAAGTCGGCCGACCTCGGCACCGGCGACAAGTGGCTCAAGGTCGACCTCAGCGACCCCAACTCGCTGTTCGGCATGATCGGCAAGGCCACCGACCCGGAGGTCATGTTCAAGGCCATGGAGGCGCCCAAGAAGCTCGAGCTCGTGGGCACCGAGGAGGTCGACGGGGTGGAGACCAACCACTACCGGATCACCATGGACCCGACGAAGTACCTCGAAGCGATGGAGTTCCCGCCCGCGATGGCCGACATGATGCCCAAGGAGCTCGTCACCGAGATGTGGGTGGACGGCGACGACCTGCCGCGCAAGTTCTCCCAGTCGCTCGAGGTGCCCGCGATGGGCGGCGGCAAGCCGACCTCCACCTCCAGCGAGGGCACCTACTCCGACTTCGGCACCGACGTCGAGATCGAGGCCCCGCCGGCCGACCAGGTCACCGAGGACATGTTCCCCGGCGCCGCCTGAAGCCCCACGCGCACGTCGTCCGCGATCGGCGGGCGGGTCACTCCCGGAAGACCCGCTCGTCGATCAGCTGCTCCTTGACCTCGAAGCCCTCGGGCTCGTAGCGGCCCTGGTCGAAGCGCGTGCGGAACTGCAGCGTGACGCCGTCGCGACCGAAGCGGTTCTTCTCCACCGTCAGCACGGCGTAGTCCTTGAACCGCTCGGCGTTGGTGAGGTCGTAGGTCAGGTGGTGGCGCGCGACGATGTCGTACTTGTTGTTGAGCACCATCACCACGTCGGCCTCGTACGCCAGCGCGCTCGAGCCGCGCAGGTCGCTCGCTCGCATCCGCTTGCCGGTGCGCAGTGCGTCCTTGTCGGCCGCGGCGATGGCGAGGATCGGCGCGCTGATGTCGATCGCGAGGTCCTTGAGGCCCTCCACGATCTCGGTGGAGCGGGTCTCCTCGTCGAGGTGGGTGGACTTCACCTTCTGGAGGTAGTCCACGACCACCAGCGGGGTGGTTCCGGCGTGCTGGCGCACCGCCTCGATCGCCGCCTGGATCGCGGCCAGGTCGGTGCGGGTGCCGGTGGAGCGGTGCACGAAGAGGTGCTCGGAGTAGTGCTCGACCCGCTTGAGCGCGTCGACGCCGGAGGGCACCGACTCCAGCCGGTGCTCGAGCGAGCTGACCCACAGGTCGTCGAAGATCGAGCGGATGCTGTTGACCCGCACCTGGTCGGACTCGTCGAGCTCGCCGGCCTCCATCGCGATGAGCTTCTGCGTGAGGTCCTCGGCGTCGTGCTCGTAGGAGAAGTAGAGGACGGGGCGGCCGGTGGCGGCGTTGTTGCGGGCCATCTGCAGCGCGAAGGTCGACTTGCCGAGGCCCTGTGGTCCGGCGAGCAGGAGGAGCGAGCCCGCGCGCATGCCGCCGCCGATGAGCGGGTCGAGCCCGGCGAAGCCGGTCTTCCAGACCCGTCCGGCGGCGTTGCGTCCGGTGAGCATGCGTTCGTCGCTGCGGGCCAGGGAGGCCCCGACGGTCATGAGCTGGTGATCCACGCGCACCATGGTCCCAGCGATGCACCTCCGCGGCAGGCGAATGCGGCGTTTGCCGTGGGCGGTGCACCGATTTGGCGGGCCCGGCGCGAGCGCGTACTGTTCCATCTCGAAACCAGAGACCGCAGGTTGTCATGGGCTCCACGTCCGTGACCGAAGGTCCGCAGCAGCGGGCGGCCGGCGCAGGTGACAGAGCAGCGGCACCCGCCGCATCCACGCCCTGAGCCTGTGCTCAGGGCGTTCGTCGTCTGTGGGCCCGACGCCGGTGGTCAACCCCGGAAGGAGACCCATGGCGCGGCCAGAGAAGACTGCCGCCGTTGCAGAGATCGTTGAGTCCTTCAACGACTCCGCCGGCGCTGTGCTGACCGAGTACCGCGGGCTCACCGTGAAGCAGCTGCAGGACCTGCGGCGCTCCCTCGGCGAGAACGCCAACTACGCCGTGGTCAAGAACACGCTGGCCAAGATCGCCGCCTCCGAGGCCGGCATCGAAGGCTTCGACGACCTGCTCAACGGCCCCACCGCCATCGCCTTCATCAATGGAGACGTGGTCGAGGCCGCCAAGGGTCTGCGTGACTTTGCCAAGGCGAACCCCGCCCTTGTCATCAAGGGTGGAGTCCTGGACGGCAAGCCGCTCGACGCGTCCGAGGTGGCCAAGCTGGCCGACCTCGAGTCGCGCGAGGTGCTGATGGGCAAGCTGGCGGGCGCGATGCTCGCGAGCCTCTCCCAGGCCGTCTACCTGCTCAACGCGCCGATCGCCCAGGCCGCCCGCCTCGCGGGTGCGCTCCAGGCCAAGGCCGAGCAGGACCCCTCGATCCTCGCAGGTGGTGCCGGCACGCCGGCCGCTGCCGAGGACGCCCCGGTCGACGAGGCCCCCGCGGCCGAGGAGACCGAGGCGACCGACGAGGCTGCCGAGCCGGCCGCCGAGTCGACCGACGCCTGACCAGGCCGACGTACACCACCTGAAACCCGGTACGACGCACCACCGCGCTCGTGCCACACACGGAAGGAACCGCCACCATGGCGAAGCTCAGCACCGACGAGCTCCTTGACGCGTTCAAGGAGATGACCCTGATCGAGCTCTCCGAGTTCGTCAAGCAGTTCGAGGACACCTTCGGCGTGACCGCCGCCGCCCCCGTCGCCATGGCTGCCGCCCCGGCCGCCGGTGGCGCTGCCGGTGGCGACGCCGCCGCCGCGGAGGAGAAGGACGACTTCGAGGTCGTCCTCGAGGCCGCCGGCGACAAGAAGATCAACGTCATCAAGGAGGTGCGCGCCCTGACCTCCCTCGGTCTGAAGGAGGCCAAGGACCTCGTCGAGGCCGCCCCCAAGACGATCCTCGAGAACGCCAACAAGGAGACCGCGGACAAGGCGAAGGAGGCCCTCGAGGCCGCCGGCGCCACCGTCACCGTCAAGTGACGATCCGCTAGTCGCACGCCGAGGGGCGGCCACCGTGAGGTGGCCGCCCCTCGTCGCATTTCCCCACCCAGGGGTTCTGTCGCCGTGCGCCCCGAGCGATTAGAGTGGGCGAACTCGATGCGCATCACGAAACGAGTTGCTCCATGCGCAACAAGCGTCACGCCGCGACCCTGACCCGCCTGCTGGCCAACGCCCGGTACGAGGTGCTGCCCACCGCGTCCACCGAGGACAAGGTCCTCGAGCACGTCCCGCGCGAGCGGACCATCACGGTGACCGCCTCCCCGTCCAAGGGCCTCGAGGCGACCCTCGACCTCGCCGAGCGCCTGCACGGGCACGGGTACGGCGTCGTGCCGCACCTGGCCGCGCGTATGGTCAGCGGCCGCTCCGAGCTCGAGGAGATCGTCGACCGCCTGGTCGGCAAGGGCATCGTCCGCGTCTTCGTCCCCGGCGGCGACGCCGAGCCCGCGGGCGACTACCTCGACGCCCTCGGCCTGCTCGAGGACCTCGCCGCGATGGGCTCGCCGTTCGCACACGTCGGGATCACCGGTTACCCCGAGTCGCACCCCACGATCCACGACGACCTCACCGTGCAGTCGATGTGGGACAAGCGGCGCTACGCCACCCACATCGTCAGCAACCTGACCTTCGACCCGGCGGTGGTGCGCGACTGGGTGCGCCGGCTGCGCGCCCGCGGCGTGACCATGCCCCTGCTCCTCGGCCTCCCCGGCCCGGTGGAGCGGGCCAAGCTGCTCGGCATGGCCACGAAGATCGGGGTCGGGGAGTCGACCCGCTTCCTGGCCAAGAACAAGGGGCTCTTCGCGAGGCTCGCCGCGCCCGGCGGCTTCACGGGCGAGAGCTTCCTGGAGAAGTGCGCCCCGGCGCTCGGCGAGGGTGCGCTGGTGGAGGGACTGCACGTCTTCACCTTCAACCAGATCGCCGAGTCCGAGGCCTGGCGCACCGGGATGCTCGAGCGCCTGCAGTCCTAGCCCGCGCCGACGAGGTCGGCCAGTGCCCGGTCCAGGCCCACCGTCCCGGTCTCCACCACGGTCAGCGGCAGGCCGATGCTCGCGGCGGCCTGCTCGGCGAGCGCGCGCAGCTCCGCGTCGGGCTGCTGGGCCAGCCACACCACACGCGTGTAGTGGCCGAAGTAGGTGTCGCGCAGCTCCGGGTAGCGGTCCAGGCCGAGCTCCTGCAGGACCGTGCGGGCGAAGGAGCGGGCCAGGAAGTCGGTCAGCACGTAGGTGCCGGGCTGCTCGGCGAAGAGCCGTTCGAGCCGCTCGCTGCCGGCGTACAGGTCGTAGCAGTGGAGACCCGGCAGCCGCTCGAGGCCGAGGGCGTCGCAGACCCGGTCGAGGGCGCCGTACGTGCCGCAGTCGGCGTAGCCGATCGCCACCCGTGCGTACGACGCCCGCAAGCGCTCGGCGAGCGTGCGCACCTCGTCGGCGATCCGCTCGGGGTGGTTGTGCAGCAGCGGTGGGAGGGGGTGCACGTCGACGGGCCACCGGTGGCGCTCGACCGCGCCGGCCGCGGGCTGGGCGAGCGCGCCGCACGCGATGAGGGCGATCCGCTCACCCACCGAAGGCGAGCTGCTCGACGAAGGCGTCGTTGAAGTCGGGGCGGTCGGAGAGCTCGACATAGGTCACCTCCTCCAGCAGAGCCAGCGCACCGGCCCGCTCGCGGACCGAGAGCAGCGCCATCTTGGCCCCCTCGCCCGCGACGTTGCCGGCCGCGACGATGCGCAGCACCGGGAGCCTCGGCACCAGCCCGATCCGGACCGCGGAGGCCGGGGAGAGGTAGCTGCCGAACGAGCCGGCGAGCAGCACCTGCTGGACATCGCGGTGCTCGAGACCGAGCTCCTGGAGCAGCAGCGACCACCCCGTGGAGATGGCCGCCTTGGCGAACTGGAGCTCGCGGACGTCGCGCTGGGAGAGATACACGCACTCGGCCGGCTCAGCCTCGGGAGTGGGGCGGTGCAGGACGAAGACCCGCTCCTCGCCGATCCGCGCCAGCCGGTCGGCCAGCGCCGGGGCGATCTCTTTGGCCGCCTCGTCGCTCACCAGCCGGCCGGTGCCGTCGAGCAGGCCGACCCGGACCAGCTCCGAGACCGCGTCGACCAGGCCCGACCCGCACAGCCCCTTCGGCTCGACGTCACCGATCACGCCGAGGGTGACCGCCGGGTCCTCCGACGCCGCGTGCGGGTCGACCTTCACCACCTCGACGGCGCCGTCGGCGGCGCGCATGCCGCAGCGGATGGCGCCCCCCTCGAACGCCGGCCCGGCGGGCGCGGCGGTGGACACGATGCGGTCACCGTCGCTCAGCACGATCTCGCAGTTCGTGCCGACGTCGATGAACAGGCGCACCCGCTTGTCGCGGTCCATGCCGGTGGCGAGCATGCCGGCCACGATGTCGCCGCCGACGTAGGCACCGAGCGCCGGGAAGAAGAAGGCCCGCGCCCGGGGGTGCAGCTCGAGCCCGATGTCGGCGGCGAGCACGGTGGGCGGTTGGGCGACGGGCATCACGAAGGGGGCGACACCGAGCGGCTCGGGGTCCACGCCGAGCACGAGGGAGGTCATGGTGGCGTTGCCCGCGATCGCCACCTCGTAGACGTGGCCGGGCTCGACGCCGGCCTCGCGGCACACGCGGGCGGCGAGCTCGGCGAGCGTCGCGCCCGCCGCCTCGCGCAGCCGGTCGAGCGCCTGGTCGTCCATCATCGTCGCGCTGATCCGGGTGATGACGTCGCCGCCGAACGGCTGCTGGCGGTTGAGCGTCGAGGCGACCGCGAGGGGAGTGCCGGTGCCGACGTCGAGGAGCGTGCCGACCACCGTCGTCGTACCGAGGTCGAAGGCGATGGCGTACCTCGTGGCGGTGGTGTCGCCGGGCTCGACGTCGACGAGGTCCTCGTCGACCACGACCGCGGTGACCTTGAAGTCGGACTGGCGGAGCACGGTGCCGAGGCGTCGCAGGGCGTGCACGTCGGCGGTCACCTCGAGGTCGTCGATCGCGTCGGTGAGCCGGGCCAGGTCGGTGCGCTGGTCGGAGAGGGTGGGCTCCTCGAGCTCGACGTAGCGCTTCTGCACCGCCGGTCGGAGGATGACCTGGCGGCCGATGCCGACGGTGGCCGCCTTCGGCCGGGTGGTGAGCGGGGGCACCTCGACCGCCAGGTCGCGCGTCGCCTGCACCAGGCAGCCGAGCCGCCAGCCGTCGTCGAGCTGGGCGGGCGTGAACGTCCGGGCGTCGTGGCGTGTGACCGGCAGCTCGGTGGCGGAGGTGACGCGCACCTTGCACTTGTGGCAGGTGCCGTGGCCGCCGCAGGTGGAGTCGATGGCGATGCCGTTCCACGAGGCCGCGTCGAACACCGTCACGCCGGGTGGGACGCGTACGTCGCGCTGCGTGGGGGGCAGCTCGGCGCCGTCCTCGGCGCGGCCCGCCACGGTGAACGCGAGGTCCACGCGACCGGTGCCGTCGTGCGGCGCGGGCTCGGCCCCCGGTCGCTCGATGAGGCCCTCGCGGGCGACGTCCGCCAGGGAGAAGTCGGGTCCCTCGGGCGGTCCGCTCACCCCGCGGCCGCCGCCTGCTTGGCGCGGTGCGCGGAGATCCACGCCATGCCCCAGTCGTCGTGCCCGAGGAACACGTCGGCGGCCTTGACCGCCTCGACGATCGCGGGCGTGCGGGTGTCCATGATCGCGCTGGTCAGCCCGGAGGTCATCGCCATCGGCAGCCACGTGGCGTTGAGCGTGTGGCGGTCGGGCATGCCGAAGCTGACGTTGGAGGCACCGCAGGTCATGTTGACGCCGAGCTCGTCGCGGATGCGGCGCATCACCTCGAAGGTCACCAGGGACGTGGTGGTGTCGGCGCCGATCGGCATCGCGAGCGGGTCGATGACGATGTCGGCCTGCGCGATGCCGTACTCCTCGGTGGCGACCCGCACGATCTTGCGGGTCAGCTCGACGCGCTTGTCGGCCTCCATCGGGATCTCGTCGTGGTCGTTGGGCAGCGCGATGATCGCGGCGTCGTGCTTCTTGACCAGCGGGAGGATGAGCTCGAGCCGGTCGTCCTCGGCGGTGACGGAGTTGACCAGCGCGCGGCCCTCGTAGACCGACAGGCCGGCCTCGAGCGCCTCGACCACCGAGGAGTCGATGCAGATCGGCAGGTCGGTGAGGCCCTGGACCATCGTGATGGCCTTGGCCAGAAGCTCGGGCTCGTCGGTCAGTGGCACCCCCATGTTGACGTCGAGCACGTCAGCACCGCCCTCGACCTGTGCCCTGACGTCACGCTCGATGGCGGACATGTCGCCCTCGCGCAGCTGCTCCTGGAAGATGCGCCGGCCGGTCGGGTTGATGCGCTCGCCGATGAGGCAGAAGCGGTGCTCGTGGCCGATCACGACCTCCTTGGTCGCGGATCGCAGGACGGTGCTCAGCGGCTCGGCGGTCGTCATGCCGGCACCTTCGCGCGCTTCTCCTCGAGCAGGCTCTTGGCGCGCTTGACCGTCTGCGAGGCGTCCGCGGCGTACCCGTCGGCCCCGACCGCGTCGGCGTACTCCTGGGTGACCGGTGCGCCACCCACCATGACGATCACGCTGTCGCGGATGCCGGCCTTCTCGAGGGCGTTCATGTTGGCCTTGAACATCGGCATCGTGGTGGTGAGGAACGCCGAGAAGCCGACGATGTCAGGCTGGTGCTCGTCGATCGCGGCGACGAACTTCTCGGGCGCGACCTGGACGCCGAGGTCGATGACCTCGAAGCCGGCACCCTCGAGCATGATGTTGACGAGGTTCTTGCCGATGTCGTGGACGTCGCCCTTGACCGTGCCCATCAGGAACTTGCCGATCGTCTGCACCCCGGTCTCGGCGAGCAGCGGCCGCAGCCGCTCCATCGCGCCCGCCATGGCGCGGCCCGCGATGAGCATCTCGGGGACGAAGAAGTCGCCGCGCTCGAAGCGCGCGCCGACCTCCTCGAGCGAGGGGATGAGCGCGTCGAAGAGCAGCGTCTGCGGCTCCATCGAGGCCGAGAGACCCTCCTCGGTCAGCTCGAGCACGCGAGGTGCGTTGCCGACGAGCGTCTCGTCGTAGAGGGCTTGGAGGATCTCCTCGGGGGTCATGCGACCACCTCCTGGGCTCGTGCCGGTGTCCGGGGTTCTCGGGTCTTGTGGGGCGCCGGTCCGCGCAGCAGGGACGACAGCGCGGTGGCGTGGTCCAGGAGGCTGCGGCCGAGGTCGTCGAGCCGCCCCTCCAGGCGAGGGGTGGGTCCGGAGATCCCGAGCGCCGCGACGACGTCGCCGCGAGTCCCGTGGACCGGGACCGCGACACCGGTGAGCCCGATCTCGAGCTCGTCGGCCGTGACCGCCCAGCCGCGCTCGCGCGTGCGGACGCAGTCGCGCTGAAGGGCGGCGCTGTCGGCCAGCGTCTCGGGCGTCGGCCGCTCGAGGTCGCCGTCGGGGACCTCGAGCGCGTGCCAGGCGTAGAGCACCTTGCCCAGCGCGGAGCAGTGCGGCGGCACCTCGATCTCGGTCCAGTCGCGGGTGCCGAGGAGGTAGCGGGAGTCGACCTGCGCCACCTGGACCACGCGCTCGCCGCGCGCGACGCTCAGGTGGACGGTCTCCCCGGTGGCCTCGCCGATCGCGTCCATCGCCGGTCGCGCCAGCCGGACCAGCTCGTCCCACGGGTCGTGCCGGGCGGCGTAGAGCCAGAACAGCCGGCCGGCGACGTAGGACCCGGCGGCGTCGCGCTCGAGCAGGCCGCTGCGCTCGAGCGCGGTGAGCATCCGCGACGTCGTCGACTTCGCCAGCCCGCTCGCGTCCTGGAGGTCGGCGAAGGTCATTGGCTCGTCGGCGTGCACGACCGTGGCGACCAGGTCCGCGGCGCGGTCGAGTGCGCGGGTGCCGGGGGCTGCGTCGCCCACGTGTGGCTCCCTTCGCCGGAGGGGTTCCCAAGCAGTTCCATGATGTGGAACCTTGTTCCACATCATGAGGCTAGAAGCCGGGTCTGGCTGCGGTCAAGCGTCCTGCGCGTCGCCGCCCGTCCCGGACCGGCCCCGCCAGAGCTCCGCCAGACCCGCCAGACCCAGGAGGACCCCGTGTTCCGCAACGTGATGCCCCGCTACGAGGTGCTGTCCCAGGACGCCATGGCGACG
The DNA here is from genome assembly GCF_031844425.1 of Microbacterium sp. ARD31. Taxonomy (NCBI): domain Bacteria; kingdom Bacillati; phylum Actinomycetota; class Actinomycetes; order Micrococcales; family Microbacteriaceae; genus Microbacterium; species Microbacterium sp. ARD31. Next base: position 135,224 of record NZ_JAUZVE010000013.1, read on the forward strand.
CTCGACCAGGGGTGGCGGCGGCTGATGACCGAAATCGGCGTCGAGTTCATGGACGACCGCGCCCTCGACCTGTTCCGCGCCGCCGGGCAGAAGGTGGAGGACCGCACCGTCTTCCTCGACCCCGACTTCGTCCTCGAGCAGGTCGCCAAGGCGCCGCGCGAGTTCGACGTGCAGGCACGCAACCCCGAGCACTCGATCCACATCGGCGGCGACGCGATGGCGTTCGGTGCCGTCTACGGCCCGCCGTTCGTCCGCGAGGGGGAGGTGCGCCGCGACGCGACGATGGACGACTTCCGCCGCTTCACCCAGCTCGCGCAGTCCTACCCGGTGCTCGACTCCGCCGGCGGGGTGATCTGCGAGCCGAACGACACCCCGCTCGACAGCCGCCACCTCGACATGACGTACGCGCTCCAGACGCTGACGGACAAGGTTTACATGGGCAACGTGGTCTCGGGCGTGAACGCCGCGGACACCATCGCGATGACCTCGATCCTCTTCGGCTCGCGCGAGGCGATCGAGGAGACGCCGGCGACGATCTCGCTGATCAACTGCAACTCGCCCCTGCGCTGGGACGACCGGATGCTCGAGGCGCAGTTCGAGTACTCCGCGGCCGGCCAGCCGGTCGTGCTCACGCCCTTCATCCTGATGGGCGCGATGTCGCCCGTGACCATCCCGGCCGCGCTCGTGCAGCAGATCGTGGAGGCGCTGTCGGGCATCGCGCTCTCGCAGCTCATCCGTCCCGGGACCCCGGTGATCTTCGGGTCGTTCCTCTCCAACATCGACATGCAGTCGGGCTCGCCGACCTTCGGTACGCCGGAGTCCGGTCTCGGCCTCCTGTGCACGGGCCAGATCGCCCGGCACTTCGGGCTGCCGTTCCGCACCGGCGGCGGGCTGACGTCCTCGCAGGTCGCCGATGCCCAGGCCGGCTACGAGGCCCTGATGACCCTGATGCCGACCTTCCTCGCCGGCGCCAACTGGGTGATGCACTCGGCCGGGTGGCTCGAGGGCGGTCTCGTCGCCGGCTACGAGAAGTTCATCGTCGACATCGAGCTGCTCCAGATGCTGCGCCACGAGTTCACCCCGCTCGAGATCGACGAGGCCTCGATGGCCTTCGACGCGCACCAGGAGGTCGGTCACGGCGGTCACTTCCTCGGCGCGATGCACACCATGGAGCGCTTCCGCACGTGCTTCTACCGCCCCCTGCTCTCGTCGTCGGAGAACTACGAGCGATGGATGCGCAACGGCGGCAAGGACGCCAACGAGCGCGCCGCCGAGGCGTACCAGAAGACCCTGGCCGACTACGAGGAGCCGCCGCTCGACGACGCGATCCGCCAGGAGCTCCAGGAGTACGTCATCCGCCGCCGAGCCGAGCTCGGCGACTGAGCTGCCGCTGGTCGAGGTGCGAGCGCAGCGCCCTCGCTGGTTGAGGTGCGAGCGCAGCGCCGTCCTCGCTGGTTGAGGTGCGAGCGCAGCGAGCCTCGAAACCTCGACGAGCGGTTTCGAGGCTCGTCGCTGGCGCTCCTCGCACCTCAACCGGCAAGGGGTCGCTGGCGCTCCTCGCCCCTCGACCAGCAACGGGGTCGCACCTCGGCGGTGATCAGCTGAGGCCGAGGATCGTCCCGTCGTCGAGGAGGTCGATCCGGCCGGCCGAGGGGTCGCGGGGGAGGCCGGGCATGGTCATCATGTCCCCGCAGACGACGACCACGAACCCGGCTCCGGCGGAGAGCCGCACCTCGCGGACGTGGAGCTCGTGCCCGGACGGGGCGCCGAGGCTGGTCGGGTCGGTCGAGAAGGAGTACTGGGTCTTGGCCACGCAGACCGGCAGCCCGCCGTAGCCGTCCTTCTCGATGCGGAGCAGCCGCCGGCGGGCCCGCGCCTCCCAGGTGACCAGCCCGGCGCCGTACAGCCGGGTCGCGATCGCCTCGACCTTCTCCGTCAGCGACAGGTCGTCGTCGTAGGTGAACGAGAACTCGTACGGCGACGGCTCGTCGAGCGCGGCCAGGACGCCCTTGGCCAGGTCCTGCGCCCCGGTGCCGCCGTCGGCGAAGTGGGTCGCGGGGAAGGCGCGGACCCCCTCGGCGCCGACGAGCTCGACGACCCTGGCGACCTCCAGGTCGGTGTCGGTGGGGAAGCGGTTGACCGCGACGACGGCCGGGATGCCGTAGACGTCGCGGATGTTGTCGAGGTGGCGGCGGAGGTTGACCATGCCCGCCTCGACCGCGGCGAGGTCCTCGGTGCCGAGGTCGGCCAGCGCGACACCGCCGTGGTACTTCAGCGCCCGCACCGTGGCCACGACCACCGCCACGTCGGGGCGCAGGCCGGACTTGCGGCACTTGATGTCGACGAACTTCTCCGCGCCCAGGTCGGCGCCGAAGCCGGCCTCGGTGACGACGATGTCGGCCAGGCGCAGCCCGGCACGCGTCGCCATCACCGAGCTGCAGCCGTGGGCGATGTTGGCGAAGGGGCCGCCGTGCACGAAGGCGGGGGCGCCCTCGAGCGTCTGGACCAGGTTGGGCGCGAGGGCGTCGCGCAGGAGCGCAGCCATGGCGCCGTCGGCGCCGAGCTCGCGCGCGGTCACGGGCGCCATCGCCCGGGTGTAGCCGACGACGATGTCGCCGATGCGGCGCTTGAGGTCGCCCCAGGACTCGGTGAGGCAGAAGATCGCCATCAGCTCGGAGGCGACCACGATGTCGAAGCCGTCCTCGCGCGGGAAGCCGTTGGCGTGCCCGCCGAGGGCGACGGTCACCTCGCGCAGCGCCCGGTCGTTCATGTCGAGCACGCGCTTCCACGTCACGCTCCGGACGTCGATGTCGAGCTCGTTGCCGTGGTGGACGTGGTTGTCGATCAGCGCCGCCAGGAGGTTGTTGGCCGCCGCGATCGCGGCGAAGTCCCCGGTGAAGTGCAGGTTGATGTCGGTCATCGGCACGACCTGGCTGTAGCCGCCGCCGGCCGCGCCGCCCTTCATGCCGAAGACCGGGCCCATCGAGGGCTCACGCAGGCAGGCGACCGTGCGGTGGCCCAGGCCGTGGAGCGCGTCGGTGAGGCCGACGGTCGTGGTGGTCTTGCCCTCGCCCGGCGGGGTCGGCGACAGCGCCGTCACCAGCACCAGCCGCCCGAGCGGCCGGTCCGCCAGCGAGGCGACGTACCCGAGGTCGACCTTGGCCTTGTAGTGGCCGTAGGGGACCAGGCTCTCCTCGGGGATGCCGAGCGTGGTGTCCGCGATGTCGCGGATGGGGCGCAGCACGGCCGCGTTGGCGATCTCGATGTCGGACAGCATGGGTGGTCCCTCCCGTTGTGTGGCCGTGGTGCGCCGCCTACCTGAAGACGACGGTCCTCTCTCCGTTGAGCAGCACCCGCGACTGGGTGTGCCAGCGCACGGCGCGCGAGAGCACCTGCGCCTCGACGTCGCGCCCGGCGGCGACGAGCTGGTCCTGGTCGTAGCTGTGGTCGACCCGGATCACGTCCTGCTCGATGATCGGGCCCTCGTCGAGGTCGGCGGTCACGTAGTGCGCGGTCGCACCGACGAGCTTCACGCCCCGGTCGAAGGCCTGGTGGTAGGGCCGGGCGCCCTTGAAGCTCGGCAGGAACGAGTGGTGGATGTTGATGGCGCGACCCGAGAGCTGGCGGCAGAGGTCGTCGGAGAGGACCTGCATGTAGCGCGCCAGGACGACGAGGTCCGTGCCGGTCTCCTCGACGACCTCGAGCAGGCGCCGCTCAGCTGCGGGCTTGGTGTCGGGCGTGACCGGCAGGTGCAGGAAGTCGATGCCGTAGGAGCGGACCAGCGGCTCGGCGTCGCGGTGGTTGGAGACCACGACCGGGATCTCGACCTGCAGCGCCCCGGTGCTCGCCCGGAAGAGCAGGTCGTTGAGGCAGTGCAGGTGCTTGGAGACCATCAGCAGCGTGCGGTACGGCGCCTGCGCCGACCACAGCTCGTACTCCATCCCGAAGCGCTGGGCCACCGCGCCGAACGCCGCGTGCAGCGAACCCGCGTCGTGGCCGTCGCCGGCGGTGAAGCCGATGCGCATGAAGAAGCGGTCGGTCAGGCTGTCCCCGAACTGCTGGCTCTCGACGATGTTCGCGCCGTGCTCGACGAGGAACCCCGACACGGCGTGCACGATGCCCGGCCGGTCGGGGCACGAGAGGATGAGGACGAAGTCTCCCAAGGCTGCTCCTTCGATGGTGCGGTCGATGACGGCCCCATTGTCGGCTGGATTGTTGCGCTTGACGAAACGCAGTCTGCGATACGCAACAGCTTGTGCGCTAGTGTCGCGCCATGCGCAACGCTGCCGAGGCCGGCACCGGGGTCCAGTCCGTCGACCGGGCGCTCAGCATCCTGGAGGTCCTCGCGCGCACCGGCGAGGGCGGGGTCACCGAGATCGCGGCCGAGCTCGGCGTGCACAAGAGCACCGCGTTCCGCCTCGTCGCGACCCTCGAGGCACATCGCCTCGTCGAGCAGACCGGCGACCGCGGGCGCTACCGCCTCGGCGTGGGCATCCTGCGCCTGGCCGGCGCCACCACGGCGCGGCTCGACCTGGTCCAGGAGGCGCGCCCGGTCTGCCGCCAGCTCGCCGCGGAGACCGGCGAGACGGTCAACGTGGCGGTGCTGTCGGACGGGTCCGCGCTCTACCTCGACCAGGTGGCCGGGTCCTCGGCGCTCCAGCCGCACAACTGGGTCGGCCAGCACATCCCCCTGCACGCGACGAGCAACGGCAAGGTGCTGCTCAGCGGCCTGGACGACGACGCGCTCGACGCCGCCCTGGGCACGCTGTCGACCTACACCGAGCACACGATCACCCGGCGGGCGAAGCTGCGCGAGGAGCTGGCCCGCGTGCGGGAGCAGGGGCACGCGCTGGCCGTCGACGAGCTCGAGGTCGGGCTCACCGCGGTCGCGGCCCCGGTCCGCAACGCGCACGGCGACGTGGTGGCCTCGATGAGCGTCTCGGGACCGACCTTCCGGCTCGGCGCCGACCGCCTCGACCATGTCGTCACCCTCACGATGGCCGCCGCCTCCGAGGTCTCGCACCGACTCGGCTGGGGCCATCGCTGAGCGCTGCCGGTGCCGGTGCGCCGACCGGACGGAGCCTTGACGCCCGACCCGGGCCACAGCATTCTTCCGAACGAGGAGAGGGAGGCACTCGTGCCCGACCTGTACATCGACGGCAGCTGGGTCGACGCCCGCGCGGGGGAGCGGCGCGAGATCCGCTGCCCTGCTGACGGGAGCCTCGTCGCGGAGGTCGCCGAGGCCGGCCCGGACGACACCGAGGCCGCGATCGCGGCGGCGTACGCCGCCTTCCACGAGGGCCCGTGGCCACGGGAGTCGAGCCGGGACCGGGGTGACCTGCTGCTGCGCCTGGCCGACCTGCTCGAGCGGGACGCCGACGACGTGGCGCGGATGGAGTCGCTCGACACCGGCAAGCGCTTCGTCGAGAGCCAGTACGACGTCGCGGATGTCGTGTCGGTGTTCCGCCACTACGGGCGGATCGCGGCGGAGGAGTCGGGCCGGGTCGTCGACACGGGCAACCCCGACGTGGTCAGCCGCATCGTGCACGAGCCGATCGGGGTGTGCGGGCTGATCACCCCGTGGAACTACCCGCTGCTCCAGGTGTCGTGGAAGGTCGCTCCCTGCCTCGCGGCCGGGAACACCTTCGTCCTCAAGCCGAGCGAGCTGACGCCCCACTCGGCCATCCACCTGATGCGCCTGCTCGAGGAGGCGGGGCTGCCGCCAGGGGTGGGCAACCTCGTGCTGGGCGCGGGCGCGAACGCCGGGGCGCCGCTGTCCTCCGACCCGCGCGTCGACATGGTGTCGTTCACCGGCGGCCTGGAGACCGGACGGCGGATCGGTGCCGCCGCGGCGGCGACGGTGAAGAAGGTCGCCCTCGAGCTGGGCGGGAAGAACCCCAACATCGTCTTCGCCGACGCCGACCTCGACGTCGCGCTCGACTACGCGCTCACCGCCGTGTTCCTCCACTCCGGCCAGGTCTGCTCGGCCGGCGCACGCCTGCTGGTGGAGCGCTCGGTGCACGACCGCTTCGTCGACGCGCTGGTCGAGCAGGCGGGGCGGATCCGCCTGGGCGGCCCGTTCGACGACGCGGCCGAGACCGGGCCGCTGACCAGCGCCGCGCACCGGGACAAGGTCGAGGCCTACGTCGCCCGCGGGCTCGAGGAGGGTGCGGTCCTGCGCTGCGGTGGCGCCCGCCCCGACGACGAGGCGCTGTCGGACGGCTTCTACTACCTGCCCACCGTCCTGGACGGCTGCACGTCGTCGATGTCGGTGACCCAGGACGAGTCCTTCGGCCCCGTGCTCACGGTCGAGACCTTCGACGGCGAGGACGAGGCCGTCGCGATCGCCAACGACAGCATCTACGGCCTCGCCGGCGCGGTGTGGACCCAGGACGCCGGGCGCGCCCAGCGGGTGGCGGCGCGGCTGCGGATGGGCACCGTGTGGATCAACGACTACCACCCCTACGTCCCGCAGGCCGAGTGGGGCGGTTACAAGCAGTCCGGGACCGGCCGCGAGCTCGGCCTGGCCGGCCTCGACGAGTACCGCGAGACCAAGCACGTCTGGCACAACATCCGCCCGGCGGCACAGCGCTGGTTCGGAGGTGACGGGGCATGAGCAGGGCCTACGACTACGTGATCGTCGGCGGCGGCTCCGCCGGCTCCGCGCTGGCCAACCGCCTCTCGGCCGACCCCTCGACCCGGGTGCTCGTGCTGGAGGCCGGTCGCACCGACCGCTTCGACCCCCTGATCCACGCGCCGGCGGCACTGCCGTTCCCGATCGGGAACCCGCTCTACGACTGGCGCTACGAGACGGAGCCCGAGCCCGCGATGGGCGGTCGCCGGGTCTACCACGCCCGGGGCAAGGTCCTCGGTGGCTCGTCGTCGATCAACGGCATGATCTTCCAGCGCGGCAACCCGATGGACTACGAGCGGTGGGCGGCCGACCCGGGGATGGAGGCGTGGGACTACCTCCACTGCCTGCCGTACTTCAAGCGGATGGAGTCGCTGATCCTCCCGGACGGGATGGTCGGCGCCGACGCCTGGCGCGGTGGCTCCGGACCGCTGAAGCTGGAGCGGAGCCCGGCGACCAACCCGCTGTTCAGCGCCTTCTTCGAGGCGGCCCAGCAGGCGGGCTACCCGCTGACCGACGACGTCAACGGCTACCGCCAGGAGGGCTTCGGGCGCTTCGACCGCAACATCGTCAAGGGCGTGCGGATGTCCGCGGCCCGCGCCTACCTCCACCCGGTGATGGGCCGCAAGAACCTCACCGTCGAGACGTTCGCGCACGCGACGAAGGTCCGCTTCGACGGCAGGAGGGCGGTCGGTGTGGAGTACCTCCGCGCCGGTCGCAGGCACGAGTACGCCGCTGCGGGCGAGGTGATCCTCTGTGGGGGTGCGATCAACTCGCCACAGCTGCTCCAGCTCTCGGGCATCGGCAATCCCGATCACCTGCGCCCGCTGGGGGTCGAGATGGTGCACGACCTCCCGGGCGTGGGCGAGAACCTCCAGGACCACCTCGAGGTCTACATCCAGTACGCCTCGCTGCAGCCGGTGTCGATCGTCGAGGGCCTCAAGTGGCGCAACCGCCCGCTGGTGGGGCTCGAGTGGCTGCTCCGGCGCACCGGCACCGCGGCCTCGAACCACTTCGAGGGCGGCGGCTTCTGCCGGTCCAACGAGGACGTGGACTGGCCGAACCTGATGTTCCACTTCCTGCCGATCGCGATCCGGTACGACGGCTCGGCGCCGGCCGGGCAGGACCGCTACGCCCACGGCTACCAGGTCCACATCGGCCCGATGTACGCCGACACCCGGGGCTGGGTGCGCATCGCGTCCACCGACCCGCGGCAGAAGCCGAGGATGCTCTTCAACTACCTCTCCACCGCCAACGACAAGCGGGAGTGGGTCGAGGCGGTGCGCGTGGCGCGCGACATCCTCAACCAGCCGGCCTTCGCCCCGTTCAACGGCGGCGAGCTCTCGCCCGGCCCCTCGGTGGAGTCCGACGAGGAGATCCTGGAGTGGGTCCGCAAGGACGCCGAGACGGCCCTGCACCCGTCGTGCACCGCGAAGATGGGCACCGACGACATGTCCGTGGTCGACCCCGCCACCATGCGCGTGCACGGCACCGACGGCCTCCGGGTCGTCGACGCGAGCGTCTTCCCCTACGTCACGAACGGCAACATCTACGCCCCGGTGATGATGGTGGCCGAGAAGGCCGCCGACCTGATCCTGGGCAACACCCCGCTCCCCGCCGCCGACGTGCCCTACTACCGGCACCGTGACGAGAGCCCGCTCCACCCGCCCGGAGACGCCCGCAACGCCACCTGACAGCCGCGGCGGTCGTGCCGGGCCGCCCACCGAGACCGGAGGCACCATGACCGCTCAGCTCGACGCGCCCGCGCCCGCAGACGCCCCGGAGGTGCCCCGGCCCGCCGTCCGCTGGCCGGTGTTCATCACCTCGTTCGTCGGGGTCTGCGCGATCACGCTGTGGGCGATCGTGGCGCCGACCAACGCCGAGGAGGTCATCGGGGATCTGGTGAGCAGGGTCGGCACCGGCTTCGGCTGGTTCTACGTCGCGCTGGCCACCGCCATCGTGGGCTTCGTGATCTTCCTCGGCGCCTCCCGCTACGGCAGCATCCGGTTGGGGCCCGACCACTCGCGCCCGGAGTTCTCCACCTTCGCGTGGGCGAGCATGCTCTTCGCCGCCGGCATCGGCACCGACGTGATGTTCTACTCCGTCATCGAGCCGGTCTCGCAGTACACCGCGCCACCGGTGGGGGAGCCCGGCACCGTGGACGCCGCGCGCGACGCGACCGTGTGGACGCTCTTCCACTACGGGATCACCGGGTGGGCGATGTACGCGCTCATGGGCCTGGCGCTGGCGTACTTCTCCTACCGCAAGAACCTCCCGCTCGCGGTCCGCTCGGCACTCCACCCGGTGTTCGGCAAGCGCGTCGACGGTGCCCTCGGGCACGCCGTCGACACGGCCGCGGTGCTCGGGACCATCTTCGGTGTCGCGACCAGCCTGGGCATCGGCGTCGTGTTCCTCAACGTCGGGCTCAACGTCATCTTCGGGGTCGACGTCTCCACGGGTGCGCAGGCCGCGCTGGCCGTCCTGGCCGTCACGATCGCCGCGATCTCGGCGACCACCGGCGTCGACAAGGGCATCCGCTTCCTCTCCCAGCTCAACGTGGTCCTCGCCCTGGCGTTGGCCGGATGGGTGCTGGTGACCGGCAGGACGTCGTTCCTGCTGAACGCGGTGGTGATGAACGTCGGCGACTTCGTCCGGTCGTTCCCGGCGAAGACCCTCGAGACCTTCGCCTTCACCGACACCCAGGAGTGGATGCAGCTGTGGACGCTGTTCTTCTGGGCCTGGTGGGTCGCGTGGGCGTCCTTCGTCGGGCAGTTCCTGGCGCGCATCTCGCGGGGTCGGACCATACGCCAGTTCGTCCTCGGCACGATGGTGATCCCGTTCAGCTACATCGTCATGTGGATCTCGATCTTCGGCAACGCCGCCATCGACAAGGTCCGCAACGGGGGTGACGAGGGCTTCGCCGAGCTGGCGGTCGACTTCACCGGGCTCGGCTTCTACGAGCTCCTGAAGGACTACCCCCTCGCCAACGCGGTCATCTTCGTCGCGTTCCTGGTGGGCCTGCTCTTCTACATCACGTCCGCCGACTCCGCGGCCCTGGTGATGGGCAACCTGTGCTCCGAGCTCCACGACGTCCAGCAGGACTGTGCGGCATGGCTGCGCATCTCGTGGGCGAGCATCACCGGTCTGCTCACCGTCGCCATGCTGGCCGTCGGGGGCATCCTGGCGCTCCAGTACGCCACGATCATCATGGGCCTGCCCTTCGCCTTCGTCCTCGTGCTGGTCATGTGGGGGCTGTTCCGATCGCTGCGGGGCGAGGGACGCAAGGCCGAGGCCGTGCGCGGCATCGCGCCACTGCTCTCCGCGCGCACCGGGTCGACCGAGGACAACCGGAAGGCGTGGAAGGCCCGGCTCGCGCGCGCCACCAACTTCGTGGACGACGACGCCGCCGCGACGTACCTCCGGTCCACGGTCGAGCCCGCGCTTGTGGAGGTCGCCGAGGAGCTGACCTCGATGGGTGTTCCCGCCGCGGTGCGCGACGGTGGCGCCGTGGCGTCCGAGACGCTCCCGTGGGTGGAGCTCGCCACCGACCAGGGGGAGGCGGACGCGGGGTTTGTCTACCGCGTCGTCGTCCGCCGCTCGCCCGTGCCGACCTACGGCGGGCGGATGATCGGCAACCGCGACCAGTACGCCCGGCTCGAGGTGCACCTCGCCGACGGCGGACAGGACTACGACGTCATGGGCTACACGCCGGAGCAGGTGATCCACGACTGCCTCGACCAGTACGAGCGCCACCTGGAGTTCCTCCGCACGGTCTGACGCGGCACCCGGAGCCGGTCATCGCGAGGTCACGGTCTCGTCGCCACCCTTGACCGGGAGGGCCTCGCGCAGGATCCTTCGCTAGTCCGACTGGTTGCGCTCGGAGCACCCGGTTGCGGCATACGCAACAGTGCTCGAGGGCGGAGACATCGTGCGGGACCTACGCGTCAGCGGTGCTGACCTCATTCTGGGTATGTCCGCGCGCGTCGGCGCCAGCCTCCCGGCCACGCGGCACCGTCGTGGCGTGCCAGCCAGCCCCCGGAGCGTGCGCCCCGCTGCCGGGACCTCCACCCCCGAGGAGTCCGCATGACGGCAGCCCTGTTGGTCGACAGTCTCTGGAAGATCTTCGGACCGCGCTCCGACAAGGTCATCGGCACTCCCGACGCAGAGCTCTCCCGCGCCGAGCTCAAGGCCAGGACCGGCAACGTCATCGGCGTCAAGGACGTCTCATTCGAGGTCGCACCCGGCGAGGTGTTCGTGGTGATGGGGCTGTCCGGGTCGGGCAAGTCGACGCTCGTGCGCCTGCTCACCCGCCTCATCGAGCCCACCAGCGGCACGATCTCGCTGGGCGGCGTCGACATCACGAGCGCGTCGGCGGCCGAGCTGCGCGACGTACGTCGCGAGAAGGTCTCGATGGTGTTCCAGCACTTCGGGCTGCTGCCGCACCGGCAGGTGATCGACAACGTCGCCTACGGCCTCGAGGTGCGCGGCGTGGGCAAGAAGGAGCGCCGGGCCAAGGCGGCGGAGGTCGTGGACCTCGTCGGCCTCGCCGGCTACGAGCGGTCCTACCCCGACCAGCTGTCCGGCGGCATGCAGCAGCGCGTCGGCCTGGCCCGGGCGCTGGCCGGCGACCCGGAGATGCTGTTGTTCGACGAGCCGTTCTCGGCGCTCGACCCCCTGATCCGGCGCGACATGCAGAACGAGGTGATCCGGCTCCACAGCGAGCTCGGGAAGACGATGGTGTTCATCACCCACGACCTCGCCGAGGCGCTCAAGCTGGGTGACCGGATCATGATCCTCCGCGACGGCGAGATCGTGCAGATCGGCACGCCCGACGAGGTGGTGGCCAAGCCCGCGGACGACTACGTCAAGGACTTCGTCTCCGAGGTGCCCAAGGCCCACGTGCTCACGCTGAAGTGGGTGATGCGCGACCCGCGGCCCGGTGAGGCCACGGACGGACCGACCCTGCCGGTCACCACGGTCGTGCGCCACGCGGCGCGCACCGCGATCGCCTCGGACGCGCCGATCCGGGTGATGGACGGCGACACCCTCGTCGGGGTCGTCGACGAGGAGGACATCATGCGGGTCGTCGTGGCCGAGGAGGAGTCGTGAACGACCTCGGCCCGCCCCTGGCGAACCGCGACGCCGCGCCCGGCGCCACTGCGACGAAGGAGCGGCGACCCGTCGAGCCAGGAGCGCAGCCGCCGCCGGTCGTCGAGGACTCCGGCATCAGCCGGTGGATCCCGGCACTGGGGGTCGTCCTGGTCTGGATCGTGGTCTGGGCGTTCACCAAGGGCAACAACACCCTGGCCCTGCCGGGGCGTGAGCACACCGACCTCCACCAGTCGCTGACGGACTTCAACAACCGGTTGCTCGCGGGCCGCGAGACCAACCCGATCATGCAGCTCACCAACGGCATCTCAGACGTCCTGCGCACGATCTTCGACTGGCTGCAGCGGCTGTTCGTCCGGCCCAACCTGCCGCGGCCGGTGCCCGAGATCGGGTGGCTGGGCATCGTGGCCGTGGCCACCTGGGTGGGCTACGCCATCGCCAGCTGGCGCATCGCGCTCCTGGTCCTGGCGTCGTTCCTCTCCTTCGGGGTCTTCGGCTACTGGGAGGACTCGCTCGACCTGCTGATCGTCACCGGCATGGCCGTCGGCATCTCGCTCCTGGTCGGGCTGCCGCTCGCCGTGCTCGCCGGCACCAACGTGCGCGCCAACAAGGCGATCACCATCGTGCTGGACTTCATGCAGACGATGCCGACCTTCGTCTACCTCGTGCCGATCGTCCTCTTCTTCGGTATCGGCGTCGGTGGCGCCGTGGTCGCGACGCTCGTGTACGCCGTCCCGCCGCTCGTGCGCATCGGGGGCTTCGGCATCCGTGAGGTGTCCGCCACGACCATCGAGGCCACCGACTCGGCCGGGCAGACCTTCTGGCAGCGGCTCTTCAAGGTCCAGCTGCCGATGGCCCGCCGGACGATCATCGTCGGCCTCAACCAGACGACCCTGGCGGCGCTCTCGATGGCGACCATCGCCGCCTACATCAACGGACCCGGCCTCGGGAAGCCCGTCATCAACGCACTGGTGGCCAACGACTTCGGCGGCAGCTTCGTGCCCGGCGTGCTGATCGTCGTGATGGCGGTGATGCTCGACCGCACGACCACCGCTGCGAGCGAGCGCTCGGAGCGCGTCGCGCGCGGAGGTGGTGGCAACGTCCGGGTCCACAGGATCGTCCTCGCGGTCACCGGCGCCGTCGCGCTCGTCGCGGTCTGGATGTCGCGGCGCGACCTGAGCCTGGCGGAGTTCCCGGAGTACACGATCGGCAGCAAGGTCTCCGACGCAGCCGACAGCGCGATGGACGGCATCGTCGACCTCGTCGGCGGGTTCGCCGGGGGAGTGAAGGACGCGATCAGCTACGGCTTCCTCAACCCGATGCAGTCCCTGCTGGCCGAGTCCCCGTGGTGGCTCGCGGCGCTGGGCATCCTGGCTCTCGCGGTCGTGTTCGGCGGCGTCCGCGCGTTGCTCACCACCGTGGTCTGCCTCGCCGGGATCTGGTACCTCGACCTGTGGCACGACGCGATGCTGACGCTCACCATGGTCCTCGTCGGCACGGTCCTCGTGATGCTGCTCGCCCTGGTCTTCGGCGTCTCGATGGCACGCAACCGGTGGGTCGACCTCGGCATCCGGCCGCTGCTCGACGCAGGGCAGACGATCCCGCCCTTCGTCTACCTGATCCCGGTGCTCGCGCTCTTCGGCTCGAGCCGCTTCACCGCGATCGTCGCCGGTGTGGTGTACGCCGCCCCGGCCGCGATCAAGCTGGTGGCCGACGGCGTGAAGGCGGTGTCCCCGACCACCATCGAGGCAGGCCGCTCGACGGGCCAGACCACCTGGCAGGAGATCACCAAGGTCCAGCTGCCCATGGCCAAGGGCTCGCTCGTGCTCGCCACCAACCAGGGCCTGCTCTACGTCCTGGCGATGGTCGTCATCGGCGGGCTCGTCGGCGCGCAGGCGCTCGGCTACGACGTCGCGCTGGGCATCTCCCGCAGCGAGGAGTGGGGCAAGGGCGCTGCCGGCGGCCTGACCATCGTGCTGCTCGGCGTGATGCTCGACCGGATCACGCGCGCGGCCGCCGACGTACGCCGCGACGACGGTCCGGGACCCCGCCGCGCATTCAACGTCCGACTGCCCATCGGACCGCCGTCCTGAGTTTGTCGCACCACCCGAGATGAGGAGAACCGCACCATGAGACCAGTCCGGAGCAAGGGTGTGCGCCTGGGGGCCATCACCGCCGTCGCCGTCGTCCTGCTGTCCGCCTGTGGCGGTGGTGGCGACATCGAGGAGCAGACGAAGGCCAACGAGGAGAAGGCGGCCGAGAGCGGCGGCGAGTGCGGCGACCTCAACATGGCCGTCAACCCGTGGGTCGGCTACCAGGCCAGCGCGTACGTCGTCGGCACCGTCGCCAAGCAGGAGCTCGGCTGCACCGTGAACTACAAGGACCTCAAGGAGGATGTCTCCTGGCAGGGCTTCGGCACCGGCGAGGTCGACGTGGTGATCGAGGACTGGGGCCACCCCGACCTGGAGAAGAAGTTCTTCGCCGAGGAGGGCGACGGCACCGCCGAGGACTTCGGGCCGCAGGGCAACGTCGGCATCATCGGCTGGTTCGTGCCGCCGTGGCTCGCGGAGGAGCACCCGGACATCCTCGAGTGGGAGAACCTCAACAAGTACGCCGACGAGTTCGCGACGTCGGAGTCCGGCGGGCAGGGCCAGTTCCTCGGCGCCGACCCGTCGTACGTGCAGTTCGACGAAGCGATCGTGAGCAACCTCGACCTCGACTTCAAGGTCGTCTTCTCCGGCAGCGAGGCCGCGTCCATCGAGGCCTTCCGCAAGGCGGAGGAGAACAAGGAGTGGGTGATCGGCTACTGGTACGAGCCGCAGTACTTCAACGCCGAGGTGCCCATGCAGCGCGTCTCGCTGCCGCCGTACGAGGAGGGCTGCCAGGACGACCCGCAGGAGGTCGCCTGCGACTACCCCGAGACCGAGCTGAAGAAGATCGTCGGCACGGAGTGGGCGGCGTCCGACTCGACGGCCGTCGACCTGGTCAGGAACTTCACCTGGACCAACGAGGACCAGAACCTCGTCGCGGGCTACATCGCGGCCGACGGCATGTCTCCCGAGGACGCCGCCACCAAGTGGATCGAGGAGAACCAGGACAAGGTCGACGCCTGGCTCGAGTGAGCCAGGTGGTCGGCGCGGCCGTGCCTGCCCCCGGATGAGCCTTGACACCCATCCGGGGGCGGAGCACTGTGACCCCAACCTGTGTTGCAGATCACGCACGTCGTTGCGCTCAGCGCAACCGGACCGGGAGGCGCCATGGCGACCAAGGATCCACTGCACACCCATCGCGACCATGTCGTGCCGCCACCGGCCGAGGGGGAGACCCGCTTCCCGCTCGACAAGGTGACCTTCGGCGTCGCCGCCGCCCTCGCCATCGCGTTCCTCCTCTGGGGCACCGTCGACTCCGAGGGCATGGGCACGACGACGGGGGAGTGGCTGGGCACGCTGGAGAAGTACTTCGGCTGGTTGTTCATCCTCGTCAGTGCCGTGTTCCTGATCTTCTCGGCCTACCTCGCGGTCACCCGCTACGGCAACATCCGGCTCGGCCCCGACGACTCCGAACCGGAGTTCTCCACCTTCTCGTGGGTCTCGATGATGTTCGCAACGGGGATGGGCATCGGGCTGATGTTCTGGGGTGTCGCCGAGCCGCTGACGTACCTCACCGCCACCGACGCGAGCAGCATCCCGCCGGGACGCGGTGACCCGTCGACGCCGGACAGTGCGCGGGTGGCGATGGAGTACGCCTTCTTCCACTGGGGCTTCCACCCGTGGGCGATGTACGCCGTGATCGGCCTGGCCATCGGCTACTTCGCCTACCGCAAGGGCACCGGCAACCTCGTCTCGGGCGCCTTCGGCCCGCTGCTGGGCCGGCACGCGAAGGGCGGCCCCGGCAAGGCGATCGACGTCATCGCCATCTTCGCGACGCTCTTCGGCTCCGCCACCTCGCTCGGGCTGGGGGCCCTGCAGATCACCGGGGGGCTCGACGACGTCTTCGGCAGTGGCCGCTCGAAGTGGCTGACCGTCGCCGTCATCGGCGTGCTGACGCTGTGCTTCGTGATCTCGGCCATCACCGGCATCGAGAAGGGCGTGCAGCTGCTCTCCAACGCCAACGCGGTCGCCGCGGTGCTGCTGGCGTTCTTCCTGTTCGTCGTCGGTCCGACGGTGTTCATCCTGAGCACCTTCACCGAGTCGCTGGGTGGCTACCTGACCCACCTGCCCACGATGGCATTCCGGACCGGCGCGTTCGGCGGCAGCGAGTTCCTCAACGCGTGGACGATCTTCTACTGGGCGTGGTGGATCTCTTGGACCCCCTTCGTCGGCATGTTCATCGCGCGCATCTCCAAGGGCCGCACCATCCGCCAGTTCGTGATCTACGTGATCCTGGTGCCGAGCCTGGTGTCGTTCGTGTGGTTCTCGATCCTCGGTGGCTCCGCCTTCGACCTGCAGCTCTCCGGGGCCCGGGACTTCACCGACGACCTCGCGGCCGGGAGCGAGGGCGCGCTGTTCGCGATGCTGCGCGAGTACCCGCTCTCGAGCATCACCGTCGTGCTGGCGGTCTTCCTGGTGGCGATCTTCTTCATCACCGGCGCCGACTCGGCCTCGATCGTGATGGGCATGCTCAGCCAGCACGGCAAGGAAGAGCCGATGCGCTGGCTGATCATCTTCTGGGGCGTCGCGCAGGGTGCCGTGGCTGCCGTGCTGCTGTTCTCCGGGGGCCTCAGCGCGCTGCAGACCCTGGTGATCATCGTGGCGGGGCCGTTCATGCTGGTGATCTGCGCGATGTGCGTCTCGCTGCTGAAGTCGCTGCGCGCCGAGCCCTACGAGTCGACGCTCCCCTCGCGGGTGCGCAAGGCGGTGCTGCACGCCCAGCACTACGACTCGATGGAGAACCAGACCGTCGCCCTCGCGGCCCTCGGTGCCGACCCCGAGGACGTCACCGGGGACCCGATGCCGGACGTGCCGCCCGACACGCGGCCGATCAGCGGCTCGTGAGCCTGCGACGGCGCCCCCGGACTGCTTGACAGCGGCCGGGGGCGCCGACGTAGATTTCTGCATGTCGCACATAGCGCAACAAGTTGCGTGATACGCAACATTCTCACCCGCCGCAGGAGGCAGCCATGGCCGAGGTCCCCGCGACCGCCGACGTCGTCGTGATCGGGGCCGGCATCGTCGGCAACAGCCTGGTCCACCACCTCACCCGGCTGGGGTGGAAGAACGTCGTGCAGATCGACAAGGGCCCCCTGCCCAACCCCGGCGGGTCGACCGGGCACGCCTCCAACTTCATCTTCACCGTCGACCACTCGCGCGAGATCACCGACATCACGCTCGACTCGGTCGAGCAGTACAAGGAGATGGGCGTGTTCACCGAGTCCGGCGGCTTCGAGATCGCCCGGACCGAGGAGCGCATGGAGGAGCTGCGGCGCCGCATGTCCAGCGCGAAGGCGTGGGGCATCGAGGCCGAGCTGGTCGAGCCGGCGTTCGTGAAGGAGAAGGTCCCCTTCATCGAGGAGGACCAGTTCATCGGAGCCTTCTGGACCCCGGGCGTCGGGGTCGTCGACTCGCTGCGCGCCGGCACGATCATGCGCGAGCGCGGCCTCGCCACCGGGGAGCTGACCGTCGTACCCACCGTCGAGGTGGTCGGGCTCGACACCGAGGAGGGCCCGCACGGCCGTCGCCGCATCACACGGGTGCGCACGACCGGCGGGGACATCGAGGCGAAGACGGTCGTCATCGCGGCCGGCGTGTGGAGCCCCAAGCTCGGCGACATGGCGGGGATCAGCATCCCGCTCACCCCGGCGGTGCACCAGATGATCAGCGTCGGTCCCTGCCCGCAGCTGGCCGAGAAGGAGGGGGAGATCTCCTTCCCGATCGTCCGGGACATGGACACCTTCTGCTACGAGCGGCAGCACGGCGCCGACATGGAGGTCGGCTCCTACGCCCACCGGGCGATCCTGCACGAGCCCGAGGACATCCCCTCGATCGAGCAGGCCAAGCTGTCGCCGACCGAGATGCCCTTCACCTCCGACGACTTCGACCCCCAGCTCGAGCAGGCCTACGAGCTGATGCCCGAGCTGCTCGGCGCCGAGGGCGCGGAGATGCGCTACGCCATCAACGGCCTGCTCTCGTTGACCTGCGACGGCAACCCGATCCTCGGCGAGAGCGAGGTGGCCGGCCTCTGGACGGCGGCCGCCGTGTGGATCAAGGAGGGGCCCGGGGTCGGCCGCGCGGTCGCCGAGTGGATGACGCACGGCCACTCCGAGATCGACCTGCACCACAGCGACATCGCCCGCTTCCACCAGCACCAGAAGCGTCGCGAGCACACCCGCCTGCGCACGACCGAGTCGTTCATCAAGACCTACGGCATCGTGCACCCCGCCGAGCAGTACGAGTCCGACCGCGACCAGCGGCTCTCGCCGATGCACGACTCGCAGCAGAAGCTCGGCGCGGTGTTCTTCGAGACCGCCGGGTGGGAGCGGCCCTTCTGGTACGAGTCCAACGCCGGCCTCCTCGAGCAGTACGGCGACGCGGTGATGCCGCGCGAGCACGAGTGGGACGCGCGCTGGTGGAGCCCGATCATCAACGCCGAGCACCTCCGGATGCGCGAGGCGGCCGCCGTCATCGACCTCTCGGCCTTCTGCATCTTCGACATCGAGGGTCCCGAGGCGCTCCAGGTCGTGCAGACCACCTGCGTCGCGCAGTGCGACGTCGCCGTCGGCAAGGTCGTCTACACGCCCGTGCTCGACGCGAAGGGCGGCTTCCGCTCCGACCTCACCGTGATGCGGCTCGGCGACGACCACTTCCGCGTCGTCACCGGCGGCGCCCACGGCATGGCCGACCGGGCGTGGTTCTCCGGGCAGCTGCCCGACGAGGGCACCACCACCCTGACGGACCTCACCGACGACGTCTCCACCATCGGGATCTGGGGTCCGCGGGCCCGCGACGTCGTCGCCTCGCTGACCTCCGACGACGTGTCCGACGCCGGGTTCGGGTTCCTCACCTGCCGCGAGGTCGACCTGGGCGACGTGCGTGTCCTCGCTTCCCGGATCTCGTACGTCGGTGAGCTGGGCTGGGAGCTCTACGTCCCGATGGACCGGGCGGCCGAGCTCTGGGAGAGCCTGCTGGAGGCGGGCGCGCCCCACGCCGTCGTACCGGCGGGGATCGGGGTCTACGGCACCACCGGCCGCATCGAGAAGGGCTACCGCGCCTACGGCGCCGAGCTCGACAGCGAGCGCACCATCGTCGAGGCCGGCATGCAGCGGCCCAAGGTCAAGGCCGCCGACTTCATCGGCAAGGAGGCCTACCTCGCCCAGCGCGCTGCGCTGGATTCCGGGCAGGCGCCGCAGGCGGTGCTGTGCACGCTGACCGTCGACGACCACACCTCGGCGTCGGGGATGAAGCGCTACATGCTCGGCGGCGAGCCGATCCTGACCCGCGACGGCGGCACGCTCACCGACGGCCACGGCCATCACCCCTACGTCACCAGCGCGGGCTCCGCCCCCTCCCTCGGCAAGCACGTCCTGCTGGCCTACCTGCCGCCGGAGGAGGCGGTGATCGGCAACGAGCTCGCCGTGTCCTACATGGAGGAGCTCTACCCCGTCACCGTCGGCTCGATCGACGCCACGCCCCTCCTCGACCCCACCAATGAGCGCATCCGATGAACCCCCTCGTCTGCATCAAGCGCGTCGTCGACGCGTCCAGCGAGATCGTGCTGACCGAGGACGCGCAGGGCGTCGACGGCCGCTACGCCGGCTTCACCACGAGCGCCCACGAGGAGTGCGCCGTCGAGATCGCGGTGCAGGTCGCCGCGTCGGGCGGCGGCAGCGCCACGGTCCTCACGCTGGGCGACGCGGACGCGGTGGAGCAGCTGCGGTCGGCGCTGGCGGTCGGCTGCACCTCCGCCACCCACGTCGTGGCCGACGCGCAGGCCTTCGGCCCCGCCGACGTGGCCCGCGAGATCGCGGCCGTGGTGCGTGACTACGCCGAGGCCGGCACCCCGCACGACTTGGTCCTGCTCGGCAACGACGCCGCCGACAGCGGCGACTTCCAGGTGGGCATCCGGCTCGCCTACGAGCTGGGGTGGCCGGTCGTCAACGGCGTCAGCACCGTCAGCGTGGCGGACGGCCACGTCACCGCCGGCGGCGACGGCCCCGACGGCCACGAGACCTACCGCGTGCCGCTGCCGGCCGTCGTCACGGTGCTCGAGGGCGGGGTCGAGCCGCGCTACCCGACCGTGCCGGGGCGGATGAAGGCCAAGAAGGTGGAGATCGAGGAGCGCACGCCGACGGCAGACCCCGCGGGCCCCTCGCGCGTCCGCCTGGTCCTGCCGCCGCCCGCGCCGTCGTCGGTCCAGGTCCTCGGCACCGGTGCCGCCGCGGCGCCCGCCGTCGTCGACCTCTTCGAGGAGCTGGGGGTGCTCTCGCGATGATCCTGGTGCTCGTCGAGGTCACGCCCGAGGGCGAGGCCGTGGAGACCTCCCGCGAGGCGATCACCTTCGCCCGCGACCTGTCCGCCTCCGGCGGAGGCGTGCCGATCGACGCGGTCGTCGTCGGCCAGCCCGCCGACGGCCTCGTCGGGGTGCTCGCCTCCTACGGCGTGCGCCGCGTCCACGCGCTCACCGGTGCGGCGTACGACGCCTACGCCGGCGCCGCTTGGGCCGCCGGCGTGCTCGCCGTCCGGGAGTCGTCCGGCTCGGTCGTCGTGATGGCCGCCGGCACCTCGCGCGGCAACGAGGTGATGGCCCACGTGGCCGCGCGCAGCGGCGTCCCGATGGCCGCCAACGTCCTCTCCTTCGGCGGCCTGTCGCCCTTCACCGTCACCCGGCAGGTCGTCGGTGGGGCCGCGCTCGAGGAGATGCAGCTGGCCGCCCGACCCGCGGTGTTCACGGTGGCCGGCCACGCCGTGCAGGCGCAACCCGCCGACGCCCCGGGCGCCGGCGAGCTGGTGGTCGAGACCCCCGACGTGGCCGAGGCCGACCTCCTCGCGCGCGTGGTCTCCACCGAGGAGCCGGAGCCCGACCTGTCGGGCACCCTCAAGTCCGCCAAGGTCGTCGTCGGCGCCGGTCGTGGGGCCGGCTCCGCCGACGGCTTCGGTGACATCCTCGAGCTCACCGAGCTGCTGGGCGCCTCGCTGGGCGTCTCCCGCGTCGTGACCAGCCTGGGCTGGCGGCCGCACCACGAGCAGGTCGGCCAGACCGGCAGCCGGATCTCGCCCGACCTCTACATCCCGTGCGGCATCAGCGGCGCCATCCAGCACTGGGCCGGGTGCAGCAGCGCCAAGGCGATCCTCGCGATCAACACCGACGCCGACGCCCCGATGGTCACCAAGGCGACCCACGCGGTCATCGGCGACCTCCACGAGGTCGTGCCGGCGATCAACGCCGAGATCCGGCGGCGCAGGGGAGCCTGAGCCCGCCGGCCGTCTCGCCCCCGGTGGCACCATGATGGGCATGCGCACGCGCGGGGTGTCGTACATGTCGGGGGTGCACGAGCCCGACGAGGTGGCCCGCATCATGCGGACCATTCGTCACGACCTGTCCTGCACGAGCGTGATGGTGGTCGACAGCGACGTCGACAGCCTCGTCGAGGCCGCCGCGATCGCTCTGGCCGAGGGCCTGGACGTCGTCGTTCGACCCCACCCCGGGAACGTCCGGGCGCGTGCGTTGCTGGATCACCTGCGCACTGCCGCGGTGGCGGCCGAGGGCCTGCGTGCCTCGGCGCCCGGGAAGGTCAGCCTGATCGTCGGCAACGAGCTGTCGATGACCACACCCGGGATCGTCCCCGGCCTGGGCGAGCTGTCACGGCTCATGGTGATCCTGCGAGCCCGCTCGCTGCTCCGACGCCGCATCAGCCGGCGCGTGAACCAGCTGCTGGTCCGTGCGGCGGAGGTGGCGCGCGGTCACTTCGGCGGCCCGATCGGCTACTGCGCCGCGATGTGGGAGGAGGTGGACCACGGGCCGTTCGACTTCGTCGGGGTGAACCTCTACCGCACCGGCACGGACGCCGCCGGCTACCGGCGGCGCGTGGCCGACCTCGTCGCGTCGGCTGGGAAGCCCGTGGTGATCACCGAGTTCGGCTGCGGGGCGCAGGTCGGCGGTGACGTGCGCGGCCCCGGTTCGTTCCTGATGGTCAACTGGCTGGTCGACCCGCCGCGCATCAAGGGCGGGGTCGAGCGCGACGAGTCCGTTCAGGCGGCCTACCTCGCCGAGCTCGTGGACGTCTACGACGACGTCGGTGTGGACGGCTGCTTCGCCTTCACGTTCTGCATGGCCGACTTCCCCCACCGTCCCGAGGATCCGGCGCACGACCTGGACCTGGCTGGGTTCGGCCTGGTGGCTGTCCCGCCCGACGACGTCGCGAACTGGCGTCCCAAGGAGGCGTTCCACGCACTCGCCCGGGCGTACGCCGCCCTGGCGTGACCGACGAGCAGACGCGGCCCCCGGGAACGCACTTCCTCAGTGCGTGCTCACGTCCGCCGGGTGAAGGTGACCTTGTTGTCGGCGTGGACAGTCATGGCGTAGCGGGCGTCGTGGGCGAGGCGGTGGTGGCGGGGGCACAGGAGGCGGCCGTTGGCGAGGTCGGTGCGGCCGCCGCGGGACCAGGGGTCGTCGTGGTGGGCGTGGCACCCCGACGCGGTGGTTTCGCAGCCGCGGGCGGTGCAGCCGCGGTCGCGCAGGCCGAGGGCGATGCGCTGGGCCTTGGTGAACAGCCGCCGGGTGCGGCCCAGGTCGAGGACCTGGCCTTCGCCGTCGAGGACGGCGGGGATGATCCCGGCCTCGCACGCCAACCGCCGCGCCTGCCCGGCACTCATGCGGGTGCCGTCGTCGAGGAGTGCGGTGGCGTGCTCGCCGAGGAGCTGCTCGAGGGTCATGGTGATCACGACGGTGGCGCTGACGCCGGCGGTCTGGGGTGTGGCGTCGGAGGGGTAGCGCTCGACGTACTCGATCAACGCCTCGCCGAGGCGCCGGCGCAGCGGCTTCCAGCCGCCGGTCTCGTCACGGAGCTCGGCCTCGGTGTGGCGGGCGGGGTTGGCCAGGGCGAGGAGGTGGCGCTTGAGCATGGCGCCGATGTGGGAGGGCAGGGTGAACCGGCCGTGGCAGCGACCGTGGCCGTCGTCGACCATGGTGAAGCCGACGCTCGCGGCGGCGCGGGTCTCCTCCCTCGTCAGGGTGGCGGCTTCCTGGGCCTCCCCGAGCTCGGCGGCGACCACGTCGAGGATCCGCCGCCCGAGGCGGCGCAGCGCCTTGGCGTCGTGCTCGGCCGCGGCGGCCAGCAGGTGGTCGCGTGCCTGCTCCCGCACTCCTGGACCGATGATCCGGGTCACCCCGTCGGCGGTGCGGACGGACGTGGGGATCGCGTCGACCGCGTCGACGATCACCCGGGCCTGCTCCACCCGCAGCTCGCCCGCCGCGAGCGCACGCGCGGTCGGCGCGTGCAAAGGCTCTTCGAGTGCCCGCGCCAGCCTGCTCAGCCGGGCCGCGTCGGCGTGCGTGTGACGACTACGCCCAGCCCACCACTGGTGGACATGGCGGGCGCCGGTCGCGTCCTGGAGCCGCCGGCGGTCGGCCTCGGCCACCACCCGGCACAGCTCCCGGGTAACGCGGCTCGACGCTGCAGTGAGCCCGTCGAGCAGCCGCATCACGTCGCCGTCCGAGAAGCCTCCGAGCGACACCTCACCCACCTCGGCCAGCTCGCTCAGCGACGCGTGCACCCGCGCCAGCGCCTGGTCCACCACCGCCGACGCCACCGGCTGCGTTCCCGGCGCACGCCACCCACCCTCGCGTGAACCCGCGTGGGGCTGCTCGGCAGGTACGGCGCTCACTGACTGACCCTCCCGCGCCACCCTTGGGCGCACCGACAACTACGGACGGGGCCAGCAACAGAGAGGTGGGTACAGCCGGATCATCGGCTTCAGGAAGGGCCCGAGCTCGCTCGCTCGAATCTGTCTCCGACTTTAGCCGTCACCACCGACATCGGGCCGGTGCCCGGACGGGGACAGCAGTCTTGACTGCGGCTTACGCGGCGCAATGTCGCGGTGCGTGGACATCCCGACGCTGCATACGCGTGGCCGGATTCGTTCGTTCGTCGTGTGGACCAGACGCACCTTCACACGAGGATTGCGCGCCAGCTCGAGCCCTGAGCAAGCCGGCAGGCGCCCCGCGGGATCACATCGTTCCGGCGGCGCTGGCACTGTGGCGTGGCTACCCACCTGGTTGGCCAGGTCAGGGGTCGACCCAGCGGCCCCTTGTCCACGTCGGTGCTAGCGAAGCAGGAAGCCCTTGCCCTTGGTGACCAGTGCGTCCCCCGTGAACTGCGTGGCGCTCGATGCTTGCAGGCTCACGTAGAGGGAGCCGACGAATGAGCCGCGGGTGAATTCGCCCATGCACGTCCAAGGGAGCGTGATGGAGAGGTTCTTGGCGCCGTACTTCACGACCGATCGGCATCGGGAGCTCGGGGGCACGCCGTTTCCCTGCATCCGCACCTTGCCATCGGTGTTGCGGAACTCGAACGAGCGATAGTAGGAGAACCCATCGACGATGCGATCGAAGGAGAAGAGGAACGACTGACGGGTTGCGTTCTGAGCGCTGCCATCTCGATGCACCGCGCCCACACGCACGGTGACGGTGATGGTCTTGTCGCCCGGCGCGAGCGTCACCTTGGTCAGCTCCCCGGCTGCCTTGAGACCCGCGTCCACCTCCGGGCCGTTCGACATGCCCCCGTCATTGCTCGGATCGATCTTGGTGACGTCCGCGTGCGCGGGCGCTGCGCTCAGGGCCAAGGCGGCGGCGACGAGGGCGGCGGCGAGCTTCTTCAAGGTGTGGTCTCCATCGGATGGCCTAGACAGGTCGCCCAAGGGTGCCAGCGGTGCTCTCGGCGCGCTGCGTAATGGCGAAACGGGTGGTCAGTCCTCAGCCATGTGCGTGTGGCCCGGCTCGTGCCTGGTGACCGTCACACCAGCGCGGCCGTCGGTAGGAGGTCCCTCGGCATCATTCGAACGGACTGCCGACACGGTGCAGGACATGGCCGCGGCCAGGGCCCCAGGACGCATCCGTGCCGAATGCCGAGGCCGACCACCCCTGCCCGTCCACACCCCCACCCGACTCGCCCACTCGGGCGAGTGACGAGCGTCGCACCGGGGCGTAACCTCTCGCGCAGTCCGGCGTTGGACTACCCAGTAGTAGCCACGTCAGCACCACCGGGGGAGGGAAGGGGAACCGCCGCGCATGGGTGTCGAGATCCAGGTCACCGACCTCACCAAGTCGTTCGGCAAGCAGCTCATCTGGGGCGACGTCACCCTGACCATCCCCGCCGGTGAGATCTGCGTGATGCTCGGCCCCTCGGGCACGGGCAAGTCGGTCTTCCTCAAGACCCTCATCGGCCTGATCAAGCCCGACAAGGGCTCGATCGTCATCGAGGGCACCGACATCGCCAGCTGCTCGGAGCGCGAGCTCTACGAGATCCGCAAGCTGTTCGGCGTGCTGTTCCAGGACGGCGCGATGTTCGGCTCGATGAACCTCTACGACAACGTCGCGTTCCCGCTGCGCGAGCACACGAGGAAGTCCGAGTCCGAGGTCCGCGACATCGTCATGGAGAAGATGGACCTCGTCGGCCTCCTCGGCGCCGAGGACAAGCTGCCCGGCGAGATCTCCGGCGGCATGCGCAAGCGCGCCGGCCTGGCCCGTGCGCTCGTGCTCGACCCCGAGATCGTGCTCTTCGACGAGCCCGACTCCGGTCTCGACCCGGTCCGCACGGCGTTCCTCAACCAGCTCATCGTCGACCTCAACGCCCAGATCGACGCGACGTTCCTGATCGTCACCCACGACATCAACACCGCGCGCACCGTGCCCGACAACATCGGGCTGCTCTACCACCGCCACCTCGCGATGTTCGGCCCCCGCGAGCAGCTGCTCAGCTCGGAGGAGCCGGTCGTACGCCAGTTCCTCAACGCCCAGCGCGTGGGGCCGATCGGCATGTCCGAGGAGAAGGACGCCGACGAGCTCGCTGCGGAGGCCGGCCAGGAGCTGCCGCCGCTGCCCCCGATCCCGCTCCAGCTCGACCCGTCCAACGGCGTCCCGCGCCGCAGCCAGCGGCCGGCGGGGGAGTGGTGCCGCGAGCACGGCGTGACGCCGCCCCCGGGCTCGTTCGAGTCCAGCAACGCCGGCCTGGCACCGGGGGTCTGACGCGCTGTGGCCACCTCCCTGACCTCGCGTGCCCTGGCGCCCATCGGCGTCGCCGGCAACCTCTTCGCGTTCGCGCTCGACGTCTTCCGCGGGCTGTTCCGGCGACCCTTCCAGCTGCGGGAGTTCATCCAGCAGTCGTGGTTCATCGCCTCGGTGACGATCATCCCGACGGCGCTGGTCGCCATCCCCTTCGGTGCCGTCATCGCGCTGCAGGTCGGCGGGCTGATCAAGCAGTTCGGCGCGCAGTCCTTCACCGGGTCGGCGTCGGTGCTGGCCGTGATCCAGCAGGCGGCGCCGATCGGCACCGCCCTGCTCATCGCCGGCGCCGGCGGCTCCGCGATCGCCGCGGACCTCGGTGCTCGCAAGATCCGGGAAGAGCTCGACGCGATGATGGTGCTGGGCATCGACCCCATCCAGCGCCTCGTGGTGCCGCGGGTGCTCGCCTGCATGCTCGTCGCTTTCTTCCTCAACGGCATGGTCAGCGTCGTGGGCGTGACCGGCGGCTACGTCTTCAACGTGATCCTCCAGGACGGCACCCCCGGCGCCTACCTCGCCAGCTTCACCGCCCTCGCCCAGCTGCCGGACCTCTGGATCGGCCTCATCAAGGCGCTGGTCTTCGGGCTGATCGCCGCGATCGTGGCGTCCTACAAGGGCATGAACGCCAACGGCGGCCCGAAGGGCGTGGGCGACGCGGTCAACGAGTCGGTGGTCATCACGTTCCTGCTGCTCTTCGTCGCCAACTTCGTCCTGAGCATGATCTACCTGCAGGTCGTGCCCCCGAAGGGCGGATGACGATGGCCCTCAAGGACGTCTACGCCAAGCCGCTCGCCTCGCTCGACAGCCTCGGCGAGCAGCTCGCCTTCCACCTCGGCGTGCTCAAGGCGGTGCCGCGCTCGGTCACCCGCTACCCCCGCGAGATCATGCGGATCCTCGCCGAGGTGACCTTGGGCTCGGGCGCGCTGGCCGTCATCGGCGGCACCGTGGGCGTCATCATCGGGATGACGTTCTTCACCGGCGCGCAGGTCGGTCTCTCCGGCTACGCCGCGCTCAACCAGCTCGGCACGGCCGCCTTCTCCGGCTTCGTCTCCGCCTACTTCAACACCCGCGAGATCGCCCCGCTCGTCGCGGGCATCGCGCTGGCCGCCACCGTCGGGTGCGGCTTCACCGCCCAGCTCGGCGCGATGCGGATCTCGGAGGAGGTCGACGCGCTCGAGGTGATGGCGATCCCGTCGATGCCGTTCCTGGTGGCCACCCGCGTCATCGGCGGCCTGATCGCGATCATCCCGCTGTACGTCGTCGGGCTGCTGTCGTCGTACTTCGCCAGCAGGCTCGTGGTGACCCAGATCTACGGCCAGTCCTCGGGCACCTACGACCACTACTTCAACGCGTTCCTGCCGCCCGGCGACGTGCTGTGGTCCTTCGGCAAGGTGCTGGTCTTCGCCGTCACCGTCATCCTCATCCACTGCTACCACGGCTACACCGCCTCCGGCGGTCCCGCCGGCGTCGGCGTCGCCGTCGGTCGCGCGGTGCGCACGAGCATCGTCGCCATCAACGTGCTCGACCTGTTCCTGTCCATGGCCATCTGGGGCGCGGCCACCACCGTGCGGCTGGCGGGGTGAGCGGGCGATGAGGCGCAAGTCCCTGGGAGTCGTCTTCCTCGTGCTGATGCTGGCCGGCGCGTGGGCGACCTACGGCGTGTTCACCCAGAAGTTCAGCGACTACGACGAGGTCGTCGTGCACGCCTCGCGCATCGGGCTCCAGCTCCCGCAGCGCGCGGACGTGAAGATCAAGGGGGTCATCGTCGGCGAGGTGCTCGACTACGAGCCCACCCCCGACGGCGCCGACGTGACCCTCGGCCTCTACCAGGACCGCACCGCCGAGATCCCCCGCGACGTCACCGCCTCGATCCTGCCCAAGACGCTGTTCGGTGAGAAGTTCGTGTCGCTCATCGTGCCGGAGGGTGGGTCCTCGGCGCCGCCCATCGAGGACGGCGACGAGATCCGGCGCACTGACCTCTCGATCGAGGTCGAGCAGGTCCTCAGCGACCTCTACCCGCTGCTGCGCGCCGTCCAGCCGGCCGACCTCAACACCACGCTCAACGCCATCGCGACCGCCCTCGAGGGTCGCGGCGAGCAGCTCGGCGAGAGCCTGGAGACGCTCGACGGCTACCTCACCAGGTTCAACCCCGAGCTCCCCGGGCTGATCGAGGACCTGCGCCTCACCGCCGAGGTCTCCGACACCTACGCCGACGTGCTCCCCGAGGTCGCCACCATCCTGCGCAACACGATCACCACCACCAGCACGCTGGAGGACCGCGAGGACAAGCTGAAGGCGCTGTTCAACGACGTCTCGAGGTTCGCAGCGGTCGCCGAACGGTTCACCCGCGACAACGGCGACAACCTGGTGCGGCTCGGCGACCTCGCGTCGGCGCAGCTCGAGGTCTTCGCCCGGTACGCCCCCGGCTACCCCTGCCTGCTCGGCGGCATCGTCGGAGCCGGCAAGCTCCAGGCGGAGGCCTTCCGCGGGTTCACGCTGCACATCGTGCTGGAGACCCTGCCCAACCAGCCCCGCGCCTACGGCCCGCAGGACGCGCCGGTCTACGGCGACAAGCGCGGCTACTACTGCGGGCGGCTGCCCACCCCGCCGTGGTCGCAGAGCAACCCGGTCACCCACCAGCCCAACTTCGTCGACGGCGTGGACGAACCCACGGGCAAGGGCACCAGCCGGGTCGGTCCCGGGTGGTCCGGCACCGCCGCCGGGTACGCCGGCGGCCGCGACGAGTCGGCCCTGCTCAAGGCGCTGCTCGCGCCCGGTCTCGGCGTCGGCGCGGACGACGTACCGGACCTGGGCGTGCTGCTCGTCGGCCCGATGGCGCGTGGGGCGGAGGTGTCGCTGCGATGAGCCGCATCCTCGACGCCAGGACCTCCGTGGACCTGGTCAAGCTCCTGGTCTTCGTGGTGGTGACCTCGCTCGCCACGACGGTGCTGGTGGTCACCATCGGCAACATCGGCTTCGGGTCGTCGCGCGAGTACCGCGCCGAGTTCACGGATGCCACCGGGGTGAACAAGGGCGACGACATCCGGGTCGCCGGTGTCCGCGTCGGGACGGTCAGCGAGGTCGAGATCGTCGACCGCACCCGCGCCC
Organism: Microbacterium sp. ARD31; assembly: GCF_031844425.1. Taxonomy (NCBI): domain Bacteria; kingdom Bacillati; phylum Actinomycetota; class Actinomycetes; order Micrococcales; family Microbacteriaceae; genus Microbacterium; species Microbacterium sp. ARD31. The sequence goes on from NZ_JAUZVE010000013.1 coordinate 164,286, forward strand.
TGGTCACCTTCTCCGTGGACGAGGAGACCGCGGTCAACGGGGGGACGAACGCCGCCATCCGCTACCGCAACCTCGTCGGCCAGCGCTACATCTCGCTGACCCAGGAGGTCGGCGACACCCGGCGGCTGCCCGCCGGCTCCACCATCCCGGTCTCGCGCACCCACCCGGCGCTCGACCTCACCGTCCTGTTCAACGGCTTCAAGCCGCTGTTCCAGGCTCTCTCGCCCGAGGACGTCAACCAGCTCTCCTACGAGCTCGTCCAGGTCTTCCAGGGCGAGGGCGGGACGCTCGAGGGTCTGCTCGCGCACACCGCCTCGGTCACCTCGACGCTGGCGGACCGCGACGAGGTGATCGGCGACCTGATCGACAACCTCTCGCTGGTCCTCGACCACGTCGCCGACCGCGACCAGCAGCTCACGCGGCTCATCGACTCCTTCCGCACCCTCGTCGGCGGGCTGAAGAAGGACCGCAACGCGATCCTGGACTCCCTCGAGGACGTCTCGGCCCTCTCGGTCGAGACCGCCTCGCTCATCGACGGGATCCGCGAGCCCTTCGTCAAGGACATCAAGGAGCTGCGGGCCGTCGCGGGCAACATCGACAAGAACAAGGCCGAGCTCGACCGCGCCCTGCAGGTCCTGCCGATCAAGCTCAACAAGATCGGTCGTACGGCGATCTACGGCTCGTTCTTCAACTTCTACCTCTGCGAGTTCCAGGGCCGGGTCAACCTGCCCGCCGGGGCCTCGATCCCGGTGAAGTACAACACCGGCTCCGACAGGTGTGATCTCGGATGACTCCCTTCCGCGAACGCAACCCCGTCGTCGTCGGCGCCGTGAGCCTGGTCGTCCTGGCGATGGTGATGGTGGCCGCCCTGCGCGCCGACGACCTCCCCGTGATCGGCGGCGGCGACACCTACCACGCCATGTTCACCGAGGCCGGCGGGCTCAAGGTCAACGACGAGGTCCGCATCGCCGGCGTACGGGTGGGCAAGGTCGACGAGATCGAGCTCGACGACGGCCAGGTCAAGGTGAGCTTCAAGGTCGACGACGCCGCCGACTTCGGCAGCGAGACCCGGGCGGCGATCAAGGTCAAGACGATCCTCGGCTCGATGTTCCTCGCGCTCGAGCCGGCCGGCGGCGGCCAGCTCGACGAGGGCGCCACCATCCCCGCGGCGCGGACGTCCTCGCCCTTCGACGTGGTAGAGGCGTTCGAGGGCCTCGCCTCGACCTCCGAGCAGATCGACACCGACCAGCTCGCCGAGTCGCTGACCACGCTGGCCGACCTCACCCGCAACACCCCCGAGGAGTTCCGCGGCGCGCTGGGCGGGCTCAGCCGTCTCTCGGCCAACGTGGCCGCCAAGGACGAGCAGCTCAACACCCTGCTGCAGAACCTCGAGCGGGTCTCGAAGGTCCTCGACGCCCGCGACGAGGACATCATCGCGCTGATGCGCGACAGCGACGTGCTGTTCCGTGCGCTCGTCGCGCGGCGCGACGCGGTGCACGACCTCCTGGTGTCCAGCACCACCCTGTCCAAGGAGCTGACCGCCCTGATCGAGCAGTCGCGCGCGGACCTGAAGCCGGCCCTGGCCCACCTCGAGAACGTCGTCGCGGTCCTCAACAAGAACGAGGACAACATCGACGCCAGCCTCCGCCTGATGGCGCCGTTCTACCGGGTGTTCGCCAACACCCTCGGCACCGGGCCGTGGTTCGACACCTGGATCTCCAACTTCCCCCCCGTCCCGCAGGTGGGCTGACCATGGACCTCGTCAAGCGTCTCCTCGTCCCGCTCGTGGTGCTCGGCTTCGTGGCCGCGGCCGCCGTCAGCGTCCTCGGCGGCGACAGCACCAGGACCGTCGTGGCGCACTTCCCGCGCACCATCTCCGTCTACGAGGGCAGCGACGTCCGGGTCCTCGGCGTGCCCGTCGGGACGGTGACCCGGGTCGAGCCCACGGGCACCGACGTCACCGTGACGATGGCGTACGACGACACCGTGAAGCTGCCCGCCGACGCCAAGGCCGTCATCATCGCGCCGTCCGTGGTGGGCGACCGCTACGTCCAGCTCACCCCGGCCTACACCGGGACCGGCGACGTGCTGGCCGACGGCGCCGAGCTGGGCGTCGAGCAGACCTCCGAGCCCCTCGAGCTGGACCAGATCTACGACAGCCTCGACCGGCTCAACGTGGCGCTCGGCCCGCGAGGCGCCAACCGCACCGGCGCGCTCTCCGACCTGCTGTCGGTCACCGCCGACAACTTCGGCGGGCAGGGCACCACCTTCCGCCAGACGATCAAGGACTTCTCCCGCCTCAGCTCCACGCTCGCCGGCAACAAGGAGGAGCTGTTCGGCTCGGTCGAGGCGCTGGAGGGCTTCATGGAGACCCTCGCCGACAACGACCAGACCGTCCGGCAGTTCAACCAGTCGCTCGCGGACGTCTCCACCATGCTGAGCGGCGAGCGCCAGGAGCTCGTCGCGGCGACGAAGAACCTGTCCGTGGCGCTGACCGCGGTGAAGGGGTTCGTGGAGGAGAACAAGGGCTCCCTTAGCCGCAACATCTCCGGGCTCAACCGCGTCTCGAAGGTGCTCGTGCGGCAGCGCGACGCGCTCGACGAGATCCTGCACGTCGCGCCGGGTGCGCTGAACAACCTCGCCCTCACCTACAACCCGCAGGCCGGCACGCTCGACACCCGGGCCAACTTCGGTGAGTCGATCCACCAGCTCGAGGCCGACCCCGCCGCCTTCCTGTGCGGCTTCGTCGGGCAGGTGGAGCGCTCGGGCCAGGTGTGCAACCAGATCACCCGACTCCTCGACAGGAGCCGCCCGGGCGCGCTGGGTGGGGCCGGCCGGCTGCCGGCGCAGGACGTCTTCGACCCCACCCTCGGTGGTCTCGTGGAGGTGGAGCGGTGAAGCGCATCAAGGTGGTCGTGCTGGGCGTGCTGGTGGCGATGGTCCTCTCCGCCTGCGACTTCAGCGTCTACGGCCTGCCGCTGCCCGGCGGCCCCGACGTCGGCGAGAACCCGATGACGATCAAGGTCGAGTTCGCCGACGTCCTCGACCTGGTTCCCCAGTCCACGGTCAAGGTCAACGACGTCAGCGTCGGCAAGGTGACCGACATCGACCTCCAGGGCTACCAGGCACTAGTGACCCTGCAGGTGCGCCGCGACGTCGACCTGCCCGGCAACGCGGTCGCCGAGCTGCGCCAGACCAGCCTGCTCGGCGAGAAGTTCGTCGAGCTGAGCGCGCCCGAGCAGGGCGCCATCGACGACCGGCTCTCCGACGGGGCGACGATCCCGATCGAGCGGGCGGGCCGCAACCCGGAGGTCGAGGAGGTGCTCGGCGCGCTGAGCCTCCTCCTCAACGGCGGTGGCGTGGCCCAGCTCAAGACCATCACCCAGGAGCTCAACGCCGCCCTCGACGGGCGCGAGGACTCCGCGCGGTCGGTCCTGCGCAACCTGCGCACCTTCATGGGCCAGCTCGACGACAACAAGGCCGACATCGTCCGTGCGATCGAGCAGCTCAACCGCCTCGCGATCGCCGCCGAGAAGCAGCTCCCCACCATCGACAAGGCGCTCGACGAGCTGCCCAGCGCGCTCGAGTCGATCGACCGGCAGCGCGACGACCTGGTCGAGATGCTCGGGGCGCTCGACCAGCTGTCGTCGGTCGCCGTCGACGTCATCGCGCGGTCCAAGGACGCAACCATCACCTCGCTGCGCCGCCTCAACCCGGTGCTCACCCAGCTCGCCGCGTCGGGCGACGACTTCACCAACGCCTTCCACGTCTTCTTGACCTACCCGTTCGTGGACGAGGTGGTCGGTCGCGACCCGCAGGTCGCACGCAACCTGCACATGGGCGACTACACCAACCTCTCCATCACGCTCGACGTCGACCTGACGAGCGTGCCGACGACGATCCCCACCACCCTGCCGACCGAGGCCTGCATCCCCCTGAGCGCCCTCCCGCAGGACGGCCCGCTGCCCGACTCGAGCCGGCTGTGCCAGGACGCGCTCGACGCCATCAACGACTGCCTCGAGGGACTGCGCCGCGGTGACGTCACCGCGTGCATCGGGCTGCCGGGATCCGTCATCAGCGCCGTGTGCCAGCAGTACCCCGTCCCCGGCCTGTGCGGCGGCTCGGGCACCCCGACCGTCCCGCTGCCCACCCCGACCCTGCCCACCGTGCCGGTGCCCACGCTCCCGACGATCACACTGCCGGGCCTGCCGCGCCCCGGGACGTACGACACCCAGCCACCCCCCGATCCACGGCGGGGGCCGACCGTGCGCCAGCTGACCGAGATGTACGACCCCGCCCTCGTCAGCCTCCTCGTCCCCGGGATGGTGCAGCGATGATCACCCGTCGGACCAAGGTGCAGCTGCTGGTCTTCGCCCTCATCACGCTCGTCGGCGTCAGCTTCGTCGGGGCTCGCTACGCGCGGCTCGACCGCCTGCTCGTGGACCAGAGCTACACGGTGGTGGCGCACTTCGCCGACTCCGGCGGTGCCTTCGCCGGCGCCGAGGTGTCCTACCGCGGGGTCCGGGTGGGCGAGGTCGACGAGCTCCGGCTCACCGACGACGGCGTGGACCTCGTGCTCGAGATCGACGACGAGTTCGACCGGATCCCCGCCGACGCGCACGCGCTCGTCGGCAACCGCTCCGCGGTGGGCGAGCAGTACGTCGAGCTCCAGCCGCAGAGCGACCGGGGCCCGTACCTCCAGGACACGTCCGAGATCGCGCGCGACCGGACCACCACCCCCATCCAGACCGACACCCTCCTGACCCACCTCGACGAGACCGTGCGCAGCGTCGACCAGGACGACCTGCGGACGGTGACGTCCGAGCTCGGCCAGGCCTTCGGGGGCGCGGGGGAGGACCTGCAGACGATCCTCGACAGCAGCAACGCGTTCATCACCGCCGCCGACCAGAACTTCGGCGTGACGGTCGACCTGATCCGCGACAGCAACACGGTCCTGAAGGGCCAGATCGCCTCGGAGGGCGCGTTCCGCCGCTTCGCCCGCGACCTGTCGACGTTCACGACGACCGTTGCGTCCCACGACAAGGACCTCCGCAAGCTCATCGAGGACGGGTCGGTGGGCGCCAACGAGCTGCGCACCTTCCTCGAGGACAACGAGGTCGAGCTCGGCGAGCTGATCAACAACCTGGTCACCACAGGTGAGGTCGTGGTCAAGCACCTCGACGGCGTGGAGCAGCTGCTCGTGCTCTACCCGTACGTCGTCGAGGGCGGCTTCACCGTCGTCTCGAAGTCGCCCGGCACCGGGCTCTACGACGCCCACTTCGGCATGGTGCTCACCAACGAGCCGCCCGTGTGCCTCCAGGGCTACGAGGGCACCGACCGCCGCTCGCCCCTCGACGGCAGCAACCGCGCGATGAAGGAGGACGCGGGGTGCACCGCTCCCGCGTCGCAGACCAACGCCCGGGGCGCCCAGAACATCCAGGCGCCGCGCGCCGCGACCGGGTGGGGGGACCCGGACCTCGCCTACGACCCGGCGACCGGCACGCTGACCTCCGATCCGGCGAAGGTCCAGCGCCTCGTCGGGCCGCGGGTGGCCTCGCCCCGGACGCTCGGCCAGGACAGCTGGAAGTGGCTCTACCTCGAGCCGCTGCTCGGCGAGGGCGTGACGTCCGGGCCAACCGGTCGTTGATCAGGCAGGCTCCTTGGAGGAGGAGCCTGGTTCCGAGGGAGGGAACATGTCCGTGCTGTCCGAACGCGCCCAGCGGCGCGATGCCCGCGAGGGCGGGGAGGCCGCGCCCGACGCCCCGGCTCGCCCGCCCCGGTGGCGCTCGCTGCTGGCCGTCGCCCTGACGATCGTCGTCGTGACCTGCGTCGCGCTGCTGGTCTGGCTGTCCGTCGCCGACCGCGGCTCCGGCGGCGGCGGCCTCGAGCTGCCCGACGAGCGCGAGCAGGTGATGAGCCTGACCGACCAGTTCGTGAAGCGGCTGGGCACCTACAGCCCCGACATGCTCGACGAGTCCGGGCAGATGCCGGCCTACCGCGAGCAGGTGCGCGAGGTGATCACCCCCAAGTTCGCCGCCGACTTCGACAAGGAAGTGGCCACGGCGGAGCAGCTCGTCGCCCAGGGCCGGATCACCCGGACCGCGGACGTCTTCGCCACCGCGGTGTCCTCCATCGACGACGACTCCGCCCGGGTGCTCGTCGCCGGCTCCTTCACTGACAGCTATGCCCAGGGCACGGGGAAGAAGGCCCGGACCGTGCAGCAGGAGCCGCTGCCCTTCCGCTTCACCGTCGACCTGGTCACCATCGACGGCGAGTGGCTCGTCGACGACTTCACCCCCGTCAGCGGCTCGGACGGCTCGGGTTCGGGCTCGGGAGAGGGGAGCACGCCGTGAGCGACGCACCCACCTGGTACGACCTCCTCGACGTCTCGCGCGACGCCTCCGCCGACGAGGTCCGGACCGCCTGGAAGGCCCAGATCGCCGACCTCGAGCCGGGCGACCGCCGCTTCGACGCCCTCAACCGGGCGGCGAAGGTGCTGCTCGACCCCGCCGCCCGGGCGTCGTACGACGCCTCGCTGCCGGCGGAGGACGCCCACGCCGAGCCGGTGGTCGAGGAGGACGCCCCGAACACCCCGGCGCCCGTCACGAGACCCGCTGCCGCTCGGCGCGACGTGCCCACCTGGCTCCTCGCCGGGCTCGGCGTCCTCGCCGCCGGCCTCGTCGCGGCCGTCGTGTGGACCTGGACCGCGGGGGAGCGGGGCGACGGCTCGGCCGCCCGCGACGCCCAGGTCGCGGCGGAGCGCGCCGTCGTACCCGTGCTGTCCTACGACTACGAGCACCTCGACGCCGACCAGGAGGCCGCGACCGCGTTGATGACGGGTCGCTACAAGAGCGAGTACGACAAGCTCTTCGCCGTGCTCGAGGACAACGCGCCGCGCACCCAGACCCGGGTCACGGCCGAGGTGGTCGCCTCTGGCATCGTGCGGGCCGCCGACGACCGGGTGCAGGTGCTGGTCTTCGTGGACCGGCCCACGACCAACAAGCTCAGCGCCGAGCCCACGGTCTACAAGGACCAGGTGACGGTGTCGATGCAGCGCGTCGACGGCCAGTGGCTCGTCGACGACCTGGTCACCTCGCCCGTCCAGGGGTAGTCGCCGGGGCTAGCCCGACAGGGTGGGTTCGGCGCGTTCTGCTTGACCCCGGACGCTTCGGCGTTCATAGTCGTGGCCAACGCGTGGCACTCCTCCCTTCGGGAAATCGACCCCGCGTTTGAGGCGTGTCCACAAGTGCGCTATCGTGGCTCCTTGCGCCTGCCCTCAGATGCCCGACGCCTTCCGGACGGCTGTTGCGGTGGTCGGCCGGCGCCGAGATCACTTGATCATTTGTGAGGACAACTCTTGGCCGCGCGCAGCTCCGCTGGTAACCACCGTCGCACCTCTTTCGCAAAGATCACCGAACCTCTCGAGGTTCCCGCCCTCATCTCGCTCCAGACCGACAGCTTCGACTGGCTGGTCGGCAACGAGCGCTGGGAGGAGACGGTGGCTGCCCGCAGGGCTGCCGGTGAGGACGTCTCCGAGAAGACCGGTCTGCAGGAGATCTTCGAGGAGATCTCCCCGATCGAGGACTTCTCCGAGACGATGATGCTCTCCTTCGACAACCCCGTCTTCCTGGACGAGAAGTACACCGAGGAGGAGTGCAAGGAGAAGGACTTCACCTACTCCCGCCCGCTCTACGTCTCGGCCGAGTTCATGAACCACGAGACCGGCGAGATCAAGGGCCAGACGGTCTTCATGGGCGACTTCCCCATGATGACCAAGAAGGGCACCTTCATCATCAACGGCACCGAGCGGGTCGTCGTGTCCCAGCTCGTCCGTTCGCCCGGCGTCTACTTCGAGTCGACGCCCGACAAGACCTCGGACAAGGACATCTTCACCGCCAAGCTCATCCCGAGCCGTGGCGCGTGGCTCGAGTTCGAGATCGACAAGCGCGACCAGGTGGGCGTGCGCATCGACCGCAAGCGCAAGCAGTCCGTCACCGTCTTCCTCAAGGCCCTGGGCTGGACCACGGACCAGATCCGTGAGGAGTTCGGCCAGTACGAGTCCATGATGCTGACGCTCGAGAAGGACAGCGTCCGCTACGAGGTCGTCTACGAGGAGCTGCAGAAGAAGGCCCGGGGCGAGGCCCCGACCGCCGAGCAGGTCAACGACGAGGTCACCCGCCTCGCGCTCCGCGACATCTACCGCAAGCTCCGTCCGGGCGAGCAGGTCGCCGCCGAGGCCGCCCGCGCGCTGCTGGACAACTTCTACTTCAACCCGAAGCGCTACGACCTCGCCAAGGTCGGCCGCTACAAGATCAACAAGAAGCTCGGCCTGCACGAGGCCTTCGACCAGCAGACGCTGACCATCGACGACGTCGTGGCCGCGATCCGCTACGTCGTGCAGCTGCACGCGGCCGGCACGCCGGTCGAGGCGCCCGACCTGGTCGACGCCGAGGGCAACGTCGTCGAGGGTCCGGACGGTGCCCCCGTCAAGGTCCAGGCCGACGACATCGACCACTTCGGCAACCGCCGCATGCGCACCGTGGGCGAGCTCATCCAGAACCAGCTCCGCACGGGCCTGGCCCGCATGGAGCGCGTGGTCCGCGAGCGGATGACGACCCAGGACGTCGAGGCCATCACGCCGCAGTCCCTGATCAACATCCGTCCCGTGGTCGCGGCGCTGAAGGAGTTCTTCGGCACCTCGCAGCTGAGCCAGTTCATGGACCAGACCAACCCGATCGCCGGCCTGACGCACAAGCGTCGCCTCTCGGCGCTCGGTCCCGGTGGTCTGTCCCGTGACCGCGCCGGCATGGAGGTCCGTGACGTCCACCCGTCGCACTACGGCCGCATGTGCCCGATCGAGACGCCGGAAGGCCCCAACATCGGCCTGATCGGCTCGCTCGCCTCCTACGGCCGGATCAACCCGTTCGGCTTCGTCGAGACGCCCTACCGCAAGGTCGTCGACGGCGTCGTCACCGACCAGATCGACTACCTCACCGCCGACGACGAGGACCGCTTCGTCATCGCGCAGGCCAACGCCCCCCTCGACTCGAACATGAAGTTCGTCGAGGACCGGGTCCTGGTCCGCCAGAAGAACGGCGAGGTCGACGCGATCCTGGCGGAGGAGGTCGACTACATGGACGTCTCCCCGCGCCAGATGGTGTCGGTCGCGACGGCCCTGATCCCCTTCCTCGAGCACGACGACGCCAACCGTGCGCTCATGGGCGCCAACATGCAGCGCCAGGCCGTGCCGCTGATCACCAGCGACAGCCCGCTGGTCGGCACCGGCATGGAGTACCGCGCCGCCGTCGACGCCGGTGACGTGGTCGTCGCCGACAACGCCGGTGTGGTCAAGGAGGTGTCCGCCGACGCCATCGAGACGATGAACGACGACGGCACCTACCAGACCTACAAGCTGGCCAAGTTCCGTCGCTCCAACCAGGGCACCTGCATCAACCAGCGCCCGCTGGTGAAGGCCGGTGACCGCCTCGAGGTCGGCACGCCGATCGCCGACGGTCCCTGCACCGACGACGCCGAGATGGCGCTGGGCACCAACCTGCTCGTCGCCTTCATGCCGTGGCAGGGCCACAACTACGAGGACGCGATCATCCTCAGCCAGCGCCTGGTGCAGGAGGACATCCTCACCTCGATCCACATCGAGGAGCACGAGGTCGACGCCCGCGACACCAAGCTCGGCCCCGAGGAGATCACCCGGGACATCCCGAACGTCTCCGAGGAGGGGCTGGCCGACCTCGACGAGCGCGGCATCATCCGCATCGGCGCCGAGGTCACCACCGGTGACATCCTCGTCGGCAAGGTCACGCCCAAGGGCGAGACCGAGCTGACCCCCGAGGAGCGCCTGCTCCGCGCGATCTTCGGCGAGAAGGCGCGCGAGGTGCGCGACACCTCGATGAAGGTCCCCCACGGTGAGTCCGGCACGGTCATCGGCGTCCGGGTCTTCGACCGCGAGGACGGCGACGACCTGCCCCCGGGCGTCAACCAGCTGGTCCGCGTCTACGTCGCCCAGAAGCGCAAGATCTCGGTCGGTGACAAGCTCGCCGGTCGTCACGGCAACAAGGGCGTCATCGCCAAGATCCTGCCCGTCGAGGACATGCCGTTCATGGAGGACGGCACGCCGGTCGACGTCGTGCTCAACCCGCTGGGTGTGCCGCGTCGTATGAACATCGGCCAGATCCTCGAGCTCCACCTGGGCTGGCTCGCCAAGCAGGGCTGGGACCTCAACCTGTCCGGCGAGAAGGGCGAGGCCGAGTGGAAGCAGCGCCTGATCGCCATCGGCGCCGACAAGGCCGACCCGGACACCAAGGTCGCGACCCCGGTCTTCGACGGTGCCCGCGAGGACGAGATCACCGGCCTGCTCGGCTCGACCCTGCCCAACCGTGACGGTGAGCGGATGGTCAAGGAGGACGGCAAGGCCAACCTCTTCGACGGTCGCTCGGGTGAGCCGTTCCCGGAGCCGGTGGCCGTGGGCTACATGTACATCCTGAAGCTCCACCACCTCGTCGACGACAAGATCCACGCCCGCTCGACCGGCCCCTACTCGATGATCACGCAGCAGCCGCTGGGCGGTAAGGCCCAGTTCGGTGGCCAGCGGTTCGGTGAGATGGAGGTCTGGGCGATGGAGGCCTACGGCGCCGCCTACGCCCTCCAGGAGCTGCTGACGATCAAGTCCGACGACGTGCCGGGCCGCGTGAAGGTCTACGAGGCGATCGTCAAGGGCGAGAACATCCCCGACTCGGGCATCCCCGAGTCGTTCAAGGTGCTCGTCAAGGAGATGCAGTCCCTCTGCCTCAACGTGGAGGTGCTGTCCCAGGACGGTTCGCAGATCGAGCTCAAGGACGCCGAGGAAGACGTCTTCCGTGCGGCCGAGGAGCTCGGCATCGACCTGTCCCGCCGCGAGCCCAGCTCCGTCGAAGAAGTCTGAGCGAGAGGTACGCCGGCCACTGGCCGGCGTACCCCGCCCAGTCCCCAGCTCTTCTTTTCCCCGTACTAACGAAGGACTCAGCCAACGTGCTCGACGTTAACTTCTTCGACCAGCTTCAGATCGGCCTGGCCACCGCGGACGACATCCGCACGTGGAGCCACGGCGAGGTCAAGAAGCCGGAGACCATCAACTACCGCACGCTCAAGCCCGAGCGTGACGGCCTCTTCTGCGAGAAGATCTTCGGTCCCACCCGGGACTGGGAGTGCTACTGCGGCAAGTACAAGCGCGTGCGCTTCAAGGGCATCATCTGCGAGCGCTGCGGCGTCGAGGTGACCCGTTCCAAGGTGCGCCGTGAGCGCATGGGCCACATCGAGCTCGCCGCTCCCGTGACCCACATCTGGTACTTCAAGGGCGTCCCGTCGCGCCTGGGCTACCTGCTCGACCTGGCGCCGAAGGACCTCGAGAAGGTCATCTACTTCGCCGCCTACATGATCACCTCGGTCGACGAGGACGCCCGTCACCGCGACATGGAGTCCCTCGAGAACAAGGTCGGCCTGGAGCGCGAGCGCCTCGAGAAGCGTCGCGACACCTCCGTGGAGGACCGCGCCAAGAAGCTCGAGGAGGACCTCGCCACCCTCGAGGCCGAGGGCGCCAAGGCCGACGCCAAGCGCAAGGTGCGCGACGGTGCCGACCGCGAGATGAACCAGCTCCGCGACCGTGCCAACCGCGAGATCGCGCGGCTGGAGGAGGTCTGGGACACGTTCAAGAACCTCAAGGTGCAGGACCTGCTCGGCGACGAGCTCCTCTACCGCGAGATGAAGACGTGGTTCGGCAAGTACTTCGAGGGCCACATGGGTGCCACGGCGATCCAGAGGCGCCTCCAGGACTTCGACATCGAGGCCGAGGTCGAGTCGCTGCGCGACACGATCGCCAACGGCAAGGGCCAGCGCAAGGTCCGCGCCCTCAAGCGCCTCAAGGTCGTCGACGCCTTCCGCAAGACCGGCAACCAGCCCATCGGCATGGTGCTCGACGCCGTCCCGGTGATCCCGCCGGACCTGCGTCCGATGGTCCAGCTCGACGGTGGCCGCTTCGCCACCTCCGACCTGAACGACCTCTACCGCCGCGTCATCAACCGCAACAACCGCCTCAAGCGACTCCTCGACCTCGGTGCCCCCGAGATCATCGTCAACAACGAGAAGCGGATGCTGCAGGAGGCCGTCGACAGCCTCTTCGACAACGGCCGTCGCGGCCGTCCCGTCACCGGTCCGGGCAACCGCCCGCTGAAGTCGCTCTCCGACATGCTCAAGGGCAAGCAGGGTCGCTTCCGCCAGAACCTGCTCGGCAAGCGCGTCGACTACTCCGGCCGCTCGGTCATCGTGTCCGGCCCGCAGCTCAAGCTGCACCAGTGCGGTCTGCCCAAGCAGATGGCGCTCGAGCTGTTCAAGCCGTTCGTGATGAAGCGCCTCGTCGACCTGTCGCACGCGCAGAACATCAAGTCCGCCAAGCGGATGGTCGAGCGCGCGCGCCCGGTCGTGTGGGACGTCCTCGAGGAGGTCATCACCGAGCACCCCGTGCTGCTCAACCGTGCGCCCACCCTGCACCGCCTCGGCATCCAGGCCTTCGAGCCGCAGCTGATCGAGGGCAAGGCCATCCAGATCCACCCGCTCGTGTGCGGCGCGTTCAACGCCGACTTCGACGGTGACCAGATGGCCGTCCACCTCCCGCTGTCCGCGGAGGCGCAGGCCGAGGCCCGCATCCTGATGCTCTCGACCAACAACATCCTCAAGCCGTCGGACGGTCGTCCGGTGACCATGCCCTCGCAGGACATGATCATCGGCCTGTTCTGGCTGACCGCCGACCGCGAGGGCGAGCCGGGCGAGGGTCGCGTGTTTTCCTCGCCGGCCGAGGCGATCATGGCCTTCGACCGCAAGGAGATCACCCTCCAGAGCCGGATCCGCATCCGCCTCGACGACGTCGTCCCGCCGCTCGACCTCGAGCTCGGTGCCGACTGGGAGGAGCGGACCGCGATCCAGCTCGACACGACGCTGGGCCGGGTGTACTTCAACGACACGCTCCCCGCGGACTACCCGTTCGTCAACGAGGAGGTCGGCAAGAAGCGCCTCGGCGCGATCGTCAACGACCTCGCCGAGCGCTACACCAAGGTGCAGGTCGCCGCGTCGCTCGACGCCCTCAAGGACGCCGGCTTCCACTGGGCCACCCGCTCGGGTGTGACCGTCTCGATCGACGACGTCACCACGCCCGACAGCAAGGCCGAGATCCTGGCCCGCTACGAGGCGCAGGCGGAGAAGGTCCAGAAGAACTACGAGCGCGGCGTGATGACCGACGACGAGCGTCGTCAGGAGCTCATCGAGCTGTGGACCCAGGCGGCGGCCGAGGTCGGTCGTGCGATGGAGACCAACTTCGACCGCACGAACCCGATCTACATGATGGTCGACTCGGGTGCCTCCGGAAACATGAACCAGATCCGGCAGGTCGCGGCCATGCGTGGTCTGGTGGCCAACCCGAAGGGCGAGATCATCCCGCGCCCGATCAAGGCCAACTTCCGCGAGGGCCTCTCGGTGCTCGAGTACTTCATCTCGACCCACGGTGCCCGCAAGGGTCTGGCCGACACTGCGCTCCGCACCGCCGACTCGGGTTACCTGACCCGTCGTCTGGTGGACGTCTCGCAGGACGTCATCATCCGTGAGGACGACTGCGGCACCGAGCGTGGCCTGCCCAAGCGGATCGACGACGAGCACGTGGAGACCTCGGCCTACGCCCGCGCCTCCGCCGTCGAGATCACCCACCCGGAGACGGGTGAGGTGCTGGCTGCTGCCGGCGAGGACCTGGGCGACGTCAAGATCGGTGAGCTCGTGGCCGCCGGCGTCACCGAGGTGAAGGTCCGCTCGGTCCTGACCTGCGACGCCCGCACCGGCACCTGCGCCAAGTGCTACGGCCGCTCGCTGGCCACCGGCAAGCTGGTCGACATCGGTGAGGCGGTCGGCATCATCGCCGCCCAGTCCATCGGTGAGCCCGGCACGCAGCTGACCATGCGTACCTTCCACACCGGTGGTGTGGCCTCCGCGGACGACATCACGCAGGGTCTGCCCCGCGTGGTGGAGCTCTTCGAGGCCCGCTCGCCCAAGGGCCGGACCCCGATCTCGGAGTCCGCCGGTCGGGTGAAGATCGAGGAGACCGACAAGGCCCGCGTCGTCGTGGTCACCCCCGACGACGGTGGCGAGCCGCAGGAGATCCCGGTCTCCAAGCGCTCGCGCCTCAACGTCGAGGACGGCCAGCACATCGAGGTGGGTCACCACATCACCTCCGGTACCCCCGACCCGCAGGACGTCCTGCGCATCCTGGGTGTCCGCAAGGCGCAGGAGCACCTGGTGGACGAGGTCCAGGAGGTCTACCGGTCCCAGGGCGTGTCGATCCACGACAAGCACATCGAGATCATCGTGCGGCAGATGCTGCGCCGCGTGACGGTCATCGAGTCCGGTGACACCAACCTGCTCCCGTCCGACCTGGTCGACCGGGTGCGGTTCGAGGAGGAGAACCGTCGCGTGGTCTCCGAGGGCGGCAAGCCGGCCTCGGGTCGCCCGGTCCTCATGGGCATCACCAAGGCCTCGCTCGCGACCGAGTCGTGGCTCTCGGCGGCCTCCTTCCAGGAGACCACCCGGGTGCTCACCGACGCCGCGATCAACGGCCGCTCCGACAGCCTGCGTGGCCTGAAGGAGAACGTGATCATCGGAAAGCTCATCCCGGCCGGCACCGGCCTCGAGCGCTACCGCAACATCCGGGTGGAGCCCACCGAGGAGGCGCGCGCCGCGGCCTACTCGGTCACCGGCTACGACGCCTACGACTACGACTTCGGTCCGTCGTCGCAGGCCGTCGCGCTCGACGACTTCGACTTCGGTTCCTACCAGAACTGAGCGTCGTCACCCGAGCCCCGGTCCCCTTCGTGGGTGCCGGGGCTCGGCCCATTTCGGCAGATGTCGACCCGCCTGAGAGAATTCGCACGTGCAGATCCCCACCTCGGCCGACGTGCTCGTCGTCGGTGCCGGCCCGGCCGGCTCCGCCGCGGCCGCGTGGGCAGCCCGCGCCGGCCTCGACGTCGTGCTGGCGGACGCCGCCACCTTCCCCCGCGACAAGACCTGCGGCGACGGCCTGACGCCGCGCGCGATCGGGGAGATGCAGAAACTCGGCCTCGAGGACTGGCTGCGCGCCCACACCGTCAACCAGGGCCTGCGCGCGCACGGCTTCGGCCAGACCCTCCTGCTGCCCTGGCCGGGCGGCTCCCTCCCCGACTGGGGGTCCGCGGTGGCCCGCACCGAGCTCGACGACCACCTGCGCACGGTGGCGATCAAGAGCGGTGCCCTCGCCATCGACGGCGCCCGCGCGGTCGGCGTACGTCGTGAGGGGGAGCGGGTCGCCGCCGTCGGATTTCGAGGCTCGCAAGCTCGCACGTCGGTCACCGACCGAGGAGGCGAGGGCACCTACGAGATCGCCTGCCGCTGGCTCGTCGTCGCGGACGGCGTCCGCTCCCCGCTGGGCAAGCTGCTCGGTCGTGAGTGGCACCGCGACACGGTGTACGCCGTGGCCGGGCGCTCCTACGTCGACTCCGAGATGAGCGACGACCCGTGGATCAGCTCCCACCTCGAGCTGCGCGACGAGGGCGGCGAGATCGTCCCCGGGTACGGCTGGATCTTCCCGCTGGGCAACGGGTCGGTGAACCTCGGCGCCGGCACGCTCGCGACCAGCCGGCGTCCGACCGACGTGGCCATCAAGCCGCTGATGCAGACCTACGCCGACGCGATCGGAGCGGACTTCGGCATCTCCGGCGAGCTGCGGATGCCGACCTCGGCCCTGCTGCCGATGGGTGGCGCGGTCAGCAACGTGGCCGGCCCCAACTGGGCGCTCATCGGTGACGCCGCGGCGTGCGTGAACCCGCTCAACGGCGAGGGCATCGACTACGGCCTCGAGACGGGGCGGCTCGTCGCGGAGCACATCGCCGGCGGGGCCGGCCTCGGCGAGGCCTGGCGCCGCACCCTGGTGGAGCACTACGGCGAGGCGTTCTCCATCGCGCGCCGGCTCGCCGGCATCGCCACCCAGCCCAAGGTCGTCGCGGCGCTCGGCCCGGCCGGGATGCGCTCGGACTGGCTGATGACCCTCGCGCTGCGCTGGATGGGCAACCTCGTCGACGACGCCGACCGCGACCGTGCCGCCCGCGTGTGGCGCTGGGCCGGGCGCCGCTCGATCGCCCGGGACGCGCGCCCGCCGTTCGCCTGATGGCCGGCGATCGCACCTACCGCGTCGCGATCGGCCTCGGACGGGCCGGCATGCGCGCGCTCGACCTGAGGCTCACCGGCCACGACGTCCACCACGTGCCCACGACCGGGCCGGTGCTGCTCGCCGCCACCCACGTGTCGTACCCCGACTTCGTGTTCGTGCAGGAGGCCGCGCGCCCGTCGGGGCGCTACGTCCGCTTCATGACCCGCCACGACGTGTGGCAGGTGCGCGGCCTGGCGCGGCCGATGCGCGCCATGCGCCACATCCCGGTGGACCGGCAGGCCCCGGCGGGGGCGTACGTCATGGCGCGCGGGCTGCTGCGCGCCGGCGAGGCGGTCTGCGCGTTCCCGGAGGCCGGGATCTCCTACTCCTACACCGTGCGCTCGCTCATGCGCGGAGTCGCGAGCCTCGCCCGCGAGACCGGTGCGCCGGTGGTGCCGGTCGCGGTCTGGGGCGCCCAGCGCGTCTACTCGGTCGGGGTGCCCGACGCCCGGGGCCGTGAGCCGCGGCCGAGCTTCCGGCGCGGGCGCCGGGTCGACGTGTCGTTCGGGCCGGCGCTCACCGTCGACCCCGGCGACGACCTCACCGAGTGGACGTGCCACCTCGGGTCGGTGCTCACCGCGCAGCTCGAGGCGCTGCAGCGCCTGGACCACCACCAGCCGCGGTCGGGCGAGCACGCGCCGTGGCACCCCGCGCACCTCGGCGGCCACGCCCCGACCCGCAGCGAGGCGGCGCACCTCGACGTGGTGCCGCGGTCGGCGATCAGGCCGACGTGGGGGCCGGGCTGACCTTCCGGCGCTTCTCGACCCAGCCCAGCGGGTTGGTGAAGGGCTCCAGCACCCTGCGCACGGGCGGGCTCGCCAGCAGCATGGTCAGGCCGATGGCCGCGACCACCGTGACGACCAGGCCGGCGACCGGGTAGGCGGCGGTGACGTCGGGCCAGCCCGCGAGCTTGGCGGTCTTGATGACGAAGCCGTGGAACAGGTAGACGACCATGGTCGCCGTCCCCATCGTGGTGAACCACCCCAGCGAGCGCCGCGGCACGAGCGACATCGCGGCGAAGGCGCCGAGCAGGCCGACCATCATCACCGTGAGCCGGGTCTGCCAGATGATCTCGTTGTCGATCGGCAGGCTGTTGTAGCCGGTGTCGTACCAGAGCAGCGCCGTCTCGGCCCACTCGTCGGTGTAGAGCGCCATGACGCCGATGCCGACCAGCGCCGGCACGGCCGTCAGGCGCACCCACACGTCGTCGAGGTGCTTGAGGTGGCGCGGCTTGAGGTGCAGGCCCAGCACGAAGAACGGCAGCAGGCCGAGGAAGCGCGGGATCATCAGCGCGTCGGTGTCCCACAGGCCGCCGGCCAGGCTGACGACCACCGACAGCGGCAGGAAGAGCCAGTGCCGTTTGAGGATCGGCGTGATCAGGCGCCACATCAGGAGCACGATGAGGTACCACATCGTCCAGTGCGGCTCGATCCACAGCGGGTACTCGACGCCCTCGCCGACGACGTCGCGCCGGTAGTAGAACAGCGCCGGCTCGAAGATGAGGTAGGGGATCGCGAGCGTGTAGACCAGGCTCTTCATCCGGCGCCGGTCCCACTCGAACGACTTCGAGAGGTAGCCGCTCACGAAGACGAAGGCCGGGATGTGCCACAGGTAGATGAAGTCGTAGACCCAGTGGCTGCCGTCGGTGGCCTCGACGAGCCCGATCGCGTGGCCGACCACGACGAGGGTGACCAGCACCATCTTGACATTGTCGAGCCAAGGATCTCGGGACGCGGGGGACACGGCGCTCACCGTACTTCACTAGGTTGGACGCATGGGATCCCTGCCGAGGCGCCTCCGCGTGGGGGCGTACGCCGTCATCCTCCGCGAGCGCGGCGGGCTCGTCGAGATCCTCCTGAGCCGTCTCGCGCCGCGCATCTCGCGCTCCGAGCTGTGGACGCTGCCGGGCGGCGGGGTGGACCACGGTGAGGACCCCCGGGACGCCCTGATCCGCGAGGTCCACGAGGAGACCGGCCTCGCCGCGACCATCGGTGACCGGGCCCGCGTCTACAGCGCCCACATGCCGCGGGCGCCCCGCGACGGCCAGCTCGTCGACGCCCACGCCATCCGGATCGTCTACGACGGCTGGGTCGCCCCCGACGCGCCCGAGCCCCGGGTCCTGGAGGTCGACGGCTCCACCATGGAGGCGGCCTGGAAGCCCCTCGCCGATGTCGCGTCGGGTGCCGTGCCGGTGTCCGCGCTCGTCGGCGAGGCGCTCGTGGACCACCAGCCGTTCCGCCTCCAGCGGGTCGCGGCCTACGCCCTCGTCCTCCGACGGCACGGCGAGGCCGAGCAGGTGCTGCTCACCCGCCTGTCGGCACGCGCCGCGCACCCGGGTCGGTGGACGCTGCCGGGCGGCGGCATCGACCACGGGGAGCGGCCCGCACGCGCGCTGGCGCGCGAGGTGGAGGAGGAGTGCGGGCTCGCCTGCGAGGTGGACGAGCTGCTCGACGTCCACGACGCCCACTTCTCCGGCACCGCGCCCTCCGGGCGCATCGAGGACTTCCACGGCGTCCACCTGCTCTACCGCGCAAGGGTCGCCGACGGCGAGCCACGGGTCGTCGAGGAGGACGGCACCACCGACGCCGTCGCGTGGGTGGACGTGGCCGACGTGGTCGGCGGCACCGTGCCGGTGCTCGACCTGGTCCATCACGCCCTCGGAAGGGGATCGGAGTGAGTGAGAGCGTCTTCACCTACGCCGCACCCGGCCTGAAGTTCGGTCGGGGCGCCAGCGAGGAGATCGGCTGGGACGTCCAGCAGCTCTGCGGCGCGGCCCCCGGCGGCCGGGCGCGGCGGGTCCTGCTCGTCACCGACCCCGGGGTCGCCGCCACCGGCCACCCCGACCGCGTCGCCGGCGCGATGAGGACGCGCGGGCTCGACGTCACGGTCTACGCCGGTGCGCGGGTCGAGCCGACCGACGCCTCGCTGCTGGAGGCGGTCGCGCACGCGCGCGAGGCCGGGCCCTTCGACGCGATCGTCGCCGTCGGCGGCGGCTCGGCGATCGACACGGCCAAGGCCGTCGACCTGCTGCTCACCAACGACGGCGAGCTGATGGACTACGTCAACGCGCCCGTCGGCGGCGGCCGGGCCCCGGAGCGCCCGTTGCTGCCGCTCGTCGCGGTGCCGACGACGACCGGCACCGGTGCCGAGTCGACCACGATCTGCGTCCTCGACGTGCTCGCCCTCAAGGTGAAGACCGGCATCTCCCACGCGCGGCTGCGTCCCACCCTGGCCGTCGTCGACCCCGACCTGACGATGACGCAGCCGGCGATGGTCACCGCCTCGTGCGGGATGGACATCCTCTGCCACGCCCTCGAGAGCTGGACCGCCCGGTGGTTCGGCGACTTCGCCGCCAAGCAGCCCGAGCAGCGGGTGCCCTACTGCGGTGCGAACCCGATCGCCGACATGTGGGCCGAGAAGTCGCTCTCCCTCCTCGCCGGCGCGTTCCGTCGTGCCGTGCAGGACGGGTCCGACCGCGAGGCACGCGAGCAGATGGCCCTGGCCGCGACGTTCGCGGGTCTCGGCTTCGGCAACGCGGGCGTCCACGTGCCGCACGCCTGCGCCTACCCGATCGCCGGTCGCGTGCGCGACTACCGGCCGGAGGGCTATCCCGCCGACGAGCCGATCGTCCCGCACGGCATGGCCGTGGTGATGACCGCACCGGCCGCGTTCGACCTCACCTTCCCCGCCTCCCCCGAGCGCCACCGACGCGCGGCCGAGCTGCTCGGCGGTGCCGGCGAGCAGCTCCCCGACGTGCTGCGCGGCCTGATGCACGACGTCGGCCTGCCCAGCGGCCTGGCCGAGCTCGGCTACGGTGCCGCCGACGTGGACGACCTGGTCGAGGGCGCCCTCAAGCAGCAGCGGCTCCTCGCCACCGCCCCCATCGAGGTGACCGCCGAGGACCTCGCCACGGTCTTCCGACGCTCCCTCGAGCACTGGTGAGCCGGTGCCGTGGGATCGGTTGTCGCGGTGGCGGTCACTAGGATGAGGACATGAACCCGCGCCACCGCCGACTCGTGATCCCGGTGGCGCTGGGGGCCCTGATCCTCATCGTCGTCCTCGCCGCAGTCCTGTGAGCGTCGTCCCCGCTCCGGCCGACGAGTGGGCGCGCGTCCGGGAGGCCGTCCTCGATGCCGACCACCTCGTCCGCGCGCTGGCCACCGGGCGTCGCAAGGGCCAGCCGGCGCCGACCGTCGACGGGCGCGAGGTCCGGCGCGTGGAGGTCCGCGTCGTCGACCTGAAGGCAGGTCGCCACCTGCAGGTGACGACGTACGACGCCACCCAGGCGCACACCGCCAACCACCCGGTCGGTGCCGGAGCCGAGGCGGCGGTCGACGCGTTGCTGGCCCAGCCGTTCGCCAACTGGCACGTCGACACCAGCGCCGAGACGCTCCAGGTGCGGGTGACCAAGAAGGGCGTCCCGATGCTGCACGCGTCCGCCCGGGCGGGAGGGGCCGAGCCCTCGCGCGAGCACGACCGGGCCAAGGACCGGCTGCTGCCCGAGGACCACCCCGTGCTGAGGGCGCTGGGCATCAGCGACGCGCAGGGGCGGGTCAAGCCCAGCCGGCAGGCGAAGTACCGCCAGGTCGAGGAGTTCGTCCGGCTGCTCGACGCGAGCCTCACGGAGGCCATCGACCAGGGGCACGTCCGCACGCCCACCGCCGACGACCCGCTGCGCATCGTCGACCTCGGGTGCGGCAACGCCTACCTCACCTTCGCGGCCCACGCCTACCTCAGCGACCGGATGCCGGTGCGGATGACCGGCGTCGACGTCAAGCAGCAGTCGGCCGACCACAACTCGGCCGTCGCCGCCGAGCTGGGGATCGACGCGGACTTCGTCGTCGGCTCGATCACCGACGCCTCGCTCGACAGCCGGCCGGACGTGGTGCTGGCGCTGCACGCCTGCGACACGGCGACCGACGACGCGCTGGCGCGGGGGATCGAGTGGGAGGCGGCGCTGGTGCTGGCGGCGCCGTGCTGCCACCACGACATCGCGGCCCAGCTGCGCACCGCCCCGAGCCCCGAGCCGTACGCCATGCTGACCCGGCACGGCATCCTGCGAGAGCGCTTCGCCGACACCCTCACCGACGCGCTGCGCGCCACGCTGCTGCGCCGCGAGGGCTACCGCGTCGACGTCGTGGAGTTCGTCGAGAGCGCCCACACCCCGCGCAACACCCTCCTGCGTGCGGTCCGCACGCCCGGCGGTGCCGCCGGCCGGGAGGGCGCGGCCCGCGAGTACGACGAGCTGCTGGCCGCGTGGGGAGTGCGCCCGAGGCTCGGCGAGCTGCTGTGAGGCGGGTCGCCGTCGGTGTCGTGGTGGCGCTGCCGTTCCTGCTCGGTGCGGCGGCCGGCGACGAGCCGGCCGGGAACCGCCCCGCGTTCCGCTTCGCGGACCCCGAGATCGTCGAGTCGAGCGGGCTGACGGTGGCCGGTGGGCTCGTCGTCACGACCAACGACTCCGGCGACAGCGGTCGCGTCTTCGTCGTCGACCCGGCCAGCGGCGCGACGCTCGGCGTGACCTCGTGGGAGCAGGACCCGACCGACGTCGAGGCGCTCGCCCCGGCGGGGCCTGGCCACGTCTGGGTCGCGGACACCGGCGACAACCGCCAGGTGCGCGACTCCGTCGAGGTGCTCCGGGTCCCGGTCGGCCGGGACGACGTCACCGTCACGCCGGCCGCCTTCGAGCTCGTCTACCCCGACGGACCGCGCGACGCCGAGGCGCTGGTGAGCCATCCCGTCACCGGCCGGCTCCACGTCATCACCAAGGGTGTCTTCGGCGGCACGGTGTACGCCGCCCCCGCGCGCCTCGACCCGCGCGGTCCCAACCGCCTGGAGGCGGTCGCCGACGCACCGGGCATCGTCACCGACGCGACGTTCCTGCCGGGCGGGGGAGGAGTGGTCATGCGCACGTACTCGCGCGCCCACCTCGTCGCGTACCCGTCCTGGGAGGGCCTGGCCTCGTGGGACCTGCCGCCGCAGGACCAGGGCGAGGGCGTCGCGGTCTCCGGGCGCGACCTGCTCGTCAGCACCGAAGGCGCCCGCTCGCAGGTGCTGGCCGTGCCGCTGCCCGCGGAGGCCGGCGCCACCGACCTCCGCTCGCCGGCCTGGACCGCCCTGCGCTGGCTGGCGACCGCGCGTGGGCTCCCGTTGACCGCCGGTTGAGGTGCGAGCGGAGCGAGCCTCGAGACCCTAGGCGAGGGCCGCGTCGAGCGCGGCCTGCACGTGGAGGGTGGTGCACGGGAAGACGGGCAGCTCGACGTCGGCCTGCTTGACCAGGAGCTCGAGCTCGGTGCAGCCGAGGAGGACGCCGCCGGCGCCGGCGTCCCAGAGCTCCTCGATGATCGAGACCACCCGGCTGCGCGTGCGGGGCAGCACGACGCCGTGGACGAGCTCCTCGTAGATCGCGTCGTTGAGGACGTCGTGGTGGCGCTCGTCGGGGACGATCACCGACAGGCCGTGGCCGGCGAGCCGGTCGACGAAGAAGGACTCCGACATCGCCACCTTGGTGCCGATCAGGCCGACGGTCTCCACCCCGGACGCCTTCACGGCGGCGGCCACCACGTCGGCGAGGTGGAGCACCGGGATGTCCACGGCCTCCTCGACCTGGTCGGCGACCTTGTGGAAGGTCGTCGTGCAGAGGAGGAGGAAGTCGGCACCGGCCCGCTCGACGCCGCGGGCCGCGTCGGCCAGCAGGGTGCCGACCTGGTCCCAGCGCTCCTCGTCCTCGAGGTGGGTCACCTCGGCGAAGTCGACCGTGGTCAGGGCGAGCTTCGGCGAGGACAGGCCACCCAGGCGCTCCCGCATCCCGAGGTTGAGGTCGCGGTAGTAGGCCGCGCTGCTCTCCCAGCTCATGCCGCCGACGAGTCCGATGGTCTTCACGCGCGGCAGTCTCCCACGGATACGCCCGCACCCCTCACCGTCTCGCCTGCTGCGCAACGGCGAACGGCGACGGGTGAGGGCGTCAGGCCCGGTGCACCTTGTGTGCCGCTGCTTGGGCGCGGGGCTTGATGACGAGCTCGTCGATGTCCACGTGGGAGGGCCGGGTGGCGACCCAGGCGATGGCGTCGGCGACGTCCTCGGCGACCAGCGGCTGGTCGACCCCGGCGTACACCGCGTCGGCCTTCTCCTGGTCGCCGCCGAAGCGCACCAGCGAGAACTCGTCGGTGCGGACCATCCCGGGGGCCACCTCGGTGATCCGGATCGGCTCGCCGTTGAGCTCGAGGCGGAGCGTCTCGGTCACCACCTTCACGCCGTGCTTGGCGGCGGTGTAGCCCGCGCCGCCCTCGTAGGCCCAGCGACCGGCCGTCGACCCGACGTTGACGATCACGCCGTCGCCGCTGGCCCGCAGCGAGGGCAGCAGCGCCTTGGTCACGCGCACCAGCCCGAGCACGTTGACGTCGTACATCCAGCGCCACGCGTCGACGTCGGCCGCGTCGACGCGGTCGGTGCCGATGGCGCCGCCGGCGTTGTTGACCAGCACGTGGCACACCGGGACGGCCGCGGCCAGCGCCGCCACCGAGTCGTCGTCGGTGATGTCGCAGGTGATCGCCTCGCCGCCGATCTCGGTGGCGAGCTCCTCGATGCGCTCCGTGCGCCGGGCCGCGCACACCACGCGGAACCCCTGGGCGGCGAGCGCGCGGGCGGTGGCCGCGCCGATGCCGCTCGAGGCGCCGGTGACGACGGCGGTGCGGGGCCGGGTGCTGTCCTGTGTCATGCCGGACATCCTGCCAAGATCCGCTCCTGACAGGATGCGGGGGTGATCATCGCGGCGGCCGACGGTTCGGCACTCGGCAACCCCGGCCCGGCCGGATGGGCGTGGTACGTCGACGACTCCTGCTGGGCGTCCGGCGGCTGGAAGCACGGCACGAACAACATGGGCGAGCTGATGGCCGTCCTGGACCTGCTCCAGCAGACCGCGCACCTCGACGAGGAGCTGCACGTCTACTGCGACAGCAAGTACGTCATCGACTCGGTGACGAAGTGGATGCCGGGCTGGAAGCGCAAGGGCTGGAAGAAGAGCGACGGCAAGCCGGTGCTCAACGTCGAGCTGATGAAGGCGATCGACGCGGCGATGGAGGGTCGGCGCGACCGCGTCCACTTCGAGTGGGTCAAGGGCCACGCCGGCCACGAGCTCAACGAGGCCGCCGACCGGCGCGCGAACGCCGCCGCGTCGGCGTACCAGCGCGGCGTCGAGCCGGACCCCGGACCGGGCTTCACCGGCAGCAGCACCGCCCACCCGGCCGCCACCGTGGGCCAGGTCGAGCCGGAGCCCGACCTCTTCAGCGACCTCGCGGGCGACCTGGGCGTGCCGACCCCCACCGACGAGGAGCGCGTCGTCGCGCTCGAGCGCTCGCTGCTGAGCGACGAGGTCCGCTCGGACCGCGCAGCAGTCGCCGCGCTGCTGCACCCCGACTGGCAGGAGATCGGCCGCTCGGGCCGGCTCTGGACCCGCGACGACATCCTGGCCGAGATCGGGCCGATCGCGCCGGTCGAGCTCGAGGTCGTCTCCACCGACCGGCTGGGCCCCGACACGATCCTGCTGCTGTGGCGTACGTCGACCCCCGAGCGGTCCACGCTGCGGAGCACCCTCTGGCTGCGCAGCGGCGGCCAGTGGCAGGCGCGGTTCCACCAGGGCACCGACGAGCCGTGAGGTGGGCGGGCTCGCGCCCGCGTGGCACACTCGTCCGATGCCCCCCGCAAAGCTCGCTGCATCGGCTGCACTTCTCGGCGGTGTGCTGTGGATCCTCCATGCCCTCCTCGGTGGGGGCAGTGACCCGCTGCCCAGCACCCTCCACTTCGTCGGCCTCGCCGCCATCCTGCTCGCCGCCGCCGTCTTCGGCAGCACGCTCGTCAAGAGCGACGCCGTGGCGATGCGGGTGTTCGTCGCCTTCGCCTCGGGCCTGCTGGTCCTGTCGATGATCGAGGCCTTCCGCCCGGCGGACACCGCCTGGTACGACGGCTTCTGGGGCGTCGTCGCCGCGCTCCTCGGCGGCATCGCGCTGCTGCGCCAGCGCGGCCGCACCCCCGGGCGACCGGCGGCCGGCGCGCACGCGCGCTGACGCACGTCACACGCCCGCCCGGGAATCCCCGGGTCGTGCGCGCCGTTGTGCTCGAGGTGCCCCTTTCTGGGTACTCCCTGCAGCAGACCGAAGGAGACGCGCGTGGGCGAGCGGGTGGCGATGATCAGCCTGCACACCTCGCCCCTGGACCAGCCCGGGACGGGCGACGCCGGGGGCATGAACGTCTACGTCATCGAGCTCTCCCGTCGCCTCGCCGCCCAGGGCATCGCCGTGGACGTCTTCACCCGCGCCACGTCCTCCCAGCTCCCGCAGGTCGTGGAGGCCGCCGACGGCGTCCTCGTGCGCCACGTCGCCGCCGGGCCCTTCGAGGGCCTCACCAAGGGTGAGCTGCCCGGACAGCTGTGCACCTTCGCGCGCGAGGTGCTGCGCACGGAGGCGATGCAGCCGCTGGGCCACTACGACGCGGTGCACTCCCACTACTGGCTCTCCGGCCAGGTCGGCGCCCTCGCCCGCGACCGCTGGAACGTCCCCCTCGTGCACTCGATGCACACCATGGCGAAGGTGAAGAACCAGGCGCTGGCCGAGGGCGACACCCCCGAGCCCGTCTCGCGCGTGATCGGCGAGGAGCAGGTGGTCGAGGCCGCCGACCTCCTGGTCGCCAACACCGACACCGAGGCCCGCCAGCTCATCGACCTCTACGACGCCAGTCCCGACGCGGTCGAGGTGATCCACCCCGGCGTCGACCTCTCGGTGTTCCGCCCCCGCGACCGGCGCGAGGCGCGACGCGAGCTCGACCTGCCCGAGGACGCCGTCGTGCTGCTGTTCGCCGGCCGCATCCAGCCGCTCAAGGCTCCCGACGTGCTGCTGCGTGCGGTGGGTCTGCTGCTCGAGGAGGACCCCTCGCTCCGCAGCCGCCTCGTGGTCCCCGTCGTGGGCGGACCGTCCGGCTCCGGGCTCGAGCACCCCACTTCGCTGGCCGACCTGGCCGCCGACCTCGACATCGCCGACGTCGTGCGCTTCGTGCCACCGGTGACCCAGGCCGAGCTCGCCGTGTGGGCCGCGGCCGCCACCGCGGTCGCCGTACCGTCGTACAACGAGTCGTTCGGCCTGGTCGCCGTGGAGGCGCAGGCCAGCGGCACGCCGGTCGTCGCCGCCGCCGTCGGGGGCCTGACCACCGTCGTGCGCGACGGCGTCAGCGGCCTGCTGGTGGACACCCACGAGCCCCGTGACTGGGCCGCCAGCCTGCGGCGCCTGGTCGACGACCCCCGGCTCGTCGAGCGGCTCGGTGCCGGAGCCATCGCGCACGCCCAGGAGTTCTCGTGGGAGCGGACCGCGGAGCGGACGCTGGAGGCCTACGCGCGGGCCGGTGGCCGGATGCGGTCCGAGCTTGCCTCATGATGGCCGCATGAGCGCGGTCGAGGTCCTGCGGGCCTACCTGGTCGACAACGGGATCGAGCACGAGGAGATCGGCGCGACCTCGTTCTCCCTGACCCTGCCGGGGGAGAAGAAGCTCCAGACCCCGGTGCGCCTCGACGTCGGGCCGCACGCGCTCGGCGTCCACGCCTTCGTGTGCCGCAACCCCGACGAGAACCACGCCCGGGTCCACCGGTGGCTGCTCGAGCGCAACCTCAAGATGTACGCCGTCTCCTTCGCGGTCGACCGCCACGGCGACATCTACCTCGAGGCGCGGCTGCCGTTGAGCGCGGTCGAGCCCGACGAGCTCGACCGCGTCCTCGGCTCCGTGCTCGCGAACGCCGACGAGTCCTTCAACGCCATCCTCGAGCTCGGCTTCGCGACCTCGATCCGCAAGGAGTGGGACTGGCGCATCTCCCGCGGTGAGTCGACGCGCAACCTCGAGGCGTTCCGCGGCTGGCTAGAGGCCGGAAGCGACCCCGGGGCGACGGCCTAGGAGCCCGCCCGGGCGCTCGTGCGCGGCTTGCGGCGGGTCATCAGCACCCCGACGATCGCGAGGGCGCCGCCCACGAAGGTCAGCGACGGGGGCACCTCGTCGATGGTCAGCCACGCGACCAGGGTCGCGATGAGCGGCACCAGGAACGTCGTCAGCGACAGCGCTCCCGCGTCGGTGTGGGTCAGGGCGTAGGCCCAGGTGGTGAACGCGACCGCGGTCGGGAAGACGCCGAGGTAGACGATCCACCACAGCTCCGCGCCGCCGTCGGCCACGATCGCGGGCAGGTCGCCGGAGAAGGGCAGGCAGGTCACCGCGCCCATCAGGAACGACACCAGCACGACCTGCACCGACGGGATCCGGCGCAGCAGCACCTTCTGGGTCAGCACCCCGACCGCGTACATGGCCGCGGCGACGAGGACCAGCAGCACGCCGAGGAGGCTCGCGTCGGCAGAGGTGGAGGAGCCGCGTGCGATCACCGCGACCCCGGCGAAGCCGACGACCATCCCGCCGAAGAGCCACGCGTGCAGCCGCTCACCGAACAGCGGCACCGCGAGCAGCGCCACGATCACGGGGCCGATCTGGATGATCATCGCCGCGGTCCCGGCGTCCACGTGCCGTTCGCCGGCGTTGAGGGCCAGGTTGTAGATGCCGAACCAGCCGATGCCGCCGACCGCCAGGAGCACCCACTCCCGCGGCGTCGGTCGCACCCAGCCGCGGCGCAGGACCAGCGGCAGGACGACCAGGGCGGCCACGAGCAGGCGACCGGACCCGAGGGCGCCCGGGCTGACGTCGTGGGCGACGTGGCGGATCACCACGAACGCCGAGGCCCACATCACCAGCGTCACCGCACCGGCCGCGACGGGCAACCAGGGCGCCGGTGCCGTGGGTCCGGTGGTGGTCGGGGGTGTCGTCTGGCTGGCGGTGGTCACGGGTCAAGGCTACGAACGGTCATGACGCGCGGCCAGCGCTTTTCGGACGTCGTACGACGACATCCCGCCGCGTCACCGTCGTCAGAAGTCGTAGATCTCGACACGCCATGACCGCTTCGTGCCTCAGCGGCTGGTCAGAGGTCCAACTTGTAGCCCAGCCCGCGGACGGTGACGAGGTACTTCGGCTCGCCGGGGTCCGGCTCCAGCTTGGCGCGCAGCCGCTTCACGTGGACGTCGAGGGTCTTGGTGTCGCCGACGTAGTCGGACCCCCAGACGCGGTCGATGAGCTGGCCGCGGGTCAGCACCCGGCCGGGGTTGCGGAGGAACATCTCGAGCAGCTCGAACTCCTTGAGGGGCAGGCGCTGCTCGGTGCCGTCGACGGTGACGACGTGGCGCTCGACGTCCATGCGCACCGGGCCGGCCTCCAGGGTGTCGGGCATCAGGTCGGGCTCCTGGCCGCGGCGCAGGACCGCGCGGATCCGGGCGACCAGCTCCCGGGGGGAGTAGGGCTTGGTGACGTAGTCGTCGGCGCCGAGCTCGAGGCCGACGACCTTGTCGACCTCGTCGTCCTTCGCACTGACCATGATCACCGGCGTGGACGACGACTGCCGGATCTGGCGGCACACCTCGGTGCCCGGCACGCCGGGCAGCATCAGGTCGAGCAGCACGATGTCGGGGCCGAACCGGTCGAACTCGGTGAGGGCGGTGTTGCCGTCGGCCGCGATGGCCACCTCGTAGCCCTCCTTGCGGAGCATGTAGGCGAGGGCGTCGCTGTAGCTCTCTTCGTCCTCGACGACGAGTACCCGGGTCATCGGCTGATCTCCTGCTGGTCTCTGCTGGTGGGTTCGGGGGTCCGCGGCTCGGCCTTCGGGGGCACGACGACCTCGACGGGGGTCGTGGTGCGGCCGGCGCCGGGCTGGGGGTTGCGGGGGAGGGTGAGGGTGAAGGTCGAGCCCTGGCCCTGCACCGACCACACGGAGATGTCGCCCCCGTGCGTCGCGGCCACGTGCTTGACGATCGCCAGGCCGAGGCCGGTCCCGCCCGTGGAGCGGTGCCGGGCCGGGTCGACGCGGTAGAAGCGCTCGAAGATCCGGTCGATGTCCTCGGCCGGGATGCCGATGCCCTGGTCGACGACCGAGATCTGCACCTGCTCGCCCTCGGAGCGGGTGGTCACCACCACCCGGGAGCCCTGGTTGGAGTAGGCCACCGCGTTGGCGACCAGGTTGCTGACGGCCGCGCCGATCTGCTCCTGGGAGCCGAAGACCTCGAGGCCGTGCTCGCCGCGGGACTCGACGGTGATGTCCTTGGCCGCGGCCTCCATGGCGCTGGTGTCGACCGCGGTGGCGACCGCGGCGTCGAGGTCGACCATCACCGGGGTCTCGAGCGGGTCGTGCCCCTGCAGGCGGGAGAGCTCGATGATCTGCTGCACGAGGCGGGAGAGCCGGTCGCTCTCGGTGAGCATCCGGTTCGCGAAGCGCTGGACGGCCTCGGGGTCGTCGGCTGCGTCGGTGACGGCCTCGGCGAGCAGCCGGATCGCCCCGACGGGCGTCTTGAGCTCGTGGCTGACGTTGGCCACGAAGTCGCGTCGCACGGCCTCCACCCGCCGCTCGCGGGTCTGGTCCTCGACGAGGGCCAGCACCAGGCGCGCGCCGAGGGGCGCCACCCGCGCGGTCAGGGTGCGCACGGTGCTGCCGTCCGGGGCGGGCAGGTCGAGCTCGCTCTCCCGGATCTGGCCGTCGCGCCGCACCTGGGCGATGAGGTCGAGCAGCTCCGGCACCAGGACCTCGTTGCCGCGCACCAGGCCGAAGGCGTACGCCGGCGCCGACGCCTTGAGGACGTGGTCGGACGCGTCGACGACCACCGCGCTGGAGCGCAGGATGCTGAGGACGGCCGCGACGCCCGCCTGCACGACGGGCTCCTCGACCGCGGGCATGGTGTGCCGCTGGCGGTCGCTGATGTGCCACGCGAGCACGGCACCTCCGGCCACGACGGCCCCGATGATCGCGGCCAACCCGGCCTGCATCGTCGGATCCACGCTCACATCGTACGCATCGCGCCCCCGCGCCCACCGCCGATGGACGCCCGGCCCCGAGTGTTCACGCGCCGTTCATCGGGTACGCACATCTGTTCGCTTCGGCTGCCTACAGTGCCGGCATGCGTGAGGCTTTCCATGACCAGCTCGACGGCATCTTCGCCGACCTGTCCGAGATCTGCGGCCAGGTCGAGATCGCCGTACGAGAGGCCACCAAGGCGCTGATGACCGGCGACGTGCACACCGCGGACCAGGTG
Source organism: Microbacterium sp. ARD31 (assembly GCF_031844425.1). NCBI lineage: Bacteria > Bacillati > Actinomycetota > Actinomycetes > Micrococcales > Microbacteriaceae > Microbacterium > Microbacterium sp. ARD31. The sequence continues at coordinate 194,703 of NZ_JAUZVE010000013.1, forward strand.
ATCAGCGACGACAAGGCGATCGACGCGGCGCGGGAGCGGGTGGATGACACGTCCTTCGCCCTGCTGTCGCTGCAGCAGCCCGTGGCGGGCGACCTGCGGATGATCGTGTCGGCGCTGCGCATGGTCAGCGAGCTCGAGCGGATGGGTGACCTGTCGGTCCACGTCGCGAAGATCGCCCGCCTGCGGGTGCCCGCGGTCGCCGTGCCCGACGAGCTGCGCCCGACGATGGAGCAGATGGCCGACACGGCCGAGGACATGGTGCGCCGGGTGCGCAGCATCATCGTGGACCGCGACGTCGAGGCCGCCATCGAGCTCGGTCGCGACGACGAGGTCATGGACCAGCTCCGGCGCCGCAGCTTCACCGAGCTGCTCTCGACCGACTGGCAGCACGGCGTGGAGGCGGCGGTCGACGTCGCGCTGCTCGGCCGCTACTACGAGCGCATCGCCGACCACGCGGTGTCGGTCGCCAACCGGGTGGTGTTCGTGGTCACCGGCGAGGTGCCGCAGCGCGACTGAGCCCACGCGCCGACCGACTCCGTCGGTCAGCGCTGGTCAGCGACCTTGGTTCGCCACGGCGGCCGCCGCCTCGGCGGCGGCCTCGGGGTCGAGGTACTCGCCACCGGCGACGGTGGGCGCGAGCGACTCGTCGAGGCGGTAGACCAGCGGCATGCCGGTCGGGATGTTGAGGGCGGCGATGTCCTCGTCGGAGATCTGGTCGAGGTGCTTGACCAGTGCGCGGAGGCTGTTGCCGTGGGCGGCGACGAGCACCGTCCGGCCCGAGCGGAGGTCGGGCACGATCTCGGCTTCCCAGTAGGGCAGGAAGCGGGCGATGACGTCCTTGAGGCACTCGGTGCGCGGCATCTCGTCACCGAGGTCGGCATAGCGCGGGTCGCCCGCCTGGGAGTACTCGTCGGAGTCGTCCAGCGGCGGGGGAGGCGTGTCGAAGGACCGCCGCCAGAGCATGAACTGCTCCTCGCCGTACTCCTCGAGGGTCTGCTTCTTGTCCTTGCCCTGGAGGGCGCCGTAGTGGCGCTCGTTGAGGCGCCAGGACCGCTTGACCGGGATCCAGTGGCGGTCGGCGGCGTCGAGGGCCAGGGCCGCGGTGTTGATGGCGCGCCGCTGCAGGGACGTGTGGACCACGTCGGGCAGCACGCCGGACTCGCGGATCAGCTGGCCCCCGCGGACCGCCTCGCGCTCACCCTTCTCGGTGAGCGCGACGTCGACCCATCCGGTGAACAGGTTCTTGGCGTTCCACTCGCTCTCGCCGTGGCGGAGCAGGACCAGCGTGTAGGTCATGACGCGTCCATGCCTTCCCAGTAGCCGAAGTCGTCGGCCACCACGGGGACCTCCATGGTGACCCGCTCGCCGTTGCCGAAGTCGAGCGCCAGCGGCACGAAGTCGCCGGCGGTGAAGTCGCCGGTCACCACGACGTCGGCGGCGGGGTCGGCCAGGTTGACCAGGCCGCCGGCCGGGATCGTGATCGGGTCGAACTCGGCGGCCTCGATCGAGGCGCCCTCGTCGCCGGAGATGCCGGTGAAGGTCTGCTCGGCGTCGGCGTCGTTGTTGGACAGCGAGGCCACGAAGGTGCCCGAGCCCTCCGACGCCGACACGACCACGGCGGAGAGCACGTCGACGTCGCCCTCGCGGTTGTTGGCACCGCCGGCGGGCGTGTAGTCACGGTCGGTCGCGTAGTCGAATCCGCACGAGGACAGCGGCACGGCGAGCGCGAGGAGGGCCGCGGCGGTCGCGAGAGGTCGAAGCTGCATGGCCCACAGCCTAGCGTCGGCTCAGGTCAGCCCGACGCTCCGCCCTGCGATCAGGATGCCGACCACCACGAGGGCCGTGAACACCCCCGCCGCGACCAGCAGGCGAGGGGTGCCGATGCGCAGCGCGAGCAGCAGCGGGAGTGAGCGCTCGCCGGCCTCGTGGTCGTGCACGAGCCCCGGCAGGGCGACCAGCAGGTGCACGCCGAGCCCCAGGGCGGCGGCGAGGGCGACCATCGCCGTCGTGGGCGGGGTCGACGTGCCGACGCCGCCCCATCCGCCGTACGCCAGGAAGGCCGGGTAGAGGGAGAAGCTCGCCATCCACGGCAAGAACGACAGGGGTCGGGCGTGGAGGAAGCGGTCGCCCACCGCGGACACCACGAGCAGGGAGAGGTACGCCAGCCCGGCGCTGCGGCCGTGGGCGACCGCGAGGGGCACGACGAGCAGCACCGCACAGGTGAGCGCGAACCACACGGTGCCCGGGTCGAGACGCCCGGTGCCGAGCGGCTTGCCGGGCCGCTCGCGCTGGTCGCGGTCGCGGTCGGCCAGGTCGTCGGCCCAGCCGAGCACCGACTGCCCGACGAGCACCGTCGCGGCGACCAGGCCGACCTCACGCAGGGGGCGACCGGCGACGGCCGCCGCCGCGGCCAGGGCGGCCGCGGTGGCGAGTGCCTGGCGCGGGTGCGCGGCGCGGAGGAGGAGCAGCGCAGGGGGCGTCGGCATGGGCCGCAGTATGTCCCACGGGGTGCCTCCCGACCCGGGTCGCACCACAGCAACGTGCCATCTGTCAAGCCCGGATGTGGCCTCTGACCTGCGCAAACGCCGCGGGAGCCGATTCGAACCCGTGTTAGAATGGACACCTAGGAAGGGGAACTGAACATATGACTTTCACCGTCGGCGAAACGGTCGTCTATCCCAATCACGGGGCCGCAGTCATCGAGGACATCGAGATGCGGAAGATCAAGGGAGAGGACCGCCAGTACCTCGTCCTCAGGATTGTCGCTCAGCAGGACCTGGTCGTTCGCGTCCCGGCCTGCAACCTCGACCTCGTCGGCGTCCGTGACGTCGTCGACAAGGAGGGCCTCGACCGCGTCTTCGACGTGCTGCGCGCGGCCCACGTCGAGGAGCCGACCAACTGGTCGCGCCGCTACAAGGCCAACCTGGAGAAGCTGCACTCCGGTGACGTCATGAAGGTCTCCGAGGTCGTGCGCGACCTGTGGCGCCGCGAGCGCGACCGGGGCCTGTCGGCGGGCGAGAAGCGGATGCTGGCCAAGGCGCGCCAGATCCTGGTCTCCGAGC
>NZ_JAUZVE010000014.1:0-191643 GCF_031844425.1 Microbacterium sp. ARD31
ACGTCCTCGTCGTGGATGGTCACGTGCCGCGGGTCCACGTGCAGGTGACCGTCCTCCGGATCACTCGCGGGGTCCGCGGCGGCGAGGTCGTAGCGCTTGATCGCCTCCGCGACCACCCGGTCCAGCTGCGCCGGAGCGACCCGCCCGGCGACCGCCGACACCTGGCCGTCCACGAACGCTGCTGCTTCAAGGGTCAGGGCCGGTGTCGTGTGGATGGTGACCTCCGCGACCGACCGGGCCCGCCACGCCGGCACCACACCCGCCTGCACCAGCGCCCACAACCGCGGCAGCCGGTGCCGCAGCTCGAGCGCGTGGCCGATGAGCTTCTTCGCCGCCGTGCTGGACATCCCCAGCACTGCGCCGAGCTCGGGGATGCAGAACTCCGCCACCAGCGGCGCACCCTCACCCGCGATGGGCTCCTCGTGCTCACACCCCGGGGTCGCGAACGTGGCCGCGTGGTGGACCGATTCCGGCGGATGCAGGTCGGCCCACCGCGCAGCCAGGTCCAGCTGACGAGCCGCGGCCCGATGCTCAGCCGCCCTCTCAACGCGGATCGAGGCGAGCACGTCGGACGCCGAGAGGTCGTCTGCGACCCTCTCGACGTCCTGCGCCAGCGTCTCGATCATGTGTTCGATTCTACCGAGAGCCACCGACAGTGGACAGCGTCGAAGCACAGTCTGTGGAGGGGTCGGGACGTGGTTTCGAGGCTCGCGGCGCTCGCACCTCAACCACCGGGCAGGACGTGGTTTCGAGGCTCGCTGCGCTCGCACCTCAACCACCAGGCAGGACGTGGTTTCGAGGCTCGCTCCGCTCGCACCTCGACCACCGAAGGGAGGGTCGCTCGCACCTCAACCAGCAGCAGGGGCGACGTACTCGACCTCGGTGGGGTACGGCGGCCAGGGGCACTCCTGGGTGGTGCCGCTCGGGGTCCAGCCGAGGGCGCCGTAGAGGCCGCGGGCCTTGGCATTGGCCTCGAGGACCCACAGCCGGCGCGCGCCGGCGGCCTCGGCCCGGGCGAAGCCCTCGCGGCCGAGGCCGGTGCCCCAGTGGTCGGGGCGGACGGCGAGGTGTCGCAGCGTCGTGCCGTCGTGGGCGGCGAGCGCCACGAGGCCGAGGTCGTCCTCCACGACCTCGACCACGACCTCGGGGTCGTCGAGCAGCAGCGCCCAGCGGGCTAGCACGTCGTCGTCGGGGTAGGGCAGCTCGCCGAAGACGTGGGCGAGGCCGGTCTGGCTCGCGATCCGCTCCAGGTCGCGCAGCGCGACCGCGTCGTCGGGGGTGGCCCGGCGCCACTCGGCCGGGGGCGTCACGGCCGACCCGCCTCGTCCCAGGCGCGGTGGGCGGCGAGGGTCCGGTCCCAGAGCCCGGTCCACTCGTCGTCGGCGACGTCGTCGACCGGCAGGAGCAGGTCGTCGACCAGGGCGGCGCGCCACTCGTCGTACGACGTCAGGTCGCGCTGGTCGCGCGAGGTCGGGGTGAGCACCTGGTGCACCAGGCCGCGGACCGTGCGGAGCCGTGGCCCGTCGATGCGCTGCGCCACGACGACTCGGCGGAACGGCGACCCCTCGCCCCGGCTCAGCACGTGGTGGGCGGCGTCGACGGCGGCCGGCGAGTGGTCGCGCGAGGTGACGACGATGCCGCCCAGCACCCCTCCGGGGAGGTGACGGTAGGTCCACGCCGCCGGACCGGTCGGGCGCCCCGCTGCCTGGGCTCCGAAGCCGGCGCCGATCCCGAAGCTCCAGCCGTCGACGTCGTGGTCACCCCGCACCAGAGGCAGCGGCTCAGCGAATCCCTCGCCGAGACCGGCGTCGGCCCACCAGTGCCCGCCGGGGTTGTCCTCGGTGGGAAGGCCCGAGACCACCAGCACCAGGTGGTTGAGGTCGGTGCCGAGCTGGTCCTCCGGCCTGGCCCACACGTGCCCGTGGCGCCTGCTGACCGCGAAGCCCAGCTCGCCGAGCAGCCACCCGAACGCGCCGTTCTGCTGGAAGCAGTAGCCCAACCGGCCGCCCGCGGCTGCGCGGGCCACGCCCGCCTCGACGGCGACGGGGTCGGGTCGCCCGAGCATGATCGAGAGGTTGTCGTAGGGGATCCGGCCGACGTGGGCGCGGTGCACCTGCCGCAGCCCGTCGAGCGTTGGCGGCGGACGGTCGTCGATCCCGAGCCGTGTCAGGTAGTCGCCGACCCGTCCGTCTCGTCCATCCACGGGGCAGAACCTATCGGTGAGGACCGACGGCCTGGCCGCACGCACCCCTCAGACCGGGTCGTCCGCCTCGTCGAGGCCGTGCTCGATGGCCCAGCGGGTGAGCTGCACCCGGTTGTTCATCTGCAGCTTGCGCAGGGTGTTCTGGACGTGGTTCTGGACGGTGCGGTGGGACAGCACGAGCCGGGCCGCGATCTGCTTGTAGCTCATCCCCGTCGCGACCATCTTGAGGATCTCGGTCTCGCGCTCGGTGAGCTGGTCGCGCGGGTCGTCGGCCGGACCGTCGGCGATGCGGCGGAACTCGCCCAGCACCAGGCCGGCGAGCCCCGGGGTGAAGACGGTGTCGCCCTCCGCGACGCGCTGGACGGCGTCGATCAGCTCGGCGCTGGAGGCAGACTTCACGAGGTAGCCGGTGGCCCCGGCCTTGATCGCCTCGAGGACGTCGGCCTGCTCGCCGCTCGCCGACAGGATGAGGACGCGGGCGGTCGGGTCGTGCTCGAGCATCATGCTGGTGACCTGGACGCCGCTGTTGTCGGGGAGCTGCAGGTCGAGGACGACCACCTGCGGGGCGGCCGCCGGGAACCGGGCCATCGCCTCGCGCCCGTTGGCGGCCACGGCCACGACGTCGTGCCCGGCCGCGCGCAGGTCGCGTTCCACGGCGTCGCGCCACATCGGGTGGTCGTCGACCACCATCACGGTCACCACAGTCGTTCCCCCCGTCCCAGAGATGGGGGCATCGTAGACCGGGCTAGGCGCTCGGGGGGCTGAACCGACCACGGCGGTGGACGAGCGGGTCGCGCTCCTCCCCCACGATCACCTCGTCGAGCGCGCAGGTGACGAGGGTCGACCAGCCGACGGGCGCCTCGGACTCCAGCGACACCAGCGCCCAGGTCGTGGCGTGGGCGAGCCGCGGACCGTGCGCGGTCGCGACCCAGTCGGCCATCCGGAACGGCCCGCCAGGCGCGGGGGCGGTCCCCGCGAACGCCTCGGCCAGCCCGCGGTCGGGCCAGCTCAGCAGCTGCAGGACCGCGCGGCCGGTGTCGAGCAGGACGTCGGTGAGGTCGGCGTCGGGGTCGAGCAGCGCCAGCACCCGGCCGGGCTCGCCGCCGGCCACCATCCACGACGAGACGGTCAGCCCGGCGCGGTCGCCGTCGCTGCCGGCGGTCCACAGCGACACCGTGGCGGTCTGCCTGCCCCGGAGGCGTCGTACGGGGTCGCGGTCGCCCTCGGGCTCGAGGAACGGGTGAGAGGTGTGGATCGTCACGTCCTCACGCTAGCGGGACCACCAGCTCCCACTCCGTGCCCCACGACCCGCTCTCGACGCGCGCCGTGCCACCGAGCTCCTCGACGCGCCCGCGGATCGAGGAGACGACGCCCAGGCGGCCCTCCTCCTGCGCCTGCTCCAGCCGGCCCGGGGCGATGCCCGGTCCGTCGTCGCGGACGGACACGGTGACGGCGTCGGGTGCGGCCTGGGCGAGGACCCACGCGGTCGCGCCCGGCCCGACGTGCGCCAGGACGTTGTCCAGGCACGCGCGCACGGCAGCCACGGTCTCGGTCGCGACGTGGGCGTCCACCAGCACCGCCGTGCCGGGTGTGGCGACCTCGACCCGGACGGGGTGCGCCGTCGCCATCGCCTCGAGCGCACCGGCCAGGTCGACCCGGCCGCCCGCCGCCGTGGGGACGGTGTCCTGCTGGCGGATCAACGAGCGCAGGCTGCGCTCCTGCTCCCCCGCCAGCCGGCCGAGCTCGGCCCACTCACCGCCCGCGGCCGCGCCCCGCCGCTGCGTCATGGCGAGGACCTGGAGCACGCCGTCGTGGACCGCGCGGGCCAGGCGGGTGCGCTCCTCGGCGGCCGCAGCGGCGTGCTCGGCCGCGTCGCGCTCGCGCGCCATCCGCTGGAGGGACTCGCACAGGTAGCCCACGATCGGCCCCCCGATCAGCACCAGGAACACGTTGCCGTAGTTGCCCTGGTCGAGCTCCGTGCGCGGCACCACGTCGAACAGGGCGATCGCGGCGGCGGCCGCCAGGCCGCCGCGCCAGTGCCAGTGGATGGCCCAGGCCAGCAGCGCCCCCATCACCCAGAAGCCCGGGATGGTCGCGTTGAAGCCCTCGGACTTGACCCACGGCGTCGCGGCCATGGCGGCGAGGGTGATCGCGAGGTCGGCGACCAGCAGCAGCGGCGTACGGCGTGCGCGGTCCTGGTAGAGCCAGATGGCCAGGACCGTCCAGAGGGCCAGCGCGACGACGATCGCCAGGCCGGCGGTGGGGTGCTCGAAGTTGTCGCGGCGGTAGGCGTTGAGGCCCACCATGTTGACGGTCACCACCACCCGGACGATCGCCAGTGCCGAGTGGAGCCGGTCCTCCACGGCCAGCGCCGAGTCGGCGCGCGGCGTCCGCGACGCCGGCGTCAGGGCGCTCAGGACGCCTTCTGCTCCGGCCCGTCGCCGGCCTTCTCCTGCGCCGCCTGCTCGGCGGCGGCCTGCCGGGCCTTCTCCCGGGCCTCCTCCTTGGCCTCCTCCTTGGCCTCCTTGTCGAGCTCCTTGGCCTTGCTGGCGTAGAGGTCGACGTACTCCTGGCCGGAGAGGCGCATGATCTCGTACATGATCTCGTCGGTGATCGAGCGCAGGATGTAGCGGTCGTTCTCCATCCCGGCGTAGCGGGAGAAGTCCAGCGGCTTGCCGAAGCGCACGACGGGGCGCGTCCAGGTGCCGTAGACCTTGCCGGTGGGCGCGACGACGTCGGTGCCGACGACGGCGCACGGGATGACGGGCGCGCCGGACTCGAGGGCCAGTCGCGCGACCCCGGTCTTGCCGCGGTAGAGCCGGCCGTCGTGGGAGCGGGTGCCCTCGGGGTAGATCCCGAACAGCTCACCCTCGGCGAGGATCTTCATCGCCGACTTCATCGCCCCCTCGGCCGCGTTGGCCCCCGAACGGTCGATGGGCACCTGCCCGGCGCCGGTGAAGAACTTCTTCTGGAACCAGCCCTTGATGCCGGGGGTGGTGAAGTACTCGGCCTTCGCGACGAAGGTGACCCGCCGGGTCAGGGTGAGCGGCATGAACAGCCAGTCGGCGTACGAGAGGTGGTTGCTCGCCAGGATCGCGGGACCCTCCTCCGGCACGTGGTCGATGCCGTAGGCCTTGGGCCGGAAGACGAGTCGCAGCACGGGCCCGAGGGCGATCCACTTCAGGAACCAATAGAGCACGCTGCCGAGCCTATCCCTGCTGCTCGCGGGTGACCCGGTCGATGAACTCCGCCGACTCGGCGAAGATGCGCGGGGCGTCGTGGTCGAGGGTGGCGACGTGGTAGCTGTCCTCCAGCACGCGCTCCTCGAAGTCCCTCGAGGACAGCCCCGCGTGGAGGGCGCGCGAGGTCGAGATGTCGGCGACGTGGTCGTCCTTGGATCGGAACGACAGCACCGGGATGGTGATCTTCGGCAGGTCGCGGCGCAGCTGGGCCCAGCCGACGGACATCTCGTGGGCCGCCTTCAGCGGCATGACGGGGTAGGCGATCTCGTCCATGCCCGGCTTCTTGATGTCGTTGCGGATCCCCGGGAAGGCGGGCACGAACCGCTTGAGCACCGGCAGGAGCACGGCGTCCTTGCGCAGCGTGTCGATGGCCGCGTTGACCACGACGACCCCCGCGAGCTGCTCACCCCGGTCGGCGGCGAGCCGCAGCGACAGGGCGCCGCCCATGGAGAGCCCGACAGCCACGACGGCGTCGTTCTCGGCGGCGAGCTTGTCGAAGGCGCCCTCCACGGTGGCAACCCAGTCCGACCAGGTCACCCGGTTCATGTCCTGCCACCGGGTGCCGTGGCCGGGCAGCAGGGGCATCTCGACGGCGTAGCCCCGCGCGGCGAGGTCCTCGGCCCAGGGACGCATCGAGGCGCAGCTGCCGGTGAACCCGTGCTGGACGAGCACGCCGATGCGGCGCCCGCCCGTGAGCTCCGGCTTCGCGGCCACCGACATCGGGGCGACGAGGGCAGGGTCCAGGGGCGCGGCCGGGGCGCCGCGGAAGGGCATCTTCACGGCGGTCAGTCTGCCCCATGCAACCGTTGCGCGGGTACCGTGATCGCGTGACGACTCCTGGCGACGAGAGCCGCACCGAGCTGGCTTGGCGCGAGATCGTGGAGCACTACGGCGAGCGCGCGGTGCTGCCCGACGAGCCGCACGCCCGCGACGCCGGTCGCGCCGGATCCCCCGCCTCGCCGGGCTCGCCCGGCGCCAGCGGTGACGCCGCCGATGACACCGCAGACGCCACCCCGACGACGTACGACGACGGGCTCGACGACCCGGTCGCGGACGTCGACGACGACGGTCCCCGGGTCGCCGAGGTCGACCGGTTCCGCCCGCCGGACGCGCCGCCGTTCCCGCGCCCCCGGACGTGGCAGCGGGGCGTCGCGTGGTCGGGGCTGTTCGTGGCGCCGGTCCTGGCCCTGGTGGTCGGCCTGTTCTCCCTCGGGCTGCCGAGACTCGTCGGCTGGGCCCTGGTGGCCTGGTTCGTGGGCGGCTTCCTCTACCTCGTGCGCGAGATGCCGCGGGCGCCCCGCGACCCGTGGGACGACGGCTCACGGATCTGAGCCGGAGGGCTGTGGATAGGGTCACGGCGTGGGATCGAGCGAGACGGTCGAGGTCACCGGCCACCTGATGGACAGCGGCATCCTGTCGCGGATCCTCGACGACATCCGCGACTACGGCGGCGACTACGTCATCGAACGGTTCGACGTCGGCCACGAGGCCAACGACCCGAGCAGCGCGCGCATCACGGTCGAGGCCGAGGACGAGGGGTCCCTCCAGCGGCTGCTCATGCGCCTGCAGACCCGGGGCGTGAACCAGGTCGACCCCGGCGAGGCCGTGGTCGGCGTCGCCGACCGCGACGGCGTGCTCCCCGATGGGTTCTACTCCACGACCAACCTCGAGACCCGGATCCGCATCGACGGCGCCTGGTACGACGTGGAGAACCCCGAGATGGACTGCGGCCTCGTCGTGCTGGAGTCCCCCGGAGGAGTCCGGGTGCGGACCGTGCCGATGTCGGACGTCCAGGCCGGGATGCGGATCGTCATCGGCGCCGCCGGGATCCAGGTCTCGGTGCCGCGCCCCGACACCGGGACCGACGCCTACAGCCAGCTGGTCGGCGAGACGCCGTACGACAGGCCGCAGGCGGTGCTGGTGCGACAGGTCGCCGACGAGATGCGCCGCACGCGCGCCGACGGCCGACGGCTGCTGTGGGTGGCGGGGCCCGGCGTCGTGCACACCGGCGCGGTGCCGGCCCTGGTCGCGCTGATCGGCGCCGGTTTCGTCGACACGCTCTTCGCGGGCAACGCACTGGCCACCCACGACATCGAGTCGTCGCTCTACGGCACCAGCCTCGGGGTCGACCTCTCCGTCACCCAGGGCGTCGAGCACGGGCACGAGCACCACGTCCGCGCGCTCAACACGGTCCGCAGGGCTGGATCCATCGCGCAGGCCGTCGCCGACGGCGTGGTGACCAGCGGCATCATGCACGCCCTCGTCACCCACCGGAAGAACTACGTCCTCGTCGGCTCCGTGCGCGACGACGGCCCGCTCCCCGACGTCTACACCGACGTGATCGAGGGCCAGCGCGCGATGCGCGCCGAGATCGCCGACGTGGGCTACTGCCTGATGATGGCCACGCAGCTGCACTCGGTCGCCACCGGCAACATCCTGCCCGCCACGGTGCCGCTGGTGTGCGTGGACCTCAACCCCTCCACGGTCACCAAGCTCGCCGACCGGGGGTCCAACCAGGGCCGGGGCATCGTCACGGACGTCGGCCTGTTCCTCGAGCAGCTCGCGCTCGAGCTGGTGCCGGACTACCGCCGGAGCTGATCCGACGAGCGCGCCACGGGCGCGTCTTCCTCGGCCATCGGGTCGTCGACCGGCCACAGCACCGCGGCGGCGAGCAGGGCGGTCCCGATGAAGGAGTAGTAGTTCGAGAAGGCCTGCTTCGACAGCAGGACGGTGCACAGCAGCGGCAGGCCGGTCGCCAGGAGGTACGCCGTCGCCCCGGGGCGGAGGCGCCGCACGACCAGCACCGAGACCAGCAGGCCGACGCCGAGGGGCAGCACCCCCAGCAGCCAGGACGGCAGCGGCCCGGTCACGTCGGCGAGCAGGGCCAGCAGCGAGACCGCGTCGTCGCGGAACGGCTGGCGCAGCTGGAGCTCCACGGCCGATCGGACGAAGGCCGGCGGGTCCCACAGGAAGAACACGCCGATCACGACCGCGGCCACCGCGCAGCCCGTCATCGCCCGGGCCCAGCCCGCCCGCCGCACGACCACCCACAACGACGGGAGCACCGCGACGAGGTACTGCTTGGACGACAGCAGCATCCCCAGCGGGAGGGCCACCCACCCGGGAGCCCGCAGCAGCGCCGCTGCGACGAGCACCAGCAGCAGCGACATCAGCGGCTCGATCCAGTGGGCGAGCAGGACCACCGTCGCCGTCGGCGAGGTCAGCAGCACCACGGCGAGCAGCCGCCCGAGCCGGTCGGTCGCCGCCCACCACGCATAGGCCGCCACGGCGAGCATCGCGGCGAGGTGGACGAAGCGCACGTCCCCGAGCAGCACGCCCGGCAGGTCGAGGAGGAGCGTCGACGGCAGGTAGGGGTAGCCGTAGAGGACGCGACCGTCCTCGACCACGCCGGGGCCGTAGTAGAGGGCGGACTCGGCGGGGCCGTAGACGTCGCGGATGGTGATGGCGTAGGGGCTGGTGCCGTGGAGCAGCGCGTCCAGGCCACCGTTGACGAACTCCGCGACGTCGATCCGGACGTGCAGCGTGACGATCGCGGTGACCATCAGCGCGGCGTGGAGCAGCGCCAGCGCGGCGAAGACCAGGGGCCGCGACCGGGCGGGCGACGTCGCGAGGTGCGCGAGCACGGCGTACGCCGCACCGGCTCCCGCCGCGGCGAGCGGACCGCCCACCAGCGCGCCGGCCATGACGCCGCAGAAGCCGCTGCTGGCCACCACGATGACCGCGACCAGCCGGTCGCGACGGGCGGACGCGGCCCCGTCGAGCCGGGCGGCGTCGTCAGCCGCTCCACCCGGGCGGGCCCGGAGCACCAGCCAGAGGCAGGCCACGGTCGCCGCGGCGAGGGCGAGCGGCAGGACGTACGACGGGTCGGCCGGGGCTGCGAACATGCAGAAGACGCCGGTCACGGCGACGACGAGCCGGGCGTCGGCGGTGCGGGACGAGGTACCGCGCGCGGCGGCCGCTGTCACTCCGCTCATGCGACCGGCACCTCCGCGCCGGCACCGCTCCGCGGCAGGCGAGCGCTCTGCGCGGCCCCGACCAGCCCCGCCGCCGGGCCGAGGTGGGCGGCCACCAGGGCCGGGACGGTGCGGTGCTCGGCACCGACCAGGGTCCGGGCGAGGGCGGCGCGGGCCGGGTCGAGCAGCTTGTCGCCGGCAGCCGAGACGCCGCCACCGATGACGACGCGCTCGGGGTCGAGGGCGGCGACGAGGTTCGCTGCACCCACCCCGAGCCAGTCGCCCACGGACGCGAAGGCGCGGCGCGCCACGAGGTCCCCCTCCTCGGCCGCCGCGGTGACCATCGGGCCGGTGATCCTCTCGGGGTTGCCCCCGCACATCTCCTCGAGGACGGAGGGCTGCTCGGCCATCAGGGCCCGCGCGTCGCGCACGAGGGCGTTGCCCGACGAGTACTGCTCCCAGCACCCGCTGCGCCCGCACTCGCACGACCTGCCCTGCGGCACGACCTGCATGTGCCCGAACTCCCCCGCCATGCCGTTGGCGCCGTGCAGCACGCGACCCCCGAGGAGCACTGCACCCCCGATGCCCGTCCCGAGGGTCATCATCAGCGCGGTCCCCGCGCCACGCGCGGCGCCGAAGGTCCACTCCGCGACCGCGGCGCAGTTGGCGTCGTTGTCGAGCACCACGCGGCAGCCGAGCCGGGCCTCGAGGAGGTCGCGCAGCGGCTCGCCCTGCCACGGGAGGTGCGGTGCGAACATCACGCGCTCGCCGGCCGAGTCGACGAACCCGGCGGCCGCCACGCCGACCGCCGCGAGCGGACGCCCGACCGCCGCCTCGAGGACGGCCTCGACCAGCGCGTCCTCCACCTGGCTCGTCGCCACCCGGCGGCCGGGGGTGGTGCGCAGGGCGGTGGACGTCACGGTCCCGTCCGGCTCGACGACGCCCGCCAGCACCTTCGTGCCCCCGATGTCCACGCCGACGACCACGCCGGGGACGCCGGGGGTGCGCTCACTCATCCGGGGAGGCCCCGTCCTCGGGCCAGTCGTCGGCGAGGTCGATGTGCTCCACACCGTCGTCCGTGCCGTGATCCGCCCCGCGCTCGGTGCCCCCGCGGGGCTCCGGGACCGTCGCCATGGCGGCGGCGACGGCCTGGGCCAGTGAGGTCGCAGCCGCGGCGAGGTGGCCGGTCACCTCGGGCCCGAGGTGACGCACGGCGTGCACCGCCCGGCAGACCGGGCACACCGTGCACTCGGGCGAGCCGGTCGCGAGGTGCTCGTTGAGGTCGTGGGCGGAGGCCGCCGCCTGCGATGCCAGTCCGGACAGGCCCTCGCCGGCGTCGCCGGCGTGCTCGCGCGCCCACCCCGAGAGCGTGCCGAGGAGCCGGGCGGCCTCCTCGGCCAGCGACCCGACCTCGTGGGAGTCGTGGGAGTCGTGGGCGTCACCCGCGTCGCTCACGTGGTCTCCTGTCGGGTCGGCGCTGGGTCAGAGGTGGGGTCAGAGGTGGGCTCAGAGGTGGGCTCGGCGGTGGGATCGGTGAACCGCACCTGCAGCTCCCCGTCGCGCACGCGGGCACCCGCCACGCGGTGCCGCGCCAGTCCCGAGGGCAGCGTCAGGAGACGACGATACGACGCCACCGAGACGACGAGCTCGTCGCCCTTCCGGGCGAGGCGCACGTCGTCCTGCGCGGCGAGCGGCAGCGGGAACGACAGGACACGACCGCCCGGCACCGACCGCACGCGCAGCCCGGGGCGCCCGTCCGGCGCGGCCAGCGGGTCCCCGTCGTCGTACACGGTGCGGGCGAGGTCGAGCAGCTGCTCACGCCCGACCGGCTCGGTGTCGCGGTAGACCGAGGTCCGCAGCTCCAGCCCGGCGAAGGAGTCGGCGGCCTCGGCCAGCACCCGACGCTGGGAGGCGACCCAGGCGGCGCGCCACGGGTCGGCACCGCCGTCGGGGAAGACGCGGTTCACCACGGCGGCGTCCACGGTGTAGCCGAAGAGGGTGAGGAAGGTGTAGGCCCGGCGCGCCTCGGCCAGCACGACGGACTCGGGGGTCAGCACGAGCCGCACGGACGTCTCCGGCCCGGTCAGGACGGCTCGTACGTCGTCGAGCTCGGCGTGCAGCCGCTCGATCGCGTCGAACACCGGGTCGTCCGGCATCGGCACCCCGGCCGCACGGGCCAGCACGGGCTTGAGCGCCTTGACCACCCGGCGCTCGACGGGCAGGACCCGGGTCATGTACCAGCCCAGCGCCTCCGGGAGCGCGAGCAGCCGGAGCGTCTCGGCGGTCGGGGCGCAGTCGACGACGAGCACGTCCCAGGCGCCCGACCTGGCCTGGGCCCGCACCTCGAGCAGGGCCAGGACCTCCTCGGCTCCTGGGATGACGGTCAGCTCCTCGGCCGCGACCGGGTCCACACCGGCGACGTCGAGCACGCTGAGGAGGTAGCCCTGGATGTCGCCCCACGACCGCTCGAAGCGTTCCTGCGCGTCGACGTGCTGCAGCCACAGGTTCGCAGCGACCTGGCTCGGCTCGGCGCCGGCGGGCACGTCGAGCGCGTCGGCGAGCGAGTGCGCGGCGTCGGTCGACAGGACCAGCGTCCGGTGCCCGGCGGCGGCGCTCGCGCAGGCGGTCGCGGCCGCGAGGGTGGACTTCCCGACGCCGCCCTTGCCGGTGAAGAGGAGGATCCGCATCCCGGACCCGCGCGTCAGAGCGACTCGACGCGCTTCTTGAGGCCCTTCAGCGCGGTGTCGATGAGGATCTTCTCGCCCTTGCGCTTCAGCATGCCGATCAGCGGGATGCTCACGTCGAGCGCCAGGCGGTAGGTGACCTCGGTGCTGCCGTTGCCGAGGTCCACCAGCGTGTAGGCGCCGTCGAGCGCCTTGAGCATGTTGCCCTCGACGAGCGTCCACGTGACCTCGCGGTCGCCGTCCCAGTCGTAGGCGAGGGTGTACTCGTCCTTGATCGGCGAGACGTCGAGCGCGAAGTAGACCTGCTCGGCGCGGTCGCCGGCCCCCTCGACGGTGACCTCGGCGGTCTGCACGCCCTTGGCCCACGCGGGGTAGGACTCGAAGTCGGCGATGACGGCCATGACGTCGGCCGGCGGGGCGTCGATGGTGATCGACGAGGAGGTCTGTTCGGCCATGCGGCTGACCCTATCGCGGTCCTGCGGGAACCCCCCACGGGCAGCCGCGTCCACCCCTACGATGAGGGCTCGCACCCTGCCGGAGGTTGAACGTGCCCACTCGTACCGCCGGAGCAAGGACGGACATCGGCCGCGTCGTGGCCGTCACCGTCTTCGTGCTCCTGCTCCTCATGAACCTGCGCAAGCTCGCCACGGGCGCGTGGGCGGAGTCGCCGCTGTCGATCCTCGTCAGCGTGCTCACCGGCGCCTTCTACGTCCTGCTGATCGTCGCCTACCTCCGCCGCACCCCGTCGGACCGCACCGACCGCCGGTGGTCGTCCTGGGCGGTGGCCCTCGCCGGCACGGCGGCGCCCTTCTTCATCCCGGTGCTGTCGACCGGCCCGGCCACCGGCACCGTGAGGGAGCTGGTGTCCGCCGCGATCCTGGGCATCGGTCTGGTCGCGATGCTCTGGGCTCTGGGCGCGCTCGGCACCAACATCAGCGTCGTCCCCCAGGCACGCACGATGGTGACCCACGGCCCCTACCAGCTGGTCCGGCACCCGCTCTACGCCGCCGAGCTGGTCAACGTGCTCGGCCTCTGCGTCTCCCGGACCGGGGTCTGGCCGTGGCTGGTGTTCGTGGCGCTCATCACGTTCCAGGTGGCGCGTGCGCGGCGGGAGGAGGCGCTGCTGTCGCGCGAGCTGCCCGGGTACGTCGAGTACCGGGCGAGCACCCCTATGCTCGTTCCCGCACTTCGCCGACGATAGGCCGCACCTAGGAGGCACAGCCGCTGTGCGTGAGTTCTCCACGCCCCTGACCACCGTCATCCCGACGACCGGGAACCTCACCGACGACGTGGTCGCCAACGCCCGGGAGGCGGGCGACGCCGCGGTGTTCAGCCGCGCGACTGCCGAGGGGTGGGTCGACGTCACCGCGGCGGAGTTCCACGACGAGGTCCGCGCGGTCGCCAAGGGGCTGGTCGCGGCGGGGATCGAGCCGGGCGACCGCGTCGCGCTGCTGTCCAAGACGCGCTACGAGTGGACGCTGCTCGACTACGCGATCTGGTTCGCCGGTGCGGTGACGGTGCCGATCTACGAGACCTCGTCCGCGGAGCAGATCGGCTGGATCCTCGCCGACTCCGGCACCCGCGCCGTCGTCGCGGAGGGCGCCGACCACCTCGCGCGCGTGCGCGAGGCCCGACAGGCCGGCGACCTCGCCGAGCTCCAGCACGTCTGGTCGATCGAGGACAACGCCATCGACGTGCTGGGCCGCCTCGGCTCGGACATCTCCGACGAGGTGCTGGAGCAGCGGCGTACGACGGCGACGCCGCTGGACCTCGCCACGCTGATCTACACCAGCGGCACCACCGGCAAGCCCAAGGGCTGCATGATCACCCACGGCAACTTCATGTTCGAGCTGGGCGTCGCCGTCGACGAGCTGCACGAGCTGTTCGACCGGGAGGGCGCCTCCACCCTGCTCTTCCTGCCGCTGGCCCACGTCTTCGCGCGCATCATCCAGATCGGCTGCGTGAAGAGCCGGGCCCGGATGGGGCACAGCGCTGACATCAAGAACCTCGTCGCCGACCTCGGCGAGTTCCAGCCGACCTTCATTCTCGCGGTGCCCCGCGTCTTCGAGAAGGTCTTCAACACCGCCTCCCAGCGCGCCACCGCCGACGGCCGCGGCAAGGTCTTCGACCGCGCTGCCGACGTCGCCATCGCCTGGTCCCGTGCGCTCGACGGCCCCAGGGTGCCGCTGCGCCTGCGCGCGCAGCACGCGCTGTTCGACCGGCTCGTCTACGGCAAGCTCCGCCAGGCGCTCGGCGGCCGCTGCACCTACGCCATCTCCGGCGGCGCGCCGCTCGGCGACCGGCTCGGCCACTTCTACCGCGGCATCGGGCTCGTCGTCCTCGAGGGCTACGGCCTCACCGAGACCACCGCGGCGCTGTCGGTGAACCTGCCCGACGCCACCAGGATCGGCACCGTGGGCCGGCCCCTGCCCGGCACCAGCGTGCGTGTCGCCGACGACGGCGAGCTGCTCTTCAAGGGCGGCCAGGTCTTCGCCGGCTACTGGGGCAACGAGGCCGCGACCGAGGAAGCGCTCGGCCGCGAGGGCTGGTTCCACACCGGCGACGTCGGCGAGGTCGACGAGGAGGGCTTCGTCCGGATCACCGGCCGCAAGAAGGAGATCCTGGTGACCGCCGGGGGCAAGAACGTCGCGCCCGCGGTCCTCGAGGACCGCCTGCGCGCCCACGCCCTGGTCGACCAGTGCCTGGTCGTGGGAGACGGGCAGCCCTTCATCGGCGCCCTCGTCACCATCGACCGCGAGACCTTCCCGGCGTGGGCCGAGCAGCACGGCAAGACCGGCGAGGTCGCCGACCTCGTGGACGACCCGGACCTCGTCGCCGCCGTCCAGGAGGCAGTGGACGACGCCAACAAGGCGGTCTCCAAGGCCGAGTCGATCCGCAAGTTCACGATCCTGCCCGGCGAGTGGAGCGAGGAGGGCGGTCAGCTGACCCCCAGCCTCAAGCTCAAGCGCAATGTGGTGGTCCGCGAGGCCCGTGCCGAGATCGAGGCGCTCTACCTCTCCTGAGGCCCTTCCTGCCCGCGGGCTAGACCATGACTACGACGGACTAGTCAGTTCGGACTACCCGTGGGCCACCATCGGGTGGTTTGTCAGGCTTAGCCCCCGAGACCGCCCCGGGCGCCCCTATCTTCGTCGATGCGCGAGAGGACGTCGGGGCCTGCTCGCGGACTGGAGACGGTGGCACAGGCACCCTCAACGGTCGGTTCACCTCCCGGCACGTTGCTGAGCGAATCCACCCCCGTGGATCCCTGAACCGAAGGAATGCCTGATGGCGCGTCGTTCCGTACTCCTCGCCCTGGCCATCGTCACGGCCCTCGTCGGCACCCTGCTGATCGTCATGTACGTGCAGGGCATCGACAACCGGGCCACCGAGGGCCAAGAGCTCGTCGAGGTCCTGGTCGCCAAGGACATCGTCAACGCGGGCGAGTCCGTCGCCGCCGCGGAAGAGGCCGGCAAGTTCGAGAAGAGGGAGATCCGCCGCGACGACCTCGTCCCCGGCGCCCTGTCCTCCTCCACCAGCGTCACCGGCCTGGTCGCCACCGGGAACATCTACCCGGGCGAGCAGCTGATCGCGGACAAGTTCGGCAACGTCGGCGACACCGAGACGCTCGTCATCCCCGACGACAAGCTCGCCGTGTCGGTCGAGCTCACCGACCCCGAGCGGGTGGCGGGCTTCGTCAACCCCGGCTCCGAGGTCGCCGTGTTCGTCACGGTCACCGACTCGTCGTACACCCGCATCATCCTCAACCGCGCCACCGTGATCGGCGTCGGCCAGACCTCCACCACCTCGCGGACGACCACCGACGAGGAGGGCACGCAGACGATCGAGGAGGTCCCCAAGACCATCCTCACCCTGGCGCTGACCCAGAAGGAGTCGGAGAAGCTGATCTGGGCGGACCGCTTCGGTGAGCTCAACGTCGGCCTCCTGTCCGACAAGACCAAGACCCGCGACGAGAAGGGCACCGATCGCAAGATGGTCGTCCCCGACGCCCCCGCGATCCCGACGGCCTGATCATGACTGTCATTCTCGAGACCGACGCCACCCAGCGAGCCCTCCTGCAGGCCATGCTCCACGGCTCCGCCGGGGTGGGCAGCGTCGAGGACCTGTCGTCGAACATCCAGGACAACCCGCACGAGTTCGCGGTGGTCATCGGCCCCAGCATCACCACCCAGGACGCCACCGCCTTCGCCCAGTGGGCGCGGGTCAACCGTCCCGACCTCGGCGTGATCCTGCTGCGCGACACCGTCGACGCGAACGCCCTCTCCCTCGCGCTGCGCAGTGGCATGCGCGAGGTGGTGCAGAGCAAGGACCTCGCCGGCATCACCACCGCCGTCCAGCGGGCGCGCTCGGTGGCGAGCGCCATCGGGCAGACCATGCTCGGGGAGGTCCAGGCCGCCGCCGAGCAGGCCAAGGCCAGGCTCGTCGCCGAGGCCGAGGCGCAGCGCGTCGCCGAGGAGGGGCCACAGGGCAAGCTGTTCACGGTCTTCTCCACCAAGGGCGGCGTGGGCAAGAGCCTCGTGGCGGTCAACACCGCGGTCGCCCTGGCCCAGCAGAAGCACCGCGTCTGCCTGGTCGACCTCGACGTCAACAGCGGCGACGTGGCGATCATGCTGCAGCTGTCGCCGAGCCGGAACGTCAACGACCTGGTGAGCTTCCGCGGTGGCATCGACGAGGGTGCGATCGAGTCGCTGCTCACCACGCACTCCGAGCACCTGTCGGTCGTCGCCGCGCCCGTGCACCTCGACTCCCCCGACCAGGCCACCGCCGACGAGATCGGTCAGCTCCTCGACGGGTTGAAGGCCATGTTCGACTTCGTCGTGGTGGACACCTCGGGCGTCTTCGACGACCAGGCCCTCGCCGCGCTCGACCGGTCGGACACGATCATCCTGGTGGGCACGCTGGACATCCCGGCGCTCAAGGGCGTCAAGCTCGCGACCAGCACCCTGGACCTGCTCAACTTCGCCCGCGAGTCGTGGAGCTTCGTGCTCAACCGCGTCGACGCCAAGGTGGGCCTGACCCAGGCCGAGTTCGAGGCGACCCTGGGCCTGAAGGCCGACGCCACGCTGGTGTCGAGCCGCGAGGTCCTCGCTGCGGTGAACCGCGGCGAGGCCCTGGTCAGCGCCTACCCCGGCAACCAGAACAGCAAGGCGCTCACCACCTTCGCCTCCACCCTGGCCCAGGCGCACGCCTCGGCCGCCGGCGACCCGGTCGCCGCCTCTGGCCGCAAGGCCAGCCGTCTCCGCATGAGGAAGGGCTGACATGAGTCTCACCGACCGGCTCGCCGCCGCATCGCGCACCCGCACCGCGGACCCCGCCGCGGCCCCCGCGGCGGGCCCGCCGCCCACGACCACCACCGCCCCGGCCACGACGTCGGAGTCCAGCGCCGCCGGTCGCCGCCGCGCGGCAGTGGCCCGCAACGGCAACGACCCGTACAAGGACCTCAAGCGGGTCGTCCACGCCCGGCTGGTGAGCACCCTCGGCCCGACGCTGTACGACGCCCACCTCACGCAGTCCGACCTCGAGCAGCAGGTGCGCCTGGCCCTGCAGACCACGCTCGCCGAGGTCGACATGCCGATGTCGTCGGCCGACAAGTCCCGCATCTCGCAGGAGATCGCCGACGACATCCTCGGCTACGGCCCCCTCGAGCCGCTGCTGCGCGACCCGGACCTCTCCGAGGTCATGGTCAACACCTTCGAGGACATCTACGTCGAGCGCAGCGGCAAGCTCGTCAAGGTCGACGCGTCGTTCGCCGACGAGGCCCACCTGCGGCGCACCATCGACAAGATCGTCAGCAAGATCGGCCGACGCGTCGACGAGACCAGCCCGATGGTCGACGCCCGCCTCCCTGACGGCAGCCGCGTCAACGCGATCATCCCCCCGCTGGCGCTGGACGGCTCCAAGCTGACCATCCGCAAGTTCTCCGAGGACCCCTACACCGTCGAGGACCTGATCGGCTTCGGCACGCTCAGCCGCGCGTCCGCCGACCTGCTCGAGGCGTGCGTCCGCGGCCGGCTGAACATCCTGGTCTCCGGTGGTACCGGCGCCGGCAAGACGACCACCCTCAACGTGCTGTCGTCCTTCATCCCCGACGACGAGCGCATCGTCACGATCGAGGACGCAGCCGAGCTCCGGCTGGTGCAGGACCACGTGCTGCGGCTCGAGTCGCGCCCGCCCAACATCGAGGGCAAGGGCGCGGTCACCATCCGCGACCTGGTGAAGAACTCCCTCCGCATGCGTCCGGACCGCGTGGTCGTCGGTGAGATCCGTGACGCCGCGGCCCTCGACATGCTGCAGGCGATGAACACCGGTCACGACGGCTCGATCTCGACGCTCCACGCGAACACGCCGCGTGACGCGCTCTCGCGCCTCGAGACGATGGTGCTGATGGCGGGCATGGACCTGCCGGTGCGCGCCATCCGCGAGCAGGTCGCCAGCGCGGTCGACCTGATCATCCAGCAGACCCGCCTCAAGGACGGCACCCGCCGGATCACCGCGATCACCGAGATCGTGGGCATGGAGGGCGACATCATCACGACGCAGGACGTGTTCCTGTTCGACTACGCCGCCGGCATGAACGAGCAGGGCAAGTTCAAGGGCGGCCTGGAGTCGACCGGCCTGCGTCCGCGCTTCCTGGAGCGGCTCGCGGACCACGGCGTGCACCTCAACCCCGCCGTGTTCACCGTCGGCGGGGCCCGATGAGGGTCCTGCACCGCTGGGTCGCCGGCGCGCTCGCGACCTCCGCCCTGGTCCTGTCGGGCGGGGCGCCGAGCTTCGCCGACGACGAGATCACCATCGACCACGTCGACACCGACCGCGGCACCGTCAACCTGCTCCTGTCGACCGACGGGCTGCCCGCCGGCACCACCGTCGACCCCGAGCAGGTCTTCGTCGAGCTCAACGGCAGCGCCGTGGAGTCCTCGGCCAAGCTGGTGGACGCCGGCGACATCGACCGGTCCACCGTGATCGTCCTCGACGCGAGCAACAGCATGAAGGGCCAGGGCAAGTTCGCCGCGGCCTCGACCGCGATCAACGCGTTCCTCGACAGCGCCCCGGAGGACGTCGCCATCGGCCTGGTCGCGTTCGCCGGCAAGGTGACCAGCACGGTCTCCCCCACCGTCGACCACGACGCCGTACGCCAGGCACTGGCCGACGTCACGCTCGCCAAGGGCACCAGCGTGTACGACGGCATCGTCGAGGGTGTCAGGCTCCTCGAGGCCGAGGGGTCCCGCAACCTCCTCATCCTCTCCGACGGCGCCGACACCGGCAGCGACATGACGCTCGAGGTCGCGACCGCCGACGCGAAGGAGGCCGGCGTCGTCGTCGACGTCGTCTCCCTCGTGCAGGGCGCGAAGTCCGACGAGCTCGCCACCGTGGCCACCGAGACCAAGGGATCGGTCATCCCGGCCGACCCCGCCGTGCTCACCTCGGTCTTCAACGAGCGGGCCGAGGCCCTCTCGAAGCAGCTGCTGGTCACCTTCGAGGCGCCCTACGCCAGCGGCGAGGACGCGAACATCGACGTCGTCGTCGAGTCCGCCGGCACCCAGTACCACGACACCGCCTTCGCGACGCTCGGCCCGGGCTTCGCGGTGCCCGACGTCGTCGACTCCGGCAAGGCCCTCATCGGCAACACCGGGATGCTCCTGGGCGCCGCCGCGCTCGCGGTCGGACTGTTCGGCCTGCTCGCCACCGCCCTCATCAGCGCGGGCGACAACCGGCCGCAGTCGGTCAAGCAGCTCGAGGCCTACTTCAACGGCACCCCCGGCGCCGACGCGAAGGCGAAGAGGAAGGCGAGCAGCTCGGCCGACCTCAAGGGCTCGGCCGTGTCGGTCGCCAACCGGTTCGTCAGCGCCGACATGGAGACGCGCATCTCGCAGCGGCTCTCGGGCGCCGGCTCGGCGCTGACCGCCTCCGAGTGGATCCTCGTCCACGTCGGCATCGCCTTCGGAGCCGGCCTCGTCGGCCTGCTGATGGGCGGCATCCCGATGAGCATCCTCGGCCTCGTGCTCGGCACCGTGCTGCCGTGGCTCTACCTCAAGATCCGGCACAGCCGGCGCCTCAGCGCGTTCAACGCCCAGCTCGCCCAGACCCTCGGCCTGATGGCCGGCGGCCTGCAGGCCGGCCTCTCGCTCCCCCAGGCGGTCGACACCGTCGTGCGGGAGGGTCACGAGCCGATGGCCGGCGAGCTGCGTCGCGCCCTGGTCGAGCAGCGGCTCGGCGTGGACATCACCGACGCGCTCGACGGCGTGGGCGAGCGGATGGAGAGCGACGACTTCGCCTGGGTCGTCATGGCGATCCGCATCCAGCGCGAGGTCGGCGGCAACCTGGCCGAGATCCTGCACACCGTGGCCGACACCCTGCGCGAGCGCGAGTACCTCCGCCGCCAGGTCAAGGCACTCAGCGCGGAGGGCCGGCTCTCCGGCTACATCCTGACCGGCCTGCCGCCGCTGATCTTCTTCTACATGACGTTCGCCAACCCGGACTACGTCCGGCTGCTCTACACCACGATCCCTGGCTACGTGATCCTCGGTCTGGCAGGGTTCCTGCTGGCGCTGGGGTCGTTCGCCATGGCGAAGCTCGCGACGGTGGAGGTCTGAGATGATTCTGTGGATCGGTGCCGGGCTCATCTTCCTGGCGATCGTGATGGCCATGTCGATCATCGGCGTGGTCAGCAAGGAGCGCCGGGGTGTCGCCCGGTCGGTGGCCGCCATCCAGGCGATGAGCCAGAGCACCCCCGACATGCTCAAGACCGAGCTCGAGCGGCCGTTCGCCGAGCGGGTCCTCGGCCCCCTCGGCGACCAGCTGGTCGGCACCGGCCGCAAGCTGGCCCGGGCCGACACGGCGCACAAGCTGGAGTACCGGCTCAACGTCGCCGGAAACCCGCCCGGCTGGGACGCCAACCGCCTCATCGGCCTCAAGGTCCTCGGCCTGGCCGTGTTCGGCGGGATCGGGTTCCTCTACATCGCGGGCATGGACTGGCCCTTCGTGCGGGTCGTGATCGGCACGGCCCTGGTGGCCGCGTTCGGCTACGTGCTGCCCAACATCCTGCTCTTCAACGCCGGGCAGAAGCGCGAGAAGCTCATGCGCAACGCGCTGCCCGACGCGCTCGACCTGCTCACCGTCTCGGTGGAGGCGGGCCTCGGCTTCGACGCCGCCGTCGACCGGGTCGCCCGCAACACCGACGGTCCGCTGGCCAACGAGTTCGC
Organism: Microbacterium sp. ARD31; assembly: GCF_031844425.1. Classification (NCBI taxonomy): domain Bacteria; kingdom Bacillati; phylum Actinomycetota; class Actinomycetes; order Micrococcales; family Microbacteriaceae; genus Microbacterium; species Microbacterium sp. ARD31. The sequence continues at coordinate 21,325 of NZ_JAUZVE010000014.1, forward strand.
CCGCCTGCTCCAGGAGATGAACATCGGCGTGGGGCGCACCGACGCCATGCGCGCGATGGCCGAGCGCACGTCGCTCGACGACCTCAAGTCGTTCTGCCTGGCGATGGTGCAGGCCGACAGCCTCGGCATCCCGATCGGCCGCGTGCTGCGCATCCAGAGCGGCGAGATGCGCACCAAGCGCCGCCAGCGCGCCGAGGAGAAGGCCCAGCAGGTGCCGGTGCGGATGATGATCCCCCTCGTGCTCTTCATCCTGCCCTGCCTCTTCCTGGTGATCATGGGCCCGGCCGGCATCCAGATGGCCGAGACGTTCGGGAACCAGTGAGCCGATGCGCCTGACCGATCGGGTGGACAGGCCGGGCACCCTGGGCAGCCTCCCGTACACGTGGCGGGTCACGACGGCGATCCGTGTCTTCGCCCTCGCGCTCGCCACGGGGGTCGTGCTCTCCGACGACCGCGCCGGCGTCTCGGGTCCGCTCCTGGCGGCGCTCGTCGTGATCGCCGGCGCCGGAGCCGTCCTCGACTGGACGCCGGAGCTCAACCGCACGTCGTGGACCGCGGCCGCGGAGATGCTGCTGGCGGCGCTCATGCTCACCAGCGCCGACGCGTCGGCCGGGCTGTACGCCTACCTCGCCGCCCCGCCCGTCGTCACCGGGCTGCGCCACGGACTGGTCACCACGGTCAACGTGGCCGCGGTCGGTGCCCTGGGCGTGCTCGCGGCCGTGGCCGCGGCGTCGGGCGGCGACCCTCGCCCCGACCTCATCGCCGCCGGCCCCTGGGTGCTCAGCGGCCTGGGCGCCGGCATGCTGACCAGCTGGCAGTCACGCTCGCTGCGCCACCAGGACGCGCGCCGGGCGCCGTACCAGGCCGCCCACCAGCTGATGGCGCAGCTGCACGGCCTCGCCCGCCGAGGGGAGGTCGCCCTGGACACCGCACAGCTGGCGGCCGAGCTCGAGTCGGACCTGCGCCGCCGCACGGGCGCGGTCGCCTCCGCGGTCTTCACCGGGTCGACGGGCGGTGAGCTGGTGCTGCTGTCCAGCTACGGCGAGGTGGGCTCGCTCGAGGACCAGATCCGCCGCGACGCCGAGACGCGGTCCTCCGACGTGCGGGTCCTCACCATCCACGGCACTGACGGCACGCTGGGCTACCTCGTCCTCGGCGGCGTCCTGCGCTGGACGGACGACATCGCCGAGAAGGCCTCCGAGGTCGTCGACAACTTCGCACTGCGGATGGACACGGCCGTGCTCTTCGACGAGGTGCGCGGCATGGCGACCTCCGAGGAGCGCAACCGGCTCGCGCGCGAGATGCACGACGGTGTGGCCCAGGAGATCGTCGCGCTCGGCTACGTCGTCGACGAGATCGAGTCCGTCTCCGACGAGCCCGAGACACGCGCCCTCGCCGAGTCGCTGCGCGAGGAGATCAGCCGGGTGGTCAGCGAGCTGCGCTACTCCATCTTCGACCTGCGCCACCAGGTCTCCGACCGCCGCCTCTCCGGGGCGATCGCCGAGTACGTGCGCGACCTCAGCACGGGCACCGACCTCCGGGTGCACCTCAGCTTCGACGAGTCCGGGACGGCGCTGTCCTCGCGGACCGAGAGCGAGCTGCTCCGGATCGCCCAGGAGGCGATCGGCAACGTCCGCCGGCACTCGCGCGCCCGCAACCTGTGGGTCGAGTTCGTCACCGACGGCGTCACCCTCGACCTGCGGATCGAGGACGACGGCGTCGGCAACGCCAGCCCCAAGGACCGCCACTGGGGACTCCAGACCATGTCCGAGCGCGCCACCGGGATCGGGGCGTCGCTCGAGGTGTGCGACCGCCCCGGCGGCGGCACCCTCGTCCACCTCAACACCGACCACGCCACCAAAGTCCGAGAGAGGAGTGCTCACCCATGAGCACCACCGTCATGCTGGTCGACGACCACGAGCTGATCCGCCAGGGCCTCGCCCGCGCCTTCGAGCGCGACGTCGACATGCACGTCGTCGGCCAGGCCGGCAGCGTCAACGAGGGGTTGTCCGTCTTCCACGAGGTGCGACCCGACGTCGTCGTCACCGACCTCCAGCTCCCCGACGGGCTCGGCCTGGAGATCGTGCGCGCCGTGCGCAGCGAGAGCGACAGCGTCGGGCTCGTGGTGCTCACCATGCACGCCGGCGACGACCAGATCTTCGCGGCCATGGAGGCGGGCGCGTCGGCGTTCGTCGGCAAGGACAGCAAGGCGTCCGAGGTCGTCAGCGCGGCCAAGCACGCGGCCGTGGCCCCTCGTACGTTCCTCTGCGCCGGCCTGAGCGCCGCGATGATGCGACGCGCCACCGCCCCGGCCGCACCGCGCCTGTCGGGGCGCGAGGAGGAGGTCCTGGTGCTGCTCGCCGAGGGCCTGGGCACCAGCGACATCGCCGGCCGGCTCTACCTCAGCGAGTCGACCGCGAAGACCCACATCACGCACATCTACCAGAAGCTCGGCGCCGCCAACCGGGCGCAGGCACTGGTCACCGCGATGCGGATGGGCATGCTCGACGACCTCCCGTCCGGCGGGTCCCTGCGCTGACCCGACGGGCCTCTCCGGACGTGCCACCCGGGGCGTCGGCGAGGGTGGTCGCAAGATAGTCACATCGGACTACGCAGCACCGGCCGTTCACCCGATTCGTCGGCCGCGGAAGTCGAGCAGAGTATTCCTCGACGGGTCCTCGTGGGCTCGGGACTCATCAACACCGACTTTTCTACAAGGGGAATCACATGATCGAGAAGCTCCAGTTCATGACCATCATGCTCGTCCAGGACCTGAAGGCCAAGCGCGACGAGCGTGGCGCCACCGCGGTCGAGTACGGCCTGATGGTCGCCCTCATCGCCATCGTCATCATCGGCGCCGTCACCCTCCTGGGTGGCAACCTGAAGACCCTCTTCAGCAACATCGCCGCCTCGATCTGATCGAAGATCCCCGCGGTTTCTCGAAGGCCGGTGCCGTGGTCGTCCACGGCACCGGCCTTCGTCTTCCATCACGAGGTGAAAGCCATGAAGCTTCCTGAGCTCCCCGAGCGGGAGGAGCGCGGCGCGACCGCGGTGGAGTACGGCCTGATGGTCGCCATGATCGCCATCGTCATCGTCGGCGCCGTGATGATCTTCGGCCAGGGCGTCGTCGCCCTGTTCTCCATCCCGGCCGGCATCTTCAGTCCCTGACAGACCGTGCCACGGCGTCGGCCAGCGCGAGTCGCTGCAGCACGGTGGGGTGAGATCCCCACCACCACTGCGACCACGCCGGCGGCGTCGGGTCCGCCAAGGACCGCCGTGCCAGCATCACCTGCATCTCCCTGAAGGCGACCGGGTCACCGGTCGCCTTCAGTGCGTCCACGTCCGCCCGCGTCTCGATGCGCCGACTGATGCCGTTCTCGACCGGGCTCGCCAGCTGGGAGCCGACGGCCAGCAGGGCCATCACCAGGGGCACCGCCGAGACCCGCCTCATCCGCTCCCCGCCGACGAGGACGCCGAGCAGCCCGACGCCGAAGGCTGCGCCCAACGCGCCCAGCACCGTGCCGGTGAGCACGTCGTCGTGGCGCGCGTGGGCGAGCTCGTGGGCCGCCACCGAGAGCACCTGGTCCTCGGGCAGCGACTCGACGAGCGTGTCGTAGAGCACGACGCGGCGAGTCCCCGAGAAGCCGGACACGTAGGCGTTGAGCGTGGTCGTGCGTCGTGAGGCGTCGGCGACGAGGACGTCGTCGACCGGCACCCCCTCCTCCGCCGCCACCGCGAGGACCTGGGTGCGCAAGCGGCCGTCGGGCAGCGACGTGAACGAGTTGTAGAGCGGCTCGACGACGAGCGGGTAGACCAGGGAGCCGACCACGACCAGGGCGGCCGCGAGGGCCGCGGCGACCACCACCCACGCCCGCTGCCACCGGCGGGCGACGCCGACGAGCACCAGCAGGCCCAGCGACGTCACCACGACGTCGACGGCGGCACCGGTGGCCACGTCCCGGGCGTAGCCCCACCAGGACTGGGTGGAGAGACCGTGCTCGAGGCGGTGCTGCTGGAGCGCGACGCCGAAGGGCAGCGCAACCGCACGGAGGACCAGCGTCACGAGTGCGACTGCAAGCGGCACCTGGACCCACCAGCGGCCCGGCAGCCGGCGCGTGAGGCGCTCGCGGACGCGGGACGAGGCGAGCACGCCGACCACCGCGAGCTGGAGCGCGAGCCCGGACCAGCTCCACAGCCGCGACCAGGAGGCGTAGTGCTCCCCCGCCGCGACCTCCGCAGCGGTGAACGCCGACCCCACCGGGACCGGGTCGGGCGTCCCTCCGGGGACGGGGTCCCACGGGACGAGCCATGCAGCCGTCACGACGAAGGCAGCGCCGGCGAGGAGCATCACCCCCACAGCCGCGCGTCGGTCGCGGGCACGGGGGGTCGGGCGGCTCACCCGGCCAAGTCTTGCAGGCGGGTCCGCCACGCCCGGGTCAGCTCCGGCAGCGGCAGGCCGGCGCGTGCGAGCACCCGACCGACAGGCGTGCCGGCGGCAGCGGCGTCGTACACCTCCACGAGGCCGCGCTCCCCCAGCCGCTCGGCGACCACCCGGCAGGCCAGCCACGCCTGCTCGTAGCGCGCCTGGAGGTCGGCGGCCCGGGTGTCGAAGTCGGCGGCGGCGGGCAGTGCGCGCGGCACCCCGTCGCGCCGGGCGAGGTCGATCGCGCGGCCCAGCGTCGTCGACTCGGGCAGGTCGACGTCGCGCAGGGCGACGTAGTCCGCGAAGCCCTCCAGCAGCCACGGCTCGGCCGGACTCCCGGCGGCGCCGGTGGCGACGTGCACGAGCTCGTGGCTCATCACGACCTGCGCACCGGCGCGGCGGAGGCCGGCGGTGACCTCCGGGTTGACGAAGACGTGGACCGGGGCCCCGGGCTCGGGCGTGCCTGCCGTCGTGGTCACCGCGGCGATCCCGGCGTAGGTCCCCGGCGTGGCGCCGAGCGTCTCGTCGAGGTCGGCGGCGCTGGCCGGCACCTCGACGACCACCGGAGCGGACCAGCCGGGCAGCACCCGGCGCACGACGCGGATGCCGGTCTCGACGCGTGCGGCGACCGCGGCGGCGTCGGCGCGGGACCCGTCGGCCAGCACCAGCACGCCGGGGGCCTCCACGACCGCGAGCGCGCCGCGCAGCCACAGCGGCACGCGCCCCGGCCCGTCGGCGGGGCCACCGCCGAAGCCGGCGATGGCCAGGCCGTCGCCCGACGGCGTGAAGGCGACGCAGACGTCGGCCCGCGACGGTGCGGCGTCATGGGTGCCGAGCTGCCAGGTGACCTCGGCGACCCCGGTCCAGGCACCGTCCTGCGTGACCGTCCCTGCCTGGTCGACGTAGCGCGCGGTGACCTCGCGCAGGTCGAGCGCGGCGGCGTTGCGACCGATGCCCCGGAGCAGGCCGGCCGCGGCGTCGTCGCCCTCGGGGGCGAGCGCGCCCAGTGCCTGCTGGTCACCGGAGCGGAGCGCCATGATGAGGTGCTGCAGCACGGCCGTGGCCTCGGCTGGACTCGCGCGGGGTACGTCGACGGGGCCGGTGTCGACCTCGTGCCGCGGGTCGCGCAGCAGCAGGGCGAGCGCCAGCGTGGCCACCAGGCACAGCGAAAGGCCGGCCGCCCACAGGAGTGGACGACCGGCCTTCGAGGTCGGCGTGTCAGCCAGGGCGGACCGCGCCGACGTAGGGCATCGAGTAGAGACCCGAGACGGCGACGCCGGTGCCGGGGTTGGCGGCGTGGACGATCATGCCGTTGCCGATGTACATGCCGACGTGGCTGATCGGGCTGTAGTAGAACACCAGGTCGCCGGGCTGCAGGTCGCTGGCCGCGATGTGCGGGCCGGAGCCGTACTGGGCGCTCGAGGAGTGCGGCAGGGACACGCCGGCCTGGGCCCAGGCGCGCATCGTCAGGCCGCTGCAGTCGAAGGCGTTCTCGCCCATCGCGCCGTAGACGTAGGCGTCGCCGACCTGGGCCATGGCGTACTGGACGGCCGCGGCCGCGCGACCGGACGCCGGGACCGAGCTGGGCATCCGGGAGACGCCGCTGCGCGAGGCGAGCAGGCGCTCGCGCTCCTCGGCCTCGAGGTCGGAGAGCAGGCTCTTGGCCTCGGCCAGCTTGTCGTCGACCGTCTCCTTCTCGGTGCTCAGCTGCTCGGTGAGCTCGGCGATCTCGGTGGTGCGGGCGTCGGTGGCCTCGCGCCGGATCTCGAGGGCCTCGAGCTCGGTGTCGTAGTCGGAGAGCAGCGATGCCTGGAGGTCGTTGAAGGACGACATCGTCGACAGCGTGTCGAGGAAGGACCCCGGGTCCTCGGACACCACGATCTGCCCGACGGTCGAGATGCCCTCGCCCTCGAGCTGGCGCACGACGGCGTCGGAGACCTGGTCGCGGACGGCGTCGAGCCGCTCGTCCTGCCGGGCCTGGTCGGCCTTCAGGCCGGCGAGGTCGCGGCGGAGGTCGGCGAGCTCGAGGTTGGCGTCGTGGAGGCGCTCCTGCGCCGCCTCGGCCTCGTGGTAGAGGCGGTCGACCTTGGCCTTGACGTCCTTGATGTCGGGGTCGGCCTGCGCAGGGGTCGCAGGCACGAGAGCGATGGCAGCGATCGCGGAGAGACCAAGCACGGTCGCGCCAGCTCGCTTGCGGGTGTGAGCCACGAGCGGGGGAACTCCTCGGGGTGTCGTACGCCTACCGGGTGAGCTGACGGGTTCGGCACGACGTGTCCTACCCCTGCTCCACGCACCGCTCGCGCAGTGCGCCTCACAGGGGATTCACCCCAGGGGGAAGTGTGGTTCCCCGGCTCACAGACCACGGGTGGTGCGGGGGACGTGGGCTGCAACTCGGCGCGACGCCCGCGCGGGTCCGGGTGACCCACTTCCACGAGCGCCAGGGACACCCTAGACCGGGATCGCGGGCCCCGCCAATCTTCACCACGATTCGTCGACGGGCGTGTCAGGCCGACTCGATGACCGGCCCTGCGACCGGGTCGACGAGCCGCAGCGGCGGCACCAGTCCCCCGGAGGCCAGCGCGTCGAGCGCGGCCATCTCGTCCTCGTCGATGGTCAGCTCCGGCGGGGGCCCCAGCAGCACGCTCACCACGCAGTCGTGGCAGTGCAGGCCGCGCACCACGCAGGTGTCGCAGTCGATCCGTGTCGTCATGTCCCACACGGTGGCAGGGCCCACCGACAACGCCCCCTCCGGCGTGTCGCGGCGCGTCGGGACGACGCCTCAGGCGGACACCGACCCGAGCAGTGCCGAGGTGGGCAGCACGCGTGCGCCGGACCGGGTGAGGTCCTGGGCCAGGGCCCGGTCGTCGGTCACCGCGACGACCACCCGCCCCCGGGGCTCGGCCGCCACCAGCTGGCGGATCACGTCGTCGGCGATGACGTCGGCCGGGCTGAAGACGACCTTGACCCCGCGCGGGGCGGGCATCACCGTGCGGCTGGCCGCCGACGCCGCGTCGAAGACGACCGTGGTCTCCGCACCGGTGCGGGCCACGAGCGGCCCGAGCGCCGTCACGAGCCGGCTCCGCTGCGCCTCGAGGCTGGCGGTCGGCCACGCCTGCTTGGTCACGTTGTAGCCGTCGACGAGCAGCCGGGCCCGAGGCAGCGCGAGGGTCTGCTCGAGCACCGCAGGAGTCCCAGGGGCGCTGGAGGCGGGGGCGGCGTGGGGCACGGCCAGCGAGGCCTCGACGAGGTCGCCCGGCGTGCCCTCGACCGCCGGGAGCCCGAGCTCGCGCCGCAGTCCGGTGGCCGCCTCGACCACGGTCTCGAGCAGGTAGCGCGCCCGGACGGTGGCCTGGTCGCGCTGGGCGCGCCCGTCCCGGCGGGACGCGGCGAGCTCGCCCTCGGCCTGCTCGACCTGCGCGCGCATCCGGCGTACGTCGGCCTCCGCGGCGGCGACCGCGGCGTCCGCGGCCGAGGCGGCGGCGTCGCGGGCCGCCAGCGCCTGGTCACGCTGCTCCTCGGCGTCGCGCTGGGCCGTGCGCGCCTGGCCCAGCCGCTGGCGCAGCACCTTGTGGTCGGCGCGCATCGCCTCGACCTCGCTGCGGTGGTCCGCCCTGAGCGACGCGAGCTCGGCCTGCAGCGCCGCGACCTGCGCACTGAGCCGGGCGACGTCACCGTGCACCCTGTCGTCCTCGGCGTCCGCGCGCTCCAGGTCGGCGACGACGTCCCGGACGAGCGACTCCCACCCCTCGTCACGCACGAGCCACGCCCGCGCCGCGGCGTCGACGGGGTCCTCGCCGTCCGCAGGCACGGCCGCGACCTGGACGGCAGCGTGGGCACGGAACCCGTCGTCGGCGAGGGCCGCCCAGATGGCGGGAGCGCCGAGCCGGGCACGGCGCGCGGGCGCGAAGCCGGCGACCTTGCGCAGCGGTGCCGGCACCGGCGTCACCGACGGCAGCACGGCCGACACGAGCGCCACCACCCGGAGGCGGAGCCGCTCAGGCAGCTGCTCGGCGTCGGTCACGGCCGTGGGGTCGGTTCAGCCCGCTGCCGGGTCGGCAGCCGTGTCGGCGGTTGCGCGGTCGACGACCTCGATGGCGTCGGCGCGACCGCACCAGCGGCAGGAGACCGTCTCGACGACCTCGGAGAGCACGGTCTCCTCCTCGACCCGGTGCTCGCCGGCGAGGTCGAAGTGCCAGTACTCGGTCGTCCGACGCGTGCGGGTCACGTCGAACCGGGTCAGGTTGCCGCACCCGGCGCAGCGCCACCTCTCACCCTCGGCGGGGACACGAGGGCCGGCGTTCTGGTCGGTCACGATTCACTCCTGAGTGGGGTGGGTGGGACGGGGTTCGCGGTGCGGCGCCAGCCTAGTGGCCGGGGGTCGGCCCACCGGACGGCCGCCGGGCGTCGGACGCGCGCACCACCAGCCACGCCGCGCCGGCCACGACGAAGTCCGCCACGGCGTGCAGCAGCCGGGCGACGAGGGCGACCATGCCGGCGGGCCCGGTGCCGAGCACGGGTGCGAGCAGCACGACCAGCACCCCGTCCCGTGCGCCGAGGCCGGCGGGGGCGACGGGTACGGCGACGCCGGCGGCGTGGGCGACCGCGAACGCGCAGCCGAGCGTCAGCGCCGTCCGGGCGTCCACGTCGGGGGCGAGCGCGACCAGCGCCAGGGCGTAGCAGGCCCACACCGGGACCATGAGCGCGGCGGCGACCAGGCTGTGGTGCAGCGTCCAGCCGCACTCCGCCCCCGCGACCCGGCGGCCCACGGCGCGGTGCACGGCGGGGACCAGGCCGACCACGCCGACGAGGAGCGCCACCGACACCACCCAGGCGGGCAGCCCGGTCCACCAGCCGAACAACCCGGCGAGCAGGAGGCCGCTGGACACATGGGCGCCGAGGAACAGCACGGCTGCGGCCGCCGGGACGCGCGGAGGCAGGCCGCGACGCGCACCCAGCGCGCCCTGGGCGGCGAAGGACCACACGGAGCCGGGGATGTACTTGCCGAGCTGGGCGACGAAGAACGGGGGCACGACCTCGCGCACCGGGCCGCCGAGGCCGAAGGCGCCGAGGGCGACCCGCCACACGGCGCCGGTCACGACCAGCCCGACCAGGACGAGCGCCCCGGCGAGGGCGACCTGCGCGGGAGCGACCTGGTCGAGCGCGCGGCGCAGCTCGTCACCGGAGTCCCGCCACGACCACCACGCCCCGACCACCACCGCCACGAGGAAGACCCCGCGCAGCAGGTTCCAGACGGGGCCGGTCACGCCGCACCGCCGGCGACGCCCGCCGTGGACCTCACGAGGCCCGCGACCTGCGGATGAGCGCGGTCCTCGTCGGGTAGGGCAGGGAGGGCGTCAACCCACGGGTCCACCTGACCTCGATGCCGGGCTGCGCCGAGATCGCGTCGCGGTAGCGCCGGCGGTCGACGTTGTCGAACACGATGAGGCCGTCCTCGGCGAGGTGCCGGACGGCACGGACCAGGCACGCCTCGCGCGCACGGCCGTCGATCACCACCAGGTCGAAGACACCGTCCTGGTCGTCGACCGCTGCGACATAGGCACCGAAGTCGAGGCCCTCGAAGCCGGGCTTGCGCGAGCGGACCGTCGAGGCGGGCGACGCCGGCACCGGGGGGACGGTGAGGACCCGTACGCCTGGCCCGGTGAGCGGCCGCACCTGGTCGGCCCACTCGGCGTCGTGCTCGACCGCGACGACCTCCGCCGCCCGCCGTGAGAGCCACGCCGTCGAGGCGCCCGACCCCCACTCGAAGACCCTGGCCCCCGGGTGCTCGGCGAGGTGGGCGGCCACGAGGTCCGCCGACTCGAACGTCCACCACGGGGTGTCGAGGGCGACCAGGTCGCGCACGTCGTAGATGGCGAGCAACGACCTCACCCACCGACCGGTGCGGGACCGACGGGCCCACGCGTCGAGCAGCCGCAGCACACCCAGCGCGCCGAGCACGCTGCGCACGGCACGCACCACGGAGACGTAGGCACTCCTCATGGGACGACACCCTCCACCTCGACGTGCGTGAGGCGCGCCGGGCCCCCGCTCGCGACGAGGGTCAGCACCACGTTGCCCGGCTCCCCCACCTCCGGCAGGTCGGCGGGCGGGCGCACCAGCCACCCGTCTCCGGACGCGGTGGCGGGGGCCGGCACGTTGTTGACGAGGAAGTCGACGTCGCCGTCGGCGCTGCCCGCGAGCCGGATCGCGAGGCGGCCGGGCAGCTCGTCGAGGTGGACGCCGAGGCTCGCACGGTCGTGCACCGTGATGTCCGGGTCTCCGCCGTCGCCGCTCCACCCGCCGAGGAGGTACGTCGCACCGTGCCCCTCGCCGTCGACGGCGAACGGCCCCTCGTAGTCGGGCACCACGAGCGGGCACAGCAGGGCGCGGCTGGCCACCACCTCGGTGACGAACCGGAGGCGGGTGACCCGGCCGATCTCCTCGCAGCCCTCGGGCGACGGGTCGTCGTACACGACCAGGGCCACGAACTCAGAGGCGACGTCGGGGCCGGCGGGGTCGCGGTCGGCCGGGAGGAAGGGCTGGAGGACGCTCAGGGCGCCGGACGTGCCGCAGTCGCGGCCGACGTCGAGCCACGACTGGCCGCCGTTGGGCATCTGCCGCCACGGCCTGGCGTCCTCGTCGAGCTTCGCGCCGCACACGACGAACGCGCCGCTCGGGACGTCGTCGGCGTACTCGCGGAAGCTGGCTTGCCAGAAGTCGGCGGCGAGGCCGAGGTCGGCGGCGTCCGAGAGCGGGTTGGCGTAGGAGTAGCCCAAGGGGAAGAGCTGCACCTGGACCGCGACGGGGACCGCGAGCCCGACGGCGGCGACGCCGGCGACGAGCCCCCGGCCGCGGCGACCCGGCACGTCGCCGAGGACCTGGGCGATCCCGGCGGCGACCAGGACGGCGACGGCGGGCGCGGCGAAGAGCAGGTGGCGCAGGCCGCCGTTGAGGGACGGCACACGGATCATCAGCAGCACGGGCAGGAGCAGCGCCTGCGCGAGCACCAGGCCCATGAGCAGGTCGCGCGAGGTCCAGCCCTCGCGCCGACGCGCGACCCGGCCGCGGAACCGGACGAAGCAGCCGACCAGCCCGAAGAGGAGGAGCACGACCGGGACGGTGCACATGATGTAGAGCGGGATGTAGCCCCAGAAGCGGGCACCGTGGTAGCCCGCGGACTCCGAGGTGGCGCCGAGCGCCCAGCGCAGGGGGTGCAGGAAGACCGACGGGTAGACGGCCATCAGGACCACCAGGCCGGCGAGCGCCCCGAGCGCGGCGTCGGTGAGCCGCCACCAGTGGGCGGAGCGGTCCCGACCCAGCAGCGCGACCAGCCCCAGCAGGCCCACCGCGGCGGCGAGCCCCGGCCAGATCGCCGGCCGCGTACCGACCGCCAGCACCACGCCGCCCGCGAGGAGGACGACGGCCGCCGCGCGACGGCGGCGCGCCGGGCGGGTCGCCGTCGCGAGCAGCATGCAGGCGAGCGTCACGAACGTGTAGCCGGCCGCGACCGGGACGTCCTTGACGTTGAACATCGCGTGCCCGCTCCACATCGGCAGCGCCGCCAGGACCGCGCACGCGACGACCGCCCAGCGCCAGGACGCCGAGACCATCCGGGTCATGACGGCCGTCGCGCCGAGGGTGCACAGCGCCAGGAAGGCGACCCCGAGGTGGCGTACGACGTAGGCGTCGGCCGACGCCGAGACCTCGGACCACGCCTCGTTGCCGACGGCCACGTTGAGCAGGTGCAGGAAGAGCGCCGCGACGGGCGCGTAGACGTAGGAGTCGCTCACCCAGGCCCCCGGTCCGGTGGGGCCGAGGTCGTCGTCGAGGAGGTACCAGCCCTGGTCCAGGTAGTTGCGCAGCCGGACGACGTGGAACGTCTCGTCGACGGTGACGCCGATGCGGACCGTGCCGACCACCGTCACGGCGGTGCCGGCCACGACGGCCGCAGCGCACAGCCAGACGAACCACCGGGGCGGCTGGCCCCAAGGGCTCATGCGCCGGCCCGGTTCGACCTGTTGCGGGCGTGCACGACGAGCTCGGCGAGGAGCCCGAACAGCGTGAGCTGGAGCCCCACGACGGTGAGCAGCACGCCGGCCAGCAGGAGCGGGCGGCCACCGATCGCGTCACCCGTCAGCTTCACGCCGGTGAGGTAGAGCAGGACCCCGATCCCGAGGAGGAAGCACACCGCACCGATCCCGCCGAAGAGGTGGGAGGGCCGGTTCTCGTAGGACATGAGGAAGCGGACGGTGAGCAGGTCGGAGAAGCCGCGCCAGAAGCGCGCCGGCCCGTACTTGCTGCTCCCGCTCATCCGCGCGTGGTGCTCGACCGGCACCTCGGCGACCCGGTAGCCGGCCTGGTGGGCGATGACCGTGAGGTAGCGGTGCATCTCGCCGTAGAGCATCGGGGTGACGTCGCGCGCGACGTCGGCGCGCATCACCTTGTAGCCGGAGTTGAAGTCGCGGCCGGGGGCGCCGGACAGCCGGCCGGTCGTCCAGTTGTAGAGCTTGGAGGTGTTGCGCTTGACGAAGCGGTCCTGGCGCTTGAGCCGGGCGCCCGTGACGAGGTCGGCCTCGCCGAGGGCGTCGATCAGCCGCGGCAGCTCGGCCGGGTCGTCCTGCCCGTCGGCGTCCATCATCACCACGACGTCGGCGCCCTCCTCGAGGACCTGCGTGAAGCCGTGGTCGAGCGCGGCGGCCTTGCCGAGGTTGCGACGGTGCTGCAGCAGCGCGACGCGCGCGTCCTCGGCGCCCAGCTTCGCCACGACCTGCGCGGTGTCGTCGGTGGAGCCGTCGTCGACGACGAGCACCCGCCAGTCGCCGGCGAGGTCGGCCAGCGTGCTCATGACCCGTGGGATGAGCACCGCCAGGTTCTCCGCCTCGTCCAAGGCGGGGATGACGACCGAGATCACAGGCTCCACCCTTCGTCGTGCATGCCGTCATGCACCAGTCAAACGGGGCTCAGTGTGCCAGCAACCGGGCGCGTCCCACGCCGGATTGTCGGACGTCGTGTCTACGGTCGAGCCATGGGCACGACCATCATGCGGTCTGCGACGTCCCGGTGGGAGGCGCAGCGCACCTTCGACGAGCTGGGGCGGCCGCTGCGTGACCTGACCTTCTGCGTCGTCGACCTCGAGACGACCGGTGGCTCCGCGGCCGGCGGCTCGATGATCACCGAGATCGGTGCCGTGAAGGTGCGTGGCGGCGAGGTGCTCGGCGAGTTCCAGACCCTGGTCAACCCCCACACCGAGATCCCCGCGTTCATCGCGGTCCTGACGGGCATCACCAACTCGATGGTGCACGACGCGCCGCCCATCGAGTCGGCGCTGCCCGCCTTCCTCGAGTTCGCCGAGGGGTGCGTGCTCGTGGCCCACAACGCGCCCTTCGACGTCGGCTTCCTCCAGCACTTCGCCGCCCGTCAGGGTCGCACCTGGCCGCGGTTCGAGGTGCTCGACACCGCCAAGCTCGCGCGCCGGGTGATCACCCGCGACGACGCCCCCAACTGCAAGCTCTCCTCGCTGGCCAAGGTCTTCGGCTCCGCCACCACCCCCAACCACCGCGCGCTGTCCGACGCGCGGGCCACCGTCGACGTGCTGCACGGCCTGATGGAGCGCCTCGGCGGCCTCGGCGTCCACACCCTCGAGGAGCTCCAGACCTTCTCCGCGCGGGTCTCGACCGCGCAGCGGCGCAAGCGGCACCTGGCCGAGGGCCTGCCCCACGCCCCGGGCGTCTACCTCTTCCGCGACGAGCGCTCGCGGGTGCTCTACGTCGGCACCTCCCGCGACCTGCGCACCCGCGTCCGCACCTACTTCACCGCCTCCGAGACGCGCAGCCGGATGGGCGAGATGGTCGGCCTGGCCGCCTCGGTCACCGGCATCGAGTGCGCCACCCCGCTCGAGGCGGAGGTGCGCGAGCTGCGCCTGATCGCCGAGCACAAGCCGCGCTACAACCGCCGGTCCCGCTTCCCGGAGAAGGTGCACTTCGTCAAGCTCACGCGGGAGGCCTGGCCACGGCTGTCGCTGGTGCGCCGGGTCCTCGACGACGACGCCGACTACCTCGGCCCGTTCTCGTCGAGGAAGACGGCGGAGAAGTGCCTGGCCGCGCTGCACGAGACCTTCCCGGTCCGCCAGTGCAGCGGGCGACTGCCGGTCGTGCCGTCCGGGTCGGCCTGCGTCCTCGCCGAGATGGGCCGCTGCCTGTCTCCGTGCGACGGCACGGTCGACGCCACCGCCTACGCCGCCGTCGTGCGCCAGCTGCGCGACACCCTCCTGCGCCGCCCCGACCAGGTCGTCGAGGCGATCAACGAGCGGATGCAGGCGCTGGCCGAGGTCGAGCGCTTCGAGGAGGCGGGCGTGCACCGCGACCGGCTGTCGACGTTCGTGCGGGCCGCGGCCCGCACCCAGCGGCTCTCCGCGCTGACCCGGTGCCGGGAGGTGGTCGCGGCGCGCCGCGAGGACGACGGCCGGTGGGCCGTGCACGTCGTGCGCCACGGCCGGCTCGCGGCGGCCGGGGTCATCCCCCGCGGCGGTGACGCCCACCAGTTCGTCCGCGAGCTGCGGGCCAGCGCCGAGACCGTGCAGGGTGCGCCCGGCCCGGTGCCGGCCGCCACCGCCGAGGAGACCGAGCGGATCCTCCGCTGGCTGGAGTCTCCGGGGATCCGGCTCGTCGACGTCGAGGGCGACTGGGTGTGCCCGGTGGCGGGGGCCGCCCGCCACCTCGCGGTCTACGACGCGGTCAACGAGTCCCGCCTGTCGCTGACGCCGTTCGACGAGCAGCGGCTGCCGTCGCCCGTGCACCGCCCGGTGCGCTGACCCCGACGGCTCCGGGGGTGGCGCCGCTCAGTCGAGGCCGATGCTGAACGCCGACTCGAGGTCGTGGCGCGAGTAGGTCCGGAAGGCGATGTGGGTCTCGGTCTCGGTGACGCCCTCGACCTTGTTGAGCCGGTCGGCCACCACCGACGCGACGTCGTCGTGCTCACGCACCCGCACCAGGGCGATGAGGTCGATCTGGCCCGTCACCGAGTAGACCTCGCTGACCCCGTCGAGCGCCGCGATCGCCTCGGCGACCTCGGGGATGCGGGCGACGTCGGCCTTGACGAACACGATGGCGGTGATCATGACGCCACCGTATCGCCGCGGGCTCGCGGGTCCCACCACGCGACCACCCCACCCGATCGGTCACATCGACTAGTCATTTGTGACTAGGGCGTGCCTGTTTGCCGGTCAGCGCCGGACGGCGACACCTAGCGTGGCGAGGTCATCACGTGCCCACGAGGGGATATCAGGCATGCCACGCAGGTTCTTCGGGTCATTCACACGCGCAGCCGCGGTCGCGGCACTGTGCCTGGGACTGACGATCGTGCCCACGGCGACGGCGCAGGCGGCGCCTGCCGCGCCGAGCGGCCTGGCGGCCAGCGGGGCCCCGATCCCGACCCTGACCTGGGACGCCCAGGCGGGCGCGACCAAGTACCGCGTGCAGGGCTCGGAGAACTCGTCGTTCTCCCCGCTCGTCTTCAGCCAGGAGACCACCGGCACGTCCTACACGCCGAACCGGATCCTGCGCTCGGGCACGCTCTACTGGCAGGTGCAGGCCGTCGACGCGACCGGCACCAGCCCTTGGACGTCGTCCTCGACGACCATCGCGCCGCTGACGGTCCCGGCCAACGTCAAGGTCTCGCCCGGCCAGCAGGTCCTCCCGCCCGTCTCGCCGCCCGTGATCTCGTGGCAGCCGGTCCCCGGCGCGATCTCCTACGAGGTCGAGATGGACGCCGAGGGTGACGGCGTCGGCGGCACCGTCAAGGAGGTCAAGACGACCTCCTTCGTGTGGCCCGACCCGCAGGGCGTCGGCGAGAAGTCCGGCAGCGAGGACTACTTCGTGCGCGTGCGCGCCGAGTTCGAGAACGCGCTGCAGAGCGACTGGACCGACTACACCTCCTACGACGTGGCGCAGCTGCCGCCGGTGACCTCCGCGAGCTGCGGCGCCAAGCTGGTCTGCGCCCCCAACGCGAGCACGGGCGCCGTGCGCCCGCGCGTCGAGGTGCAGGACGTCGTCTTCGACTGGGACCCGGTGAAGGGTGCCAAGGAGTACGAGATCTGGGTCGCACTCGACCCCGACTTCAACACGCAGATCGAGAAGCGCAAGGTGCTCTCGACCCGCTACTCCCCCACGACGACGTACGACAACAACGCCTACTACTGGAAGGTCCGCGCCTACAACGCGGCCGGTGAGCCGACGCCGTGGCCCGCCACCCCGAGCGTCTTCGACCGTCGCTGGCCGTTCGCGCCGTCGCTGGTCTACCCCCCGGTGTCCGACACCTCGCCGATCGACGACGACCTCTACTACCAGTGGTCCCCGGTGCGGCACGCGACCCGCTACGAGCTCGTGGTGAGCCAGGACCGGTTCTTCACCGAGGGCCCGCTGACCAAGAAGTGCTACACCGACTCGACCACCTACACGCCCGGCTTCCAGGGTGACCAGTGCATCCCCAACCAGGGTGCCACCACCTACTGGCGCGTGCGCGCCCTCGACAACCCCAAGGGCGTCAACGGCGTCTACTCCAGCACCGGCAAGTTCGTCTACGACAGCGGCCGGATCCAGCCGATCGCCCCGGCCAACGGCAGCACCGTCAAGGTGCCCACCTTCCGCTGGCAGCCGAGCCCGGACGCCAACGAGTACCGCATCCGCGTCACCGGCTCGGCCGGCACGGTCACCGCGACGACCTCGAACCTGTCGTGGACGCCCACGGAGCTGCTGCCGAGCGACAACGACACCGCCGACCCCGGCCGCAACCCCGACCTCTTCAGCTGGGACCTGACCGCGGTCGACGGCAACGGCAAGCTCTCGGCGACCTACCCGATGGGCACCGTGCTCGTCGAGGAGGCACCGATCCCCGCGGGGGCGGCGCCGCTGACGCCGAACCCGCTCGCGTCCGGCCAGATCTCCTCGCGGTTCCCGGCCCTCAGCTGGCAGCCGTGGGCCTCGAGCGTGGCCAACCCGGTCCACTACCGCCTCTGGGTCTCCGACACATCCGGGTACTGGGTCGCCGAGACGCAGACGCCGATCCTCAGCAAGCACCTCGCCTACCCCGCGGTCACCGACCTCTCGTCGTACTTCCTCAACCCCGGCACCCGCACGTGGCGGGTCGAGGCCGTCGACACGAACTCGGGAACCACCCTGGGCTATGGCCCCACCTCGACCTTCACCATCACCGAGCCGGCCGCCGCCACGGGCCAGCACGTCGCCCTCGACGGCGCCGCGCTCGACGCGGACAACAGCTGCAAGAAGCGACTCGTGGTGAACGGAGGAGTGACCGACGAGCAGACGGTGTGCGCCGGCATGTCGGCCACCCCCGTCCTCGACTGGGACTCCGTGCCCGGTGCCGGCGGCTACCAGGTCTACGTCGCCGAGGACCCGGACTTCACGAACATCGTCTACGACGGCATCCAGACGGTCGCCTCGCGGTGGACGCCGTCGGAGCAGCACAACCCCAAGGCGCTGCCGGACAACGAGTCGGGCCCGGCCTACTACTGGTACGTCCGTCCCTGCAGCCGCGTGATGCCGACCATCAACTGCGGACCGGGCCCCTCGGGCTCCGTCGACTCGGGCACCAACGCCTTCCGCAAGGTGTCCCCGCGCGTGGCGCTGGAGGCACCGGCCAACAACGCGACCATCGGTGACCAGATCACCTTCCGCTGGACCGACTACCACCTCACCAACCAGTCCACCGCGCCGACGTACGGCGGCTCGCGCCCGCCGTACCAGACCGCGCAGCGCTACCGCCTCCAGGTCGCGCGGTCCGCGACGATCACCGACAGCAACACCATCGACGACGTCATCGTCGACCAGGCCACCTACACCGCCTTCGCCTCGACCTACCCCGAGGGCGACCTGTGGTGGCACGTGCAGGCGATCGACGCGAACAACAACCGCCTCGCCTGGTCGGAGACCCGCAAGCTGGTCAAGGCCACCCCGGCCACCAACCTCGACCCGGGCGTCACCAACGCGCCCGAGCGTGCCGAGGTCGACCCGGCCGCCCGCCCGGCGTTCAACAGCCACGTGGCCGCCGGCAGCACCGTGTTCCAGTGGACCGCCCAGAGCTTCGACACCACGTGGGAGCTCGAGGTCTACAAGAACGACGACACCGTGCCCTCGACGGGCAACCAGATGTTCCGCACGGTGACCAAGCAGGCCGCGTTCGTCCCGCCGACCCCGCTGCCGCCGTCGTCCGAGCCCTACCGCTGGCGCGTGCGTCGCACCGATGTCGGCGGCAAGGCCGGCCGCTGGTCCGACCTGGGCCGGTTCTGGGTGGACCCGCTCCCGGTCGCGCTGGTCAGCCCCACCGACCAGGCGGGGATCCAGCCCGTCGGCGCCTCCTTCACGTGGACGCCGTACGCCGCCGGCTCCACGCAGGCCTCGCGGTACGCGGTGGACATCGAGCCGACGACCACCGGGGCCTCCAACCCCCCGGTCGTCCTCACCTCGGCGACCGCCTGGACCTCGCCGACGAGCCTGGCCGACGGCACCTACACGTGGACGGTCAAGGCCCTGGACGTCTCCGGCAAGGAGATCGGCACCAGCCAGGCACGCACCTTCACCGTGGACACCGCCCTGCGGGCCCTGACGCCGGCGCAGATCTCGGCGCCCACCGGCTCCGCGGTCGGCCAGACGCTCACCAGCACGCCGCCGGTCTGGAACCAGCCCGACGTGCAGATCAGCTACCAGTGGCTGCGCAACGGCGCGGCGATCAACGGCGCCTCAGCGGCCAGCTACACGCTGACCACGGCCGACTACGGTGCCGCGGTGTCGCTGCGGGTCATCGGCAGCAAGCCGTCGTACAGCAGCGGCGCGTCGGTGAGCAACCAGGTCGCCGTCACCGCGGGCGGGGCGCTCCAGAACGTCGGCGCACCCAGTATCTCCGGGTCGGCGGCGCCGGGCGGCACGCTCTCGGTCAGCACCGGTCTCTGGTCGCCGGCCGCGAACAAGTTCCGCTACCAGTGGCTGCGCCAGGGCTCCCCGGTCAGCGGCGCCACCGCGTCGACGTACAAGATCTCGGCGGACGACGCCGGCAAGGACGTCTCCGTGACGGTCTTCGCCTCGGCCCCCGGCTTCAACGAGGGCGCCACCACCACGGCCGCCGTCGCGGTCGGTCGGATGAAGTCCTCGGTCTCGGGCACGCTGAAGTCCAGCCGGGTCAAGCTCAAGAAGGCGGCCAAGCTCGGGGTGACCGTCACGGTTCCCGGCCTGACCACCCCGACCGGCGTCATCCAGGTCCTCGACAAGGGCAAGAAGGTCGCCCAGATGACCATGGCGCCGGTGCACAAGGGCAAGGCGACGATCAAGATCAAGAAGCTCAAGAAGGGCAAGCACAAGCTGCAGGTGGTCTACCTCGGCAACGCCCAGGTCTTCGGCTCGAAGTCGAAGAAGATCGTCCTCTACGTGGTCAAGTGACGCATCCCCTGAGCCGGTCACGGCGGGAAGTAGGCTCCCGCCGTGACCTGGCTCGCTGACCACTGGCTGGACCTCCTGGGATGGGGCGGCAGCGTCCTCCTCGTCTACTCGCTCCTCCAGGCCAGCGTGCTGCGGCTGCGCGTCCTGAACGCCGTCGCGTGCGTGATCCTGGTGGTGTTCAACGGCGTGCTCGAGGTCTGGCCGATGGTCGGCATGAACGTCGTGCTGGTCGCGATCAACCTCTGGTTCATCGTCACGATGCTGCGCCAGCGCCACGACGAGAAGGCCTTCGAGGTCCTCCAGGTCGGGCCCGACGACGAGTACCTCCGCCACGTCCTGCGTGTGCACGGCGAGGACATCCTCCGGTTCAACCCGGACTTCGTCCACGACCCGGGCGACACCCACGACGCCTTCCTGGTCCAGAAGGGCGACGAGACCGTGGGCGTCGTGCTGCTCCGCGAGGAGGGTGAGACCGGCAACGTGCTGCTCGACTACGTCACGCCCCGCTACCGCGACTTCTCCCCCGGCGAGTTCGTCTGGCGCCGCAGCGGCCTCCTGGCCGAGCACGGCATCCGCCGGGTCGTCACCCCGCCCTCGATGGTGGGGGCCTACTACGACCGGCTCGGGTTCCGCCGCGAGGGCGAGTCCTGGGTGCTGGAGCTGCCCCGGTGATCACCTTCGTCATCCGGCGGGCCTTCCCGCTGCTGGCGCTCGCCGCCACGCTCGTCCTGCTCGTGCGCCAGCAGGCGGTCCCCGAGGCCGGCAGCGACGCCTGGCTCCACCTGCGGCTCGGCGACGAGTTCCGCGGCGGGTGGTCGCTCGTGCACCCGGGACACCTCAGCGGCTTCGACAGCGCCGCGTGGTACCCGAGCCAGTGGCTGTCCCAGATCGGCATGTCCGCGATGGCCGACGCCTTCGGGCTCGCCGGCGTCATCTGGCTCGCCGGCGTGCTGGTCCTCTGCCTCCCGGTCGGGATGTACGTCGTCTGCCGGCGCTGGGTGGCCCCGCTCCCCGCCGCCATCGCCGCGGTGACGGGCACCTTCGCGGCCGCACCCGGCTTCTCGGCCCGCCCGCAGGTGGTCAGCTACCTCCTCATCCTCCTCGTGACCTACGTCTGGCTGCTGACGGTCCGCGACCAGCGACCGCGCTGGTGGCTGGTCCTCGTGGCCTGGGCGTGGGTGCCGTTCCACGGCATGTGGGTCGTGGGCGTGTCGGTCGGTGCGGCCGCCGTGGTCGGCATCGCCCTGGCGCGCACGTGCGACCGGCGCCGGCTCCTCCAGCTCGCGGCGATCCCGCTGCTGTCGGCAATCGTGCCGGTGCTGACGCCGCTGGGCGTCCACGCCTACGGCGCCGTGGTCGGCGTCAGCGCCCGCAACGCCCAGCTCACCGAGTGGGGTCCGCCCGACTTCACCTCCCCCAACACCATCGCGATGGCGGTCATGGTGGCGGTCGTGCTCGTCTCGGCGCTGCGCGGCGAGGCCCTCGACTGGCCGACCGTGATGCTGCTCGGCCTCGGCATGGCGTGGGGCTTGTACTCCGTACGGACCACGATCGTGGCCGCGATCATCCTCACCCCCCTGCTGGCCATGGCGCTGCAGCGCCTCGTGCCGCACGTCGGCCGGATGGGTCGCCGCGAGCTCGCCGTCGTGGGGGCCATCGGCCTGGTGGCCACCGTCGCGCTGGGCTTCGTCGCCGCCCAGCGCGGTGACCGCTCCCCCGTCGCCCCGTGGGTGGACGAGCGGCTCGACGCGATGCCTGCGGGGACGAAGGTCCTCAACGACTGGGAGCTCGGCCACTGGGCGCTCTGGCGGCACCCCCAGCTCGCGCTGGTGATGCACGGCTACGTCGACGTGTTCACCGTCGACGAGCTCGAGCGCAACATCGGCATCGCCACGCTCGCCCCGACGTGGGATCGCGAGGTGGCGGACCTGGACGTCGACTACGCGATGGTCGACCCCGACTCACGGCTGGGCTACGGCCTCACCGAGCTGCTCGGCTGGACCGAGGTCGAGGGCGACGACGACTTCGTGCTGCTGACGCCGCCTGCGTCCTGACGGTCAGCCTCGGGCCGACGCGGCCACCCAGCGCTCCAACGCCTCGGCCGCGGCCCCCGAGTCGACGGCCTCGGCCGCACGCGTGATCCCGGCGGCCAGCGCCGGCTCCACCTCCTGCTCCGGGGTGCCGTGGACCGCGAGCGCGGCGCCGGCGTTGAGCAGCACCGCGTCGCGCACCGGGCCGCGCTCCCCCGCCAGCACGCGGCGTACGACGTCGGCGTTGTGCGCGGCGTCGCCGCCTCGCAGGTCCTCGGTGGTCGCCGCAGCGAGGCCCAGCGACGCCGGGTCGACCACCGTCTGGGTGACTCCGCCGTCACGCACCCGCCACACCGTGGAGGTGGTGGTGGTCGTCAGCTCGTCGAGCCCGTCGTCGCCACGGAAGACCCAGGCGTCGACGCCGCGCTGGGCCAGGACGCCGGCCATCACGGGCGCCATCCGGGGGTCGGCGCAGCCGATGGCCTGCGCCTGCGGCCGGGCGGGGTTGGTGAGCGGGCCGAGGATGTTGAAGGTCGTGGCGATGCCCAGCTCGCGCCGCGGCACGGCGGCGTGCCGCATCGCGGGGTGGAAGGCGGCGGAGAAGCAGAAGGTGATGCCGGCCTCCTCGGCGACCTCGGCGACGCGCGCCGGGCTGAGGTCGAGGCGGATGCCGAGGGCCTCCAGCACGTCGGCCGAGCCGGACTTGGAGGAGGCCGAGCGGTTGCCGTGCTTGACCACCCGGGCCCCGGCACCGGCGGCGACGATCGCCGCCATCGTCGAGATGTTGACCGACATCGACCGGTCGCCACCGGTGCCGACGACGTCGAGCAGCCGGCCGGGGACCGAGATCGGGTTCGCCGCGGCGAGCATGGCGGCGGCGATGCCGGAGACCTCGTCGACGGTCTCGCCCTTGGCGCGCAGCGCCACCACCAGCCCGGCGAGCTGGACGGGGGTCGCCGCGCCGGCGAACACCTCGTCCATGGCCCATCGCGCCTGCTCGGTGGTCAGGTCGTCACCGGCGACCAGCGTGGAGAGGACATCGGGCCACGTGTGGGACATGGCCTCAGGCTAGTGGCCGCGCCGGGAGTCGCCCGGCCCGGTTCAGGACGTGGCCGGGACGTTGCTGCGCAGCAGGCCGATGACGGCCTCGGCCAGCTGGATCGGGTCGATCGGGTGCGAGACCGCGGCCTCCGCGCGCGACCAGGTCGCCAGCCAGGCGTCCTGCGGCCGGCCGGTCAGCACCAGCACGGGCGGGCACTGGTAGATCTCGTCCTTCAGCTGCTTGGCGATGCCCATGCCGCCGGCGGGGACTGCCTCGCCGTCGAGGATCGCGAGCGAGATCTCGCCGGAGTCCATGTTCTGCAGGACGACGGGCTCCGTCGCCACCTCGACGTACTCCAGCTCGGGGAGGTCGGGGTGGGGGCGCCGGCCCAGAGCGAGGATGACCTGCTGACGGGTGGTGACGTCGTCGCTGTAGACCAGCACCTTCAACGGCTTGGTGGAGTCGCTCACGGGACCATCGTATCCACGTCCACGGCTCACGCCCGCCCGGCACCCCGCCGCTCGGCGAGGTCGAGGCGGCGGTCCTCGCGCGAGGCCTCCTTGATCGACTGCCGCACCCACTGGGTGAAGAGCACCGCGAAGAACAGCACGCCGATCAGGTCGCCGCTCGCCCAGAGGATCCCGCCGGCCAGGTGCTGGTCCTCGAGCGCGGGCGGCAGCCACGCGCCCATCGGCCCCTCGCGCAGCGCGAGGTAGTGCTCGCCGCCGATCAGGGTCGTCTGCCCCATGATCGTCACGCCGAGGAAGGCGTGGAACGGGAGCGTCATGATCGTCAGGAGCACGCGGAACGGGTAGCCCACGCGGCCCGGCAACGGGTCGACGCCCATCAGCGGCCAGAAGAACAACGTGCCGACCAGCACCAGGTGCACGTGCATCATCTGGTGGACGAACGCCGAGTCCAGGCTGGCGTCGTACCAGGGGCTGAAGTAGAGCGCCCACGGCGAGGCGACGTAGAGCACGAACGCCAGCGGCGGGAACGCCAGCACCTTCGCCACCGGGGAGTGGAGCACCGCCAGCAGCCACCGCCGCGGGGCCGCGGGGAGGGTGCGCAGCGCCAGCGTCACGGGCGCGCCGAGCGCCAGGGCCAGCGGCACGACCATCGACAGGATCATGTGCTGGACCATGTGCACGCTCAGCAGCGTGGTGTCGTAGCGGCCCAGCCCGGACGAGGTGGCGACGAAGAACGACCCCATGCCGAGGCCCACGAACGCGAGGGTGCGCCCCACCGGCCACCGGTCGCCGCGGCGGTGCAGCGCGACCACGCCGAGGACGTACAGCCCGACCGCCCACACGGTCACCACGAACGGGATCGGGTCGATGCCCCAGTCGGTCAGGACGCTCCCGGGCGTGAATCGCGGGAGGGTCTCGGAGGCCTCTGCGGAGAGCACGGGCGAGGGGATCAGCACCCTGTGAACTTTATGACGCGACAACACGGGGGGCCGGGGTGCCCTCGTTCCGCCACAGCAGCCATAATGGCGCCTGTGGCGACTGCAACAGCGATTCCGGCATCCCGTCTGCACGGGCACCACGACCGACCGAGCATGGTCAGCGTGGGCACGATCATCTGGCTCTCGAGCGAGCTGATGTTCTTCGCCGCGCTGTTCGCGGCGTACTTCACCATCCGCGCGGTGAGCCCCGAGCTCTGGGCGCAGGAGACCGAGAAGCTCAACGTGCCGTTCTCCACGGCCAACACCGCGATCCTGGTGGCGTCCTCGTTCGCCTGCCAGTGGGGCGTGTTCGCCGCCGAGCGCGGGCAGGTCGGCCGCACCGGCGGGCTGCTCAACTTCACCAAGTGGGGCCTGCGCGAGTGGTTCGTCCTCACCTACGTCATGGGCGCGATCTTCATCGGCGGCCAGGCGCTCGAGTACGCCGAGCTCATCCACGAGGGCGTGACCATCCCGAGCTCGGCCTACGGCACGATGTTCTACCTCACCACCGGCTTCCACGGCCTGCACGTGACCGGCGGCCTGATCGCGTTCCTCTTCGTGCTGGGACGCACCTACCTCGCCCGGCGCTTCACCCACGAGCAAGCCGTCACCGCGATCGTGGTGTCCTACTACTGGCACTTCGTCGACGTGGTGTGGATCGGCCTGTTCTTCACGATCTACGTCATCAAGTAAGCAAGCTCCCGAAATCCCATACCGTCGCAACCGGCAAGGACTCATCGTGCGTGTGCTCAACCGAACCGCTGGTCGCCTCTCCCGGCACCGTCGGGGACCTCTCGCGGGTCTCGTCGTGCTCCTGCTGGGACTGCTGATCAGCGGCTCCCTCTACACGGCCCTGGCCCCGGCGCAGGCGGACAGCCAGCCGAGCGAGACCGAGCAGGTCGCCCAGGGCAAGGAGCTGTTCCTCGCCAGCTGCGCGTTCTGCCACGGCAAGAACGGTGAGGGCATCCCCACCGTGCGCGAGGGCTACCAGATCGGTCCGTCCCTGGTCGGCGTCGGCGCCGCCGCGGTCGACTTCCAGGTCGGCACCGGTCGCATGCCGATGGCGAGCCCGGGTGCCCAGGCGCCCCGCAAGCCCGTCGTGTTCAACGACGAGGAGATCGCCGCCCTGTCGGCGTACGTCGCCTCGCTGGGCCCCGGCCCGGCCATCCCCAACGAGTCCGACTACTCCATCGAGGGCCTGTCCGAGGAGGAGCGCGAGGAGGCGATCTCCCGCGGCGGTCAGATCTTCCTCACCAACTGCACGGCCTGCCACAACTTCAACGGTCGTGGCGGCGCCATGCCCCGCGGCGGCTACGCCCCGAGCCTGCACGGCGTCGAGGGCAAGTACATCTACGAGGCCCTGCTGACCGGGCCGCAGCAGATGCCCAACTTCAGCAACGGCAACCTCTCCCCCGAGGAGAAGCGCGACGTCATCGCCTACCTCGACAGCATCCAGGACACCCCCGAGTACGCCGGCTTCACGCTCGGTGGCCTCGGCCCCGTCTCCGAGGGCATGTTCGCGTGGCTCGTCGGCATCGGTGGGCTCGTCGGCGCGGCGGTGTGGATCGCCTCGCACACGACCCGGAGCAAGAAGAGCAAGGTGAACGCGTGAACGACGACAACCGGCCCATGAACGCGCCCGACGGCACGCCGCTGCCGCACGGCGCGAACGAGCCCTCGGCCGCGGGGTCCCCCGACTCCCACGTGCCCGCCCACCGCCAGGCCGAGCCGATCCCCGACCCGGGCCTCCCGGCCCACACCTGGCGCCCCACCGACGTCGACCCCAAGGCCGAGAAGCGCGCCGAGAGGCAGGTCGCGGCGATGTTCGTGGCCGCGATGATCAGCGCGGTCCTCTTCGTCGTCGCCTACTTCACCCTCGAGGTCGGCGACAACTGGGACACCTTCGCCGGGATGGGCGCCTCCACGGTGGCGCTCGGCGTCACGCTGGGCGTCAGCCTGCTGCTGATCGGCATCGCGATCATCCACCTCGCCCGCAAGCTGATGGCCGACGTGGAGATCATCGAGATGCGCCACCCGGCGGCCTCGCCCGCCGAGGACCGCGAGGCGACCGTCCAGGCCCTCAACGACGGGCTCGACGAGGCCGGCATCGGCCGCCGTCCGCTCGTGCGCAACACCATGATCGGCGCCGTCGGCGTCCTCGGCCTGCCGGCCGTGGTCCTGCTGCGCGACCTCGCCCCCGGTGACGCGCTCGACGTCGACAAGCTGGCGCACACGATCTGGGAGCCCGGCATGCGCCTGGTGCGCGACGTCGTCGGCACCCCGATCCTCGCCAGCGAGATCGAGATGGGCGACCTCATCAACGCCGCCCCCGAGGCCATGTTCCCGACGGAGGAGAACGGGTACCCCGAGCTCCACGGTGCCGAGGAGCAGGCCGAGAAGGCCAAGGGCGCGATCATCATCGTGCGCATGAACCCCGACGACATCATCCCGGCCAAGGGTCGGGAGAAGTGGACCGTCGACGGCATCATCTGCTACTCGAAGATCTGCACCCACGTCGGGTGCCCGATCTCCCTCTACGAGCGCACCACCCACCACGTGCTGTGCCCGTGCCACCAGTCGACCTTCGACCTGGCCGACCACGCCAAGGTCGTCTTCGGCCCGGCTGCCCGCCCCCTTCCCCAGCTGCCCATCGCGGTGGACGACGAGGGCTACCTGGTCGCGCAGAGCGACTTCACCGAGCCCATCGGGGCGAGCTTTTGGGAGCGTGAGAAGCTGTGAGCACGGACTCCAGGATCGACACCAGCAAGGTCGCGACCAGCAACGGCACGACCGCTGCCACCGCGTCCAAGCCCGGCCCGGCCGGCTCGCTGGCCACCTGGGCCGACGACCGGCTCGGACTGGCCACGGCGATGAAGAAGAACCTGCGCAAGGTCTTCCCCGACCACTGGTCGTTCATGCTCGGCGAGATCGCGCTGTGGAGCTTCGTGGTGCTCCTGCTCACCGGCGTGTTCCTGACGCTGTGGTTCAACCCGTCGATGGGCCACGTCACCTACGAGGGCTCCTACGACCAGCTCCGCGGCGTCGGCATGTCGGAGTCGATGGCGTCCACGCTGCACATCTCCTTCGACGTGCGCGGCGGCCTGCTGATGCGCCAGATGCACCACTGGGCCGCGATGATCTTCATCGCCTCGATGATGGTGCACCTGCTGCGCGTGGCCTTCACCGGCGCCTACCGCAAGCCGCGTGAGCTCAACTGGGTCATCGGCTGCCTGCTGCTGCTGCTGGGCACCCTCGAGGGCTTCACCGGCTACTCGCTCCCCGACGACCTGCTGTCCGGCACCGGCGTCCGCGCCGCGGACGGCTTCCTGAAGGCCACGCCGGTCGCGGGCACCTACATGTCGCTCCTGCTCTTCGGCGGCGAGTTCCCGGGCGAGTCGATCATCCCGCGGCTCTACATCGTGCACGTGCTGCTGATCCCGGGCATCCTGCTCGCGCTCATCGCCGCCCACATGCTGCTGCTCGTCTACCACAAGCACACGCAGTGGCCCGGCCCCGGCCGGACGGAGCAGAACGTCGTCGGCTACCCGATGCTCCCCGTGTACGCCGCCAAGGCCGGTGGCTTCTTCTTCATGGTCTTCGGCGTCATCGCCCTCATGGGCGGCCTGCTGTCGATCAACCCGGTGTGGAAGTTCGGGCCCTACGACCCGACCAAGGTCACCGCCGGCTCCCAGCCCGACTGGTACATGGGCTGGCCCGACGGCCTGCTGCGCATCATCCCGACCGGCTGGGAGACGGTGATCTTCGGCTACACGATCTCGTGGAACGTGCTGATCCCGATCCTGCTCGTGCCGCCGCTGATGCTGACCATCCTGATCCTGCTGCCCTTCCTGGAGGGCTGGATCACCGGCGACAAGCGCGACCACCACCTGCTCCAGCGTCCGCGCAACGCGCCCACGCGCACCGCGGTCATGGTCGCCCTGATGACCTTCTACGGCCTCGCCTGGGCGGCCGGTGGCAACGACATCATCGCCATCAAGCTGCACGCCAGCATCAACCAGATCACCTACTTCATGCGCGTCGCGATCTTCCTCGGCCCGCTCCTGGCGTTCTGGATCACGCGTCGCTGGTGCATCTCGCTGCAGCGCCACGACAACGAGAAGCTGCTCCATGGCTTCGAGACGGGCATCATCACCCGTTCCCCCGAGGGCCAGTACGCCGAGCGGCACCTGCCGATCAACCCGAAGACCGCCTACACGCTCACCGCGCGTGACCGTGACGAGGTCTTCACCGGCACCGGCGACACGGACGCCGCCGGCGTGGCCGCACCCAACAGCCGCTCGGAGCGGCTGCGGGCCCGGCTGTCGCGCTGGATGTACGCCCACAACGTGCAGAAGCCCACGGCGGCCGAGCTCGAGGAGGCGCACCACCACGCCGCGCACGAGGCGGAGCTCGCAGCTGGGCTCGACCACCCGGTCGACGGGCACCAGTTCGACGACCACCGCCTGCGCGACACCGACGACGTGCCGCTGCGCGACCACTGAGCACCACGTCCGCCTGACGAGGGCCCGCCGGGATCACCCCGGCGGGCCCTCGTCGCGTTCGGCTCGCGCTCGAAGGTGGCGGCACACGACATCCCCGGGCCGAAGGTGGCGGCACACGACATCCCCGGGCCGAAGGTGGCGGCACACGACATCCCCGGGCCGAAGGTGGCGGCACACGACATCCCCGGGCCGAAGGTGGCGGCACACGACATGCTTGGGCGCGCTCGACCTGTCGTGTGCCGCCAGGGTCAGCCGTCCCATGCGGTGTGCCGCCACCGTGGGGGCGGATCCGGCGGGGCGCCGGGACGCCCGCCCCCAGCCGGACGTCAGGCGGCGTCGCCCGACCCACCCCCGGCGCGACGGCGGACCGGCAGCACGGGCACGACGCGGTCGAGGAAGTCCGCCTGCCCCGACGGCATGAACAGCGAGCGGCGCAGCTGGTCGTGCCACACGCGGATCCGGCTCGGGTCGTGTGGTCTGCCGATGGACCGATCGGCGTCCTGAAGGATGGTGATACCGCGGTGGAGGACGTCTCCCGCGGTGTAGCCACGGCGGACATGCCCCGCGCGCTCGATCGCTCGGTCGCGTCGCCGGTCCCTCACTCGTCGCGGCGCCGCCTCGTGCTCGTCGCCGTCGAACTCCGGGAGAGCGTTCGTACCGACGATCCGGAGGTCGGCGCGTGCGACCTCAACGCCCGCCTGGTCCAGCACGGCGTACTGGGACTCCACCTCGATCCCGCACAGCACGTGGAGCAGGCGCAGGAGCGTCTCGTACGGCGACTCGGATCGTTCGTCGGCGAGCGCCAGCGCTCGCGACAGCGCAACCGCACCGGGACGGCGAGGGCCGATGACTGCCCTGATCTGGTCCACGTCACAGTCCCCCTGGTGCAGGGCACAGTCGATGAGGACCACCAGGTCGAGCAGACCGATCCACCTCGCGCACGCCAACAGGGTCTCCGGTGCCGATGCGCATCGCAGCCCGGCGAGCTGCTCTCGCGCCACCTCGCGGGTGTGCCGGCTCGTGCGCACACCGGCGCGCATCGGTCGGGGGTCGTCGACCTGGAGGGCCATGAACACAGGCGTGCCCAGAGGCACGGGAGGCAGCCACCAGCCCCTCAACGCGGCGCTCGTGAGCGCGGTGAAGCAGCCGGCGCCCGTCATCAGGAGCTGCCACGCCTGCAGCTGGGCGCACAGATCGTCCCCCAGGTCGGCGCGCCGGTGGACGCCGTACGACTCGCGGACGTAAGCCCGGAGGCGCGGCTGCCCACGCAGGGCCGGTGCAGTCGGACGGTCGTCGGGAGCTCGGCGAGTCATGCGAGCGACTGTGCAGCGCGACGAGGACCGCCACCAGCGCCATGCCCCCTACCTGTGGAGGGAGGTCGAGCCCGCATCGTTGTGGACAGATGCCTTCCCCGCCGACCACCCGTGGAAGGTGGCGGCGCACGACACCGCACTCACGTCCATGGCGGCAGACGACACCACCGACGGCCAGAACGATGTCGTGTGCCGCCACCTGTCTGGGGCCGATGTCGTGTGCCGCCACTGTCGTGGCGGCCAGCTGCCTCAGGAGAGGGCGGAGCCCTGCTTCCACGCGGCCGGGGAGAGGTTCCAGTCGCCGTAGCCGTTCTCGAGGGTCATCCGGCGGTCCGTGCCGGTGTACTCGACCACGTCACCGCGGCGGCTCATGGCGTAGAGCCAGCCGGCGTCGGCGGTCGACATGCCCGTGCAACCGTGCGAGACGTTGGCGTAGCCCTGGGAGCCGACGGACCACGGGGCGGCGTGGATGAACTCGCCGGAGTAGGTGACCCGCATCGCCCACTGGACGTCGTCGATGTCGTAGGCCTCGGGACTGTTGCGGTTGATGCCGACGGTCTCGGAGTTCATCCGCTTCTGGTCGAACTTCTCCATGATCACCTTGGTGCCCGAGCGGGTGGTGAAGCCGGGCTTGCCGGTGGTGATCGGGAGGGTGCGTAGCAGCTCGCCGTTGGAGAAGACCTGCATCTGGTGGGTCTGCGCGTTGACCTTGTAGACGTGGGCGTCGCCGACGTGGAAGGACACCCGGCGGTCCTCCTGGCCGTAGATGCCGTTGCCGGCAGGCAGGCTGTTGATCTCGAGGTCGACGTCGACGTCCGTGCCGGCCTGCCAGTACCTCGCCGGGCGGTAGTGCGCCTCGTGGTCGCTCAGCCAGTACCAGGAGCCCTTCTGCCGCGGGCTGCTGGTGACGCGCATGTGCTTCTCGAACAGCGCCTTGTCGGTCACCGGCACGTCGAAGGTGACGACGACCGGCATGCCGACGCCGACGGTCTCGCCGTCGAGCGGGGCGACGGCGGCATAGGTCTGCTCGTCGAGGGAGAGGTCCACGGTGCGGAAGGTGCGCGTACGCTCCACGCTGCTGCCGTCGGAACG
This sequence comes from Microbacterium sp. ARD31, assembly GCF_031844425.1. Lineage (NCBI taxonomy): Bacteria > Bacillati > Actinomycetota > Actinomycetes > Micrococcales > Microbacteriaceae > Microbacterium > Microbacterium sp. ARD31. The sequence continues at coordinate 52,620 of NZ_JAUZVE010000014.1, forward strand.
CTCGGCGCTCGCCGTGATCGTGTACTCCGTGCCCGGTTCGAGGCCCGCGGACGACGACCAGGAGCCGTCCCGCACGGCGCCCGGGAGCTCACCGGCCGCAGACGTCACCGTCACGCTGCCGAGCGTGCCGCCGGTCGCGCTCACGGTCACCGGGGCGTCGATCGGAACGGCGCGGGCGTCGCGGAAGCTCGTGGTCAGCCGCACCGGCTCAGGCGCGGGCGACTCCGACGCGGCGCCGCCGGCAGCGGGCGCGTCGGACGACGGCGAGCCGCCTCCGGCGGAGGAGCAGCCGGCGAGCCCGGCGACCATCAGCAGGGCGGCAGCGGCAGCCGTACGACGGCGGGCCCGGCGCCCGGACGTGGACACGGGCAGGGACGCACGAGGACGCATGCGGCGAGACCCCCTGGAACAGCACGAGACGGACGAACCCCTCCAGCGTACGGCGTGGAGGGGGTCATCCGAATTCGACGCGGGCGCTCAGTGCGCGTGCTCACCCCGGTAGTACTCGAAGACGAAGCCGCACAGGACGACGGCGCCCAGCGTGAAGCCGATGATCACCAGCCACCAGGCCGCGAGGGCCGTGCCGTAGACGATGACGCCCAGCGCGGCGGCGCACCACAGCGGCCACCAGGAGTAGGGCGGGAAGAAGCCCAGCTCGCCCGCGCCCTCGGCGATCTCGCCCTCCTTGCGGTCCTCGGGCCGCGGGTCCATGCGCGAGGCGTGGAAGCCGAGGTAGAGGGTGACCATGCCGGTCAGCAACGCGGTCATCACGAGCGCGGAGGTGCCGGTGGGGTCCTCGGCGAGGAACCAGTAGGCGGGCGCCACCACCGCGACGAAGACGGTGGTGATCCCGAAGATCCAGGCCTCGGCCTTCATCGGTTCTCCTCCTCGGTCGGGGTGGTCGTGTCGGCACGGTCGCGCAGCATCTCCTCGCGACCCGACACCTCGGGGGCGTCGGCGAGGTCACCGTTGCGCTCGGCCGGGTGCTCGCTCAGCTCACGCAGCGCCACCTCGGGGTGGTGCAGGTCGAAGGCAGGCGACTCGGAGCGGATCCGGGGCAGCGTGAGGAAGTTGTGGCGCGGCGGCGGGCTGCTGGTGGCCCACTCCAGGGAGCGGCCCCAGCCCCACGGGTCGTCCACCTCGACCATCGGCGCCTTGGCGGAGACGTAGACGTTGTAGAAGAACGGCAGCATCGACGCACCGAGCAGGAACGAGCCCACGGTGGAGATCTGGTTGAGCGTGGTGAAGCCGTCGGCCGGGAGGTAGTCGGCGTAGCGACGCGGCATGCCCTCGACACCCAGCCAGTGCTGGACGAGGAAGGTGGTGTGGAAGCCGACGAAGAGCAGCCAGAAGTGCACCTTGCCGAGGCGCTCGTCGAGCATCCGGCCGGTCATCTTCGGCCACCAGAAGTAGAAGCCGGCGAACATCGCGAACACCACGGTGCCGAAGACGACGTAGTGGAAGTGCGCGACCACGAAGTAGGAGTCCGAGACGTGGAAGTCCAGCGGCGGGCTGGCCAGGATGACGCCGGTGAGGCCACCGAACAGGAAGGTGGTGAGGAAGCCGATCGACCACAGCATGGGGGTGTCGAAGGACAGGCTGCCGCCCCACATCGTGCCGATCCAGTTGAAGAACTTCACGCCCGTGGGCACCGCGATCAGGAAGGTCATGCCGGAGAAGAACGGCAGGTCCACCGCACCGGTGACGAACATGTGGTGGGCCCACACGGCCACCGAGAGCATCGCGATGCCGAGCGTCGCGGCCACCAGGCCGACGTAGCCGAAGATCGGCTTGCGGCTGAAGACCGGGAGGATCTCGGAGATGATGCCGAAGAACGGCAGCGCGATGATGTAGACCTCGGGGTGGCCGAAGAACCAGAACAGGTGCTGCCACAGGATCGGCCCGCCGTGCGACGGGTCGAACACGTGGGCACCGAGGATGCGGTCGGCCTCCAGCGAGAGCAGCGCGCCCGCCAGGATCGGGAAGACCATGATCACGAGCATCGAGGTGATCAGGGTGTTCCAGACGAAGATCGGCATCCGGAACATGGTCATGCCGGGGGCACGCATGCAGATGATCGTGGTGATGAAGTTGACGCCACCGAGGATCGAGCCGAGACCGGCCATCCAGAGGCCCATGATCCAGAGGTCACCGCCCACGCCGGGGCTGCGGACCGCGTCGGAGAGCGGCGTGTAGGCGAACCAGCCGAAGTCGGCGGCGCCCTGCGGGGTCAGGAAGCCCGAGGCCGCGATCAGGCCGCCGAACAGGAACAGCCAGTAGCTGAACATGTTGAGGCGCGGGAACGCCACGTCGGGCGCACCGATCTGCAGCGGCATGATCACGTTGGCGAAGCCGAAGAACAGCGGCGTCGCGAACAGCAGCAGCATGATCGTGCCGTGCATCGTGAACAGCTGGTTGTAGAGCTGCTCGTTGACGACCTGCTGGCCGGGGTAGGCCAGCTCCGCGCGGATCAGCATCGCCATCAGGCCCGCGGCGAGGAACCACGCGAACGAGGTGACGAGGTACATCTTGCCGATGAGCTTGTGGTCCGTGGTGGTGAGCAGGCGGACCGCCTGCTGGCCGAGCGTCTTGCGCCCCTGCGGAGCGGCCGGGGCGGCGTGCGGGGCGGCGGAGGTGGGGGCGCTCACTCCTGGCTCCCTTCCTGGGACTGGTCTTCGGCCAGTCCGGTCTGAGTCGTGGAGTTGGACCCGCCGAGGACGGGCGAGTCGGCCGTCTGGCCTGCCTCGGCGAGGTCGGCGAGGTAGGCGTCGTACTCGGCCTGGCTGACGACCTTGACGTTGAACAGCATCCGGGAGTGGTAGACGCCGCAGAGCTCGTAGCACTTGCCGGCGTAGTCGCCCTCGACGGTCGGGGTGACCTGGAGCCGGTTCACGCGTCCGGGGATGACGTCCATCTTGACCAGGAAGGCCGGGACGCCGAAGTCGTGGATCACGTCGGGCGAGTGCAGGTTGAACTGGATCCGCTGGTCGACGGGCAGCACCAGCGTCGGGATCTCGTTGCCGTCGCCGGAGGTGTAGACGTACTCCTGGTAGGCGTACTCGTCGTCCTCGGGGTTCGCGCCCGGGTCCTGCTCACCGACGCCGTAGTTGAAGGTCCACGACCACTGCTGGCCCATCACCTCGACGGTCATGTCGGGGTTGTCCTCGAGCTTCACGACCTCGTCCTGCACGCGGACGGTGTGGAAGAAGAACACGACGCACATCAGCACCGGGGCGATCGTGTAGAAGACCTCGAGCGGGAGGTTGTAGCGCGTCTGGCGCGGGACCTCGTCGTCGCTGCGACGGCGGAACCTCACCACGGCGTAGAAGATCAGGCCCCAGACGATGACGCCGGTGACCATGGCGGCCACCCAGGCCCACTTCCACAGCTCGTAGGTGTAGGGACCCTGCGCGCTGGCACGGTCGGGCATCGCCAGGTTGCGGATCTGGTGCTCGTCGGCGTCGGAACACCCGGCCAGCACCAGCATCGTCACGCCCAGCAGCGCGACCCTCAGGATGCGCCGCGCCGGCGCGCCTGAAAGCTTGGGGACTTGCAGACCCACTGACGAGCCTCTCTCTCGGTCCTTTTCGACGGATAGAGAGTATCCCCATCGGGCCCGGCCATGCGGGGCAGGGTCGGGTGTCGGCCGATCTCGCCCGGTGAGCGTCCCTCGCCCGCCGCGCAGTGCGCCGTGCGTGGCATAAGTTGCGGGTGTGACCGGTCCCGCGGCCCGAGAGGGCGACCTCGACAGCGCGTCGTCCTCGCCCCTGCACCCGGCGGCCCGCGAGGTCCTGCTCGCGGCCCTCGACCGAGGGTACGCCGACCCGCGCCGGCTGCACCGTCCCGGGCGCGAGGCCCGGCTGCTGCTCGACAACGCCCGCGAGGCCACGGCCGACGCCCTGGGCGTCCGACCGGACGAGGTGACGTTCACGCCCAGCGGCACGCACGCGGTCCACCTCGGCCTGCTCGGCCTGGTGCGGGGCTCGCGCCGCGGCGACGTCGTGGTCCACTCGGCGATCGAGCACTCGGCGGTGCGGCACGCCGTGGCGTGGGGCGCCCGGGCCGCCGAGGTGGGCGTGGGGGCCGACGGGCGGGTGCGCGTCGGCGACCTCGCGCAGGCCGCCACCGGACCCGACGTCGCCGTCGTCGCCCTGCAGTCCGCCAACCACGAGGTCGGCACGGTCCAGGACGTCGGCGACGTCGACCTGCCGGGCGACGTGCCGCTGTTCACCGACGCCTGCGCCTCGATGGGACGCCTGCCCCTGCCCGACGGCTGGGCCGCCGCCGCGGGGTCCGCGCACAAGTGGGGCGGGCCTGCCGGCGTCGGGGTGCTGCTGGTCCGCAAGCGGGCGCGGTGGCGCAACCCGTTCCCCGGCGACGACCGGGTCGACGAGCGCTCGACGGGCTTCGAGAACGTCCCGGCGGTCCTCGCCGCGGCCGCCGCGCTGCAAGCCGTGGTGGCCGAGCGCGAGGAGGTCAACGCTCGCCAGCACGCCCTCGTCGACGTCGTACGCCACCGGGTGGCCATGGAGGTCCCCGACGTCGAGGTCGTGGGCGACCCCGACCGGCGGCTCCCCCACCTGGTGACCTTCTCCTGCCTCTACGTCGACGGCGAGGCGCTCGTCACCGAGCTCGACCGCCGCGGGTTCGGCATCGCCAGCGGCTCGGCATGCACGGCCTCGACGCTCACGCCGAGCCACGTGCTGGAGGCGATGGGCGTGCTCACCCACGGCAACGTGCGGCTCTCCCTCCAGCGCGGCACCACGCGCGCCGACGTGGACGCCTTCTGCGACGTCCTGCCCGGCCTGGTCGCCGAGATCCGGGCGCGGGTGGGCCTGTGACCCCCGACCGCCCGTACGACGTCGCGCTCGAGCTCGACTGCCGCGACCTGCCCTGCCCGATGCCGGTCATCGAGCTCGCCCGCCACCTCGCCGAGGTCGAGGTCGGCAGCCTGCTCGCCGTCGTCGCGCGCGACCCCGCGGCAGCGGTCGACGTACCTGCCTGGTGCCGGATGAAGGGCCAGGACCACGTCGGCACCGACACCGCAGCCGACGGAGCGCCGCGCTACGTCGTGCGGCGCCGCAGCTGATGTCGCTGCCCGGCTGACCGGGTCTCGATCAGGGCCGGATCGTCCTGAGGTGCGGCTCGAGGTCGGCGACGGCCTCGGCGCCGTAGGTCTCCTCGCAGCGGGCGAGGAAGGCGCTGCGGGAGATCTCGTACTCCTGGGTGCCGACCTGCTCGACGACGTAGACGGCCAGCAGGCAGCCGAGCTGGGCTGCGCGGACGTGGTCGAGGCCCCAGCTGAGCGCGGCGAGGAAGCCGGCGCGGAACGCGTCGCCGACGCCGGTCGGCTCGACCTTCTCGATCTCGGGGACCGCCGGCACCACGACCGACTCCTCCCCCGAGCGGTCGATGCGCACGCCGGCGGGGCCGAGGGTGACGACCCAGGTGCCGACCCGGGAGAGGATCTCCTCGGCGGTCCAGCCGGTCTTCTGCGTGATCAGGCTGGCCTCGTACTCGTTGGAGAACAGGATCTCCGCACCGTCGATCAGCGGGCGGATCAGGTCGCCGTCGCCGAAGGCGAGCTGCTGCGACGGGTCGGCGAGGAAGCGGTAGCCGCGCTGGCGGCACTCCTCGGTGTGCCGCAGCATGCCCTGCGGGTCGTCGGGGCCGATGATGACGTAGTCGGGCTGCCCGACGCGGTCGACGATCGGCTTGAGCTCGATCTCGCGCGACTCGCTCATCGCGCCGGCGTAGAAGCTCGCGATCTGGGCGTGCGCGCTGTCGTTGGTGCACACGAAGCGGGCGGTGTGCTTGGTCTCCGAGACGTGCACGGAGTCGCAGTCGACGTTGTGGCGCTCGAGCCAGGAGCGGTACTCGGCGAAGTCCTCCCCCACCGCCCCGACGAGGACCGGGCGCAGGCCCAGGTTGCCCAAGCCGAAGCAGATGTTCGCCGCGCACCCGCCGCGTCGTACCTCGAGCTCCTCGACCAGGAAGGACACCGACAGCTTGTCGAGCTGGTCCACGACCAGGCTGTCGGCGAACTTGCCCGGGAAGGACATCAGGTGGTCGGTCGCGATGGATCCGGCAACAAGGAGGGACACGACGCGAAACACTACCTTCCGGTACGCCTCGGGATACCCCGCAGTAGCCAATAACGTCGTCGTCATGACGACTTCATCGGGCGGTGGCACCCGCCCCGCGCACCTGGTCCACGACGAGCTCGCGACCCCCGCCGAGATGGCCGCCGACTGCCAGGAGACCGGCCGCAACCTCCGCCTCGAGGCCCACCTCGAGCGCGCGGCGAGGGCCGCCGTCACCACCCCGCCGAGCCTGGCTTTCGAGGACTACCCCGCCGAGGTCGCCAAGCGCGAGATCCGGATCTCCGAGGCCGCCGCCCGACTGGCCGGCGCGCTGCACCTGCACCTGGACTGATCGCACACCTCGGACCCCGAGCACGACGAAGGCCCCCGCCACTGGCGGGGGCCTTCGTGCGTGTCAGCTCAGTGGAAGCTGTCGCCGCAGGCGCAGGAGCCGGTGGCGTTGGGGTTGTCGATGGTGAAGCCCTGCTTCTCGATGGTGTCGACGAAGTCGATCTCCGCACCGTTGAGGTAGGGGACGCTCATCCGGTCGACCACGACGGTCACGCCGTCGAAGTCGGTGGTCACGTCGCCGTCGAGGGTCCGCTCGTCGAAGAAGAGCTGGTAGCGCAGGCCCGAGCAGCCACCCGGCTGGACGGAGATGCGCAGGGCCAGGTCGTCGCGGCCCTCCTGCTCGAGGAGGCTCTTGACCTTGCCCGCCGCGACGGCGGAGAGGTTGATCTGGTCGGTACGGCGCTCGGTGGTCTCGACCTGCTCGGTCATCTCATCACTCCAGAAGTCTCGGGGCACTGCTGTCTCCAATGGTCGCACACCACGGGTTATTCCCCAGCCGTGTGGCCGCGATCGCCCCTCCGCCGGCTCGGGGTGGCGGCACATCGCATCCCACGACCCACTCCAGCTGCGATCTGCCGCCACCCCCACCAGACCCATCCTCGGGGTGGCGGCACGTCGCACCCCACGACCCACTCCAGCTGCGATCTGCCGCCACCCCCACCAGACCGATCCGACGGGGTGGCGGCACATCGCACCGCACGACCCACTCCAGCCGCGATCTGCCGCCACCCTCAGGCGTGACGCCGGCGGGGTGGCGACACCGGCACGCGCCGGAGGAACGCCGCCCGGCCCGCAGGCGTGAAGAGGGAGTCGCGCAGCAGGTCGTGCCACGCGCGGATCCGGGTCGGGGCGTGCGGTCGGCCGATCGAGCGGTCAGCGTCCTCCAGGACCGAGACGGCCCGGTGGATCACGTCGCCTGCGGTGTAGCCCCGGCGTACGAAACCCTGCCTGTCCACCCGTCGATCGCGACGGCGGTCACGGACCCTGCGTGGAGCCTTCTCGTGCTCGTCCCCGTCGTACTCGTACAGCGCCGTCGTGCCGACGAGCCAGAGGTCGGCCTCCGCGACGACGACCCCGTCTGGGTCCATCAGCGTCCACTGGGGCCTCGACCTCGATGTCGCACACGACGTGGAGCAGGCGGAGCAACGTCTCCCACAGCGACTCGGCCCTGGCATCCACCATGGTGAGGGCCGCACGAAGGCGACGGCTGCCCGGCCGCGGCGAGGCGGCGATCTCCTCGAGCTCGTCGAACGTCACGAGCTCGAGGTGGAGGGCCGCGTCCGCCATGGCCACGAGGTCGACCAGCCCCACCCAGCGTCCTGCCGCGGCCAGCGCCTCCGGCACGCGGGCGACACGGAGGCCGCGCACCTCGACGTACGCCACGGGCCGGATGTGCCGGCTCGTGTGCACCCCGTCGCGCATGGGGCGAGGATCGTCCTTCGCGAGGGCCATGAAGACAGGGCACCGGTCCGGAAGGGGCGGCAACGGCACGCCCAAAACCTCGAGCGCAGTCAGCCCCGTGAAGCACCCGACGTCCGTCATGAGCAGCTGCCAGCCGCACAGGTCGTCCTCGTCCCAGAAGGGGGGATGCTCAGGTGCCGACGGGGAGCCTGTCGGCCGGTGCACGCCGTACGTCACCGACACCCACGACGTTCCGCGTCGGTGTCCCCGCAGGGCTCGAAGGTCTGCCACGTGCACGAGCGTGGGTCGGGTGGGGGAAGCCCTCCAGCACGCCCAGCGCTCCTTGTGGACAGGTACGAGGCCGGCCGGGCTGGGGACGGCTCGCGGGCCGTGCGGGGTGGCGGCACATCGCGGCGCCAGCCCCCGACCACACGCGATCTGCCGCCACCCCCGGGCGGGGACACGCGCACCGGGCGCGGAGGGCGCTCAGCGGGACCAGGTGCGCGCGACCCGGGCGGCGAGGTCGGCGAGGGCGTCGGCGGGGGCGCTGAGGGCGCGGTCCTCCCCCACCAGCTCGACGAGGGAGTACGCCGACTCGATGCCGAGGGCGCGCATCTCCCGCGACCCGACGAGCACCTGCCCCGCGAGGGCGATGCAGGGGCGGAGGGCCTCGGCGGCGACGGCAGCCACGCCGTAGGGCACCTTGCCGGCGCGGCTGGAGAAGTCGAAGGCACCCTCGCCCGTGACCACGAGGTCCGCGGCGCGGGCACGTCGGGCGAGGGACACGGCGTCGGTGACCAGGCCGATGCCGGGCTCGCGGGTGGCGCCGAGGGCGAGGAGCGCGAAGCCGATGCCTCCGGCGGCGCCGGCACCCTTCTCCAGCGACGTACGCCGGTCGGTGGCGACCGCGAAGGCCTCGAGCCAGCCGTCGACTGCGGCGATCCGGTCCTCGTCGACGCCCTTCTGCGGGCCGAACGTCTTGGTCGCCCCGAACAGGCCGGTCAGCGGGTTGTCGACGTCACTGGCCGCCACCAGGGTCACCCCGTCGAGGCGCGCCCGGGCCGGGGCGAGGTCGACGGTAGTCACCGTCGCCAGCGGCGCCGCACCGCCGTCGAGCACACCGTCCGAGGTCGCGCCGAGCGCGTCGAGGACGCCGGCGCCGCCGTCGTTCGTGCCGGTGCCGCCCAGCCCGACCACCACGGTCGTCGCGCCGCCGGAGGCCGCAGCGAGCACGAGCTCGCCGACCCCGCGGCTCGTCGCCGTCTCGACCGGGCCGGAGACCAGGTGCAGGCCCGCGGCCTGCGCGCTCTCGACGTACGCCGTCTCCCCCACTCGCAACACCACCGCGGGCACCGGGCCACCGTGCGGCCCGGAGACCGTGACGGCCGACAGCTCACCACCCAGCGCGGCGTGCAGCACGTCCACGAAACCGGGGCCACCGTCGGCCATCGGCGCGAGGTCGAGCTCGTCGTCCGGGGCGTGGCGACGCCAGCCGGTGGCGATGGCGTGGGCGGCCTCCACGGCCGTGAGGGTCCCGGCGAACTTGTCCGGGGCGATCAGCACGCGCATGGCGACCATCCTTGCAGTGGTGCCATCGGGCATGCTTCTCGCATGAGCGAGCGCAGCGAGCGAGTCATCCAACACAGCGTCTCAGGTGCCTCATGCGCGCACGGAGCGAAGCGAGTACGTGCATGAGCCTTGCACCGATCGTCGCGGAGATCACGGTCCCGGTGAAACCCGCCCAGGCGTTCGTCGGGTTCACGGCCCAGATGGGCGAGTGGTGGGACCCGATGCTGAGCCCCGACCCGCCCACCTACAGCAGCATCGCGATCGACCCCAACGGGCCGGTCGAGACCGTCCACGACGACGACCAGCGCTACACCTGGGGCAACGTCACGACCTGGGACCCGCTGGGGCACCTGGTCATGGACTTCTGGCTCGGGCACGACCAGACCGAGCCGACCACGCTCGACGTGCGCTTCACCGACGAGGGCGACGGCACCCGCGTCCACCTCGAGCACGGCGGCTGGTCCGACGGCTCGGAGCACGTGCGCGCCACCTACACGCACTGGCCCGACCTGCTCGCCCGGTACGCCTCGCACGTGTCGTGACCCTGCTCGTCCGCCCGATGCGCGAGGGCGACCTCGAGCCCTTCGCGGAGATCACCGCCACCAGCTACCACGAGGTGGACACCCGGACCTACCAACGGGCCTGGCCGGACCCCGTACGCCGTCCTCCGGCCCGCAACGGTGCCTGGATCGCCCGCACCCGTGCCGCGCTGCGGACCGACGCAGCCGGCTGCTGGGTCGCCGAGGTCGACGGCCGGGTCGTGGGCGGCGCGGTCTCCCGGGTCCGCGAGCTGATGTGGATCCTGGCGTCCTTCGCCGTGCTGCCCGAGCACCAGGGCCGCGGCATCGGCACCCAGCTGCTCGCGGCGAGCCTGCACCACGGGCGCGGGTGCCTGCGAGGCATGTTCTCCGCGAGCGCCGATCCCGGTGCCGTGCGCCGCTACCGGCTGGCCGGCTTCGACCTCCACCCCCAGATGATGCTCACCGGCGTGGTCGACCGCAGCGCGATCCCGGTGGTGGAACGGGTCCGCGAGGGCGCGGCCGCCGACATCGACCTGATGGACTCGGTCGACCGACGCACCCGCGGCGCCGCGCACCTCTCCGACCACGAGCTCCTGCTCGACCAGTTCCGGCTGGTCGTCGTGGACCACACGACCGGCTCGGGCTACGCCTACATCGACGGCGACGGCTCGCCCACGCTGGTGGCGGCCACCAACCGGCGTACGGCCGCGGCCCTGCTGTGGGAGGCGCTCGCGTCGTCGGCTCCGGGCGCGCAGGTCTCGGTCCACCACGTCACCGCCGCCAACGCGTGGGCGCTCGACGTCGGGCTGGAGGCAAGGCTGTCGATCCACCAGTACGGCTACCTGTGCGTGCGCCGGATGAAGCCGCCTGCGCCCTACATCCACCACGGCTCGCTGCTGTAGCCGGACGGGTCAGGCGTCGGACCCCGGCTCGAGCCGCGAACCCGCGGCGACGTCGGCTCGGATCCGCGAGTCCCGCCCGACGAGTACGACGTCCTCGTCCCGCGCGAGCCGCCCGGCGGGCTCACCGCCGACCCGCGCCCGCTCGCCGACCACGCAGCGCTCGTCGAGGACGGTCGTGCGGACCACGGCCCCAGCGCGGATCACGCAGTCCTCCATCACGACGCTGTCGTGCACCTCGGCGCCCTTCTCCACCACGACGCCCGGGCCGAGGACGCTGCCGACCACGGTCCCGCTCACGTCCGCTCCCGGGGAGAGCAGGGAGTCGCGGCACTCCCCCGCGGCGCGCACGCGCGCGGCGGGCCGGTCGGGCCAGTGCGAGATGACCGGCCGACCGGGGTGGTCGAAGACGTCGACCCTGCCGGCGAGAAGGTCGCGGTGGGACTGGAGGTAGAGGCCGGGCTGGCCGACGTCGCGCCAGTAGCCCGTCAGCGGGACCGCGACCACCTTCCCGCGGTCCACCAGGCGCGGAAGGAGGTGCTCGCCGAAGTCCCCGATGCCGCTGTCGCCGTCCTGGGCGTCCTCCTCGTCCTGCTCCCCGACGAGCTCGGCGCGCAGCTCGTGGAGGGTCTCGAGGAGCACGGCCGTGTCGTAGACGAAGATCTCCGTCGCCACCGTGCCCGTCGAGGGCCGCGACGGCTTGTGCTCGACCGCGGTCACCGTGCCGCCGCGGCCGGTGACCACCACGACGTTGTCGGAGGCGTCCTTCTTGGTCACCTCGCTGGTGAGGACCGTGGCCGCCCGGCCCGCGGCGACGTGCTCCTCCACCACCGGGGCGAGGTCCATGTTGAAGACGTGGTCGGCACTGCACACCACGAGCGTGGGGGCGGCGAAGGCCTCGAGGTCGGCCGACATCCGCAGCAGCAGGTCGCCGTTGCCGTGGGCGAACCCGCTCTCGGTCGCCGGTCCCGTGCCGGTCTGCGGGACGATGCGGCGGAAGCCGCCGCGGTTGCGGTCCAGGCTCCACGGCCGGCCGCCGGAGAGGTACTCGTCGATCGAGGTGACCTGGTACTCCAGGGACACCCACACGTCGGAGAGGTCCGCGTGCACGAGCCCGGACAGCGCGAAGTCGATGAGCCGGTGGACGCCGCCGTAGGGCAGTGCGGGCTTGGCGCGCTCGCGGGTGAGCACGTCCATGCGGGAGCCCTGCCCGCCCGCTTGCACCAGGGCCAGGACCTCACCGCGTCGCGTCATGACCGACAGGGTGCCATGGCCACGGTGATGTCAGCCTCGCCTCCTAGGATGGTGTCCATGAGCCTTGTCGACCTGCCGCTGCTCCCGCTCGGCAAGGGCCGCGACCTCGACGCCGAGCGTGGCGTCGAGTGCCCCGGCGACCTGCCTGCGGCATCCGACCCGTCGCTGGTCGAGCGTGCCCGCGCGGCCAAGGAGGCCCTCGGCGGCCGGGTGTTCGTGCTCGGCCACCACTACCAGCGCGACGAGGTGATCCAGTTCGCCGACGTCACCGGCGACTCCTTCAAGCTGGCGCGCGACGCCGCCGCGCGTCCCGACGCCGAGTTCATCGTCTTCTGCGGCGTCCACTTCATGGCCGAGTCGGCCGACATCCTCACCTCCCCCGCCCAGCAGGTCGTGCTGCCCGACCTCGCCGCCGGGTGCTCCATGGCCGACATGGCCCGGCTGCGGCAGGTCGAGGACGCCTGGGACGCGATGGCCGACGCCGGCATCCAGGACAGCGTCGTGCCGGTGACCTACATGAACTCCAGCGCCGACATCAAGGCGTTCTGCGGCCGCAACGGCGGGGTGGTCTGCACGTCCTCCAACGCCGACGTCGCGCTCGAGTGGGCGTTCGCGCAGAAGGGTGACGCCGACGCCAAGGTCCTCTTCCTCCCCGACCAGCACCTCGGTCGCAACACCGCCGTGCTCCAGATGGGCATGTCGCTCGACGACTGCGTCGTGTGGGACCCGCTCCAGCCCGGTGGCGGCCTCACGGCGGAGGAGCTCCAGCGCGCCCGGATGATCCTCTGGAAGGGCCACTGCTCGGTGCACGGACGCTTCTCCGAGGACGTCGTCGACGAGCTGCGCGCCGCGCACCCCGGCATCAGGGTGCTGGTCCACCCCGAGTGCAAGCACGAGGTCGTGCTCAAGGCCGACCTGGTCGGCTCGACCGAGTTCATCATCAAGACCATCGAGGCGGCCGAGCCCGGCACCGTCTGGGCCATCGGCACCGAGCTCAACCTGGTCAAGCGGCTCGCCGACGCCCACCCCGACAAGACGATCGTGTTCCTCGACCGCAACGTCTGCTACTGCTCGACGATGAACCGCATCGACCTGCCCCACCTCGTCTGGGCCCTGGAGAACCTCGTCGCCGGCGAGGTCGTCAACCAGATCACCGTCGACCCGGAGACCGAGGCCGACGCGCTGCTGGCCCTGCAACGGATGCTCGACCTGCCCGGCAAGTCCCACCGCGACTGACCCGGCCGCGCGAGATGGGGACGGCACTGCGGCGCGTCAGCGACTCGGAGCGGCGCAGCCGGATCGCCGTACGCCACTGCCTGGCGCCGCCGCACCGCAAGGACGACGTCGGCACGGTCACGTGGGCGATGACCGCCCTGCACGCGACCGAGGCGGCGACCGTCCACCTCGCGCTCGCCGCGCGCACGGAGGGGCTGACGCCCGAGGCGATCGACGCCGAGCTCTACGACGTGCGCATGGTCGTCAAGCAGCTGGCCATGCGGCGCACGCTCTTCGTCTTCCCGCGCGAGCTGCTCCCGGCGGCGTGGGGCAGCGCCGCCGCCCGGGTCGCGACCTCCGAGCGCAAGCGGATCGCCAAGGCCATCGCCGGGGCCGGCATCGCCCCTGACGGCGACGCCTGGCTCGACGCCGCGCGAGAGGCAGTGCTCGCCCGCCTAGCCGCCGGACCGGCCACGACGACGCAGCTGCGCGCGGAGGTGCCGGAGCTCGCCGGGATGATCGGCGGTGACACGGACAAGACGTGGGACCGACCGGTCCCGGTGGCGCCGTGGGTCCTGACGCACCTCGGCCTCGAGGGGAAGGTCCTCCGCGGCCGCAACGCCGGGCACTGGCGGCTGAACAAGCCGACGTGGACCACCGCCGAGGACTGGCTCGGCGTCGTGCCCGAGCCCCTCGGCGAGGCCGACGGGTACGCCGCCCTCGTCCGCTCGTGGCTGACCACCTTCGGTCCGGGCACGGCCGCGGACATCCAGTGGTGGCTCGGGTCGACCAAGACCGCGGTCACCCGGGCGCTGGCGGACGTCGACGCCGTCCAGGTCGCGCTCGACGACGGCTCCGTCGGGTGGCTGCTGCCCGAGGACGCCGAGGACGCCGGGCCGGTGGAGCCCTGGGCCGCGCTGCTGCCGACCCTCGACCCGACCGTCATGGGGTGGAAGCAGCGCGGGTTCTACCTCGACCCCGCGCACGTGCCCTACCTCTTCGACACCAACGGCAACGCCGGCACCACGGCCTGGTGGGACGGTCGGGTCGTGGGCTGCTGGGTGCAGGACGACGAGGGCGTCGTCCGGCTGTCCCTCCTCGAGGACGTCGAGCCGGCCGGTCGCGACGCCCTGGAGCGCGAGGCGCGCCGGCTCACCGACTGGCTCGACGGCACCGTCGTCGGCCACGTCTACGCCTCGCAGCAGATGAAGCTGGCCAGGCTGCCCTAGTCGACGTCGACGGCCGGCAGCGCGAACCAGAAGACGGAGCCGCCGCCCTCACGCGGCTCCACGCCCATCGTGCCGCCGTGGGCCTCGACGACCCGGCGGCACGTCGCCAGGCCGAGGCCCGAGCCCTCCACGGTCTTGTCCAGGCGGGCCAGGGGCGCGAACACCCGCTCGCGCTTGTCGTCGGGAATGCCGCGCCCGCGGTCGCGCACCTCGACCCGGTGGCGACCGTCGACCCGCTGGCTGCCGACCTCGACGTCGGGCTGCTCCCCCACGACCGTGAACTTCGCAGCGTTGTCGATCAGGTTCATCAGCACGGACCGCAGCTGCGTTGCGTCGCCGTGCACCACCGGCAGCGGGCCGACACGGACCTGCGAACGGTCGATCCGGCCCGCGAGGTCGTCCAGCGCGGCCTCGACCTCGGTCGCCAGGTCGACGCGCTCGTCTCCCGGTGGGTCTCCCTGCGAGGCGAACTCGAGGAGCGTGCTGATCATGTCGTTCGTCCGGTCGACGCCCCGGCGGGCGCGCGCCACCGTCTCGACCTGGTAGTCGTCGGTGACCTCCAGCTCGAGCGCCTCGAGGGACAGCGAGATGGCGGTCAGCGGGTTCTTCAGGTCGTGGCTGACCTGACCGGCGAAGTTCGCCAGTCGCTCGTTGGAGGTGCTCAGTCGGGCGTTGGCCTCGCCGAGCCGGCGAGACGTCAGGTCGAGCTCCAGCACGTCGACCACGCGGTCGGCGAGCAGCGCCAGCCCGCGCGCCGCCTCCTCGGTCACCGGGTGGGCCTCGCTGTCGAACACGCACAGTGTGCCGATGACGACGCCTTCGGGCGTGCGCAACGGGTGGGAGCCGTAGTACTTCACCTCCGCGATCTCACCGGTCGTCCACGGGTTGTCGGCGAAGCGCGGGTCCCGGCCGGCGTCGTCGAGCATGATCGGCCGACCCGACTCCACCACCTGCCGGCACATCGAGTCGTCGCACGGCGTCGTCCGGCCCTCGAAGCCCGTCGTGGCCACCTGGTGCTGCTGCCTGCTGCTGAGCAGGTTGACGGCGGCGTACGGCACGCCCGCCACGTGGGCTGCGAGGTCCACCAGCGCGACGAGCTCGCGTCGCGGTGGCCCCTCGACGACGTCGTACGCGGCCAACGCGCGGTCGCGCTCCGCCCCCGCGCTCACAGCCCGGGCGCCTTCCAGACGGCCAGCCAGCGCTGGGTGTCGGGCTCCATCGGCAGCTCCTTGTCCAAGAGGTCGCGCACGGACAGCTCGAGCAGCGTGTCGCGGGACTGCTCGCCCGTGGGTGCGAAGGGGTAGAACGTGCCCTGCTTGTAGAGGTAGGTCAGCCCGAACGCCTGCCCGGCGGCGTTGCGGAAGGGCACCATCGAGCAGAGCAGGCCGGACGCGAAGCCGTTGAGCTCGAGGGTGGTGTTGACGGCGTGGAGGTCGGTGCACAGGCCGGCCATGTCGTCCCTGTCCCCGGTGACCACCAACCAGGTGAAGCCGAAGTCGTCCTGGCTGACGCTGACCTCGGGCGCCTCCGCGTCGTCGCGGATCAAGGCCACCACGTCGTCCTGGGCCTGGGCGAACGCGGCGCCTGCGGCGGAGCGGTAGCAGACCGAGCCGGAGCCCGTCGGCTCGAACCCCAGCGCCGTTTGCAGCGTGACCGCCGCGCTCGGCACGTGGAAGAGCGCGTCGAGGTTGTTGCGCTTGGGCTGCGTCCGCGCGCGCATCGCCTCCCAGAGCCCCATCGCCTGCCCCCTCAGCCCGTCGGCCTGCTGAGCTCGGCCTGGATGCGGGCGAGCTGCTCGAGCCGCTGCTGCAGCGGCGGGTGCGTGGCCATCAGGCCGCTCAGGCCGCTGCGGAAGGCCGGCACGATGCACAGCGCGCTGGCGGCGTTGGCACGCAGGTCGCGCTGCGGGGTGGCGGCTGCCTCACCGCTGATCTTCTGGAGCGCGGAGGCCAGTGCGGCGGGCTTCATCGTCAGGTAGGCGCCCGACCGGTCGGCGCAGAGCTCGCGGTAGCGCGACAGCAGGCGCAGCAGCAGGAAGCTGACGGCGTACACCACCAGGCTGACGAGCAGGGCGACGAGCACCGCCGGGAGGGCGCCGTTGTTGTTGCGCCGGCCCATCCCGCCGAACTGGGCGAAGCGCATCAGCAGGCCGGCCGCGATGCCGGCCGAGGAGGCGACGGTCATGACCAGCACGTCGCGGTGGGCCACGTGGCTCAGCTCGTGGGCGAGGACGGCCTCGAGCTCCTCCGCGTCGAGCGTCTGCAGGATGCCGGTGGTCACGCAGACCACCGCGCGGTCCGGGGACCGTCCCGTCGCGAAGGCGTTGGGCACCGCCATGTCCGCGACGCCCACCCGCGGCTTCGGCATGTCGGCCAGCGCGCAGAGCCGGTCGACCATGCCGTGCAGCTCGGGTGCCTCCTCCGGGGAGACCTCGCGGGCGCGCATCGCCCGCATGGCCACCTTGTCGGAGCTCCACCACTGCCAGAAGGCCATGCCGATCGCGATGACCGCCACGAGCGGCGCGTAGCCGGACCCGACGACCTGGATGAGCACGACGACCAGGCCGACGAACAGCCCGCCGAGCAGGAACATGGTCAGGGTCATCCGGGCGGTGAGCCCGCTGTCCTTGATGAAGCGCGAGGAGGCCATGGCCGAAGGTGTGGCCCGCCTCAGCCGGGGATCAGGCCGTCGTCGCCCAGGAGCTCGCGGACCTCGTCGATCGTGGCGTCCGGCGGCGGCAGGATCAGGTCGGACTCGTCGAGGGTGTCGACGTCGTGGTGCGTGCCGTTGGACCGCACGGCCGCGAGCAGGCCGCTCAGCGCCGTGCGGAACATCGCCTCGTCACCGGCCTCGATGGCCTGCTCGATCTGCGTGTCGAGACCGTTGAGGGCGTCGAGCGCGTGGTCGTCGAGGTCGTACTGACCCTCGCCGAGGATGCGGACGATCATGCGGTCCCGCCCTCGTTGGCCTGGCGCTGCGCGGGCTCCTCCTCGGCCTCGAGGATGTCGCCGCCGTCGCCGGCCTCGATGGCCTGGGGCGCCGCGGCACCGGCCTTGAGCCGGGCCAGCTCGGCCTCCACGTCGGAGGTGGACGACAGGGCGTCGAGCTCGCGGGAGATGTCGTCGCCGGCGTTGAGCTGCGAGGCGTCGTCGAGGGCGCCGGAGGCGATCAGCTCGTCGATGGCCTGGCCCCGTGCCTGCATCTGGGCGGTCTTGTCCTCCGCGCGCTGGATGGCCAGCCCCACATCGCCCATCTCCTCGCCGATGCCGGACATGGCCTCGCCGATGCGGGTCTGGGCCTCCGCCGCGGTGTAGGTGGCCTTGATGGTCTCCTTGCGCGTGCGGAAGGCCTCGACCTTGGCCTGGAGCCGCTGCTGTGCCAGGACGAGCTTCTCCTCCTCGCCCTGGAGCGTCGCCTGCTGCTCCTTGAGGCTGGTGATCTGGGACGTCAGGCCGGACTTGCGGGTGAGGGCCTCGCGGGCGAGGTCCTCGCGACCCGCGCCGATGGCCTTCTCGGCCTGGCCCTGGAGCTTGGCCGCCTGCTGCTCGAGCTGGTTGACCTGCAGCTCCACGCGCTTGCGGCTGGTGGCGACGTCGGCGACGCCGCGGCGTACCTTCGAGAGGAGCTCGAGCTGCCGCTGGTAGCTGTAGTCGAGGGTCTCCCGGGGGTCCTCCGCCTTGTCCAGGGCCTTGTTGGCCTTGGAGCGGAAGATCAGGCTGATGCGCTTCATGAGACTCATCGGGGTGCAGACCCTCTCTTGGTCATGACGTGTCGGTGGGGCACGCACGCGCCACGCGAGCGTGGGCGGGGCGTTGGCCCAACCCTAGGACCAAACCCCAACCGGAGGTAGGCCATGGCCGCGACGGCGCCCGTGCCGGGCGACGGCGATAGGCTGGGCGCCAGCATCCGATCCACGTGAAGGCAGCAGGCGTTGTTCCGTCGTTCCACCCCCGAGCCCGAGGTCCCGGCCGCCACCGACAAGGTGGGCGGCAAGGGTCGACCCACGCCGACGCGCAAGGAAGCCGAGGCGGCCGCCCGGGCGCGGGCCAAGGTGCCCCGCAACCGCAAGGAGCAGGCGGCTGCCCAGCGAGCGGCCCGCGGCGACACCGCGGCGAAGATGCGCCAGGCGATGAAGACCGGCGACGACCGCTACCTCCCCGCGCGCGACCGGGGCCCGGTGCGCCGGTTCATCCGCGACTTCGTGGACTCCCGCTTCAGCTTCATCGAGCTGATGGTGCCGCTGCTCATCGTGTCGATGATCCTGGGCTACTCCGGCAACCAGACCGCGATGAACCTCGGCAACACGGTGCTGTTCACCACGATCATGGTCATCATCTTCGACATCGTGATGCTGCGCTTCCGCCTGCGCCGCGAGATGGCGCGCCGGTTCCCCGACGAGCCCACCAAGGGTGTCACGAGGTACGCCGCGATGCGCTCGTTGCAGATGAAGTTCCTGCGCCTGCCCAAGGCCCAGGTGAAGATCGGCGAGAAGCTCCCCGAGACCTATCGATGAGCACCCGCCGATGACCCACGAGCACCCCGGCGGCCCCACCGCCGACGTCTCCGTGCGCGTCGCGTGGGCCGACGACGCCGACGCGATCGCCTCCGTGCAGCTGCGGGCGTGGCCGGTGCTGTACGCCGACGTGCTGCCCCCCGACGTGCTGCCCACCGACGCCGCGGCCGTCGCCGCGCAGTGGCGGCAGGCGCTGGCCCGGCCGGCCGACGCGCGCAACCGGGTGCTGGTCGCGCTGGAGCGCAACCGGGTCGTCGGCTTCGCGCTCACCTCCCCGGCCGCCGACCCCGACTGCGACCCCGTCTCCGACGGCGAGCTCGCTGAGGTCACCCTCGATCCCGAGGAGACGTCGAAGGGCCACGGCTCCCGGCTCCTCCAGGCGGCGGTCGACACCCTCGCGGCCGACCGGTTCACCCGAGCGGTGACCTGGGTCAACGCCGGTGACGACGCGCTGCGGTCCTTCCTCACCGAGGCGGGCTGGGCGCCCGACACCGCCCACCGCGAGCTCGACCTGGACGGCACCGGCGCGACCACGGTGAAGCAGGTCCGGCTCCACACCGCGATCGGCTGACGCGCGCCGGTTCCGTCCGCTGTGACCGCCCCGAGGTGGCCCGCCGAAACTCCACCCCTCCGGATCTTGTTTTCCGCGCGGCGCGCGTCACCATGGAGGGGCCGGCTACTCCGCCGGCCAGCCACGGGGGTTCCACCATGTTCGGTCCGCTTCCCGCTCTGCACCGGTTCGCGCTCGTCCTCGCCGCGCTGGTCGTCTGCGTCGGCATCGGCTTCTGGCTCGGGGCGATGCCCGAGGTCCCGCTGAACCTCCGGGTCGGCCTGCTCGCGGGCGCCGCGGCCGGGGTGGCGGCGGCCTTCGCGCTGGTCCACGACTTCCACCACGGCTACCACCAGGGGCACGTCCGGGCGGCGCGGGTCCGGCGTCGTACCCACTGACGAGGAGCGGCGGCGAGCCGCACTAGCCTCGGGGCGTGCCCGAGCCAGTCCTCACCCCGAGCGAGCGCTCCGGGATTGTGCGCGACAGCCTGGCGGTCGGTGTCGCGACCGGCGCCTACGGCATCGGGTTCGGGGCGGTCTCGGTCGCCTCGGGGCTCAGCGTCGCGCAGACGTGCGTGCTGTCGCTGCTGATGTTCACCGGGGCCAGCCAGTTCGCTCTGGCCGGGGTCGTGGCCGCCGGCGGCGCACCGATGTCCGGGGCCGCGACGGCGCTGCTCCTCGGCACCCGGAACACGTTGTACGGCCTGCGGATGGCGCCGCTGCTGAAGTGGCGCGGGTGGCGCCGGGCCGCGGCCGCCCACGTCCTCATCGACGAGTCGACGGCGATGTCGGTCAGCCGGGGCACGACGCCGGCGGTGCGCCTGGGCTTCCTGACCACCGGGATCTCGGTGTTCGTCCTCTGGAACCTCGCCACGGCCGTCGGGGCCGTCGCCGGTGAGGCCGTCGGCGACCCGCGCACGTTCGGCCTCGACGCCGCCGTCGGCGCGGCGTTCCTCGCCCTCCTCTGGCCGCGGCTGAAGGATCGCCGCAACGTGCTCGTCGGCGTCCTCGCGGCCCTCGTCGCGATCTCCATGGTGCCGCTCACCGCACCCGGCGTGCCCGTGCTGGCGGCGGGCGGCGTCGCCCTGCTGGTCGGGGCGCTGGCCCGCGGGGACGACCTGACGGAGGTCCCCGGCCCCGACGACGTCGCGGGAGGTCACCGCTGATGTGGACCGCGGTGCTCCTCGCCGGGATCGGCTGCTACCTGCTCAAGCTCGCCGGGATGTCGCTTCCCGAGCGGGTGCTGAGCCACCCCACGGTCGAGCGCGTCGCCGACCTGATCCCGGTGGCGCTGCTCGCTGCGCTCGTCGCGGTCCAGGTCTTCTCGGCTGGTACGTCGCTGACCCTGGACGCCAGGGTGCTGGGCCTGGCCTTCGCGGTCGTCGCGCTGCTGCTGAGGATGCCGTTCCTCGTCGTCGTGGTCGGGGCGGCGGTCGTCGCCGCCCTGGCCCGCCTCGCCTGAGCCGGACCAGGGGCGCAGCCTCGGCTCAGCCGATGTCGAGGAAGGCGTCGAGCCCCACGGTGAGCCCCGGGTGGTCGCCGATCGCGCGGACGCCGGTCAGCACGCCGGGGGTGAAGGAGACGCGGTCGAGCGAGTCGTGGCGGATGGTGAGCGTCTCGCCCGCAGCACCGAGGACCACCTCCTGGTGCGCCACCAGGCCGCGCACGCGCAGGCCGTGGACCCGGACGCCGTCGACGTCGGCGCCGCGCGCCCCGTCGAGACCGGTGGACGTGGCGTCGGGCATCGGGTCGCTGCCGGCCTCGCGCCGGGCGGCCGCGATCATCTCCGCGGTCCGGCGCGCGGTGCCGGACGGCGCGTCGGCCTTGTCGGGGTGGTGCAGCTCGACGACCTCGACCGACTCGAAGAACGGCGCCGCCTGCGCCGCGAACCGCATCATCAAGATCGCACCGATCGAGAAGTTCGGCGCGATCAGCACGCCCACCCCGGGTGCGTCGGCCAGCCAGGCCTCGAGCTGGTCGAGGCGGGACTGGTCGAAGCCCGTCGTGCCGACGACCGCGTGGATGCCGTGCTCGATGCAGAAGCGGAGGTTGTCCATCACCACGTCGGGGTGGGTGAAGTCGACGACGACCTGTGCGTCGGCCTCGACGAGGGCGGCGAGGTCGTCGCCGGCGTCGACCTCGGCGACCAGCTCGGTGTCGCCGGCGGCACCGACCGCGCGGCACACCTCGGAACCGACCTTGCCCCGCGCCCCGAGGACCCCGACCCGGATCGGAGCGGCGGTGGACGCGGGACGCGGTGCGGGGTCTGCTGTGCTCACCCGCCCAACCTAGCGAGTCGGACACCCGGTGGGTGGCGGTGGCTGACTCGTGAACTCGCGTCTGGCAGGCTGTGGGTCATGCCGATCTCGACCATCCCGCCGCGCATCAAGTGGGCCGTCGACCTCATGGACGTCCAGCCGGGCGACCAGGTCCTGGAGATCGGCTGCGGGCCCGGCGCCGGCGCGGAGGCGATCTGCGCCAAACTGGAGACGGGCAAGCTGTTCGCCATCGACCGCTCCGAGTCGGGCGTCGACCGCACCAAGCGGCGCAACCAGAAGTACGTCGACGCCGGCCGGCTCGTGGTGCGCCAGATCGACCTCGCCACGCTGCGCGTGCCGGTCAAGCGGCTCAACAAGGTCTTCGCCTTCAACGTGAACCTCTTCTGGGTGCGCGCCTGCGACGACGAGGTGGCCCTGCTCCACGAGCGGGTCGTCCCCGGCGGCGCGGTCTACCTCTTCTACGAGGCCAGCCGGCCCGAGCTGGTGCCCAACATCGTCAAGCTCGCTTCCGAGAACCTCCAGCGCGGCGGCTTCCGGGTCAGCGTGGTGGAGCAGAAGGCTCCCCCGGTCATCGGGCTCATCGCCAAGCGCTGAGCGCCGGGTCAGCCGCCACTCCCCGAGTACCGGCCGCCCACGGTCGTCAGCGCCTCCAGCACCCGACGCACCACGCGGCGCTGCGCCCGGTCGGGGCGCAGGATGGCGAGGACGTGGCGACCCGACACGATGCCGGCGATCGGGCGCAGCACCACCTCGTCACCGGCGGGTGCGGTGAACCGCGGGAGCACCGCGAGGCACTCCCCCGCCCCCACGAGAGCCTCGACGAGCCGGTTGTCCCGCACCCGTTGGCGTACGTCCACGAGGCGGCCCGTGGCCTCCTCGACGGCGAGCCGGATGCTGTCGAAGGGGTAGCCCAGCGGCACGCCGATCCACGGCCAGGCGACCAGGTCGTCCGGGGTCACGACCTCGTGCGCCGCGAGCGGGTGTCCGGCCGCCATGGCGATGTCGAGCGGCTCACGGGCAAGCCGTCGCACCACGAGGTCGTCGGCGTGCGTCGGGCTGCGCAGCGCCGAGTGCGCGATCACGATGTCGTGGTCGACGGCCTGCCCGGCGTACGCCGCCTCGGCGATGTCGATGTCGGTGCAGACCACGTCGACCGGCTCGTCGGCGAGCTCCCGGAGGACCCCCGGCAGCAGGAAGGTCGCCGCGCTCGGGAGGGCCGCGATGCTCACCGTCCCGGCCACCGTGCCGCGGAAGTCCTGCCACCGCGCCTCGGCCTCGGCGACCGCGAGAGCGACGTCGCGTCCCGACGCGGCGAGCACCCGGCCTGCGTCGGTGAGCCGCACCCCGCGCCCCCGGGCCTCGACGAGGGGGACGCCGAAGGCGCGTTCGGCGCTCCTCAGCTGTTGCGACACCGCCGACGGGGTGCGGTGGGTGGCGGCGGCGACCGCCGTCACGCTGCCGCGGTCGGCCAGCTCGCGCAGCAGATCGAGGTGCCGGACATCCATGTAGTCAGCCTACACAGCGACGTGAGAACGTTTCACTTGTCCTTCAACAAGGACGCCGACAGGCTGGTGCCATGCCGACCCGCCACCGCCTCCTCGCCGCGTTGGTCGCCGCGTGCTGGGGCCTGAACTTCCTGGCGATCGACGCCTCGCTCCAGCACTTCCCGCCGTTCTTCCTCGTCGCGCTGCGCTTCGCGCTGATCGCGGTGCCGACGGTGCTGCTGGTGCCGTTCCCGCGCGTGCCGGTGCGCTGGCTGGTCGGCTACGGGCTCGGCTTCGGCACCTTCCAGTTCCTGTTCCTCTACTGGGGCATGGCGGCCGGCATGCCGGCGGGGCTGTCGTCCCTGGTGCTGCAGGCCTCCGCCCCGTTCACCGTGCTCCTCGCCGGCGTCCTGCTCGGCCACCGGCTGACCCCGCGCGCCGGGGTCGGCGTGCTGGTCGCCGTCGTCGGCCTCGCGGTCGTCGGCTGGCAGCGCCTCGAGGGGCCGGCCGCGTTCTGGCCGTTCGTCCTCGTGCTGGCAGGCGCCCTCGCGTGGGCTTTCGGCAACCTGTGCACCGCGCAGGCACGCGCGCCCGAGCCGCTGCACCTCACCCTCTGGATGGCGGTGGTGCCGCCCCTGCCGATGCTCGCGCTCTCGCTCGTCGTGGAGGGGCCCGGCCGCATCGCGGACTCGCTGACCACGTGGGACTCCCCCGACACGGTGCCCGCGGTCATCGGCCTGGCCTACACGATCCTCGTGGGGACCGTGCTGGGCTCAGGGATCTGGACGTGGCTGATGGCCCGGCACCCCGCAGGGGTCGTGGCGCCGTTCTCGATGCTGGTGCCGGTGGTGGGGATGAGCGCGGCCTGGGTCGCGCTCGGCGAGACCGTCAGCCGCGGCGAGGCCGCCGGCGCCGCGCTCGTGGTCACCGGGGTGCTCGTCGCGACGCGGCCGCCGCGACGTGCCCCGGCAGCGGTCAGTGCGCCGGACCCACGACCGCAAGCAGCTCGGGCTGGCTGAACAGCTCCCTCGCCAGCAGCGCGACGTCCTCCAGGGTGACCGCCTCGATGCGGCTGACCACCTCGTCGATGGTGAGCAGCTCGTCGTAGACCAGCTCGGCCTTGCCGATGCGCGACATCCGTGAGCCGGAGTCCTCGAGGCCGAGCACCAGCCCGCCCTTGAGCTGGCCCTTGCCGCGCTCGAGCTCCTCGGCGGTGATGCCGCCCTCGGCCACCTTCGCCAGCTCGCCCCGCACGGTCTCCAGCACGGCGTCGTACTTGCCGGGCAGGCAGCCGACCGAGACGCCGACCACTCCGGCGTCGGCGTGGTGGGTGGCGAAGGAGTAGACGGAGTAGGCCAGTCCGCGCACCTCGCGGACCTCCTGGAACAGCCGCGACGACGTGCCGCCGCCGAGGGCCGTGTTGAGCACGCCCAGGGCGTAGCGCCGCGGGTCGGTGCGGGTGAGGCCCTTCACGCCGAGGACGAGGTTGACCTGCTCCTGCGGACGGACCGTGCGGGCCTCGCCGGGCTGGACCCGCCGGGCCTTGTCGGTCTGCTGCGGCGAAGCCGGGGTGGCCTCGCCGTCGAGGAAGCCGCTGCGCCCGAAGGCCTTGCGGACCTGACGCACGACGGCCGTGTGGTCGACGTTGCCGGCGACCGAGACGACCATGTTCTCGGGGCGGTAGTGGCGGCGGTAGAAGCGGTGGATCTGCTCGCGCGTCATCGCGGTGATCGACGCCTCGGTGCCGGCGATCGGGCGCCCGAGCGGGCTGTCTCCCCACGCCTGGTGGGCGAAGAGGTTGTGCACCACGTCGTCCGGGTCGTCGTCGTGCATGGCGATCTCGTCGAGGATCACGTCGCGCTCGGCCTCGACGTCGAGCTCGGTGATGGTCGAGGCGGTGACCATGTCGCCGAGGACGTCGACCGCCGTGCCGAGGTCCTCGTCGAGGACGCGGGCGTGGA
This sequence comes from Microbacterium sp. ARD31, assembly GCF_031844425.1. NCBI lineage: Bacteria > Bacillati > Actinomycetota > Actinomycetes > Micrococcales > Microbacteriaceae > Microbacterium > Microbacterium sp. ARD31. Next base: position 77,928 of record NZ_JAUZVE010000014.1, read on the forward strand.
AGACCGTGTACTCCTTGGTGGTGAACGCGTTGAACTCGCCGCCCACCGCGTCGAGGGCCACCGAGATCTCCATCGCGGAGCGCTCGGCGGTGCCCTTGAAGAGCAGGTGCTCGAGGAAGTGGGAGCAACCGTGGAGCGCGGGCGTCTCGTCGCGCGAGCCGACGTCGACCCACACGCCGATGCTGGCCGAGCGGGAGCCGGCCATCTGCTCGGTGACGATCCGCAGGCCGCTCGGCAGGACCGTACGACGCACGCGCGAGGTCACGGCCCCGTCGGCGTCCTTGACGGTCTGGAGGGTGCGGGTGGTGCCGTTCTTCTGCAAGGGGTCCTTCTTCTGCTGGGGGGTGAAGCACCGCGACCGGTCGGCCAGACGGCCGACCGGTCGCGGGTGGAGCATCAGGTGATGATCACGCGGAGCAGGTCACTCGGCGTCGACTGCCTCGGGGGCGGCCTCGGCCGTCTCCTCGGAGCCGCCCTCGGTCTCCTCGACGACCGGGACCAGAGACAGCTTGCCGCGGTCGTCGATCTCGGCGATCGAGACCTGCACCTTCTGGCCCACCGACAGGACGTCCTCGACGGCCTCGACGCGCTTGCCACCGGCCAGGGCGCGCAGCTTGCTGATGTGCAGCAGGCCGTCCTTGCCCGGCATGAGCGAGACGAACGCACCGAAGTTGGTCGTCTTCACCACGGTGCCGAGGTAGCGCTCGCCGACCTCCGGCATCGTCGGGTTGGCGATCGCGTTGACCGCGGCCTTGGCGGCCTCGGCCGCCTCGCCGTTGGTCGCACCGATGTAGACCGTGCCGTCGTCCTCGATGGACAGCGTCGCGCCCGTGTCGTCCTGGATCTGGTTGATCACCTTGCCCTTGGGGCCGATGACCTCGCCGATCTTGTCGACGGGCACGCGGACGGTGATGATGCGCGGCGCGTGGACCGACATCTCCTCCGGCGCGTCGATCGCCTCGCCCATCACGTCGAGGATCGCCAGGCGCGCGTCGCGGGCCTGGGTCAGCGCGGCGGCCAGCACCTCGGCGGGGATGCCGTCGAGCTTGGTGTCGAGCTGCAGCGCGGTGACGAACTCGCGGGTGCCGGCGACCTTGAAGTCCATGTCGCCGAAGGCGTCCTCGGCACCGAGGATGTCGGTGAGCGCGACGTACTGGGTCTCACCGTCGATCTCGCCGGAGATGAGGCCCATCGCGATGCCGGCGACGGGTGCCTTGAGCGGCACGCCGGCCTGCAGCAGCGAGAGGGTCGAGGCGCAGACCGAGCCCATCGAGGTGGAGCCGTTGGAGCCCATGGCCTCGGAGAGCTGGCGGATCGCGTAGGGGAACTCCTCGCGCGTGGGGAGCACCGGCAGGAGCGCGCGGCGCGCCAGGGCGCCGTGGCCGACCTCGCGGCGCTTGGGCGAGCCCACACGGCCGGTCTCACCGGTGGAGAACGGCGGGAAGACGTACTTGTGCATGTAGCGGCGCGACTTCTCCGGGGAGAGGGTGTCGAGCTGCTGCTCCATCTTGAGCATGTCGAGGGTGGTGACGCCCAGGATCTGGGTCTCGCCGCGCTCGAACAGCGCCGAGCCGTGGACGCGCGGGATCACGTTGACCTCGGCGTGCAGCGGACGGATGTCGGCCAGGCCGCGGCCGTCGATTCGGACCTTGTCGCGCAGCACGCGCTCACGCACGACGTTCTTGTTCACGGAGCGGAAGGCCGCGCCGATCTCCTTCTCCCGGCCCTCGAACTGGCCGGCGAGCTTCTCGAGCAGGGAGGACTTGAGCTCGTCGGTGCGGGCCTCGCGCTCCTGCTTGTCGCCGATCTGCATGGCAGCGGTCAGGTCGGCCTTCACGGCCTCCTCGACGGCGGCGTACACGTCGTCCTCGTAGTCGAGGAAGACGGGGAAGTCCTGGACCGGCTTCGCGGCCTCGGCGGCGAGCTGCGACTGCGCCTCGCACAGCTGCTTGATGAAGGGCTTCGCGGCGTCGAGGCCACCGGCCACGACCTCCTCGGTGGGCGCCTGGGCGCCACCCTGCACGAGGGTGATGGTCTCCTCGGTGGCCTCGGCCTCGACCATCATGATCGCGACGTCGCCGGTCTCGGTGACCCGGCCGGCGACGACCATGTCGAACACGGCGGACTCGAGCTGCGAGTGGGTCGGGAAGGCGACCCACTGGCCGTCGATGAGGGCGACGCGCACGCCACCGACCGGGCCGGAGAACGGCAGGCCGGAGAGCTGGGTCGACATCGACGCGGCGTTGATGGCCAGCACGTCGTAGGGGACGTTGGCGTCGAGCGCGAGGACGGTGATGACGACCTGGACCTCGTTGCGCAGGCCCTTCTTGAAGGTCGGGCGCAGCGGGCGGTCGATGAGGCGGCAGGTGAGGATCGCGTCCTCGCCCGGGCGGCCCTCGGACCGGAAGAACGAGCCGGGGATCTGGCCCACGGCGTACATCCGCTCCTCGACGTCGATCGTGAGGGGGAAGAAGTCGAAGTGGTCCTTCGGGGTCTTCGAGGCGGTGGTCGCCGAGAGCAGCATGGTCTCGTCGTCGAGGTACGCCGTGACGGCACCCGCCGCCTGGCGGGCGAGCAGGCCGGTCTCGAACTTGACCGTGCGCTGGCCGAAGGAGCCGTTGTCGATGACGGTCTCGACGGCGGAGATGATGGGTTCACTCATGGAAGCAGGATCCTGCTTTCTCTTCGCGGAGCGATCCGCGACGCCGCATGAGGTGCCGGTCTTCGATCGAGGCCCGCAGGTGTCGTGTCCGTGAGGACTCGGGACCTGAAGGCCACTACCGAGGACCGAGCCGGGTGCGCGGGTCGCTCCTGGATCTTCGGGTGTTCAGTTGTGACGTGCGTCGGGGCCGACACTAGCGCGGCGGGACCCCGGAAACCGAGCGGAGCGGCCCCCCGTGTCCGGGAGGCCGCTCCAGTGGTCAGCGGCGGAGGCCGAGGCGCTCGATGAGCGAGCGGTAACGGTTGATGTCGACGTCCTGGAGGTAGCCCAGGAGACGGCGGCGCTGACCGACGAGCAGGAACAGCCCACGACGCGAGTGGTGGTCGTGCTTGTGCTCCTTGAGGTGCTCGGTGAGGTCCTTGATGCGCTGCGTCAGCATCGCGACCTGCACCTCGGGGGATCCGGTGTCGCCCTCGGTCAGGGCGTACTCGGCGATGATCTTCTTCTTGGTCTCCGCGTCGGTACCGATCGACATGAAGGCTCCTTCGGTTCTCTCGTTGCGCGGCGCGCCCGGGCCTGTTCACCGGGGCACTCTGGTTCCGCGGCCGTGTGCACGGCGTGTCGTCCAGTCGGACAACCGGAGAAGCATATCGAGCCGTGGGTCGCGGACCCAATCGCGAACCGGACGCGCAGGACCCCCCGCCGGACCCGGCGGGGGCTCCTGCTGCGTGCCTGCGTGGCTCAGACGGCCGGCGGGGGCGGCGGGTCCGACTCCGTGGTGCGCTGCGTCGTCGCCTGGCGGCCGTGGGCGTCGGTCGTGGTCGCCGTGGTGCTGTGCCGCCGGCGGGTGTTCTGCTGCACCAGCGTGAGCACCAGCCAGAGTGCTCCGGCCAGCACGAGGATCCAGCCCAGGGTGGTCACCTCGAGGGGACCCACCTGCCGCTCGTTGAAGGCCAGCGACAGGACAAGACCCACCACGATGAGGCCGATCGGTCCTCCGTAACCCATGACGTGCTCCATTCTGTCGGGGACGCCCGGTGCTGACCGGGCGCCCAGAGTGTGCCTGACCGACCCGGGATGCGGAACCCCCGTCCGGGTGCCCCCACCTCGCGCGCGCGACGTGGTTGGATCGGTCCGTGGCACATCGGGTGAGGAAGCTGGCCGGCCGGGTCCTGCCGGGCCGGCGCCGGCGGCAGCAGGCCGAGGAGCTCGCGCGGGTGCGCCGCCGCCTGGCCAGGAGCCAGGAGAAGGCGGCGCGGCTCGCCGCCCGCCTCGAGCGGACCAGGGCGGCGCTGGTGGCCGCTCGGTCCGAGTCCCGCCGCTCACGCGCCGAGCTGGTCCACGCCGAGGCACGGCTGGCCGGGCTCGACGCCGACCTCGGCAACACCCACGTGACGCTCCAGCACTACATGCAGCTCGAGCGTGACCACGCGGCCCGTGTCGAGGAGGGCCGCGCCGCCCTCTTCGACTACCCCGTCAACCCGCGGCCACGGACGTTCGGTCGGCCCGGGAAGGACTTCTTCGGCGACCTGATGCGCGCCGCCGACCCCCGTTCCGCCGCCCTGCTGCGCGAGATGGGGCCCGTGCTCGCACCCCTGGCCGCGGTGCCGGAGGACGAGACCGACCCGTCCCTGCCGTTCTGGTCCAACCCGTGGCTCCCGCCACTGGACGGCGCGACCCTCTACGGCCTCATCGCCGCCAGGCGGCCCTCGCTCTACATGGAGGTGGGTTCGGGCTTCTCGACGAAGTTCGCCCGCCTGGCGATCCGCGACCACGGCCTCGACACCCGCATCGTCTCGATCGACCCGCAGCCGCGCGCCGAGGTCGACGCGCTCTGCGACGAGGTCGTCCGGTCCCCCTACGAGGACATCGACCTCGACCTGCTGGACCGCCTCGGCCCCGGCGACATGCTCTTCGTCGACAACAGCCACCGTGCCTTCACGAACTCGGACGTGACGGTCTTCTTCACCGAGTCTCTGCCCTACCTCAGCCCGGGCGTGGTCTACGGCCTGCACGACACGTTCATCCCCGACGACTACCCCGCCGAGTGGAACGACCGGTTCTACGCCGAGCAGTACCTCCTCATGTGCTACCTCGCCGGCGGTGCCGCGGGCGACGAGGTCCTGCTCGGCACCCACCACGTCGCCACGTCGCCGCACCTGCTCGACGAGCTCAGGCCCTTCCTGCCGCCGACCGGGACGCCCCTGGTCGGGGGTGGCTTCTGGCTCACGAAGAGGTGACGTGATGGGCGAGAAGCGCATCGGCGTGTGCAACCTCTGCGAGGCGATCTGCGGCCTGGAGCTCACCGTCGAGGGGCGCGAGGTCGTCGCGGTGCGCGGCAACTCCGCCGACCCGCTGTCCCGCGGCCACATCTGCCCCAAGGGCGTCGCGATCGCCGACGTGTACGCCGACCCCGACCGCTTGCGCCGGCCGGTCCGCCGCACCGGCGAGGGACCCGACGCGGGCTGGCAGGAGATCGGCTGGGACGAGGCGTTCGACCTCGTGGCCGACAACCTCGCTCGCATCATCGAGGAGCACGGCGACGACGCCCTCGGCGTCTACCTCGGCAACCCCAACGCGCACAGCCTGGGATCGATGACCCACGGCACGGCCATGTTCAAGTCGTTCCGGACGCGGAACCGCTACTCCGCCACGTCGGTCGACCAGCTCCCCCACCAGCTCGTGGCGCACCTGATGTTCGGCCACCAGCTGTTCCTGCCGATCCCCGACATCGACCGGACGTCGTGGTTCCTGGTGATCGGCGCCAACCCGATGGCGTCCAACGGCTCGCTGATGACCGTGCCCGACTTCCCGCAGCGCGTCCGCGACCTGCATGCGCGCGGCGGGCGGATGGTCGTGCTGGACCCGCGCCGCACCGAGACGGCCAAGGTGGCCGACGAGCACCACTTCGTCCGACCGGGGACCGACGCGTGGGTGCTCCTCGCGATGCTGCACGAGCTCACCGCGCACGCGACGCCCGCCGTGACGTCGTACGTCGACGGGCTGGGCACGGTCGTCGACCTGGTCGCCGAGTTCACCCCGGAGCGGGCCGAGGCGATGAGCGGCCTGCCCGCCGCCGAGGTCCGGCGGCTGGCCGCCGAGCTGGTGGCCGCGGACGCGGGCGTGGTCTACAGCCGCATCGGCGTCTCGGCCGGTCCGTGGGGCACCGTGTGCCAGTGGGCGGTGAACTGCCTGAACATCCTCAGCGGCAACCTCGACCGGGTCGGCGGCGCGATGTTCACCACGCCCGCCATCGACGCGGTCGGCACCGGGCTGATCGGCCGCGGGCACTTCGACGCCTGGCGCTCGCGGGTCCGCGGGCTGCCCGAGACCGCCGGCGAGCTGCCGGTCGCCGCGCTGCGCGAGGAGATCGAGACGCCGGGCGAGGGGCAGGTCCGCGCGATGCTCACCGTCGCCGGCAACCCGGTCCTCTCCACCCCCGACGGGGCAAGGCTCGACGCCGCCCTGCGTGGTCTCGACTTCATGGCTGCGGTCGACATCTACGTCAACGAGACGACCCGCCACGCCGACGTGATCCTGCCGCCGACCACCGCGCTCGAGCGCGACCACTACGACCTCGTCTTCCACCTCCTGGCGGTGCGCAACACGGCCCGGTTCACCCCGGCCGTGTTCGAGAAGGACGCCGACCAGCGCCACGACTGGCAGATCTTCCGCGAGATCACCGTGCGCACGGCGGCGCGGCTGCGCCGGAAGGCCCCGTTGAAGAAGCGCCTGGTCCAGCGCGCCCGGCTGACCGCCAGCCCGACGTTCCTCGTCGGCCAGCTGCTGCGACGCGGCGACAGCGGCGTGACGCTGGCGAAGCTGCGGGCGCGCCCCGCGGGGATCGACCTCGGCCCGCTGCGCCCCGGGCAGCTGCCCGCCCGGCTGCCGTCGAAGCGGAAGCGCGTCGACCTCGCGCCCGCCCTCGTGGTCGAGGACGTCGCCCGCCTCGCGGCCGTGCCCGCCCCGGCCGGCGACGAGCTCCTGCTGATCGGCCGGCGCCACAAGCAGGACTGCAACTCCTGGATGCACAACTCCGAACGGCTCACCCGCGGCCGGCCGCGCCACCAGCTGCTGATGAACCCGGCCGACCTCGCCGACCGGTCGATCGCCGACGGGACGCGGGTCCGGGTCACCTCACGGGTCGGCTCGGTCGAGGTGGAGGTCGCCGCCTCCGACGACCTGATGCCCGGCGTGGTGTCGCTCCCCCACGGCTACGGCCACGCCCGGGACGGAGTCCTGATGAGCCGCAGCCGCGACGTCGCGGGGGTCTCGGTCAACGACCTGACCGACCCCGAGCTGCTCGACGTGTCCGGCAACGCCGCGCTCAACGGCGTGCCGGTCTCGGTCAGCGCCTGCTGACGTCGCGCCCGTTCCGGCGGCTGTCGTCGGTCCCGTCCTTCGCGCCGGCCTTCGCCCCGCCCTTGGTGCCCCCGTCACGGGCCGAGGTCTGCTCGCGCTCGGCCGGTTCGGGGACGAGCGGGCTGGTGACCTCAGGCGCGGTGGCCCGGTCCGTCGTCGGGAACGCTGCGCTCGTCAGGTCCTCGCGACGCCGCTCCGTGCGCGCCGGCCGGTCGCGCTCGCCCAGCGGGAAGACGTTCCACCGGGTGACGTCGCCCAGCACCCACGGCACCTTGGTCGCCCTCTGGTCCCAGCAGCGCACGTCGAGGGGCCGGCCCGCCTGGTCGAAGAGCTGCACGCCGATCAGCGGTTGGCCGTCGGCGTCGTACGCCGCGATGTTGCACACCTGTCGCCCGCGGTTGACCAGCCCCTCGCTGTTCCCGAGCCACCGCGCCTCGTTGTAGCCCTGGCTGTAGCGGTCCCACGACAGCCGGTCGAGCTGGCCGTTGATCACGGGCACGGCGATGACGGCAGCCAGGTTGAGCAGCAGCAGCGTCGTGCGTGCCAGCACGCTCGACGCGCTTCCCGGCCAGACCCTCCCGAGGCCGACGAGGGCACTGCCGACGATGCACGCAGCGAGGAGCCCGAGCCCGACCGCCGCGTGCACGCCCGGCAACCACGTGAGGCCGTAGGGATGCCACCCGGGGACGAGCCTGGCGAGGACGACCGCTGCCGCCCAGGCCCTCAGCACCCACCAGGCGGGCCGGAGGGCGACGAGCACCCGCCACCCGGGCGCGACCCGCGGGTGTGCGACCAGCGCCTCCCAACGCGCGCGGACGTCGTCGAGCACCTCGCTCGCCGACATCGGTCGACCTCGTCGGACGCGCCGCCGCGCAACGGGCTCGAACCCGGCGGCGGTGCGCAGCTCACTGGCGTACGCCTCCGGGTCGTCGAGCGCTCCCGCGCCGTGCTCGGCCACCTGGTCGGTGAGGTCGGCCTCGAGTCCCTCGGTGAGCTCGAGGCGGTCCTCGTCGGAGAGGTCGACCAGCAGCTCACGCACGCGGGTCACGAAGGCGGCGACGTCGGGACGGACCGGGAGTTCGGTGGTGTTCATGCGCTGGCTCCCTGCGAGGAGGCGACGGGCCCGGCGAGGATCCCGTCGAGGGTGGTCGAGAAGTGGTGCCAGTCCTTGGCCTGGCGCGCGAGCTGGTCACGTCCGATCGGGGTGATGCCGTAGTACTTGCGGTGCGGGCCGCTCTCGGACGGCACGACGTACGACGTCAGTGCGCCCGCTGCGTAGAGCCGGCGAAGCGTGCCGTAGACCGAGGCGTCCCCGACCTCGCTGATCCCGCCGTCGCGCAGCCGACGGACGATGTCGTAGCCGTAGCCGTCCTCGCGGTGCACCACGGCGAGCACCGCGAGGTCGAGCACCCCCTTGAGGAGCTGGGTCTGATCCATGCGTCGCACACTACTACGCACTCCGCAGTAGTGCGCCAGCCGAGGAACGTCCCGGCGCGTCGGGCAGACGCACAGGAGCCCCCACCGATCCGGCGGGGGCTCCTGCTGCGTGCGGGCGCGTGAGCTCAGACGCTGACGTCGCCGAGGACGGCGAGCACGTCGTCGGGGGTCTGCGCCGCGTCGAGCGCCGCGATCTGGGCGTCGTCGGTGAACGCCCCGGCCAGCGCCTGGAGGACCGTGAGGTGGTCGTCGCCGGCCCCGGCGATGCCGACGACGTACCTCGCCGGGCTGCCCTTCCAGTCGATGGGCTCGTCGTAGCGGACGAAGGAGATGGCGGTGTGCTGGATCAGGGCCTTGGCCTCGTTGGTGCCGTGCGGGATGGCGAGGCCGTTGCCCATGAAGGTCGAGACCGACGTCTCCCGCTCGTGCATCGCGTCGACGTAGGCCTGGTCGACGGCTCCGGACGCCACCAGCAGCTGTCCGGCCTCGGTGATGGCCGCGTCGCGGTCGCGGGCCTGACCGCCCAGCACGATCGCGTCCCGGCTCAGTACGTCGCTCATCTGGCGCCTCATTCCTTGCGTGGTCGTCGTGGTGTCGTGGTTGGGGTGGTGCCGTCCGGTCATGAGACCACACGGCGGTGGTGGTGCGGCAGGGCCGGCTCTCCTCGGGGATGGAGAGCCGGCCCTGCCCCACCGGTGCCGGCCTGCGGGGGTGCTAGGTCCGGGTGTTGTTCTCGTCGACCATGGTCACGATCTCGTCGTAGCGAGGACTGGCCATGAAGTTGTCGACCGAGACGTGGATCGCCGAGGGGCTCTGCTGGCGGGCCCGGTCGGTGAGGTCCTGGTGGGTGACCACCAGGTCGACGTCGTCCTGCAGGTTGGCGATCGCCTTGTTGACCACCGTCACCTCGGGATGCCCGGAGTCCTGGATCTTCTTGCGGAGCACCGAGGCACCCATCGCGGAGGAGCCCATGCCGGCGTCGCAGGCGAACACGATGTTGCGGATCTCCCGCGTCGCGGTGGCCGTGCCCCCGGCGGCCGCGCCGCCCGTCAGGGAGCTGGCGACCGACGACTTCTTGCCCTTGTTGGCCTCCATCTGGGCCGTCGCAGCGGCCAGGTCACCCTCGTCGTCGGACTTGTCGAGCTTGAGGAGGACGGCGGCGACCGCGAAGGTCACGGCGGCCGAGGCGATCACGGCCAGGGTGACGCCGAGGTAGCTGCCCCGCGCGGTCTGGGCGTAGACCGCGAAGATGGAGCCGGGAGCCGCCGGGGCGCGCAGGCCCACGTCGAAGGCGACGTTGACCGCCACACCGGTCATGCCGCCGGCGATCATGGCCAGGATCAGCTTGGGCTTCATCAGGACGTACGGGAAGTAGATCTCGTGGATCCCGCCCAGGAAGTGGATGATCGCCGCGCCGGGCGCCGTCGCCTTGGCGACGCCGCGACCGAAGACGGAGTACGCCAGGAGCAGGCCGAGGCCGGGACCGGGGTTCGCCTCGAGCAGGAAGAGCACGGACTTGCCGCTCTCCGCCGCCTCGGTGAGGCCGAGCGGGGTGAGCACACCGTGGTTGATCGCGTTGTTGAGGAAGAAGACCTTCGCCGGCTCGATCAGCAGCGAGGTGAGGGGCAGCAGGTTGTTGTCGACCAGGGTCTCGACGGCGTTGCCGAGGACCTCCATGATCTCGTTGACGACGGGGGCGACGACCCAGAAGCCGACGATGGCCATCACGAAGGCGACGATGCCCGCCGAGAACATGTTGACGAGCATCTCGAAGCCGGCCCTGACCTTGCCGTCCCACAGCGCGTCCAGGCGCTTCATGACGTAGGCCGCGAGCGGTCCGAGGATCATCGCTCCGATGAACATGTGGACCTGGCCGAGCGCACTGAAGTCGGCCTCGGCGTTGCCTGCGGCGACCCAGTCCGCCAGTGCGTCGGCGTTGAAGTTCGCCACCAGCAGGTCGGAGCCGGCGATGGCACCCATGACCGCGAACGCGCCGACGACGGCACCGCGGTCGCCGTGGACCATCCGGCCGCCCGTCGCGGCGATCAGGATCGGGAGCAGGTAGTGGATGGTCGGTCCGACCATCGTGGCCAGGTCGGCGTTCGGCAACCAGCCGACGTCGATGAAGAGGGCGGTGAGAAGTCCCCACGCGATCAGTGCCGGGATGTTCGGCATGATCATGTTGGAGAGGAACGTGCCGAACCGCTGCACGCGTACGCGCGCGGACGTCCCGGACGCGGGGGTGGAAGTGGTGGTCGCCATGCTGATGTCCTCCAGATGGAATGCGGGGGTGACCCCGATCACACGATGTCGAAATTAAACCGCACGAACGGGCATGTTGCCAAGCATTCGGGCATGAATTCGTGCCCGACTGTGTGGCTTTACCTGATTCGGGGTGCGTGACGGCATCGACAGCGCCACCCGGGCCCGGTGGGCCCGAGTGGCGCAGGAGGGTCGGGGAGGAGCGAGGCGGCGTGCCGCTACCCGCCCAGCTGGCTGTCGAGGAACGCCCGCTCCGCCTCGTCGTTCCACGTGTTGCCCGGCCCCAGCTTCGCGGCGACCTCGGGCAGCCTCTCCCCCAGCTCGTCGAGACCGGTGAGGGGGAAGTCGTGGACCTGGGGGAAGACGAGGACCTTGCCGGAGTACGTCGCGTCCACGAGGGCCTGGAGGCCGTCCTTCGCCGCCCGCATGCCACCGATGGCGCCCACGATCGAGCCCGGCGAGAGCTGGCCCTGCTCGGCCAGGTCGACCACCTGCTGCTGGTCGTGGATGGTGAGTCCCGACGTCCCGGTGTACTGGGCGTTGTCGAGGTAGACCGCGCTGAGGTTCATCGGCGCCATCGTGCCGTTGGGGACGCCGGCGAAGAAGACCAGCATGCCGTCGGAGCGCATGAGGGTGTCGGCCTCGGCCATCACGCCGGCGATGGGGACGCTGACCACCACGTCGTCGGCGCCCTTGCCGTCGGTGAGGTCCATGACGAAGTCGTGGAGGGACTTCTCGGACGTCTGCGAGTTGAAGGTGATCAGCTCGCAGTCGTTGGTCTCGGCCAGGTGGGCCAGACGCTCCTCGAGGGCCTTCAGGCGCTCGTCGCTCACCTCGGTGGCGACGATCGTCCGGGGACCGTCGGACTGCTGGATGGCTCGCTGGACGTGCATCAGCCCCATGGGTCCGCCGGCGCCCACGAAGACCGTCGTGCCTCCGGCGCGGAGGTCGCAGCGGTTGCGCGCCTCGCCGTAGGAGGCGGCGATGTCCGGACCCCGGCCGCCGAGGTAGGCGGTGTAGTCGTAGTGGAGGCGACCCACGTCGGTGTCCACCAGGCCGTCCAGCTCGGTCTCGCCGACCAGGTTGAGGGTGCCCCGCCGGGCGATGTGGGTGGCCACGGCTCCGATGGTCGCTGCCGACCGCGGGTCGAGCACGACGATGTCGTCGAAGCCCGCGCCGCCGGTCAGCTCGTCCACGAGCGCCTGGTAGTCCTCGGCGTCCAGGCCGTTGCGCACGACCGTGGTGGCGGACGTCCCCTCCACCAGCGTCGCGACCGAGTCGGGCACGTCGGTCAGCACGATGGTCGCCGGAGCGTCCAGCCCGGCCGAGAAGGCGTACTCCCGCTCGTCACCCGGCCGACCGACGATCCACATCGTCCCGCCGGCCTTGGGCTCGAGGCGGCGGCGCTGGGTGTAGGCGGCCATCACGCAGCCCCACGGCTCGAGCGTGGAGGCCTCGGCGTACCCCATCGAGTCCGGCAGGGGCAGCAGGCAGGCACCGTCGTCGGTCTCGAGCATCTCGGCACCCATGAGGTGGTACTGGGTGAGCCCGCCGGGGATGGTGTAGCCGTAGGCGGTGCTCTTGCCGTCCTGGTAGATGTCGGGTTGGACGGCCAGCCGCTGGCCGGGGTGGTAGCGGTCCTTGAGGTTGTCGCCCACCTCGATCACGGTGAGGCTGACCTCGTGCCCCAGCCGGGTGGGCTCCTGGGACAGGTCGCGGCCGTAGAGCTTGGGGTGGCTGCCGCCCTGGCGCATGATCTTCACGTCCGAGAAGCACAGGCCCACGCTGTCGATGCGGACGAGCATGTGGTCGGCGTCGGGCGTGGGGACGGGCACCAGCTCGGGCGCACCGTCCTTGCCCATGTTCTCCTCGCCCGCGCCGTGCAGGAACCAGGTCCACGAGCCGTCGGGGAGCTCGGAATCGGCCGCGCGGTAGCGGTCGTACGCTGATGTCATCGTTTCCTCCGTGGTGAGGTGGATCAGGGGTGGGGGGCCTCAGTGCCCGAGGACCTCGCGCACGGCGGCGCGCGCGGCCATCGGGTCGGGTGCCCCGAGGGCGGCCTCCGCGGCGACCTCGCAGGTCTCCGAGGTGACCCGGGCGAGCTGGGCGCCGACGGGGCGGACGGCACGGGCGGCCATCGACAGCGAGGAGATGCCCATCCCGATGAGCGCGGTGGCCAGCAGCGGGTCGGCCGCCGCCTCGCCGCACACGCCGACGGGCTTGCCGGCCTCGGCGCCTGCGTGCGCGGTGATGGCGATGAGCTGCAGCACCGCCGGCTGCCACGGGTCGGTGAGGTGCGCGAGGTCGGTGGCCATGCGGTCGGCGGCCATGGCGTACTGGGTGAGGTCGTTGGTGCCGATGGAGAGGAAGTCGACGACCTCGAGCATGCGGTGGGCGAGCAGCGCGGCGCTCGGGATCTCCACCATCACGCCGGACCTGAGCCCGCGGGCGCGCACCTTCTCCGAGAAGTCGGCGGCCTCGGCCACGGTGGCGACCATCGGCGCCATCACCCAGGTCTCGGTGCCGGTGCGCTCGGCGGCCGCCGCGATGGCGTCGAGCTGTCGGTCCATGAGCCCGGGGTTGCCGAAGCTGAGCCGCAGCCCGCGCACGCCGAGGGCGGGGTTCTCCTCCCCCTCCTGCGTCGCGAACGCGATGGGCTTGTCCGACCCCGCGTCGAGGGTGCGGACGACGACGTAGCGACCGTCGGCGTAGGGCGAGAGCACGTCGGCGTAGATGTCGGTCTGCTCCTCGACGCTCGGCTCGTCCTTGCGGTTGAGGAAGCACAGCTCGGTGCGGAACAGGCCCACGCCCTGGACTGGCTCGGTGCCGGCCGTCTGCGCGGAGGCGCCGTCGGCGACGTTGGCGAGCAGCTTGACCGGCATCCCGTCGGACGTGGCCGCCGGCCCGGTCCACGCGGCCAGCTCCTCCCGCAGCCGGCGGCTCTCGTCGACGCGCGCCTGCGCCTCCTCGGGGTCGGCGCCCTGCTCGATGGTGCCGGCCTCGCCGTCCACCACCACGAACGTGCCCTCGGCCAGGCCGGTGATGCCGGCCGCGCCGACGACGCACGGGATGCCGAGCTGGCGGGCGATGATCGCGGTGTGGCTGGTCGCGCCGCCGCGCTCGGTGACGAGCGCGGTCACGACCGCGGGGTCGAGGCCCGAGGTGTCGCTGGGCGCGAGGTCCTCCGCGACCAGGATCGAGGGCACCTTCGGCGTCGGCACCCCAGGCGCGGGCTCCCCCACCAGGTGCGCGACGACGCGGCGCTCGATGTCGCGCAGGTCGGTGACGCGCTCGGCCATCAGGCCGCCCATGTTGGTGAAGATCGTGACGAACTGCTCGACCGCACCCTGGACCGCGGCGACGGGCCCCTGACCGGCCTGCAGGTTCTTCGCGACGCCGGACCGCAGTCCCTTGTCACGGGCGAGACCGGCGCTCGCGGTGAGGACCTCCGCCGCCGCGCCCTGCGCGGAGGCGGCCTTCTCGGAGAACGTGTCGGCGACCGCCGCGGCGGCCTCGTCGTACGCCGCCAGCGCGGCGTCGGCATCGGCGAAGTCTCCGTCGCCGTAGCGTGCGATGGCCTCGGGCGAGACCTCCCCGCGCACGTGGACGACGGGGCCGGCGGCGACCCCCGGAACGACCGGGGTCCCGCTCAGGGTGTCGGGTGTGGTCATGGACACACCGTAGATCACGGCATGGTTGACAAGCAACACATTCGGGACTAAAACAACACATACACAGATCGCTGCGGGAAGGGCCACGATGTACGCCGAAGAGCGCCAGCAGGCGATGGCACAGCTGATCAGCCGCCGTGGCCGTCTCTCCGTGGTGCAGCTCGCCGAGCAGTTCGAGGTCACCACCGAGACCGTCCGTCGCGACCTGTCGACGCTGGACCGGATGGGGCTGGTCCGACGGGTGCACGGCGGCGCGGTGCCGGCCGGCTCGCTCACCGTCATCGAATCAGGGATCGGCGAGCGCGACCAGTCCAACACGCAGGCCAAGGAGGCGATCGCCGCGGCCGCCGTCGCGCTCCTCCCGCCGCCGGACTCCGTGGTCGTCATCGACGCCGGCACCACCACCGCCCGGTTCGCCGCCGCCCTCCCCCGCGACCACCGGCTGACCGTGATCACGCACGCCGTGCCGGTCGCCACCCGGCTGGCGGGGCTGCCGCAGATCGAGCTGCACCTGCTGCCGGGACGGGTGCGCCCGACGACCCACGCCGCCGTCGGGGCCGACACCGTGGCCGCGCTCGCCGAGCTGCGGGCCGACGTCGCCTTCGTGGCCACCAACGGCATCACCGTCGGCCACGGCCTCACCACCCCGGACTCCGACGAGGCGTCGACCAAGCGGGCGATCATCGCCTGCGCGCGGCGCACCGTCGTGCTCGCGGACTCCACCAAGCTCGGGGTGGAGACCGCTGTGCGGTTCGCGACGCTCGACAGCCTCGACGTGCTCGTGACCGACAGCGGCATCGAGTCCGTCGACCGCCGGGCGCTGGAGCAAGCCGGAATCGAGGTGGTGATCGCATGATCCTGACCCTGACCCCCAACCCGAGCATCGACCGCACGGTCGCGCTCGACGGCGAGCTGGTGCGCGGCCAGGTGCACCGGGTCGCCTCGGTGACCTCGCAGGCCGGCGGCAAGGGCGTGAACATCTCCCGCGCCGCGGTCAGTGCCGACATCCCCAGCATCGCCGTCGTACCTGCCGCGAAGGACGACCCGTTCGTCCTCGAGCTGCTCGGCGCCGGCATCGACTGCCGTCCGGTCACGCCGGCCGGCGACGTGCGGGTCAACCTCACGGTCACCGAGCCCGACGGCACGACCACCAAGCTCAACTCCCCCGGCGCGGGGGTGCTCCCGCTGCACCTCGAGCTGATGGCCCAGGCCGTGCTCGTCCGCGCCTCTGGCGCCGACTGGACGGTGCTGGCAGGCTCACTTCCCGTGGGTGCCCCTGCCGGGTTCTACGCCGACCTCGTACGCCGACTCCGTGAGGTCGGCGGCCGGGTCGCGGTCGACACCAGCGAGGCGCCCCTCCAGGCCCTGGTGGACGCCCTCCCCGAGGCGGCGCCCGACCTGATGAAGCCCAACGGCGAGGAGCTCGCGTCGTTCACCGGCGGCGACGCCGACGAGCTCGAGGCCAACCCTGCGGCGACCGCCGCTGCCGCTCGACAGCTGATCGACCGCGGCGTGGGCGCCGTCCTCGCCACCCTGGGCGGCAACGGCGCCGTCCTCGTCACCCCCGAGGGGGCGTGGCACGCCACCCCGCCGCCCACCACCGTGGTGAGCACGGTCGGGGCGGGTGACTCCAGCCTCTTCGGCTACCTGCTGGGCGACATCCGGGGGCTGCCCGCCCCCGACCGCCTGGCCCTCGCAGTCGCCTACGGCAGCGCCGCCGCAGGCCTTCCCGGCACCACCATCCCCCAGCCGTCGCAGCTCCGCACGGAGCTCGTCGGCGTCACCGCCCTCGGAGGCACCGCATGACCGACCTGATCACCACCGACCTCGTGCGGCTCGGCGCCGCGTGGGGCGCCGACAAGCAGGACGTGATCCGCGCCCTCGCCGCCGTCGTCGACGACGCGGGCCGCGCGAGCGACAAGGACCAGCTCGTCGAGGACGCGTTCGCCCGGGAGGCGACGTCGGCCACCGGCCTGCCCGGCGGCATCGCGATCCCGCACTGCCGCACCACCGGCGTCGAGGAGCCCACGCTCGCCTTCGCCCGGCTCGAGCCCCCGGTGGACTTCGGCGCCAAGGACGGCCCCGCCGACCTGGCGTTCCTCATCGCGGCCCCCGCGGGCGGCGACGCCGACCACCTCACCATCTTGACCAAGCTCGCCCGCGCGCTGGTGAAGCCGGCCTTCACCGACGCGCTCCGCGCCGCCGAGTCCGCCGAGGAGGTCGTCGACCTGGTCAGCCACGAGCTCGGCGAGCCCGCCCCGGCCCCCGCGTCGGGCGCACCCTCCGGTGCCGCGTCGCCCAGCGGCGGCGAGACCGCTGCCGCCCAGGCCGGCGCAGCCCCGGCCACCGCACCGGCCGACGCCCCGCCCGCCGGTGGCACGGCGACCGCCACGCCCTCGCTGGTCGCCGTCACCGCGTGCCCGACCGGCATCGCGCACACCTACATGGCCGCCGAGGCACTCGAGGCCGCGGCCGAGCGTGCCGGCGTCCGCCTCCAGGTCGAGACGCAGGGGTCGGCCGGCTCCACGCCGCTCTCGCACGACGCGATCGCTGTGGCGGGCGCCGTCATCTTCGCCGTGGACGTCGGGGTGCGCGACCGCGCCCGGTTCGCCGGCAAGCCGATGGTCAGCTCGGGCGTCAAGCGGCCCATCGACGACGCCGACGCGATGATCGCCGAGGCGCTGCGCTACGCCGCCGACCCGTCAAGCGCGCCGCGCGTCGAGGGCGAGGCGTCCGCCGCGGGCGCCGACCACGGAGCCGAGGAGTCCTGGGGCGGCCGGGTCCGCCGGGTCCTGATGACCGGCGTGTCCTACATGATCCCCTTCGTCGCCGCGGGCGGCCTCCTGATCGCGCTCGGCTTCCTCCTCGGTGGCTACGAGATCGCCAACCACGCCGCGGCCGTCCTCGCCGACGGCACGCTCTTCAGCCCGCCCGACATCACCGCCTACAGCGAGCCCGCGCTGGGCCACGTCCCGCTCGACTCCGGCGTGCTGGCCTACCTCGGAGCCGCGCTCTTCATGCTCGGCAAGATCGCCTTCGCCTTCTTCGTCCCGGCCCTCGCCGGGTACATCGCGTACGCCATCGCGGACCGACCCGGCATCGCCCCCGGCTTCGTCATGGGCGGCCTGGTGACCGACGTCTCGGCCTTCGGGGTTCCGCAGAGCGGCTTCCTCGGCGCCATCGTGGGCGGTGTCCTCGCAGGCATGGTCGCGCACTGGATCACCGGCTGGAAGGTCCCCGCCTGGGCCCGCGGCCTGATGCCGGTCCTGGTCATCCCGCTGCTCACCACCATGCTGGTGGGCCTGCTGATGATCGTCGTGCTGGGCCGCCCCATCGCCTGGCTGATGGAGCAGCTCGCCGACGGCCTCAGCTCCCTCAGCGGCGGCAGCGCGGTGCTGCTCGGCATCATTCTGGGCCTGATGATGGCCTTCGACATGGGCGGCCCGCTCAACAAGGTGGCCTACAGCTTCGCTGCGGCGGGGGTCGGAGGCGCGGCGCTGTCCAACGACGCCCCCGAGCTCAAGATCATGGCGGCCGTCATGCTCGCCGGCATGGTGCCCCCGATCGCCCTCGCCCTGGCGACGGTGCTGCGACCCCAGCTGTTCTCGGTGCCCGAGCGCGAGAACGGCAAGGCCGGCTGGTTGCTCGGCGCGTCGTTCATCACCGAGGGCGCCATCCCGTTCGCGGCGGCCGACCCGCTGCGCATCATCCCGGCCATCATGGCCGGCAGCGCCGTCACCGGAGGGCTCTCGATGGCGATGGACGTCAGCGTGCGGGCGCCGCACGGCGGCATCTTCGTCCTCTTCGCCGTCGACGGCGTGCTGGGCTACCTGATCGCGCTCGCTGCCGGTGTCGCGGTCGGCGCCGCGCTCGTCGTCGTGCTCAAGAGCTTCGGCCGCTCCGACGCCGACGTCGCTACTGTCTGAGCACCGCCCCCGCCTGTTCGCACCACTCGTACGTCCCACCCGCACGACCAGAGGAGAACCATGCCCAGCAAGTCCGTCGTCGTCGGTTCCGCCGTCGGCCTCCACGCCCGCCCCGCCGCGATCATCGCCGAGAAGGCCGCCGAGCTCGGCTCCGACGTCACCATCAACGGGGTCGACGCCAGCTCGTCGTTGATGATCATGACCCTCGGCGCCGGCAACGGCGACACGGTCGAGGTGGCCGGTGACGACCAGGCCGCGGTCGACACGATCGCCGCGCTGGTCGAGCAGGACCTCGACGCCTGATCCACCGCACGGGCGGTGCCCCGGCCCCCTTCCTCGCGGCAGGTGGGTCGGCGCGCCGCCCGTCGTCGTGTCCGGGCCTGCGCGGCCTCAGGAGGTGCGGCGCAGCGAGCGGTAGGCCGCGCGCACGCTCACGGCGCGCTCGAGCTCGCGCAGGATCGAGCTGAAGAACTGGGTGCGGTAGACCTCGTCGGTGACGGCGTACACGGTGAAGTAGAGGCCGCTGAAGGCCGCCAGGAACGTCGAGACCTGGATCAGCTGCCAGTTCGCCCGCTCGGCGAAGGGCAGCGCCGTGACCGGCTCCCCCGTCCAGCCCTCGACCACGCCGGGGTCCATGACGAGCAGGCCGAACACCACGAAGAAGACGAAGACGCTGAGGCTCAGCAGGACCACCTGGACCAGCTGGGTGATGAGCAGCATCAGCAGGAGGTTGGCCTTCTGCAGACCGGCCAGGTGGGTCTCCTCGGCGACCGCGGCCACGTCGACCCTGCCCTCGAGCGGGGTCCCCGCGCAGTGGCGGGCGATCGCCTCCGGGTCGACCTCCTCGTCGAAGACCGCCAGCTCCTCGGGCAACCGGGCCAGCAGGAAGCCGACCGTGATGAGGACGAACAACGCCACGGTCAGCCACATGACGCGTCCGTCCAGCCGCGCGGAGACCTCCCACACCTCGGCGTTGATGAAGAGGAACGTCACGAAGAGCAGCAGCAGCGGCAGTGCCCGGGTCACGAGCGGGAACAGCAGCCCCAGGCTGGAGAAGGTCCGCTGGGCTGCCCAGGTCGCGATCACCCATGCGCGCAGCGTGAAGAGGCCGTAGAGCACGACGCTCAGCAGCCCGATGTTGATGCCCGGGACCACGCCGTCGTCCCACTCCAGGTGCGGGGCGAGCGCGAAGCCCACCACCACCAGCGCGGCGAGCGCGACGGCGACGAGCGCGACCCGCACCAGGCGCGCGCGGGACAGCCCCCGATGGACCTCGTCCCGGATCCCGTCGACGAAGTAGGGCAGACCGTGCGCGACGAACCAGTGCTCGGCGGCCGTCAGGTCCCTCTGGCGCGCGTCAGCCACCCAGGACCTCGCGCGCGCGGCGTACGTCGTCGCGCATGGTCTCGACGAGCGCCTCGATGCCCTCGAACTTGACCATCCCGCGCAGCCGGTCGACGAAGGCGACCTCGACCTCGACGCCGTAGAGCTCGAGGTCGTCGCGGTCGAGCACGTAGGATTCGACCCGGCGGTCGCGCTCGCCGTCGAAGGTCGGGTTGGTGCCCACGGAGATCGCCGCGGGGTAGCGCTCGTGGGTGTCGAGGCGGGTGAGCCAGCCGGCGTACACGCCGTCGGCGGGAGCGGCGTCGACGGGCGGGATCGGGACGTTGGCCGTCGGGTAGCCGAGCTCGCGTCCGCGCTTGTCGCCCTCCACGACGGTGCCGCGGACCGTGAACGGGCGGCCCAGCGCCTCCGCGGCGCCCGCGACGTCCCCCGTCGCCAGGCACTGGCGGACGTAGGTCGAGCTCCACACCTGCGGGCCGCCGTCGAGCGGCACCCCGACCGTCTCGAAGTCGCGCGAGCGCCCCGCCTCCACGAGCGTGGCGACCTCACCGGCCGCCTTCGCGCCGAAGCGGAAGTTCGAGCCGACGACCACGGCGCCCGCATGCAGCGTGCCGACGAGGATCCGGTCGATGAACTCCTCCGGCGACCAGCCGGCGATCTCCCGGTCGAAGCCGACCACGAGGATCGCGTCGACGCCCGCGGCTTCGAGGAGCCGGGCCCGCGTCTCGATGGAGGTCAGTGTGGGCGGGGCGTGCTCGGGCCGCAGCACCGCCATCGGGTGCGGGTCGAAGGTGACCGCGACGACGGTGTCGATGCCGAGCCGGCGCCCGGTCTCGCGCGCCTCGCGCAGCACGTGGGCGTGGCCCAGGTGCACCCCGTCGAAGTTCCCGATGCTGACGACGGTGCGGCCGAGGTCGGCCGGCACGTCGTCGACGTCTCGCCAGATCTGCACGGCGGCAGCCTACTGGCGGGCTCGCCGCCGTCCGCGGGCCGGGCGCCGCGTCGGGTCAGACGAAGACCGCGACGGCCTTCGCCTGCTGGCCGCGCTGCTCGTAGAGGGCGAGGAACGCGCCGTCGGGCGCGAAGAGGGCGTGCGGACCTTCCCCCGGCAGGGTGAGGTCGAGGGCCCGGCCGAAGCGCACGTCGGCCGCCTGCCCCTCGTCGAGGTCGACCGGGACGAACGACGACCGGGCGGCGTCGGCGATCGGGAGGACCGCGAAGTCCTCGGCGAGGGCCTCCAGCGTCCTGGCGACCCCCAGGTCGAAGGAGCCCACGGCGGTGCGTCGCAGGGCGGTGAGGTGCCCGCCCACGCCGAGCGCGGCGCCCAGGTCGCGCGCGATCGCGCGGATGTAGGTGCCCGAGGAGCAGCGCACCGAGATCCGCACGTCGGGCAGCGAGACCTCGTGGACGACCAGCTCGTGGATGGTGACGGGGCGGGCCGGCAGCTCGACGTCCTCCCCCGCCCGGACGCGGGCGTAGGCACGCCGGCCGTCGACCTTGATGGCCGAGACCGCGGTCGGCACCTGCTCGATGTCACCCACGAACCCCGCGAGCGCACGTCGTACGTCGTCCTCCGTCACGCCGTCGACAGGCGACGTCGACACGACCTCGCCCTCGGCGTCGTCGGTGGTCGTGGCGACCCCGAGCCGGATGGTCGCGTCGTAGGCCTTCTCGGTCAGCATGAGGTGGCCGAGGAGCCGGGTGGCTCGGTCGACGCCCAGGACGAGGACGCCCGTGGCCATCGGGTCGAGGGTGCCGGCGTGCCCGACCTTTCGGGTGCCGGCGAGCCGGCGGACCCGGGCCACGACGTCGTGCGAGGTCATGCCCGGGGCCTTGTCGACGACGACCAGACCGGGGTCGACCATCAGGGGCGGTCGTCCACGTCGGACTCGTCGAGCCCGCCGTCCAGGTCGTCGAGCTCGTCCTCGTCGTCGACCTCGTCCTCGACCACGCGCGGCTTCTTGTAGGGGTCGGCCTCGCCTGCGTAGGCCTCGACCCGGCGGGCGGCGACCTCCGCGTCCTGCTGGCGGGCGCGCTCGAGCACCTCGTCGAGGGCGCGGGCGCTCTCGGGCAGCGCGTCGGGGATGAACGTCAGCGACGGCACGATGCGCATGCCGAGCTGCTTGGCGACCTCGGAGCGGATCACGCCCTTGGCCGACTCCAGCGCCGCCGCCGTGCTGGCGAGCTCGTCCTCCGTCCCGAGGACGGTGTAGAAGATCGACGCCTGCTGCGAGTCGCCGGTGACGCGCACGTCGGTGACGGTGACGAACCCCAGCCGCGGGTCCTTGATGCGTCGCTCGAGCATCTCGGCGACGACCACCTGGATGCGGTCGGCGATCTTGCGGACGCGGGGGTTGCTCATGGTGCTCACTCTCTCAGAAAGCTCACCGGGCACTTCCTCGCGCTGACAGACGCTGACCGGGCACTTCCTCGCGCTGTAGCGCGAGGAAGTGCCCGGTCGAGCCGGTCCAGCGCGAGCAAGTGCCCGCTCGGTGATCAGCTGCGGGGGATCTCGCGCATCTCGAAGGACTCGACGACGTCGCCGATCTTGATGTCCTGGAAGTTGCGGAGCACCAGACCGCACTCGAAGCCCTCGCGGACCTCGGACGCGTCGTCCTTCTCGCGGCGGAGCGAGGCCAGGTCCAGGTTGTCCTGGACGACCGAGCCGTCGCGGATGACGCGCACCTTGGCGTTGCGGCGGATGACACCCGAGGTGACCATGCAGCCGGCGATGTTGCCCGCCTTGGACGAGCGGAAGATCTCGCGGATCTCCGCCTGGCCGAGGGTGGCCTCCTCGTACTCCGGCTTGAGCATGCCCTTGAGCGCGGCCTCGATCTCCTCGATGGCCTGGTAGATCACCGTGTAGTAGCGGATCTCCACACCCTCGCGGTCGGCCATCTCGGTCGCCTTGCCCTGCGGGCGGACGTTGAAGCCGATGATGATCGCGTCGGAGGCCGCCGCCAGGTCGACGTTGGTCTCGGTGATGGCACCGACACCGCGGTCGATCACGCGGAGGGAGACCTCGTCGCCGACGTCGATCTGCGACAGGGCGTCCTCGAGCGCCTCGACGGAACCGGACACGTCGCCCTTGAGGATGAGGTTGAGCTCCTGGCTCTCGCCCTTCTCCATGGAGGCCATGAAGTCCTCGAGGCTGCGACGCACGCGACGCTTGGCCTGCATGGCCGCACGCTCGCGCGCCTCCCGCTTCTCGGCGATCTGGCGGGCCATGCGGTCGTCCTCGACCACGATGAAGTTCTGGCCCGCACCCGGCACCGCGGAGAGACCCAGCACCATCGCCGGACGCGACGGGTCGGCCTCGGTGATCTCGTTGCCGTGCTCGTCCAGCATCGCGCGGACGCGGCCGTGGGCCGGGCCGGCGACGATGGAGTCACCCACGCGCAGCGTGCCGCGCTGGACCAGGACCGTGGCGACCGGACCGCGACCGCGGTCGAGGTGCGCCTCGACCACGAGGCCCTGGGCGTCCTGGTCGGGGTTGGCACGCAGGTCGAGCGACGCGTCGGCGGTGAGCACGACGGCCTCGAGCAGCTTGTCGAGGTTGAGGCCGGCCTTGGCCGAGACGTCGACGAACATGGCGTCGCCGCCGTACTCCTCGGGGATCAGGCCGTACTCGGTCAGCTGGCCGCGGACCTTGGTCGCGTCGGCCTCCGGCTTGTCGATCTTGTTGACCGCGACCACGATCGGCACGTCGGCCGCCTTGGCGTGGTTGAGCGCCTCGACCGTCTGCGGCATGACGCCGTCGTCGGCCGCGACGACCAGGATCGCGATGTCGGTGGCCTGGGCACCACGGGCACGCATGGCGGTGAACGCCTCGTGACCGGGGGTGTCGATGAGGGTGATGCGACGGTCGTCGCCGTCGACCTCGGTGTGGACCTGGTAGGCACCGATGTGCTGGGTGATGCCACCGGCCTCCTTGTCGACGACGTTGGCGTTGCGCAGCGCGTCGAGGAGCTTGGTCTTTCCGTGGTCGACGTGACCCATGACGGTGACGACCGGCGGACGGACCACCAGGTCGGACTCGTCGCCCTCGTCGGCGCCGAACTCGAGGTCGAACGTCTCGAGCAGCTCGCGGTCCTCGTCCTCGGGGGAGACGATCTGCACGACGTAGTTGAGCTCCTCGGCGAGCAGCTCGAACGTCTCGTCACCGACCGACTGGGTGGAGGTGACCATCTCGCCGAGCGAGAAGAGCATCTGCACGAGCGCCGCGGCGTCGACGTTGATCTTCTCGGCGAAGTCGGTCAGGGACGCACCACGCGGGAGACGGACGGTCTCGCCGTTGCCCTTGCGGACGCGCACGCCACCGATCGTCGGGGCCTCCATGGCCTCGAACTCCTGACGACGGGCGCGCTTGGACTTGCGACCGCGGCGCGAGGGTCCACCCGGGCGACCGAAGGCACCCTGGGTCTGGCCACGCTGGCCGGGACGACCGCCACCGGGGCGACCGCCACCGGACGGGCCGAAGCCGCCGGGACGACCCGGGGCACCGCCCGGGGCACCGGCGCCGGCGCCGGGACGACCCGGGGCACCGCGGCCGGGGGCACCCGGACGACCGGGACCGCCACCGGGGCCACCACGGGCCGGACGGCCACCGGGACCGTTGCCGAAGGCGGCGGGCGACTTCGGCATCATCGCCGGGTTGGGTCGGGGCATGCCCGGACGGGCGTCGCCACCGGCCGGCGGGCGCGGCGGACGGGTGTCGTCACCGGGCGTGCGCGGGGCCGGACGCGACCCCATGCCCTGGCTCGGCGCGAACGGGTTGTTGCCCGGACGCGGCGCGCCGGGACGGCCGACCGGACGGGGCGCGGGGGCCGCCGTCTTCGCCGCCGGCGCGGCAGGCGCCTCGGGCTCGGCAGCCGGAGCCTGGGGCTCGGCGGCCGGGGCCTTCGGGCCGGGCTTCGGGCCGGGCTTGGCAGCCGGGGCAGCCTCGGCGGGCGCCGCGGCGGGTGCCTCAGCAGGCGTCTGGGCCGGGGCCTCCGCGGGCGCCTCGGCGGGCGTCTCGGCGGCGGGCGCCGGCTTCGGGCCGGGCTTGGGGGCGGCCTTCTTGGCGGCCGGCTTCTCCGCCGGGGCGGCGGGCTCGGCGGCGGGAGCGGAGGCCGCTGCGGCCTTCAGCTCGTCGCCGTACTGCTTCTTGAAGCGCATCTCGACGGGCGGCTCGACAGTCGACGACGCCGACTTGACGAACTCCCCCATCTCCTTGAGCTTCTCGAGAACGAACTTGCTCTCGACTCCGAACTCCTTGGCGAGTTCGTGGACTCGGGTCTTTGCCACGGTTGTTTTTCGCTCCTTCTGGTCCGTGACCCCAGAAGGAGAGGGGAAACGGAACAGCTAGTGGGTGTGCAAACTCATCGCGAGTTACTCATCGAGTGCTCATGAGCTGCGTGCTCCAGTTTCTGGTCGGTGTTCGTGTGGTTCGGGTGGTGGTGCGTGCGTGGTGAGGTACTGCTCCACCAGCGCGGTGTCGAGCCCCTGTCCCGAGCGCAGGGCCCGGGGAAACGCTCGGCGTCGCACCGCGAGCTGCCAACACTCCGACGTGGGGTGGACGTGCGCTCCCCGGCCGGGTGCCCGGCGGTCCGGATCGGGCACCAGGGCCGGACGGCCCTCGGCGTCCGAGCCTGCGACCACCCGCAACAGCTCGTTCGCAGCGGCCCTGGCCCGGCAACCCACGCAGGTCCGGACGGGTCCGGGCGCAGGGGTGTCAGACGTGGTGGCCACTGACCTCCACTCTACCGGTTCACGCCACAGGTTTACGAACCGGGCGTACGCCGACGCCGCTACTCGGGTGCCGGCGCCTCATCGCTGCGGATGTCGATCCGCCAGCCGGTGAGCCGGGCGGCGAGGCGCGCGTTCTGCCCCTCCTTGCCGATGGCGAGGGAGAGCTGGAAGTCGGGGACGACCACGCGGGCCGACCGTGCGGCGAGGTCGACGATCTCCACGGAGGTGACGCGCGCCGGGGACAGCGCGTGGGCGACGAGCTCGGCAGGGTCCTCGGCCCAGTCGACGATGTCGATCTTCTCGCCGTGCAGCTCGCTCATCACGTTGCGCACCCGCTGCCCCATCGGGCCGATGCAGGCGCCCTTGGCGTTCACGCCGGGGACGGTGGAGTGCACGGCGATCTTGGTGCGGTGGCCGGCCTCGCGGGCGATGGCGGCGACCTCGACGGTGCCGTCGGCGATCTCGGGCACCTCGAGGGCGAAGAGCTTCTTGACCAGCGTCGGGTGGGAGCGGGACAGGGTGATCTGCGGGCCGCGCATGCCCTTGCGGACCGAGGTCACCAGGCACTTGATGCGCTCGCCGTGGACGTACTTCTCCCCCGGCACCCGCTCGCTGACCGGCAGCAGCGCCTCGACCTTGCCGAGGTCGACCATCACGTCGTCGGGGTTGCGACCCTGCTGGATGACCCCGGAGATGATGTCGCCCTCCTTGCCGGAGAACTCGCCGAACTTGATCTCGTCCTCGGCGTCGCGCAGCCGCTGCAGCATGACCTGCTTGGCGGTCGTGGCGGCGATGCGGCCGAAGCCCTCCGGGGTGTCGTCGTACTCCGGGCCGGCGGTGCCGTCCTCCTCGACCTCGCGCGCCCAGACGGTGACGTGACCGGTCTTGCGGTCGAGCTCGACCCGCGCGGGGCGGTGCGACTCGGTCGCGCGCTGGTAGGCCGTCAGGAGGGCCTGCTCGATGGCCTCGGCCAGCACCTCGAAGGAGATCTCCTTCTCGCGCTCCAGCATCCGCAGGATGCTCAGATCGATGTCCATCAGTCGTCCTTCTTCTCGCTCTTGCGGTTGAACTCGATCTGCACGAGGGCCTTCGCCACGTCGGCGTAGGCGACCTCGCGCTTCGTGCCGGACACGTCGAGGGTCACCGACTCCTCGGACGAGCCCAGGATCCGCCCGGTGACGGCGGACCCGTCGGTGAGCGTGGCCTTGACCAGCCGGTCCTCGTTGCGGCGCCAGTGGCGCGGGAGGGTCAGCGGCCGGTCGACCCCGCGGGACGTGACCTCGAGCGTGTAGGGCATCTCGCCCATCACGTCGGACTCGTCGAGCACGCGGGAGACCTCGCGCGTCGCGTCGGCCACGTCGTCGAGGGTGACGCCACCGTCCTTGTCGACCGCCACGCGCAGCACCCGGCGCTTGCCGGCCGGGGTGACCTCGACGGCCTCGACGTCGAGGCCCATCGCGCTCAAGGGGTCGACCAGCTCCGCTTCGATGCGGTCCCGGGTGGCGTCCTGGTGGGAACTCATGAGGATGCGACCTCCTTGTGCTGTTGTGGAAGGAACACCCTAGCGGCCCACCGAGCGACCCCGTGAGCCCCCGGTGGCCGGTCCGGGCCGGGGCTCGCGGCGGATAGGGTTCGGGCGTGCCCGGACGCCCGCTCTCCCGTCGTACGACGCTGGGCTCGGCGCTCACGGCTCCCCTGGTCCTGGCGGCGTGCGACATCGACCCGCCCTCGCGCGACGCCGGCTCCTCGGCATCGACACCGCCTCCGCCGGAGGATTCCGAGCTGGTCGCGACGGTGGTCGCGGCGCTGGTCGACGCGGGCGCGGTGCTCGCCGCGGCCGGCGCCGCGGTGCCCGCGCTCGACGCGCGGCTCGACCCCCTCGTCGCCGCCCACACGGCGCACCGCGAGCTCCTCGCCGGAGCCGTGCCCGACGCCGAGCTGCCGAGCGCCGCGCCCGCCACCGTGCCGGCCCAGCCTCAGCCGGCCCTCCGCGCGGTCCGCCGCTCGGAGCAGCAGCTGCTCCGCACGCTGCGCGACAGCTGCCTCGGCGCCGCGAGCGGCGACCTCGCCCGCATCCTGGCCAGCATGGCCGCCTCGACCTCCCAGCACGTCGCGGCGCTCGGCCTCCCCGAGGCGACGTCATGACCGTGCTCGACGCGCTCCAGACGACGCTCGCCGACGAGCACGCGGCCCTCTACGCCTACGGCGTGCTCGGCGCGCGGACCTCCCAGGCCGCAGCTCCCCTGCTGTACGACGCGCTGACGACGGCGTACCGCCGGCACCGGGCGCGCCGCGACCAGCTCCGCGCCATGGTCACCGCGGCGGGTGGCGAGCCGGTGGCGGCAGCGGCGGCGTACGACGTCGAGCTCCCGGTCCGGGGCGACGCCCGGATCCGCGACGCCGCGCTCTCCGTCGAGGTCGACGGCGCGGAGACGCTCCTCGCGCTGGTCGCCCAGTCGTCGGGGAGCGTGCGGCAGTGGGCGCTCACCGAGGCGACCTGGTCGGCCACGTGGCAGCTCGAGCTCGGCGGGGAGCCGCAGACCTGGCCGGGCGCCCCGGAGCTGGACTGACCGGCGCTGCCGTCGCGGTCGGGGGACAGCCCGGCCGGAGAAGACCCCGAAATGTGGGGAGGCGGCCCGCGGCCTCAACCATTGGGAAAGTCCCGAGATCCTTCCCAATGGCCGAGGACGCGGACCGCCTTGTGGGGTTGGTCAGCATCACCCGATGTGGCCCCTCCTGTGGGGGTGGTGGAGCCACATGCACAATCATGCATTCGATCCGGGACGGCGGGAACCACAACACGGTTGCATGTTCGTGCAACGCACAAAGTTGCAGCGACCCGGGGGCGGGAACCGCTCAGCGGGAGCCGAGGGCGAGCACGGCGGCCGGGATGTCGGCCAGCGACTCGACGGTGGCGTCGGGCTCGCCCTCGCTGTGCCCGACCTGGGCCGGTGGGATGTTGCTCAACGGGACGTGGATCGCGTGCAGGCCCGCGTTCTGCGCGCCCCAGACGTCGTCGAAGAGGCGGTCACCCACGTAGACGCAGGCGCCCGGGTCGGTGACGCCGACGGCCGCCATCGCCGCGGCGAAGGCGTGCGGTGACGGCTTGGTCCACGGGATCTCGCTGGAGTACACGTCGCCGTCGATGAGGTCGTACACGCCGTCACGCTCGAAGAACCCGACGTGCCACGCCCGCGGCCACACGGTGTTGGACAGCACGCCGACCTTGAGCCCGGCCGAGCGCAGCTCCTCGAACATCGGCCCGGCCTCCGGGTCGGTGAGGGTGTGCGGCTCCCAGAAGTCGTAGTAGGCCTGCAGCAGGTCCGGGTCGTGGTCGAGCCCGGCCTCGACGAACAGGTCCGCGATCGTCGCACTCCGCTGGTGGTCGCGGCTGCGCCCCCAGATCACGTCGCCGGCGCGGTGGAGCCGTTCGGCGTGGGCGTGGTGGTCGTCGTCGGGCGTGGGTGTACGACGTACGGCCTCCGCGAGGGCCAGCGACTCGGCGTGGAAGTCCACGTCGTGCCACCGCGTCAGCGTGCCGCCCCAGTCGAAGATGACAGCCTGGATCGCCATGCCCGCGAACCTACCGACCCTCGCGCGCACCATGAAGGCAGTTCGCGTCCTCGCATGCCTGCGCCACGCTCAGCGGCGGTCCGCGGCTGGCGAACTGCCTGCTGGGTGCACCTCGGGTCGCCGGTGCCTATTGGTTGACGGTGTCGGCGCCGGACCAGAGCGAGCCGTCGACCGGCCACCGCAGCACCTCGAGCCGGCCGTCGGCGAGGAGGTCGTCGACGAGGGCCCGGGAGCCGCCGACCAGGGTGGAGTCGAGGTCGGTGTCGTTGGAGGTCGCCCACGCGTGGTCGGCCGGCCACCAGGCGCTGGGGCTTTGCCACCCGTGTGGTGCCCACACGTCGAACTGCTCGTCCGCGGTGAGCGGCGGCCCGCCGATCACCACGGACGTCCCTGTCGGGGTGCCCAGGGCGTACGCCACCGCGGGTGCCTCCGCGCACAGCGTCACCACGTCGTCGAAGGGGCGCTCGAAGAGGTAGGACTCCCGGACCGGACGACGCGTCGTCGGCAGACCGAACCAGGCCGGGGGCCACACGCCGTACCCGACCCAGAAGGCGACGAACGTGGGATCCGACCGCGTGGTGTGACGCCCGAGCACGTCGGTGAGTGCCTCGAACGCCGGACGGTGCAGGCGGCCGGGCTCGGGGTTGTGCCCCGCCCACCCGGCACTCTGGTCGTACGAGTCGGAGCGTCGAGCCAGCCGCCACCACTGTGCCTCGGGATGGAGCGTCGTCCCGTTCTCCGCGGCCACCGCGGCCCACCGGACCTCCCGCCACTCCGAGTCGTGCGCCGGGTGGAGCACCCGGGCGTAGGCCTCGAACCCGTGCGGGATGAGGAAGCCCACCGCCGGTGGCGTGCCCGCGTCCCAGGCGGTGTCCCACCAGTCGGCCTCGGCCGGGTCGGCGTCGGGCCGGATCCCGGCGAGGTGCTCGCGCCAGGACCCGGGCACGTCAGGACCTGACGATGTCGACGATGTGCGTGGCGGCGCGCTCGACCGCGACCTCCTCGCGCTCGCCGGACCTGCGGTCGCGGACCTCGATCGTCCCGTCGGCCAGGCCGCGGCCCACGGTGACGATCGTCGGCACGCCGATCAGCTCGGCGTCCTTGAACTTCACGCCGGGGCTGACCTTGCCGACGCGGTCGTCGAGGAGGACCTCGAGGCCGGCGTCCTTGAGGTCGCGCGCCAGCTGCTCGGCAGCGGCGAGGATCGCCTCGTCCTTGCCGGCCGCGACCACGTGGACGTCGGCGGGCGCGACGTTGCGGGGCCAGCACAGGCCGAGGTCGTCGAGGGTGTTCTCCGCGATCGCGGCGACGGCGCGCGAGGGGCCGATGCCGTAGGAGCCCATCGTGACGGTGACGAGCTTGCCGTTCTCGTCGAGCACCTGCAAGCCGAGGGCGTCGGCGAACTTGCGGCCGAGCTGGAAGATGTGGCCCATCTCGATGCCGCGCGCGGCCTCGAGGATGCCGTCGCCGCGCGGGCAGGGGTCACCGGCCCGGACCTCGGCGGCCTCGATCGTGCCGTCGGGGGTGAAGTCGCGACCCACGACCAGGTCGATCGCGTGGCGGCCGGGCTGGTCGGCGCCGGTGACCCAGCGGGTGCCCTCCACGATTCGCGGGTCCACGAGGAAGCGGATCCCGGTCGCGCCCTTCTCGCCGAGCACCCCGGGGCCGATGTAGCCCTTCACGAGGTCGGGGTATCGGGCGAAGTCCTCCTCGCCGAAGGGCCGGAACTCGGCCGGGTAGAGCGTTGCCTCGAGCCGCTTGGGATCGACCTCGCGGTCACCGGGCACGCCGATGGCCAGGGGCTCGCTGGTGGCGTCGGGCTGCGTGACGACGAAGAGCACGTTCTTGAGCGTGTCCTCGGCCAGCCACGCACGGTCCTCGCGCGGGAACCGGTCGTTGAGCAGCTCGACCAGGGAGTCGATGGTGGGGGTGTCAGGCGTGTCCTCGACGTGCGCCTCGGGCACGTCGTCGTACGACACCGGGGCGGGCGACGGCGTCTCGACAGCCTCGACGTTGGCGGCGAACCCGCAGGCCGGGCAGGTGACATAGGTGTCCTCGCCGACAGCCGCGTTGGCGAGGAACTCCTCGGACTTGGAGCCGCCCATCGCGCCGGCGTGCGCCCGCACGATGACGTACTCGAACCCGAGCCGGTCGAAGATCCGGATGTAGGCCTCGCGGTGCCGCGCGTAGGACTCGTCCAATCCGGCGTCGTCGACGTCGAAGGAGTAGGAGTCCTTCATGATGAACTCGCGGCCGCGCAGCAATCCCGCGCGGGGACGCGCCTCGTCGCGGTACTTGGTCTGGATCTGGTAGATCGACAGGGGCAGGTCCTTGTAGGACGAGTAGAGGTCCTTCACCACGAGGGTGAACATCTCCTCGTGCGTGGGGCCGAGGAGGTAGTCGGCGCCCTTGCGGTCCTGGAGCCGGAAGATGTTGGGGCCGTACTCGGTCCAGCGGTTGGTCGCCTCGTAGGGCTCACGGGGCAGCAGCGCCGGGAACGACAGCTCCTGGGCGCCGATGTCGTCCATCTCCTCGCGGATGATGTTCTCGATCCGGCGCAGCACGCGCAGGCCCAGCGGCAGCATCGTGTAGATGCCCGGCGCGTTGCGGCGGATGTAGCCGGCGCGGACCAGCAGCCTGTGGCTCGGCACCTCGGCGTCGTTGGGGTCGTCGCGCAGGGTGCGCACGAACAGGGTCGACATGCGGAGGAGGCGGCCAGTCATGGGCGCAAGGATAGGTGCGGCACTCCGGCCACCGCGAACCAGATTGGTGCACGGTCGCAGGCAACCTCGCGACCAGGTGCGACGTCTCCTTGACGACACCGCACCCAGACCAGGGGAGACACCATGCGTCGCTCACGCACTGCCGGCCTCGTGCTGGCCGCACTGACCACCGCACTCTCGCTCGCGACGCCCGCCCAGGCGGCCGCGCCGACCGTCGACCTCCAGCCGCAGCGGCTCACCCGGGGCGCGGACGTCGCGGTCCCGCACATCGAGGACGGCGACTTCGTCGACGGTGTACGCCGCGTGGAGCTGCCGGGCACGATCGCCCGGGTCATCGGCCGCTCCGGCGACGCCTGGCTGGTCGGCACCAACAACGTGGACGTCAAGCGCAACCGGCGCGTCGTACGGGTCGAGGCGGACGGCTCGGTCGTCGACGTGCTGCGCAACATCGACCCCTCGACCGTCATCCTGTCGGCTGACGGCAGCACCCTCGCCTGGCAGCAGTTCACCAGCAAGGGACGGAAGGTGACGACGCTCGTCGCCTCGGCCGCCGACGGCACCGTCCTGGGCAGCAAGGGACCCGGTCGGTATGTCGACCTCCTCGACGTGGACGCCGAGCAGGTCGTGCTCAGCCGCGACGGCCGCACCTACGCGTGGACATTCGCCACCGGCGCCACCCGGACGATCGTGAGGAGGACCGGCAGCCTGGCGAGCCTCCAGCACGGCCTGCTGGCGTACTACACCAAGGACCCCTACTTCGGCGGCTGCCTCAGGCTCGTCGAGCTGGACCGGCCGCGGGTGAAGCGCTTCGCGTCGTGCCGCGAGCGGGTCGCCGCCCTCTCCCCCGACGGCACGCAGATGCTGACCATGCACCTCCTCACCGACGGCCTCGGGCCCGGCGAGCTGAAGCTGCGCACCGTCCGGGGATCGAAGCTGGCGACGTACACGACCGGCTGGTTCAGCGACTGGCAGTGGGAGTCGCCCGGCACGCTCCTGCTCGACGTCAACGGTCGGCGCAAGTCCGCCACCGTGCGCTGCACGCTCGACGCCTGCGAGAACGCCACCGACCCGGTGAAGGCGTCTGCTCCCTGAGCCCGGATCGCCCCGGAGGCCTCAGCTCGCGGACGAGCTCAGACACCCAGCGCGGTGAACGACGCGGCGGTGGCGGCCAGCACCTGGTCGCCCGCGGCCGCACGACGCGCAGCGAGCATCGCCTCGCCGAGGCCGTGGCCCTGCCGCAACGCCGCGTGGAGGGCGACCATCACCTCGACCGTGGCGGCGTCGTCGACCTCGCCGAGGCTGGAGACGATGCCGGCGGTGCCCATGGACAACAGGGCGGCGGAGAGGCCGAGCAGCTCCTGGGCCCCGACGGGGGCGAGCTCCCCCGACTCGCACGCCGAGAGCACGACCCGGTGCGGCGGCCGCCTGAGCCGCTGCAGGTCGTGCACCAGCAACGGTCCGTCTGCCATCACGAGCGAGGAGAAGAGCGGGCTGTCATCGCGGAAGTGCCCGTGCGCGGCGACGTGGGCCAGGCCCGCACCGTCGAGCGCGGCCAGCGAGGCCTCCACGGTCGCGTCCTGCCCGTCGAGCACCACGGCGGACGGGTCGTGGGCCGCCACGGCCGGCACCTCGGCACCGCCGCTGGCGAGCCCCGGCCCGGCGAGCATGACGCGCCGGTCGGGCTCGGGCGCTGCGGCCTGCCGCGCGCGCAGCCAGAGCCGGGCGGACGGGGTGCTGGTCACCGGCCGGTCCGCGAGACCGGGCAGGAGGCCCCACGGGACGCCCTGCAGGGCGCTGGTGCCCGACACCACGACCCGCGCCTCCCCCACGTGGTCGAGCGCGGACCCCAGCAGCGCCCGCTGGAGTCGTACGCCGGCGAGGTCGAGCTGGGAGCGACGGCCGCGCGCCGCACCGCGGAGGGAAAAGAGCGCGAAGTCCACCGCCGACGCAGCGGCCGCGGCGTCACCCACGTCGAGGCGGCGTACGCGTCCGTGCCCGGCGACGAGGGCGTGGAGCTGGCCGTCGATCTCGGTGAGCTCGACCAACACGGTGTCGTCCTCCGCCAGGGCAGCCAGGAGCTTGTCGACGTCCAGCTGCTGCGCGGTCACCCCGGAGCCGCGCAGGTGGAACATCCTCTGGCGCACGGACTGCTCGAGCTTTGCGGCGCGCGCCTCCAGGCGGTCCGTCGGCGCACCGTGGGCCCGGGCGTCAGCGATGCGCCGGTGCTGGGCCCGCAGCGCGGCCAGGTCGGCCGTCGTCTCGGGGTCGCGCCGGTCGTACGCAGGCGGCACGGCGAGCGAGGTCGCGCGCCAGCGCTCGGACCATCGGAGCAGCCGGCGCGCGTCCCCGGACTCCAGGGCCGTGCGGGTCCCGAGCTCGGCCAGGTCGGCCCCGTGGCTCGATGAGGCGGCCCGCAGCTCCTGGCTGCCGAGGGTCGCCCGGTGCTCCTCGAGAGCCTTCAGGCCCGCGTCAGACGCGCGCAGCACACCGGCGACGTCGCCGTCGAGCGCCCGGCACTGGGCCAGCGCGTACCATCCCAGGACGCGCGTAGGGCCCGACGTGCTCCGCCGGTAGGCGGACGCCTCCTCGAGCCAGGCCCGCCTCAGGGCCGATGCGCGATGGGATCGGACTGCGCCCGCCAAGCGGGCTCCCAGCAGCAGCGCGTGCGGCAGCTCCGTGGCGCTCAGCTCGCGCGTGCGGGCGATGAGCCGCTCGGTACGTCGCAGCAGCGGCGCGACCGGCAGGCCTGCCTCGGCCTGGGCGGTGAGGG
Source organism: Microbacterium sp. ARD31 (assembly GCF_031844425.1). NCBI lineage: Bacteria > Bacillati > Actinomycetota > Actinomycetes > Micrococcales > Microbacteriaceae > Microbacterium > Microbacterium sp. ARD31. Next base: position 112,388 of record NZ_JAUZVE010000014.1, read on the forward strand.
CCAGGAGGTCGGCGTGCAGCCGTGGGACGTGTCGCGACTGCGAGCGCAGCAGACGGCTCGCGTCTTCGGCGGCGGTCGTGGCGCGCGCCCACTCGCCGGCGGCGAGCGCCGCCTCCCCCACGGCGTGGAGGAGGTCGGCCTCCTCGCGGGGGAGCAGTGGCCGCGCGACGAGGGCCCGCTCCACGACGTCCAGAGCGTCGGTCGCCAGACCGGCAGCGAGGTAGGCCAGGCACCGGTCGTAGACGAGGTCCACGTTGGTGACGCCCAACGCGTCGTAGCGCCTGCTGGCGTCGGCGTACAGCTCGAACGCCCGGGGCAGGTCACCTCGGACATACGCCAGCCACCCGGTGTTGTGCCGCGCGAGGCCCATGTCGGACCTGTCACCGCCGGAGGTCGCGAGCTCTCCGAACGTGGCGAAGGCCCGAGCGGCAGCCTCGAGGTCGCCGAGTCCGACCTCGACGTGCCCCTCGAGGTTGAGGGTCTGCCGCTCCCACACGTCGTCGCCAGCATCGGCGAAGATCCTCCGCGACTCTCGCAGCTCGCTCGCGCTGCGCTCGAAGTCGGCGAGCATCAGGTCCAAGATCCATGCTCGTCGATACAGGACGCGCGCGCGGGCAACGCCCTCGGCTTCCTGCGCGGCCCGATCGAGATGCCTGAGGCCCTCCCGGACTCGTCCGGCCACGGCGAGCGACGCCCCCATCGTCGCGCGGGCGTCGGCTCGACGCTCCCGGTCGCCCGACCTGCGAGCCAGGCGCAGCGAACGCTTCAGCTCGACGAGTGCTTCCTCGATCAGTCCTCGGTCACGCAGCACGATGCCGAGCACCTGGTGGCCGATCGACGACACGACGGGGTCAGCCGCGGCGATGAGCTCGTCCCGCGCACGGGCCTGAGCCGCGTCAGGGTCGGAGAAGAGGTTGCGCAACACCTCCTCTGCTTCGTGCCTGGTTGTCATTGTCCGGCCATCCTTGCGGATCTGCCGCCCAAGAAGTCGGAAAATCCTCGTCAGGGTCTGCTGGACGGCACTAGCGTCGGGACCATGGGCGACTGGATGATCGGCGACGACCGGCGACGCAAGACCACTGACCAGCTCCGTGCGTTCCGCCGGGCCAACGAGGACCAGGTGGCCTGGAACACCGAGGCCCCGGCGGACTTCACCTACCTCTACCACCCCGACCGCGTGCTCGTGCGCCGCGCCGACGTGGACGACTTCGAGGGGATCGCCCGCCAGGTCGGCGAGCGGCTCTTCAAGGGTGAGCCGCGGCGCGACGACGTGACCCTCCTCGGTGACGCGCTCGTGCGCTACCTGCTCCCCGAGCGCACCGAGGGCCAGTCGGTGCCGGAGGTCCTCGACGCGCTGGAGGAGGCCGGGCTCGAGCGGGGCAAGGCGACGCCCGACCACTGGGTCCACGTCTCTCCGGGAGGCGGTGGCAATCTCTGCCCCGCCATCGAGCCGGAGGAGACCGGTCTGAAGGAGCCGTGGCCGCCGCGGGAGCCGAGGCTCGAGAAGGTGGCGCGCGACGTCACCGTCGTGGTCGTCGACACCGGCTGGAACCCCACCTCCGCGACCGACGGGCGTACGCCGTGGCTGGACGGCGTCACCGGCGACGACGAGCTCAACGATCCCGCCCACCTGCGGCGGTACGCCGGTCACGGCACGTTCATCGCCGGCGTCGTGCGGTGCCTGGCACCGGACGCCGACGTCCACGTCGACGGCTTCTGCATCGGCGGCGTGGGCGGCGGCGGGATCCTCGAGTCCGACATGGTCGTGCAGCTCGAGGAGGCGATGAAGCGCGACCCGCAGGTCATCAACCTGTCGGCGGGCTGCCGCACCCGCATGGACCTGCCGTCCGCCGCCTTCGAGACCTTCTACGAGGAGCACCTGAGGGACAGCGAGTGCGTGCTCGTCGCGGCCGCCGGCAACGACTCCACCGCCGCGCCGTTCTGGCCGGCCGCCTTCCCCTGGGCGGTCGGCGTCGGGTCGCTGGATCGGAACGGCCGGATCTCGGAGTTCTCCAACTACGGGGTGTCCGCGGACGTCTACGCCGTCGGCCGCAACCACGTCAACGCGTTCCCCGACGGCAGCTACAAGTGCCGCGAGACACCCGCCAAGGGCGACATGCGCGAGTTCCGCACGGGCATGGCCCGATGGAGCGGTACGTCGTTCGCGGCGCCCGTCGTCGCCGGCCTGATCGCCCGCTACATCGGCGAGCACGGCGTCTCGCCCGCCGAGGCGTGCGACAAGGTCCTGGCGCGCGCGGTCTACGACTCCGACCCGGTGGTCGGACCCCACATGGAGCTGCGCCACCCGTTCGTGCCGGCGCCCTGAGTCCCCTCAGACCTCGATCCACCGGCTACTGGCGCTGCCGGTGCCGTTGCTGACGGTGAAGCGGACCTCGCCGCTCACCTCGGCGGTGATCGCGAAGAAGCCGACCTCGTCGAGGCCGGACGACCAGCGCTCACCGGCGCGCGACTCGAGCGCGACCTCGACGGACCCCATGTCTCCGTCGAAGTCGAGCAGCTGACCGCGCACCTGGTCGCCGTCGATCTCGGCGTCGAGGGACCAGCCCTCGGCGGCGGTGAAGTAGAGGATGCGGGCCGAGGCGAGGCCGCGGACCTGCGCGGCCGGCTCGTCGGCGGAGTCGCGGACCAGGACGAGGAGCTCCCACTCCTGGTCGAGGTCGGCGGCCGCGACGGTCGCGATCATGGTCGCCGTGAGCCCCGGAGGGGGCGGGTCGGCGAGGAGCCACATCTCGCGCAGGTCGTCGAGCAGGCTGTCGTCCGAGGCGTTCATCGTCCCCCTCCTTCGTCCATCAGTGCGGTCCTGACCTTGGCCAGGCACCGGGCCCGGGTGGGTCCGATGCTCCCGACGGGCATGTCGAGCTCCTTGCTGAGCGACTGGTAGTCGGGTCGTTCCATGAAGGCGATGACGCGCAGCAGCTTGCGACAGCGCTCGTCCACGCTCGCGACGGCCCGCCACAACCGCGCAGCTTCGTCGTCGAGCACGGCGAGCTCCTCCGCGGACTCCACGTCGGGGAGCACCACGGCGAGCTTCTCGTCCTCCACCGGGGAGGCACGCCGTGCCTTCCTGGCATGTTCTGCGGCGCCGCGCCTGGCTGAGGTGATCAGCCAGGACGCGACAGCCTTGGGGTCGTTGATGGTCTGGTGCAGACGGACGAAACCGAGCCATGTCGTCGCGATGACGTCCTCCGCCGACTGGCGGTCGTGTCCGTAGGCCCTCACCACGTGCCAGAGGACCGGTGTCATCGCGGTGACCAGATCGTCCACGGCGGCGGCGTCCCCTGCACGCCACGCCGTGAACGCCCCACTGGCTGTTTCCCACGGTGACTGTTCGAGCTCCCCCTCAGCCCTTCGGTTCTCCGACATGGTGACCATTGTCCCCATGTCCTCTCAGGTAGGGGTCAGCGACGTGCTGATACGTCCGGCGCGAAATCTTTTTCGCGCTTTCCGGCGCACTCTCAGAACATGAGCGTGGCGAAGGTGGCGGTCTGCTCGAAGCCGACCCGCGCGTACGTCGCCCGGGCCGGCGCGTTCCACTCGTTGACGTAGAGCGAGACGACGGGCGCCATCCCCGAGCCGATGACGTGGGCCACGACCGCCGCCATGCCGCTCGTCGCCAGCCCCTGCCCCCGCCGGTCGGGACGGACCCACACGCCCTGCACCTGAGCGGCGTACGGCGTCAGGCAGGCGACCTCGGCCTTGAAGACCACGCCGTCGTCGTCGAAGCTCGCCATCGACCAGCCCCGCCCGATCAGCTGCTGCACGCGCGCGCGGTAGAGGTCGCCGCCGCCCGCGTCGCTCTCCGGGGAGACGCCGACCTCCTCGGTGTACATCGCCACGCACGCGGGGTAGAGCTGCTCGAGGTCGCGCGGGGTCGTCACACGTACGTCGGGGTGGCCCGGGACGTCGGGGACCCTCCTCATCTCCAGGTGCGGCTGGCGCGCGCGGAACTCCCGCGGCCGCTGCCACCGCGGCTCGAGCGCGTCCCACAGGGAGGCGACGACGTCGTGGGGGCCGACGATCGTCCCGACGGTGCTGCGCCGGCGCAGCGCGGCGTCGGCGAAGGCGACCACGTCGTCGGGCGTGCACTGGACCGGGACGAGGTTTGCGCCGAGGTGGCAGCCGGCGACGAGGTCGTCGCCCACGAACCGGCCCCACACCTGCCCACCGAGCCACCGCTCGTCGAGGTTGGTCAGGCGCGCGCGGTAGTCGGCGAACACGTTGACCACGGGGTCCTGCTCCGCGAGCGCGATGAAGCGGTCCCGGTCGGCCGGGCCCAGCACGCGCACCTGCTCGCGAGTCCTCAGCACGTGGGGAGCCTACTCATGTCGCCGGGTGCCCGCGGCGAGCCGTGAGGCCGACTTGTCAGGCATTCACTGAACATGTCGGCCCGTGCACGGCCTGACAAGTTCAGCGATCCCCGGTCAGCCGGGGATCACCCGAGCGTCAGGAGACCGAGACGGTCGCCCCCGAGCCCTCGACGGACTCCATCCCCTCGGCGATGCGCATGGCCTCCTCGATCAGGGTCTCGACGATCTGCGACTCCGGGACGGTCTTGACGACCTCGCCCTTGACGAAGATCTGGCCCTTGCCGTTGCCGGACGCGACCCCGAGGTCGGCCTCGCGGGCCTCGCCCGGGCCGTTGACGACGCAACCCATGACCGCGACGCGCAGGGGCACCTCGAGCCCGTCGAGGCCGGCGGTGACCTCCTCGGCGAGCTTGTAGACGTCGACCTGGGCGCGACCGCAGGACGGGCAGGAGACGATCTCGAGCCGGCGCGGGCGGAGGTTCAGCGACTCCAGGATCTGGAGGCCGACCTTGACCTCCTCGACCGGCGGGGCGGACAGCGAGACACGGATGGTGTCGCCGATGCCCTTCGACAGCAGGGCGCCGAAGGCGACCGAGGACTTGATCGTGCCCTGGAACGCCGGACCGGCCTCGGTGACGCCGAGGTGCAGCGGCCAGTCGCCGGCCTCCGCGAGCAGCTCGTAGGCGCGGACCATCACGACGGGGTCGTTGTGCTTGACCGAGATCTTGAAGTCGTGGAAGTCGTGCTCCTCGAACAGGCTGGCCTCCCACACGGCGGACTCCACGAGCGCCTCGGGCGTGGCCTTGCCGTACTTCTCGAGCAGCCGCTTGTCGAGGGAGCCGGCATTGACGCCGATCCGGATCGAGGTGCCGCGGTCCTTGGCGGCGCGGGCGATCTCCTTCACCTGGTCGTCGAACTTGCGGATGTTGCCCGGGTTGACCCGGACGGCCGCACAGCCGGCGTCGATGGCGGCGAAGACGTACTTCGGCTGGAAGTGGATGTCGGCGATGACCGGGATCTGCGAGTGCTGCGCGATCTCCGGCAGCGCGTCGGCGTCGTCCTGGCTCGGGCAGGCCACGCGGACGATGTCGCAGCCGGTGGCGGTGAGCTCGGCGATCTGCTGGAGCGTGGCGTTGACGTCGGAGGTCAGCGTCGTGGTCATCGACTGGACCGAGATCGGCGAGTCGCTGCCGACACCCACCGACCCCACCTTGATCTGGCGGGTCTTGCGGCGGGGGGCCAGCACGGGGGGCGGGAGGGCGGGCATGCCCAGGCCGACAGAAGTCATGGCGCCAGTCTAGGAGGCCGGACCCCGCGGACCCGAGTCGGCGGACGTGAGCGTGGCCTCAGCCGACGGGTCAGCTGAGGTGCAGCGGCACGACGAGGTCGGCGACGATCAGCACGACGCCCATCACCAGCATCGCCAGCCCCACGACGTACGCCACCGGCAGCAGCTTGGCGACGTCGACGTGCCCCGGATCGGGACGACCGCGCAGGCGGGCGAGACCACGCTTGAGCCCTTCGTAGAGGGCACCGGCGATGTGACCGCCGTCGAGCGGCAGCAGGGGCACGAAGTTGAACATGCCGATGAAGAAGTTGAAGCTCGCGATGAGGAACAGCAGGGTGACGAGCTTGTCGACCAGCGGGAAGTCGGCGCTGGCCGCCTCGCCGGCGAAGCGCCCGCCGCCGACGATGGAGACCGGGCTCTCGGGGTCGCGCTCCTGCAGGCCGACGATGGCGCGGCCGACCTCGTAGACCTTCACCGGCAGCTGGCCGAGCGCCTCGACCGTCTCGACGGTCATCGTCCCCATCTGCCCCACGGTGTAGAGCGGGCCGCCGGTCGCGAGGTGGACCTCGGGCTGGATCCCCAGGAAGCCGACCTCGGTCAGGGTCTCGTCCTCGAGGGAGGTCTGGCGCAGGGTGACGGTGGTGTTGGTCTCCAGCGTGAGCAGCTCACCGTCGCGGCGCACCTCGATGACGGCGTCGCCGTCGGCGTTGGCGCGGATGAGCGACTGGAACGACTCCCAGTCCCGGAAGGGCGTGCCGTTGAAGCTGACGATCTCGTCACCGGGCCGGATGCCCGCCGCGAGCGCGGGGGTCTCCGGGTCGGTGGCCTCGCAGGTGGTGCGCTCCTCCGACACCGGGATGACGCACTCGGGCACCGCGGCGACGGTCGGCTCGACCACCTCGTCGCGAGGGTTGCCGTAGGTGGCGAACAGGATGACGAACAGCGAGAAGGCGATGGCGATGTTGACCATCGGTCCGCCCGCCATCACGATCACCTTCTTCCACCACGGCAGGCGGTAGAAGAGCCGGTCGGTGTCGTGCTGCTTGACGTACTCCCACTCGGCCGCCCGGGCGTCGGAGATCAGCTGGGTGAACATGCCGGTGTTCGAGCGGCGCACCTTGTGGACCGGCTCGCCGTCCTCGTCGTACGTCGTCTCCTCGACGAGGTCCTCGGCGCCCGGGGGCAGCATCCCGACGATCTTGACGTAGCCGCCGAGCGGGATCGCCTTGACGCCGTACTCGGTGTCGCCGATCTGCTTGCTCCACACCGTCGGTCCGAAGCCGATGAACCACTGCGGGACCTTGCACCCGAACTTCTTGGCCGGGATGAGGTGGCCGAACTCGTGGAGGCCGATCGACGCCAGGATCGCCACGACGAACGTGACGACGCCCAGGGTGTAGAGCAGGGCGGTCATGCAGGGGGATCCTTCTCGGGTTCGGGCGTCAGATGAGGGCCGACGCCTCCGCGCGCGCCCAGGCGTCGGCGGCGAGGACGTCGTCCACGGTGAAGTGCTCCCTCGATGGTACGTCGTGGAGGTCCAGGACCCGGGAAACCGTGGTGACGATGTCGGGGAACCGCAGCCGGCCCTCGTGGAAGGCGTCGACCGCCACCTCGTTGGCCGCGTTGTAGACCGCCGGGGCGGTGCCGCCGCGCTCGCCCGCGGCGCGCGCCAGCGTGACGGCGGGGAAGACCCCGTCGTCGAGCGGCTCGAAGCGCCAATCGGACGCCTTCGTCCAGTCGATCGGGGTCTCGGCGTCGGGGACCCGGTCCGGCCACCCCATGCCCAGCGAGATCGGCACCAGCATCGTCGGCAGGCCGAGCTGGGCGACGATGGCACCGTCGACGAACTCCACCATCGAGTGGATCAGCTGCTGCGGGTGCACGACCACGTCGATGCGGTCGAAGGGGATGTCGAACAGCAGGTGCGCCTCGATCACCTCGAGGCCCTTGTTGACCAGGGTCGCGGAGTTCGTGGTGATGACGCGGCCCATCGCGAAGTTGGGGTGGGCCAGGGCCTGCTCGGGGGTGACGTCGGCGAGCTCGGCGGCGGTCCGGCCGCGGAACGGCCCGCCGGACGCGGTCAGCACGAGGCGGCGCACCTCCGAGGCGGAGCCGGCGCGCAGGCTCTGCGCGATCGCGCTGTGCTCGGAGTCGACCGGCACGATCTGCCCGGGTCGCGCGCGCTCCTTCACCAGCGGGCCGCCGATGATCAGCGACTCCTTGTTGGCCAGCGCGAGCGTGGTGCCGGCGTCGAGGGCCGCGAGCGTGGGCCGCAGCCCGACTGCGCCGGTGATCCCGTTGAGCACGACGTCGCAGGCGCGACCGGCCGCCTCGGTGGAGGCCTCCTCCCCCAGCCCTGAGTACGCCGGCGCGAACTCCGCGACCTGCGCGTCGAACAGCGCGCGGTTCGAGCCCCCGGCGGTGAGGCCGACCACCCGGAACCGGTCGGGGTGGGCGCGCACGAGGTCGAGCGCCTGGGTGCCGATGGATCCCGTCGAGCCGAGGATCACGATGTCGCGCGCAGTCACGGGCGCCAGTGTGTCAGGTGACGCGTGCGGTCCTACGGCGTGTCGAACGACCACAACCGCAGGCCGCCGACCTCCACCACCTTCGCGCCGTCGGGGACCGGGACGTTGTGGTCGTCCGACGCGCCGAGGGCGGCGAGCACGCTGAGCTCGTCGTCGCGGTGGCGGGCCAGGATCGCGTCGCCGGGCACATCCGCGGACGGGGCGGGGTCGGTGCGCCCGGCCCGCATGGCGACGTCCCAAGGCAGGTCCTCCCTGTCGACGGTGAAGACCACGGCGCCCTCGACGGTGCGGACCTGCACCGGACCCTCCGCGCCGGCCGAGTTGTCGTACGCCACCACCGCGCCGACGCGCGCGGCCGCCAGCACCGCGATCACGCCGGCCTCCGTCGGGAGCGAGCCGAGCACCACGCGGTCGCCCACGCCGGTGCCGAACGCCCGCAGCACGCCGGCACATGCCGCGACCTCGGTGAGCAGCCAGGCGAACGACCGGGACGTGCCCTCGAGCGTGACCGCGTCGTCGTCGGCTCGCCCGCGGATCACGTGGATGTCGAGGGCGTTGTAGCAGGCGTTCAGCGTGCCGGGATCGTCCCCGCTGGGCGCCCGGAACCAGGTGACCTCCATCAGGTCAGGCCGTTGTCGGCCGTCGCGGCAGGCTTGGACGGGGTGCGCAGCCAGGCGGTGAAGAAGGCGCCGAGGTCCTGACCGCTGACGCGCGCCGCGACCTCCTCGAACTCCGCGGTCGCGCCGTTGCCGCCGCGCTGCTCCTTGATCCAGGTGCGGAGGATCCGCCAGAACACCTCGTCGCCGACGCGGTTGCGCAGCGCCTGCAGCGTCATCGCGCCGCGGCCGTAGATCGCGCCGTCGAAGACCTTCTCCGCCCCGGGGTCGGCGACGGTCACCTTCCAGAACTCCGACTGTGCCGTCATCGAGTCGTAGTAGGACTTCAGGATCTCGCGCCCGGTGCGCTTGCCGTGGGTCTCGCTCCAGCGCCACTCCATGAAGCTGGCGAAGCCCTCGTTGAGCCAGATGTCGCGCCACTGCTGCACGGCGATGTCGTCGCCGAACCACTGGTGGGCCAGCTCGTGGACGACGAGGCTGGTGTAGCTCCCGCCGACCGCGGGGTAGGTCGGGCGCGTCTGGTTCTCCAGGGCGAAGCCCGGGTCGAGCGAGGTCGTCAGGCCGCCGACCACGGAGAACGGGTAGTCACCGAGATCCTTCTCGAGCCCGGCGACCACGTCGGGCGTGCGCTTCATCAGCCGCATGCTCGCCGCGCGGTCGTTCGCGCCGAGCCGGTCGGAGACGGCGACCAGCCAGGGCAGCCCGCGGTGCTTGCCCCGGGCGATGGTGAAGTCGCCGGCGGCGAAGAAGGCGAGGTAGGGCGCCATCGGCTCGTCGGCGCGCCAGTGCCACGTGGTCGCATCCCTGCCGACCTTCCTGCCGCGCAGCTTGCCGTTGGAGATGACCTCCCGGCCGTTCGGCACGCGCACCTTCACGTCGACGACCGCCTTGTCGAGGGGGTGGTCGTTGGCGGGGAACCACCACGGTGCCATGTGCGGCTCGTTCATGGTCACGACCTCGTGGCCGTCGGCGAGCCAGTTGCGCTCGCCTGCGTAGGAGTAGCGGCCCGGCTTGTCGGCGTACGTCACGACCACCGTGTGCCTGCTGCCCGCGGCGAGCGGGGCGGACGGGGTGATCCGCAGCTCGTGCCCGCCGTCGGACTTCGTGAACCCGGCCTCGGCGCCGTCCACGGTCACGGCGTCGACGTCGAGCAGGAAGTCCAGGGAGAAGCTGCTGAGGTCGGCGGTGGCGACCAGCTCGACCGTCGTGCGCCCGGCCAACCGCCTGGAGCCGAGGTCGTAGCGGTTGACGATGTCGTAGCGAGCGACGTCGATGCCACCGTTCCCGTCGAGCGGCCAGTAGGCGTCGCCGATGCCCGCCGCGCCGTCGGCCGCGGCCAGCGGCGACTCCGCGGTGGCCGTGCTGGTGGCAGGCCCCATGGCGGTGGCGCTCGTCAGGGCGACGGTCAGGGCCGCGCAGAGCGCGGTGGACAGGAGGGGGCGGGTGGCGCGCGTGGTCACCGTCCGAACCTAGCGCGTCCGTCCTCCGGTCGCTGCCCGCTCGGTCGGGCTGCCCCTCGTCGCGTAAATGCGTTGCGGCACGCACCCGTCGCCCCCGACCATGGTCCCGGCGTTCCGCCACACCGGGTGCTGCCCGCATCTCGGTGCCCCGTCCGAAAGGAGCCGTGACATGTCCATCGCTGTCCTCGGCCTGCCCGCCGACCACCTTTCGCACACACGGAGCACCTACCTTGACGCACACCTTCCCGGAGGACTTCCTCCGGCCTGACGACCGTTCGCCCCTCGAGGGGATCGACGAGTCGTTCGTCTTCACCTACGACACCTACGCCGACGAGCTCGGCGCAAGTCAACGATGGTCCCGCTGGGAGGACCTCGAGGCCCTGATGCGGGGTCCCGAGCCGCGCCCGGACTGGGTCGTCACCTCCAGCGGCGCCATCGACACCGAGCTCGGCGTCCTCAAGACCGGCAAGGAGGCGGACGTCTTCCTCGTCGAGCGCGAGGACCCGCACCGGCCCGAGACCGCCGTGGTCATGGCGGCCAAGCGCTACCGCGACACCGACCACCGCACCTTCCACCGCGCGGCCGCCTACACCGAGGGCCGCTCCATGAAGCGGTCCCGCGACGAGCGCGCCCTCAAGCGCAAGTCGACCTGGGGCCGCCAGGTCGCGGCCGGCGAGTGGGCGATCTCGGAGTGGAACGCCCTGCGCCGGTGCTGGGAGCTCGGCCTGCCGGTCCCCTACCCCGTCCAGATCGACGAGACCGAGATCATGATGGAGTGGATCACCGTCACGGTCGACGGGGACACCGAGACCGCGCCCCGGGTCGCCCAGGTCCGCCCGGAGCGGTCCGTCGTCGAGGAGTACTACCAGCAGCTGCGCGACGCGCTCGCCACGCTCGTCCAGGCCGGGCTGGTCCACGGCGACCTGTCGCCGTACAACACCCTCGCGGCCGGCGACCGGCTGGTGATCATCGACCTGCCGCAGATGGTCGACCTCGTGGGCAATCCCCAGGGGATGGACTTCCTGCTGCGCGACTGCGCCAACATGTGCGCGTGGTTCCGCTCCCGCGGGCTCGACGCCGACGAGCAGGAGCTCTTCGGCGAGCTCATGGCGCACGCCTTCTGAGACCGGCTGGGTGAGACGGGCTGGTCAGGCGGGCGGCACGACCAGCTCCATGACGCAGTTGCCCTGGCCCTTGGGGCGGACGTAGGTGAAGCCGATCCGCTCGTACATGGTCCGGGTGGCGTTGTAGAGCCACGAGGCGGAGGTCTTCTTGTCCGGCGGGAGGTCGTGGGGGTAGGACTCCACACGACCCCCGCCGGCCTCGGCGATCAGGACGAGCGCGCCCTTGACAGCCACCTCGGCGAGCCCAGTGCGACGGCGGTCCTTCGCGACGAACAGGCAGGTGATCCGGTGGTCCGGCGGCTGGTCGGTCTCGGCCTCCCACTGCTTGCGGTGGTGGATGTTCGGCAGCTCGGCCACCGTGCCGTACTCGGCCCAGGCGACCGCACGGTCCCCCCCGAGCACGAGCGCCGCGTGCGCGACGCCGTCCTCGACCAGCTTCTGCTTGAAGGCCCGGTTGCCCATCTCCTCGCGCTCGGGCGGGTCGGGGTAGCAGTGGAAGTGGACGCACCAGCAGCCGCTGAACAGGCCCGTCCGGCCGGCCAGCCCCTCGAACAGGTGCCACGTCTGCGGCGTCAGCGGCACGACCTCGTGCCCGTCGACGAGGTGACGGGTGGGGTGGCTCGCGCTACGGCTCATCCCGGCAGCCTAGGAGCGGTTGCGGACGGTCGACAGCCTGTTCGCGGTGGCCTCTAGGTTGGCGGGGTGAAGCACTCCCGCGGACGCGTCCTCGACATCACCACGCTGGCCGACCTCGACCGGCGACTGGCCGCCGGAGCCAGGTCGCTCGCCGGCTGGCGCGTGCTGGGGCTGGACCTCACCGCGCGCGGGCCCGCACTGCTGGAGCGGTCCCTGGCACAGTCGCTCTTCCTCGGCTGCGAGTTCGCCGACGGCGACGACGAGGCCGTACGCCGCGCCGGCGGGGTGGTGCTGCACGACATCCCCGGCATCCCGGTCGATCCCTACCGCGCGAGCCTCTACGCGCCGCGCGACCTCTACGACGCCCCGCGCTACGCCGACAGCCTCGACGCGCGTGCGTACGCCTGGTCCCGCAGCGGGGGCAACCACGAGGAGGCCCTGGCCCAGGCGCTCCACGACCACCACGTCGACGAGGCGCTCGAGGCGTGGGTCTCCGGACGGGCCGTGGTGGGCGTGATGGGCGGCCATGCCCTCGAGCGCGGCACCGAGGGGTACGCCGACGCGGCCCGGCTCGGCCACTCCCTGGGTCGCCGCCTCACCGTCGCCACCGGCGGCGGCCCGGGAGCGATGGAGGCGGCCAACCTCGGCGCGTTCGTCCCCGACGGCCTCGACGAGGCGCTGGCGACGCTCGCCGCGGTGCCGTCCTTCCGCCCGGACGTCGGCGCCTGGGCCCGCGCGGGCTTCGAGGTCGTCGACCGGGTCGGCGGTGCGGGCAGGGAGTCGCTCGGCATCCCGACGTGGCACTACGGGCACGAGCCGCCCAACGTCCTCGCGACGGCGGTCGCCAAGTTCTTCCGCAACGCCCCGCGCGAGGCCGTGCTGCTCGAGGTCTGCGACGCCGGCATCGTCTTCCTGCCCGGCGCCGGCGGCACGGTGCAGGAGGTGTTCCAGGACGCCTGCGAGAACTACTACGCCGACGCGTCCGCGGTCGCGCCGATGGTGCTGGTGGGCCGGCGGCACTGGACCGAGGACCTCCCCGCCTGGCCACTGCTGCAGGCCCTCGCCCGCGGACGCCCGATGGAGCCCCACGTCCACCTCGTCGACAGCGTCGAGGAGGCTGCTGAGCTGGTCGTCGACGTCGTCAGCCGGCGCGACGCCGGCTGACAGCGGGCGCGGCCACGTCACGGTAGTGGCCGACCAGCACGTCGTTGACGGCCTGCCACGTGCGCTCGCGCACGCTCGCGCGGGCGGCGTGCGACATGCGTCGCCGCAGCACGGGCTGGGCGACCAGTCGCGCGACGTGCGCGGCGAGCGCGGCTGCGTCTCCCGGCTCGTAGAGGTAGCCCGCGACGGTGTCGTCGACGACGTCGATCGGGCCTCCCGCGCGCGGCGCGACGACCGGCACGCCGCTCGCCAGCGCCTCCTGCGCGGACTGGCAGTAGGTCTCGTGGCGGCCGGTGTGCACGAAGACGTCGAGCGTCGCGTAGGCCCGGGCCAGCTCCTCGCCGTGCAGCACGCCGAGGAACGCCGCGTCGGGCAGCAGCGCCCGCAGCCGCGCCTCCTCCGGACCGCCGCCCACCAGCACGAGGCGCACGCCCGGGACGCGGTCGACGTGCGCGAGCAGCTCGAGCTCCTTCTCGGGCGCGAGGCGCCCGACGTACCCGACGAGGCGCTCGCCGTGCGGGGCCAGCTCCGCGTGCAGTGCCTCGTCGCGCTTCGCGGGCGTGAACAGGACCTGGTCCACTCCCCGCGGCCAGCGGGCGACGTCGGTGACGCCGAGCCGGGCGAGCTGGTCGATGCTGGCGGTCGACGGAGCCAGCGTGCGGTCGACGCCGAGGTGGATGCGACGGGTGAGCGACTCCATGGCGCGCGCGCCGCCCGGGACGGCGTACCGGTCGGCGAAGCCCGCCAGGTCGGTCTGGTAGATCGCGACCGTCGGGATGCCGAGCGAACGGGCCGAGCGCGCGGCCTGGTAGCCGAGGGTGGCGGGCGAGGCGATGTGCACCACGTCCGGCCGGAAGCGCTCCATGGTGGCGCGCAACCGGCGGCGCGTCTCCAGGCCGATGCGGAACCCCGAGTAGAACGGCAGGCTCGCGCCGCGGGCGAGCGTGACCGGGAAGCCGGCGTACGTCGCCGGACCGGTCGGGGCGACGAGCTCGGCCTCGTGGCCCTCGGCCGCGAGGTGCTCCAGCACGCGGCGCACCGAGTTGGTCACGCCGTTCACCTGCGGCAGGAAGGACTCGGTGACCACCAGGACGCGCAGCCGGGGGGTGACGGGCGGGGTGACGGGGAGGGGGACGAGGTTCGCCGGACGGGTGCGGCTGCGACGCCGCCTCTCGAGCAGGTCCATGTCCCGGACGCTAGGAAGCGCGCCGCAACGCAGGCCCCGACCCGTACGACGGACACGTGAACGCTCCGTGGCGCTCCGGGGGTGGGGCGTCCTACTCCTTGGCGGCGAGCTGGCCGCAGGCGCCGTCGATCTCGCGACCGCGGGTGTCGCGGACGGTCGTGGGGACGCCCTTGGCCTCCAGCCGGCGGACGAACTCGCGCTCGTCGGCGGGGTCGGAGGCGGTCCACTTCGAGCCCTCGATCGGGTTGAGCGGGATCAGGTTGACGTGCACCCAGCCGTGGCCGCGCTCGTTGAGCACGTCGGCGAGCAGGTCGGCGCGGTGGGCCTGGTCGTTGATGCCGCGCATCATGGCGTACTCGATGGAGACGCGGCGGTGGGTCTTCGCGAAGTACTCGTGGGCCGCGTCGACGGTCTCGGCCACCGAGAAGCGCGTGTTGATCGGGACCAGCTCGTTGCGCAGCTCGTCGTCGGGGGCGTGCAGGCTCAGGGCGAGGGTCACCGGGATGCCCTCGTCGGCGAGCTGCCTGATCCGCGGCACGAGGCCGACGGTGGAGACGGTGACGCCGCGCGCGCTCATCCCGAGCCCGGCGGGTGAGGGGTCGGTGAGGCGGCGAACCGCGCCGACGACGGCCTTGTAGTTCGCGAGCGGCTCGCCCATCCCCATGAAGACGACGTTGGAGACCCGGCCAGGACCACCGGGGACCTCACCGCGGTGCAGCGACCGCGCCCCGGCGACGACCTGCTCGACGATCTCGGCGGTCGACATGTTGCGCTGGAGGCCGCCCATGCCGGTGGCGCAGAACGGGCAGGCCATGCCGCACCCGGCCTGGCTGGAGACGCACATGGTGGCGCGGTCGGGGTAGCGCATGAGGACCGACTCGACCAGCGCGCCGTCGAAGAGCTTCCAGAGCGTCTTGCGGGTGGTGCCCTTGTCGGCCTCCATGGTCCGCAGGGGCGTCATCAGCTCGGGCAGCAGCGCCGCGACGAGGTCGTCGCGCTGGCCGGCGGGGAGGTCGGTCATCAGCTCGGGGTCGTCGACGAGACGGCCGAAGTAGTGGGTGGAGAGCTGCTTGGCGCGGAACCCGGGCAGCCCCATCTCCTCGAGCAGCGCCTTGCGCCCCGGCTCGTCTAGGTCGGCTAGGTGCCGCGGCGGCTTCTTGCGGCCGCGCGGCTCGTTGAGGACGAGGGGAAGGGTCTTGATCGGCTCGGACATCCCTCCGAGTGTCCCACCCGGACGGCTGCCCGCGCGATTCAGCGGCTCAGGCGTCGACCATGAAGTAGAGCACCAGCGAGGCGACCCCGAGGACCACCATCGCCGTGACGATCATCCCGACGAACATGAACTGGGCGAAACGACGGGTCTTGCGCTTCACCAGCAGGACGATCGGCAGCACCAGCGCGAGCAGGACGAACGGGAACAGCTGCTCGGCCGTCTCGTAGCTGAAGAGCAGGCGCAGGACGCCGACGAAGGCCCCCGGGACGGCTGTGACGTAGAGCATGCCGGCGAAGAAGCCGGCGATGGCGGCGAACGTCGGGTGGCTGTGGTGCCACCACTCGAAGCTGCGGTCGCGCTGCTCCTCGACCTGGTCGACCTGTCCCGTCTCCACGGACCTCAGCCTAGGCGGTCGGGACCCCAGGGCCGTGCCCGGCACGCTGTCACCGGGGATTCGACGCGTACGACGCCGGACCCGCGCGGATCGGCGTCAGCCCAGCGTGACGAGGTCCGGCATCCGCAGCGCGGCCCACCGGTCGAGGTCGGGCCGCTCGCCGGCCAGCTCGGCGGCCACCAGCGTCCACGCGGTCCCGTGGCCGACGAGGACCACGTCCTCGGCGCCGTGGACGTCCAGGATCCGCCGCACGGCGGGGACGACGCGCGCCCGGCAGTCGTCGAGCGGCTCCCACCCGTCGAGCGCGGGCCGGTCCGGGTGCCCGAAGGCGCGCCGCACAGCCCCCTCGAAGTCGTCGACCCACTCCCCCGACCGCTCGTGCTCGCGCAGCTCGTCGACGACGCCGACGTCGCCGTCGGTCAGCAGCTGCGCCGTCTGCACGGCCTTGGGCTCCGGTGAGGTGAACCAAGCCGCCCGGACCGGCAGGCGGGCGCGCAGCGCCCACACGTCGTCGTACGACGCCGGGTCGAGGTCCCAGGTGGCGGCCGGAGTGCCGGGGACGACCAGCGGCCGGCCGTGGCGGACGAGGTGGAGGGTCATGGGGCCAGGAACTCCCGGGCGCCGCGCAGGCGCGTGGTCAGCACGCTCGCGGCGAGCGTGGAGTCGAGGCGTACGTCGACGGGGCCCGGCAGCCCCGCGCGGCTGGTCCCCCGCAACGCGTCGGGGTCCAGCCCGTCGCGCCGCGCGATGAGGCGACCCAGCTCGAGCCGGCTCATCGCCTCCGCGCCGGCGACGTGCAGCACGCCCCGGTGGTCGCCGACCGCGAGCTCGACGAGGGCGGCGGCGAGGTCGCCGACGTGCACCGGGCAGCGTCCCTCGTCGTCGAACAGCGCCCCCTCTGCACCGCCCACGAGAGCATGGACGAGCCGTTCGTGCTGGGACGCGCCGTCCCCCAGGATCAGGGAGGTGCGGGCCACCACGACGTCCTCGCAGACGGCCAGTGCCGTCGTCTCGGCTGCCGCCTTCGCGGCGCCGTAGGCGGTGATCGGGTCAGGAGCGGCCGACTCGTCGTAGTGGATGTCGTCGCCGGAGAAGACGACGTCGCTCGACACCAGCACCAGCCGTGCGTCGAACGCCGCCGCGGCCAGCGCCACGTGCGCCGCACCCGTGGCGGTGACGGCCCAGTCGGACTGGACGTAGGCGGTGTGCACGACAGCATCCGGGCGGTGGGCCGCCAGCAGCGCCTGCACGGCGGCCGGGTCGCGGACGTCGGCGTCGGCCGAGCCGACCGCCACCACGTCGTGCCCCGCCGCAGCGGCCACGACGTGCCGGCCGAGGTAGCCGGTGCGGCCACCGGTCACGAGGATCCGCACGGTCAGAAGACCAGGTAGTAGAGCACCAGCCAGATCGGTGCGACGGTCGCGAGGAGCGAGTCGAGGCGGTCCATCAGGCCGCCGTGGCCCGGGATGACCTGGCTCATGTCCTTGATGCCGAGGTCGCGCTTGATCACCGACTCGCACAGGTCGCCGAGCGTGGCCATCACCGCAGCGATGAGGCCGAGCAGCACGCCGACCCACCAGTCGCCGCCGAGGAAGGAGGTCACCAGCCACACACCGACCGCGACGGTGGCGACCACGGACCCGCCGAAGCCCTCCCACGACTTCTTCGGGGAGATGACCCGCGCCATGGGGTGCTTGCCGAACAGCACGCCCGCGACGTAGCCGCCGGTGTCGGAGGCCACGGTGATCGCGATGAAGGTGATGACACCGCGCACCCCGTTGTCGTCGAGGTCCAGGCCGAACGACGGGGTGGTGCCGCCCTCCCCCAGCAGCAGGGCCACGAAGGAGGCGAGGAACGGGACGTAGACCAGGGTGAAGACCGAGGCGGTGGCGTTCTTGACGTAGCCGGCCACCCCGCGGCGCAGCAGCCAGAGCATGATCACCAGGGCGGTGACGGCGGTGGCGGTGACGAGCGCCGGGGCGCCCCAGAAGTAGGCGACGACCACCATCACGACGCCGCCGAGCATGAGCGGCTGCTCGGGGATGTCGATGTCCTTGGCGGACAGCCCCTTGTGCAGCTCCCACACCGCGACGGCCACCGCGGCGGCGACGATCCCCATGAACGCCGTCTTCCAGAAGAAGAGCGACAGCAGGATCGCCGCGACCAGCACCACCGCCGAGGTGATGGCAGCGGGCAGGTCGCGGCCCGCGCGGCCGTGGTCCTTGGGCACGGGCGGCTGCGGGGCCTCCGGTGCCGGCGGACTGTCAGGGGTCGTCATGGAACGGGCTCAGACCTCGAGCAGCTCGGATTCCTTGTGCTTGAGCAGCTCGTCGATCTTGTCGGTGTGGGTCTTGGTGACCGCGTCGAGGCGCTTCTCGGCACCCGTCACGTCGTCCTTGCCGACCTCACCGTCCTTCTCGAGCTTCTCCAGGGCCTGCTTGGCCGTGCGGCGCACGTTGCGCACCGACACCCGGCCGTCCTCGGCCTTGGCCCGCGCGAGCTTGATGAACTCCTTGCGGCGCTCCTCGGTCAGCTCGGGGAAGACGCAGCGCAGCACCTTGCCGTCGTTGGCCGGGTTGACGCCCAGGTCGGAGTCGCGGATCGCCTTCTCGATGCTGCCCATGGCGCCGATGTCGAAGGGCTGGATGAGGATCGTGCGGGCGTCCTGCGAGGTGAAGCTCGCGAGCTGCTGCAGCGGGGTCTGGGTGCCGTAGTAGTCGGCCGTGATCTTGGCGAACATGGCCGGGTTGGCGCGGCCGGCCCGGATCGCGGCGAACTCCTCGCGGGTCGCCTCGACCGACTTGCCCATCTTGGCGTCGGCATCGTTCATGACGTCGTTGATCACGGTTGCTCTCTCTCCTCGTGCGTCGGGGTGTGGTGCTCGCGGCGTGCCCGGCCGGGCCGGTCAGGCGGTGCTGCTCACCAGCGTGCCAATCCTCTCACCCCGCACGGCACGGCCGATGGTGCCCGGGGTCGAGAGGTTGAAGAACACGATGTCCATCTTGTTGTCGCGCGCCATCGCGATGCCGGTGGCGTCGGCGACCTTGAGGTCGCGGGCAAGGTACTCGTCGTAGCTGAGGTGGTCGAACTTCACCGCGTCGGGGTTGGTCTTGGGGTCGGAGTCGTAGACCCCGTCGACGCCCTGCTTGCCCATCAGGATGACCTCGCACCGCGTCTCCAGCGCACGCTGGGCGGCGACGGTGTCGGTGGAGAAGAACGGCATGCCGGCACCGGCGCCGAAGATGACCACGCGGCCCTTCTCCATGTGGCGGATGGCGCGGCGCGGGATGTAGGGCTCGGCGACCTGGCCCATCGTGATGGCGGTCTGGACGCGGGTCTCGACACCGTGCTTCTCGATGAAGTCCTGCAGCGCGAGGCAGTTCATCACGGTGCCGAGCATCCCCATGTAGTCGGCGCGGGCACGCTCCATGCCGCGCTGCTGGAGCTCGGCGCCCCGGAAGAAGTTGCCGCCGCCGACCACGATGGCGATCTGGACGCCCGACTTGGCGACCTCGGCGACCTCGCCCGCCAGCGCGTTGATCACGTCGAGGTCCAGCCCGACCTCACCGCCACCGAACACTTCACCCGAGAGCTTGAGGAGGACACGGTTGTAGGCCGTCACTGGGATCCCTTCACACGGCTTGGTGGGTCCCGAGAAACCTACCGGCCAGTGGGGTCGGGGGTCGAACCCGGAGCCGGTCGGGCCGCGCGAAATGTGACCGGGGCCCGTACGACGACGTCGTACGGGCCCCGGTGGGTGCTGCGGGTGAGCCGTGGCTCAGGCGCCGACCTCGAAGCGGGCGAAGCGCTTCACGGTGGTGCCGGCCTCGTCCAGGACGGCCTTGACCGACTTCTTGGACTCGGTGACCGACTCCTGCTCGAGCAGGACGATCTCCTTGTAGAAGCCACCGAGGCGACCCTCGACGATCTTGGCGATCGCCTGCTCGGGCTTGCCCTCCTCGCGGGTCTTCTGCTCGGCGATGGAGCGCTCGGACTCGACCAGGTCGGCGGGGACCTCGTCGCGGGTGAGGTACTGCGCCTTCATCGCGGCGATCTGCATCGCGGCGCCACGGGCAGCGGCCTCGTCACCCTCGAACTCGACGAGCACGCCCACGGCGGGCGGCAGGTCGGCGGCACGCTTGTGCATGTAGGTGACGGTGTTGCCCTCGAAGTACGCGACCTCGCCCAGCTCGATCTTCTCGCCGATGGTGATGGCCAGGTCCTCGACGACCTCGCCGACGGTCTTGCCGTCGAGCTCGGCGGCCTTGAGGGCCGCGGTGTCGGTGGCCTTGACCGTGTCGGCGACCTCGGCGATCTGCTGCGCCTTGGCGATGAAGTCCTCGTTCTTGGCGACGAAGTCGGTCTCGCTCTTGAGCTCGACCAGCGCGTTGCCGGCGGTGGCGACGAGACCGGCCGCCGTCTCGCGCTCGGCGCCGCGGGCGGCGGCCTTGGCGGCACCCTTGACGCGGAGCAGCTCGACGGCCTTGTCGAAGTCGCCGTCGGTCTCGGTCAGCGCCTTCTTGCAGTCCATCATCCCGGCCTGGGTGAGCTCACGGAGCTTCTTGACGTCGGCGGCGGTGAAGTTGGCCATGGTCCTTCTTCCTTGACTCAGGGGGCTGGCTCGGCGGAGCCAGAGGGGTGGGTGGGACGTGACGCGTGCGCCGGTCGCCCACCGCGCGGGGCGGGCGACCGGCGTACGACGATCAGTCCTGCTTCTGCTCGGCCTCGGCCGGCGTGGCGGCCTCGTCCTCGGCGACCGGGGCGTCGGCGGCGGGCGCGTCGGCGGCGGGAGCCTCGGTGGGAGCCTCGGTGGCGGCCTCAGCGGCAGCCTCGGCCTGCGGGGCCTCGGACGCGGCACCGGTGGACTCGGACGCCGGGGTCTCGGCAGTGGCGTCGCCGGTGGCGGCCGCAGCGGCCTGGTCGGCGTCGCCCTGGAGGAGCTCGCGCTCCCACTCGGCGAGCGGCTCCTCGGCGCCGACGGTCTCGTCGGCGTCGCCGGCCTTGGCACCCGAGCGGGCGATGAGGCCCTCGGCCACGGCGTCGGCGACCACGCGGGTCAGCAGGCCGACGGCGCGGATGGCGTCGTCGTTGCCCGGGATCGGGAAGTCGACGACGTCGGGGTCGCAGTTGGAGTCGAGGATGCCGATGATCGGGATCCGGAGCTTGCGCGCCTCCTCGACGGCCAGGTGCTCCTTGTTGGTGTCGACGATCCACACCGCGGAGGGGACCTTGGACATCTCACGAATGCCGCCGAGGGTCTTGTCGAGCTTGTCGCGCTCCCGCTTCATCTGCAGGAGCTCCTTCTTGGTGCGACCCGAGCCGGCGACGTTCTCGAAGTCGATCTCGTCGAGCTCCTTGAGGCGGTTGATCCGCTGGTGCACGGTCTGGAAGTTGGTGAGCATGCCGCCGAGCCAGCGCTGGTTGACGTAGGGCATGCCGACGCGGGTGGCCTGCTCGGCGATGGCCTCCTGGGCCTGCTTCTTGGTGCCGACGAACATGATGACGCCGCCCTTGGCGACGGTCTCCTTGACGAAGGCGTAGGAGCGGTCGATGTAGGCCAGCGACTGCTGCAGGTCGATGATGTAGATGCCGTTGCGCTCGGTCATGATGAAGCGCTTCATCTTGGGGTTCCAGCGACGGGTCTGGTGACCGAAGTGGACGCCGCTCTCGAGCAGCTGGCGCATGGTGACGACTGCCATGGGTTCTCCTGTTGTCGCGGAGGCGCTCACCGATGTGCCCGGCCTTGAAGCAGGCCGTGCCGGGAGCGTGACTCCTGTTGTTTTCAGTTGCTGCGCCCGGCGGGTGCCGGGAGCCCTGACGCTCACGCGCCGGTCCGATCCGCACCCGATCCGATGGAGGAGCTGGTGGGAACTGAGGGCCGACGCCCACGGGCGGTGCGGAACCGGAGGAGCATTCCGCCGCGGTCAGCGAGCGTGCGAAGTCAGTCCGGGTGGACTGCTCCGCACATCGTAGGCCAGCCGATCCCCGCTGCGCGAATCGCTGCACGGGCGCGGCTGAGCGTGGATCGGGGCCACCTGTCCCGGGCCACTGACCGTCCACAGCCCGGGCGCCCGACCGGCCGTCCACAGCCGTGGGCGCCGCTCGTCGCCGGTCGTCCGGTGGAGGCCGACGATCACGGCATGAGATCCGTCGTCGGAGGCCTTCTCGCCGTCGTGCTGTTCCTCGCCACGCCCGCGCAGGCCCACCTCGAGGAGCCTCGTGGCGTGTGGCCGCTCGACCCCGAGCCCGCCGTCGTCCGCGGCTTCGAGCCGCCGCCGGCGCCCTGGGCCGCCGGTCACCGCGGCGTCGACCTGCGCGGCCACCCCGGCCAGGCGGTGCGGGCGGCCCTCCCGGGCACGATCGGCTTCGTGGGGTCGATCGGGGGCAAGCCGGTCGTGACCGTGCTGCACGGCGCCCGCCGTACGACGTACGAGCCGGTCGTCGCGACGGTCGAGCGTGGCCAGCAGGTGGCGGCCGGGGACGTCCTGGGCCGCCTCACCACGACCGACAGCCACTGCTTCCCCGCCAGCTGCCTGCACTGGGGACTGGTCCGCGGCACGGGCGAGGGCCAGGAGTACCTCGACCCGCTCACCCTCGTCGGTTCCGGGCCGGTGCGGCTGCTGCCGCTCTGGCGCGACGAGCCGGTCACCCTCAGGCTGCCGTGGACTCCCCTGCTGGAGACCTGGCGTCGCCCCGTGGACTGGCTCGCCTGACCCCGGTCCCCGCCCGTCCCCGCCCCACTCCGGCCATCGCCTGGTCCGTCAGACGAAACCGACCCCACCGGTGCGGATCCGTATGACGGACAAGGAGGTGCGGAGGTCAGGCGCGGGGGTGGGCCTGCTGGTAGGCGCGACGGAGCCGGTCGGTGGTCACGTGGGTGTAGAGCTGCGTGGTCGCGAGGGACGCGTGGCCCAGCAGCTCCTGGACCGAGCGCAGGTCGGCGCCCCCCTCGAGGAGGTGGGTCGCGGCGGTGTGGCGCAGGCCGTGCGGGCCGATGTCGGGCGCGCCGGGCACGTCGGCGATCCGCCGGTGGACGAGGTCGCGGACCGCGCGCTGGTCGATGCGGCGTCCGCGCACGCCGAGGAAGAGCGCAGGCCCGGAGCCCTCCACCCGCAGGGCAGGGCGAGCGACGGACAGCCATCGGTCGAGCGCCCGACCGGCCGGGGTGCCGTAGGGCACGGAGCGCTCCTTGCGTCCCTTGCCGAGCACCCGGACCACCCGACGCTCGGGGTCGACGTCGTCGAGGTCGAGCCCGACGAGCTCCCCCACGCGTACGCCGGTCGCGTAGAGCAGCTCGAGCATCGCCACGTCGCGCACCCCGACCGGTGTGCCGTCGTCGGCCAAGTCGGCCGCGGCGCGGATCAGCGCCTCGGCCTCGTCGGCACGCAGCACCGGCGGGAGGGTCTTGTGCTTCTTCGGTGAGCCGAGCGCCGCGCCCGGGTCGGCGGGCAGGCGGCCGGTGCGGTGGAGCCACGCCGTGAACACCCGGGCCGCCGTCGCCCGACGCGCGATCGTCGTCCGGCTGCACCCCGTCGTCTGCAGCCGCGCCAGCCAGCTGCGGAGGGTGCGCAGGTCCAGCTCGGTGACGTCGTCGAGGCCGAGGCGCACGCAGTGGTCGAGCAGGCTGGCGACGTCACCGAGGTAGGCCCGGACCGTGTGGGGGGTCAGGTCACGCTCGGAGACGAGGTGGCGCTCGTAGTCGCCGAGCAGGCGCACCATCGGCTCGGGCAGCCCGGCCTGCTCCTCCTCGTCGCTCACCCCAGCAGCCTAGGTGGGCGCGGCCGCGTCACGCGTCAGGCACGAGGCGCCAACCCTCATCGCTCAGCTGGACGAGCTTCTTCGACCTCAGCCGACGCAGGGCGCCCTCGGTGGTGCGCAGGTGGAGCCCGGACAGGCGGGCGATCGACTCCACCTGCGCGGGCTCGCTGACCGGCACCCACTCCACGACCTTCGCCTCGACGGAGGTGAGGTCGTCGCGCGGGCGGGTCTCGCCACGCGGCGGGTCCACGAGGTGCTCCCCCGCCGCCCCGACGAGCTCGAGGACCTCGGCCCCGTGGGTGACCACGGTGCCCCTACCCTCCCGGAGGAAGTTGTTCACGCCGCGGGAGGTGTAGCTGGTGACGGGGCCCGGCACGCACATCACGTGGCGGTTCAGGCTCTCGGCCCAGCCGGCGGTGTTGAGGGCCCCGCTGCGCAGGGCCGCCTCGACCACCACCGTGCCGCTGGTCAGGGCGGCGATGAGCCGGTTGCGGGCCAGGAACCGGGGCCGCGTCGGCGCGGAGCCGGGTGGCTGCTCCGACACGACGGCGAACTCGCTGGCGAGGTGGTGGAGCAGCCGACGGTTCTGGGCGGGGTAGACCCGATCGACACCGCACGCCAGGACGGCGGCCGTGACGCCGTCGGCCGACAGGGTCGCCCCGTGCGCCTCGACGTCGATCCCGAGCGCTCCGCCGGAGACGACCGGCACGCCGGCGAGCGCGAGGTGGGCGCAGACCGCGCGCGTCATCTCGACGCCGTAGACGGAGGCGGCCCGGGAGCCGACCACAGCGACCGACGTGGCCAGCTCGGTGAGCGGCATCGGGCCCTTCACCCACAGCCCTGGCGGCGTGCCCCCGAACCCGTCGTCGGTGATCGCGTCGTCGAGCTGGTCGAGGCCGGGGGGCCACTCGGGGTCGCCCGGGACGAGGAACCGGATGCCGCACCGAGCGGCCTGGTCGAGCTGGCGGGCCGCGTCGACCGCGCGCAGCCGCGCCGCAAGCATCTCCCCCGGCTCGCCCTCGGTCGCGGACAGTGAGCGCTGGAGGGCCCGCTCGGCGCCCAGCTGGCCGACCAGCGAGGACGTCGTGCCGTCACCTGGCTCCACCGCGCAGCTCAGGGCCACCCGTGCCAGGCGCTCGGCCTCGGTCACGAGGCGCGGCGGCTCGGCGGGGGACGGCTCGCACGGACGGTTCGCGGCACTCACGAGGCCACCCGGACGACGCGCGCGGGCAGGCTGCGCGCGGAGTCGTCGGACCGCAGCGCCAGGGCGATCTCGGCTTCCTCCCGCCCCGGCCGGTCGATCCCGGCGCAGTCGGCGACCGTCCACGCCAGGCGCTGCACGCGCGTGAGGCCCCTGCGGGTGAGCCTGCCCGCCGACAGCTCGGTGTCGACGAGGTGCTGCCCCTCCGGCTCGAGCGGCCAGTGCTCGGTGAGGACCGGCCCGGGGCACGAGGAGTTGAGCAGCCAGGTGCAGTGCCGGAACCGGTGGGCCTGCCGCGCGCGGGCCTCGGTCACCCGGGCCCGGACGTCGTCGGACGACTCGGGGGCGGGGCCGAACGACCCGCTCCCGCTCGCCTGCGGGCGCACCTCCATCCAGATGTCGACCCGGTCGAGGATGGGGCCGGTGAGCTTGCGCCGGTAGTGGAGGCGCTGCACCTCGGAGCAGTCGCAGCTGCCTCCGGACAGCCCGTGGAAGTTGCCGCACGGGCACGGGTTGGCGGCCAGCACGACGAGGGACCGGGCGGGATAGGTCGCGGACTCCTCGCCCCGGGCGATCGTCACCTCCCCCGACTCCAGCGGCTGGCGCATCGCCTCGATGACGTCGGAGCGGAAGTGGGGGAACTCGTCGAGGAACAGCACCCCGTGGTGCGCCAGGCTGACCTGGCCCGGGCGGACCCGACCCGTGCCGCCGCCGAGCACGCTCGCGGCCGTCGCGGAGTGGTGCGGGGCGAACCACGGCGGACGGCGCAGCAGTCCGCTGCCGTCGGGGAGCGTGCCGGCGACCGAGTGCAGCGCGGTCACCTCCAACGCCTGCTCGGTCGTCAGGTCGGGCAGGATCGACGGGATCCGCTCCGCGATCGATGTCTTGCCGGTGCCGCGGGGGCCGATGAGCATCGTCGGATGACCTCCGGCCGCGGCCACCTCGACGGCGTAGCGGACGTCCTCGAGGCCGTCGAGGTCGCGCAGGTCGAGGTCGGCCAGCCGGTCCTCGCCGCGCCAGGTCGCCAACGGGCTCGCGGACGGTGCCACCACGGGCTCGGCCTCGGGGACCTCGACGTCGCGCAGCACGGCGGAGACCTGGGCGAGCGAGCGGACCCCGAACACCGTCATCCCCGGGACCAGCGCCGCCTCGGCGGCCTGCGGCTCGGGCACGCACACCCGCGTGATGCCGTGCGCGGCAGCCGCCAGGACCATCGGGAGGATCCCGGGCACCGGCCGCAGGCCGCCCGAGACCGAGAGCTCGCCGATGAACCCCCACCCGGCGAGGTGCTCGGGCTGCAGGTCGTCGTGCTGCTTGTCGGCCGCGAGGACGGCGACGGCGATCGCCACGTCGTAGTGGGTGCCGCCCTTGGGCAGGTCGGCCGGAGCGAGCAGGATCGTGACCCGCTTCGTCGCGGGCCACCGGCCGCAGTCGTTGTTGATCGCCATCCGGACCCGCTCGCGCGCCTCGGACAGGGTCTTGTCGACCCGGCCGACCACGGTCGTGTTGGGCAGCCCCGGTGAGACGTCGACCTGGACGTCGATCACGTGGCCGTCGGCGCCCTTGAGGGCGAGTGAGCGGGCCGTCGCGAACGCCATCAGCCGATCCCCGCGACGTGCTCGATCTCGACCGGGCCACCGGGCGGGGCGAGCACGCCGACCAGGTCGACCCGGATGTCCTCCGGGTGGCAGTCGTGCGCGCGGAGCCAGCGGGCGCCCAGCCGGCGCAGCCGGTCGGCCTTGCGCCGGTCGACGCCCTCGAGCGGCGCGCCGTAGTCGGTCGAGGACCGGGTCTTGACCTCGCAGATCACGAGCACCGGGCCGTCACGCAGCACCAGGTCGATCTCGCCGGCCTCGCACCGCCAGTTGCGGTCGACGACCCGCATGCCGAGGTGGGCCAGGTGGCGGGCGGCGAGCTCCTCGCCGCGCCGGCCGAGCCGGCGGTTGTGCTCGGCGATCGGGTCCGGGACGAGCGAAGCGGGAGTGCGGGCCATCGTGGGTGCCTTCCGGTCGGGCAGATCGGGAAGGCACCAGCACACCGGCGCGCACCGACGGTGACGACGGGTGCCGCGGCCGGCCTGTGGAGGAACCGTCCGCAGGCCGGGCTGTGGACGGTGGGTGGCCCGGGTGGCGACGGGTGGCGGCCCAGGTGAGCCGGGCGCTCAGTCCTTCGGCGGGTCGATGTCCTGCGAGGCGAGCTCCTCGACGTTGACGTCCTTGAACGTCAGCACCTTCACGTTCTTGGCGAAGCGGGCGGGGCGGTACATGTCCCACACCCAGGCGTCGCTCATCGAGACCTCGAAGAACACGTCGCCGCTCTCCGAGCGGGCCTTCACGTCGACCTGGTTGCAGAGGTAGAAG
Organism: Microbacterium sp. ARD31; assembly: GCF_031844425.1. Lineage (NCBI taxonomy): Bacteria > Bacillati > Actinomycetota > Actinomycetes > Micrococcales > Microbacteriaceae > Microbacterium > Microbacterium sp. ARD31. Next base: position 139,645 of record NZ_JAUZVE010000014.1, read on the forward strand.
CGCCGGTCGGTCTCCACGACGTACTTGAAGATGCCCACCACGTCGCGGTACTCGCGATAGAGGGTGAGCTCCATCTCGGTCTCGTACTTCTCGAGATCCTCGGCGCTCATGCGTCCTCCTCGGTGGTGTCGGGCCACGCGCCCGACGGCTGTCCCGGCCCTTCCCCACCGACCCTAGTGGCCGGGTCCTCGCCGGGTCCGGCGATCGGCTCGAGTCCGGCGGCACGCCGGACGTTGACGAACCTCATGCGGTGCACGGGGCAGGGGCCGTGCTCGGCCAGCGCCGCCTCGTGCTCTGCGGTGATGTAGCCCTTGTGCGTCTTGAAGTCGTACGACGGCCAGTCCCCGTCGAGGCCGACCATGAGCCGGTCCCGGGTGACCTTCGCGACGACCGAGGCAGCGGCGATGCAGGCGGCGACCCGGTCGCCCTTCCACACCGCCAGCCCGGGGACGCCCAGCCCGTCGACGGGGAAGCCGTCGGTGAGGACGTAGGACGGCCGGGTCCCGAGGCGGGCCACCGCGCGCCGCAGCGCCTCCACGTTGGCCACGTGCATGCCCAGGCGGTCGCACTCCTCGGAGTCGATGACCACGACCGACCAGGCCAGCGCCCGGCGCACGACCTGGGCGTAGACGCGCTCGCGCGCGGCCTCGGTGAGCAGCTTGGAGTCGGCCAGGCCCGGCACGATCCCGGCCTTGCCCGGGGGCAGCACCACGGCCCCGGCGACCAGAGGCCCCGCGCACGCACCGCGACCGGCCTCGTCGACGCCGGCGATCGGCTCGAGGCCGGCACGCCGCAGCGCCCGCTCGTAGCCGTAGAGGCCGGCGTCACGACGTACGGTCACCGGGCCGGGGAGGGGCGCCGGGACCGGGACCGACAGGTGGGTGGACTGGCTCACGACAGACCTCACGAGGTCGGGTCGGGCACGTCCTCGAAGCTGTCCGGGCGGTCGTTCCAGCGGAACCGGTCGGCCGGCCAGAGCAGCACGAAGACCTTCCCGACGACCAGGTCGACCGGGACGAACTCGTCGCCCGGGACGCACTCGGTCTCGTCGGACTGGCACATGTGGAAGGACGAGTCGGCCGAGCGCGACCGGTTGTCGCCCATGACGAAGATGTGACCCTCGGGGATGGGGCCGACCTCCCAGTCGGATGCGCACTTGTCGGGCATCGGCCCGTTGCAGGTGGCGCCGCTGCGCTTGACGTAGTCGTCCTCGTCGAGCGGCTGCCCGTTGACCTGGAGGCGCCCCTGGTCGTCGCAGCAGGTGATGGTGTCGCCGGCCACGCCGATGACCCGCTTCACCAGGTGTCCCCCGGTGGGGTAGAGCCCGATCTTGGCCATCACCTTGGCCACCGGGCTGGTCGGGCCCGCGGCCTCGGTCGGCGGCAGCCACCCGCCCGGGTCCTTGAAGACCACGACGTCGCCGCGCTGGGGGCCGGCGTCACCCCAGTAGGACGGCTTCTCGACGAGGATCCGGTCGTTGAGGATGAGGCCGGGCTCCATCGACTCGGACGGGATGTAGAAGGCCTGGACGAAGAACGTCTTGATGACGATGGCCAGGACGAGGGCCACGCCGAGCAGCAGGATCGTCTCCTGCCAGAGCGGCAGCTGCTTGCGCCGCGGCTTGCCGTTCCGCCGCGCCCGGTCGCCCCCCGAACGCGACGACCGCGGTTCCTCGTCCGCCGAGAGGGACGTGGAACCGCGGTCGTCTGAAGTCACGCGCAGAGACTAACCAGTCACTGGTCGAACTCCCGCCTCGCGGCGCGGACCCCGCCGGATCAGGACTCGCGGCGCTCCTTGATCTTGGCGGCCTTGCCGCGCAGGTTGCGCAGGTAGTACAGCTTGGCGCGGCGGACGTCACCGCGGGTCACGACCTCGATCGTCTCGAAGATCGGGGAGTTCAGCGGGAAGGTGCGCTCGACACCGACGCCGAAGGAGACCTTGCGGACGGTGAAGGTGCGACCGATGCCCGAGCCGTGGACGCGGATGACCACGCCCTGGAAGACCTGGACACGGGAGCGGCTGCCCTCGATGACCTTGACGTGGACCTTGACGGTGTCACCGGCGCGGAAGTCCGGGACGTCGTCGCGCTTGATGGTGTTGCCGAGGTCGGCGATCACGTTGCTCATGTCGTGCTCCTCGCGAGTGCCACAGGTCAGCCGCGGTATCGATGGTGCTGGTCGTGTCGGTCGGGCTCGAGGGGGCCGGGCCGGTGCGCCCCCTGTGGCAGGTGCGGTCCGGCGGGTCCCCGGGGTGGTGCATCGTGGATGCGTCCGGGCGACCCTGGCGTCGAGTGACCAGTGGAGAAGTCTGCCAGAGCGGACCGTCAGCGTGAAATCCGCTGTCCAGCCCCGGTGGCCGCCTTCTTGGTCAGCACGACGGCACCCGCCGGGGCCTTCCGGTCGGGTCGCATCCGGAACCCTGCCCTCTTGTACATCCGGATGTTGTCCACCGACCCCGCGCCGGTGAAGAGGACGTACGTCTCGACCTCCGCGGGCGCGAGTGCCTCGACGAGCTCGAGCAGAGCCCGCCCGAGGCCGCGCCCCTGGAGGTCCGGCGCGACCATGATGCGTCCGATGTCCCACTCGCCGTGCCGGTCCAGGCGGCCGCGCACGGCGCCGACCAGGCGGCCCGAGGACGGCTCGCGCGCGACCATCACGGTCCACTCCCCCAGCCCCCGGCGTACGTCGTCGAGCGACTCGCGCAGCGCCGGGATCTCCACGCCGGGGTTCGCCTCCAGCTCCTGGAGCCAGCACGCGCGCTGGAGGGTGTAGAGCTCACCTGCGTCCGCGGGCACCGCTGGGCGTACGTCGAGGTCGGCCAGCGCGCCGACCGCACCGGTCGCCGGGAGGAGGTCGGGACGCCGCTCCGCGGTGCGCCGCTGTGCTTGCTCGCGCCGCCAGGCGGCGATCCGCGCGTGGTCGCCCGACAGCAGCACCTCGGGGACGTCGCGGCCCTCCCAGGAGGCCGGCTTGGTGTAGACGGGGTACTCCAGCAGGCCGTCGGCGTGGGACTCCTCGACCAGGGACTCGGCGTTGCCCATGAAGCCCGGCAGCAGCCGTACGACGGCCTCGGTGATCGCCAGCGCGGCGACCTCGCCGCCGTTGAGGACGTAGTCGCCCAGGCTGATCTCGCGCACGGTGCCGAGGGTCGCGGCGTGCTCGACGACCCGCTGGTCGATGCCCTCGTAGCGGCCGCAGGCGAAGACGAGGTGCTCGTGGGTGCTGAGCTCCTCGGCGAGCGCCTGCGTGAACGGCTCCCCGCTCGGCGTGGTGAACACGATGGTCGCGTCGCGGGCGACGGCGTCGAGGGCGCGCCCCCACGGCTCGGGCTTCATCACCATCCCGGCGCCACCGCCGTACGGGGTGTCGTCGACGGTGCGGTGCCGGTCGGTCGTCCAGTCGCGGAGGTCGTGCACGTGGAGGTCGAGCAGCCCCCGGTCCCGGGCCTTGCCGGGCAGGCTCAGCCCGAGCGGGGCGAGGTAGTCGGGGAAGATCGTGACGACGTCGATCCTCATGCGCCGGGCTCGCCCTCGTCCGGGAACGGCGAGACCAGGCCGGGCCGGTCCGCGACGACCACGCGGCCGGCGGCGAGGTCGACCTCCGGCACGAGGGCGCTGACGAACGGCACGAGGGCGTCACGACCGTCGGTGGTGCGCACGGTCAGCAGGTCCTGCGCCGAGCCGTGGACGAGCCCCTTCACGGAGCCGAGCGGGACACCGTCGAGGTCGACCACCTCGAGGCCGACGAGCTGGTGGTCGTAGAACTCGTCGGGGTCCTCGGGCACCTCGTCGTGGGCGATCGTGGCGTGGAGGACGGTGCCCCGCGCGGCCTCGGCGGCGTTGCGGTCGGCGAGCTCGTCGAAGGTGACCAGCAGGGTGCTCTGGTGCCAGCGAGCGCGGGCGACGGTGAGGACGGACGGGCGGCGGTCGGCGCCGGCGGGCGCCTCGGCGCGCAGCACGCTCCCGGGGGCGAAGCGCTTCTCCGGCTCGTCGGTGCGTACGTCGAGGGTGACCTCGCCGCGGATGCCGTGGGGCTTGCCGATGCGGCCGACCACGACCTCGATGTCGGCCTTGCTGTCCTCGCTCACGCGGCCCAGCGTAGAGGGACCGGGTGGTGAGCCTCCCAGCGACTCGAGGACCGAGGTGTCGGGGGCGAGACGCCGCGACGGGCGCCACCCCGGAAGGGGTGACGCCCGTCGATGAGGCGGTGCGCCGCGTCAGCGGCGGCGGTCGGTGTCGACGAAGTCGACACGCGCACCGCCGCGGCCCGCGAGGGCCGAGATGACGGTGCGGAAGGCCGTCGCGGTGCGGCCGTTGCGGCCGATCACCTTTCCGAGGTCGTCGGGGTGGACCCGGACCTCGAGGATCGAGCCACGACGCAGCTGCTTGTCGCGGACGGTCACCTCGTCGGGGTGGTCGACGATGCCACGCACCAGGTGCTCGAGGGCCTCGGCCAGCACGATCAGGCCTGCTTGTCCGCGTCGACGCCGGAGGTGTTCTTGCCGGCGTCCTCGGCCGTCACGTTCTCCAGGTCGGCGTTGGCCTCGGCGGCGCCCTCAGGGGTCTCCGACGCGGGGACCTCGGCGGCTGCCGGCTCCTCGGTCTTCTCCGCCTTGTCGGCCTTCTTCTTGGTGGTCACCGCGGCGCCCTTGGGCTCGGCGGACGCCTCCTTGAGGGCCTCGTTGAAGATGTCGAGCTTGGAGCGCTTGGGCTCCTTGACCTTGAGGGTGCCCTCGGCGCCCGGCAGGCCCTTGAACTTCTGCCAGTCACCGGTCACCTTGAGCAGGGCCTCGACGGCCTCGGAGGGCTGGGCGCCCACGCCGAGCCAGTACTGCGCCCGGTCGGAGACGATGTCGATGAGCGACGGCTCCTCCGTGGGGTGGTACTTGCCGATCTCCTCGAGGACCTTGCCGTCGCGCTTCTTGCGGGAGTCGACGACGACGATGCGGTACTGCGGCACCCGGATCTTGCCCAGGCGCTTCAAGCGAATCTTGACGGCCACGTTTGTGGTGTCTCCTCAGAAATTGTCGTGGGTGAGCGACCCTCTCCCAGGTGGGGGCACCGGGTCCGGTCACTCGATGGGCGCTGCGTCGCTCGGATGAGAGGGTCCGGGCGCGCAGGACACGAGGAAAGATTCTGCCAGACGTACGCCGCGCACGACCAATCCGGTCCGATCCGCGCCCGTCGCGGGCTACGCGGCCGCGTCGAGACCGATGAAGGCGCGGACCGCCTCGGCGCCGTGCACCTCGACGGGCACGTCTCCGCGCACGAAGGTCTCCGGCGTGAGGACCAGGCCCTGGTTGAGCGCCAGCTCCCCTCGCGCCGCTTGAGGCGGGTCATCGCCGTGGGCTGGTAGCCGACCTTGCGCGAGACCGCGAGGGAGGCGGGGTTGTCGATGAACGCCGCCGAGGTGATCTCCTCGAAGCCGAGGTGGTCGAACAGCAGCGCGCACATCGCGCGGCGCATCGCGGTGCCGAGGCCCCGCCCCTGGAACTCCCGGCCGAGCCACGAGCCGGTCTCGCCGGTCCGGGTGACCGGGAAGTTCTTCGCGGCGACCCCCTGGCTGCCGATCACCCGCCCGTCGAGCAGCACCGCGAGGTCGAGGCAGAAGTCGTCCGGCGAGAACGTCGAGCGCTTGCCCCAGTGGTAGGCCGCGGTGTTGCGGCCGAGCTCGCCGGCCGGCGCGGCGGTCCAGGGGAAGTAGAACGGCATCTCGCCCGGGTCGTGGATGCCCGCCTCGGCGGCGGCGCACAGCTCGACGATGAGCTCGTCGGTCAGCCCGCGCAGCTCGAGCGGACCGGCGACCACGCGCAGGCCGAAGGGCGGGTACAGGTCCACGGCGGTCGTCATGGGTCCATCCTCATCGAGCCGGCGTGACGGTCACAAACCGATTCCGTGCCGCCCGGCAACCACGCGCGCTCCCCCCGCGTCTACCGGTCATGACCACAGCGCACGCGGGGCACCTCGACCCCCTCGAGCTCCCGGCGCGGCTGACCGCTCCCCCACGCCCGACCCAGCGCCACCCCTGGCTGCTGCCCGTCGCCGTCGCGGTGCACCGGGGGCGACGTCGTACGCGGTGGGTGCGGGACGCGTGGTCGGGTCGGATTGTGTGGGCGCGCACCCGTGCCGCCGCAGACCTGCCGGTCCGGGTCAAGCAGCACGGCTCGCTGCTGCTGCGCGAGCTCGACCCGGCGCAGATGCACCTGCAGCACAGCAAGGTGACCAACCTGCGGCTCGCTGCCGGCCGCCTGGACGGTGTCGTGATCCGGCCGGGAGAGACCCTGTCGTTCAACCGGGTGGTGGGCAACTGCACCCGTCGCAAGGGGTACGTCGAGGGGATGAGGCTCTCGAACGGTGCAGCCGAGGCGGGGGTGGGCGGCGGGATCTGCCAGCTGGCCAACCTCGTCCACTGGATGGTGCTGCACTCGCCGCTGACCGTGGTCGAGCGCTCGGAGCACTCGTTCGACCCGTTCCCGGACCGCGGTCGGGTGCTGCCGTGGGGCGTGGGGTGCTCGATCGTCTACAACTACGTCGACCTCGTCGTCCGCAACGACACGGCGTACACCTTCCAGGTCCGCACGTGGGTCGGCGAGCGGTACCTCCACGGACAGCTGCGTGCCGACACGCGCCCCGAGCACGCCTACCGGGTGGAGGCGCGCGACGAGCAGTTCCTGCGCCGCGACGGCCGGGTCTACCGGCGCAACCAGGTCTGGCGACGGGTGCTCGACCGCCGCACCGGAGACCAGGTCGGCGAGGAGCTCGTGAGGACCAACTGCGCGCTGGTGGTCTACGAGCCCGGGCCCGGGGTGGAGGTCGTGGACCTGGACGGGCCGGGCCAGCGCTGACCCGACGCGCCGAAGGGCCGCACGGGTTGTCTAGACCAGACGGCTGCGGCATGCTCTCGCCCGGTACAGCATCCCCCGACCAGAGGAGAACCCTCGATGAAGCGCACCATCCGTCTGACCGCCGGCCTCGTGGCGACCGCTGCCCTGGTGGCCCCCTCCGGGCTCGCCACGGCACAGCCCGCGAAGCCGGACCACTCCGTCAAGGGGCAGACCAAGCAGCTGCTGAAGGACATCGCCGGCAAGGACGCGCGCCTGGACCGGATGTCGACGAGCGACGCGGTCACCCGCCTGGCGGACGACACGGAGGCCACGCTGGTCGCCAACATCGGCGAGGCGCGCACCGACCTCGGCGAGTTCAAGACCGCGGTCGAGGCCGCGGACAGCACCGTGGACACCAAGGCGGTACGCAAGGAGCTGCGCTCCTTCCGCGTGGAGAACTTCCGCATCGTCGCCAACGTCCTGGCCAAGGCCGAGCGCCTCGAGGAGTCGGCCGCCAGTGACGCCGAGGCCGTCGAGCACCTCACCGCCGCGGAGGACGCCGCCCTGGCGATCACCGCCACCAGCACCAAGGCCGACATCCGCGCCGCGCGCGAGCACGTCAAGGCCGCGCAGGCGGAGCTCGGCTGACGAGCCCGACCACGACCTGACGGTCCCCTCGGAGGGCGGTCACCCGGCTGGGTGGCCGCCCTTCGTCATGCCCCCGTCGTCATCCCCGGTCATCCTCTGCGGTCGCCGACCAGCGCGCCTCGCAGCACGATCGCCCTCGGCGTACGGAGCACCGACAGGTCCTCGACCGGGTCGCGGTCGTAGACCACGAAGTCGGCCGAGGCCCCCTCCGTGAGGCCGTCGACGCCGAGCCACTCGCGGGCGCGCCAGCTGGCGGCGCCGAGCGCGTCGTGGGCCGGCATCCCGATGCGCACCAGTGCCTCGATCTCACCGGCGATGTTGCCGTGGCGGCTGATGCCGCCACCGTCGGAGCCGGCGTAGATCGGCACCCCCGCCTCGTGGGCCGCCATGATCGTGGCGGGCATCCGGGCGTAGAGGTCGGTCATGGTGGCGGCGTAGTCGGGGAACCGCTCCTGCCCGGCGGCGGCGTGCTCGGGGAACTTGTCGAGCTGCATCACCGTGGGCACCAGCCGGGTGCCGCGCGCCACCATCGCGTCGATGAGGTCCTCGGTCAGTCCCGTGCCGTGCTCGATGCAGTCGATGCCGGCCTCGATCAGCCCCGGCAGCACGCCGTGGCCGAAGCAGTGGGCCGTGACCTTCGCGCCGTGGGCGTGGGCGGCGTCGATGGCCGCTGCGAACGCCTCGGCCGGGAACGACGGCGCGAGGTCACCCTCCTCGCGGGAGATCCAGTCGCCGACGAGCTTGATCCAGCCGTCGCCGTTGCGAGCCTCCTGCGCGGCGTAGGTCGCCAGGTCGGCCGGTTCGACCTCGTGGGCGTAGTTGCGGATGTAGCGCTTCGTCGCGGCGATGTGGCGCCCGCAGCGGATCAGCCGCGGCAGGTCGTCGCGGTCGTGGATCCACCGGGTGTCGGCGGCCGACCCGGCGTCGCGGATGAGCAGTGCTCCCCCGTCGCGGTCGTCGATCGCCTGCTGCTCGGTGGCGGCGTCATCGGTCGCCCCGAAGTCGTCGAGCCCGAGGTGGCAGTGGGCGTCGACGAGCCCGGGCACGATCCACCCCTCCGCCACGGTGTCGGCACCCGCCTGCGGCTCGAACGTGATCCGGCCGTCGACGACGTACAGGTCGCGGGCCTCGCCGTCGGGCAGGACCGGTCCGCGGAAGCGCTGGGGGCTCGTGTGCGACATGCACCGACCCTAGCGAGGACGACCGGGGCCCGAACCGTGGCCCGACCCCGTGCGGGCCGGGCCACGGAGGGCCGGACGGCAGCGGTCAGCGCCTCGCGCGCAGGCCCCAGCCGTAGGGGTACAGCGGGTCGTAGTCGGCGTCGCCGACGTTGATCGGCTCCTGCGACACCGCCCGGGGCCAGCTCACCGGGAGCCTGCCGGTGTAGGGCTTGCGGCCGAACAGCACGTCGGTGACGCCCTCGCCCTGGCTGCCCGGCAGCCACGCCGCCTGGACGGCGTCCACCTGCGAGAGCAGCGACGGCTCGAGCACGAGCGGGCGACCGGAGACCAGCACGACGACGCAGGTCTCCACCTTCGCGCAGACCGACGTCACCAGGTCCTGGTCGGCCTGGGTGAGCTCCATGGTCTGGGGCGGACGCGGCACGCCGTTGTCGGCCGGGTCCCAGGCCCACTGCGGGCCGCCGACGTCGCCGAACCCCTCGGCGTACGGCGTCTCGCCCACGACGACCACCGCGGACGCTCCCTTCGGGACCGGCCTGGACCCGTCGGCGCTCCAGGTCACGTGGGTCGCCTCGCCGCGCACGCCGTCGAGGATGGTGTTCCCCGGGACCTGGTGGGTCGAGCCGCCCTGCCAGGTGATGGTCCACCCACCGGCCTGGTCGCCGATGCTGTCGGCCTTCGCGCCCGCGACGTAGACGGGCTTGCGGCGCGGCAGCGGCACCGCCCGGCGCTCGTTCTTGAGCAGGACCTGGGACTCGGCGACGGCCTGGCGGGCGACCCGGCGGTGCCGGTCACTGCCGATGTCGTCGATGTGGGTGCGGTCGGTGAACGGGTGCTCGAAGAGACCGAGCTCGAACTTCTTGGTCAGGATTCGCCGGACCGCGTCGTCGATGCGCGAGACCGGCACCTCGCCGCTGTCCACGAGGTCGGTGAGCGTCGGGATGAACTCGTCCCAGCCGGACGGGTTGTTGGGCGCCTGGATCGGCTCCATGAACATGTCGACGCCGGCGAGCACGGACGCCTCGACCTGGTCGCGGTAGGTGCCGGGCAGCTGCCGGATCGCGCGCCAGTCGGAGATGACGATGCCGTCGAAGCGCATGTCGCCCTTGAGCGTCTCGGTGATCAGCTCACCGTTGGCGTGCATCTTGATCGGGTCGCCGAGACCGTCCTCGGTCCAGTCGACGCTGGAGAACGACGGCATGACCGAGCCGACGTCGTACTTGCGGACGGCCGGCCAGTACGGCGCCAGCGCGAGCTCGTCGAACGTCTCCCGGTCGACCTCGGCGACCCCCTGGTCGATGGGGTAGGCGCCCGTGCCCGCCAGCGACTCGTCGTAGGTCGTCAGGCCGTCGCCGGCGAAGTGCTTGGCCGAGGCCAGCACGTGGTCGGTGTCGTCGAGCTGGCCGGGGCGGCCCTGCAGGCCACGGATCGCGGTCGTCATCGAGGTGACGAGGTCGGGGTCCTCGCCGAACGACTCGTAGGTGCGGCCCCAGCGGTCGTCGCGGGCGACGCAGAGGCACGGGGCGAACGCCCACTGCGGCCCGGTCGCGCGGGTCTCCTGCGCGGTGATCTCGCCGATCCGCTCGACCAGCCGGGGGTCCCGGGTCGCGCCGAGGCCGATGTTGTGCGGGAAGACCGTGGCCCCCATGAGGTTGGCGTGGCCGTGCACCGAGTCGACGCCGTAGATCAGCGGGATGCCGAGCCGGGTGTCGAGGGCGGCCCGCTGGAAGCGGTCGACCATGTCAGCCCACTGCTCGGGCGTGTTGGGCGTCGGCGTCGAGCCGCCGCCCGAGAGCAGGCTGCCGAGCCCGTAGGTGGTGATGAGCGAGGGGTCCGCGTCGACGTCGGCGCGCTCGGCCTGCGCCATCTGCCCGATCTTCTCGGCGAGCGTCATCCGGCCGAGCAGGTCGTCGACCCGCTTGCCGATGGGCAGCTTCGCGTTGCGGTAGGCCGCGCCTGCCGGGGCCTGCGACGCGTCCTGCGTCCCGGCACCCGAGGGCGCGGGCACGCCGAGCATCGTGGTGGACAGCGCTGCCGCGGCGAGGACGCCGACGGCGGCCCGGAGACGTGTTCGCAGCGGTTGTTGGAGAGGTCGCTGGAGAGGTCGTTGCATGGGGGTGCTCCCTTACCCGAGTGGGAGAGCGTCGACGTGACGCCCGTCACATCGAACGTAGGAAGCCGCTATCGTGCGCGTCAATGTCGAAAGGTCTCCCCGACGCCGATCTTTCCGCCGGTTCCCGCACAAACCCGCCCGGTGTCACGGCGCCCGCCCGGCCGCGTTCGCGGGGCGGCTCGCTGGAGGACCTGAGACGGGCGAACCGGCGGCTCCTCATCAGCCACCTCGTCGTCGGGGGACCGAGTAGCCGGGCCGAGCTGGCCCGCGCCACGGGCCTGTCCGCCACCACCGTCTCCAGCCTGGTCAACGAGATGCTCCGGGCCGGACAGGTGCGGGAGACGAGGACCGGCCGCCCGCACAAGGGAGGGTCGGGCCGCCCGCCGGTCCTCGTCGAGCTCGCCACTCCCCCGGGTGGCGTGGTCGGCGTCGACGTCGGACACGGGCACGTCCGGGTCGCGGTGGCGGGACCGACCGGCGCGGTGCTCGCCGAGGACGTCCGTCGCTTCGACGTCGACGCCACGGGACCGGGCACCCTCGACCTGGCAGCGGCCCTGGTCCGCGAGACCCTGGCCGTCGCCGGCCTTGATGCGGGCGGGGTCCACGCGGCCGGCATGTGCGTGCCTGCCCCCGTCGACCGCGCGACCGGCACGGTGAGCACCGGCATCCTGCCGGGCTGGCGTGGGATCGATCCCGCACAGGAGCTCGCCAAGCGCATCCAGGCGCCGGTCATCGTCGACAACGACGCCAACCTGGGGGTGCTCGCCGAGGTGCGGCACGGCGCCGCCCGCGGCCACCAGGACGTGGTCTACGTGAAGCTCGCCAGCGGTGTGGGCTCGGGACTGGTGCTCGGCGGACGGGTGCACCGAGGGACCACCGGCATGGCCGGCGAGATCGGCCACGTGCAGGTCGGCGAGGACGGCGTCGTGTGCCGGTGCGGCAATCGCGGCTGCCTCGAGACCCGCGTCTCCGCGCGGCACCTCCTGGCCGTGCTGCAGCCCGCGCACGACGAGGAGCTCACCGTCGACCGGGTGCTCGACCTCGAGGCGTCGGGCGACGCCGGCGTGCGCCGGGTGCTGTCCGACGCGGGCACGACGATCGGACGGGCGCTCGCCGACCTCGCCAACCACCTCAACCCCTCGATGGTCGTCATGGGCGGACCGCTCGGGAGCGCGGCCTCGGTCATCGGCGGCGTTCGTCAGGCGCTCGACCGCTACACCCAGCCGGCGGCCGCCGCGGCGGTCCAGGTCAGGTCGGGCGAGCTGCGCGAGCGCGCCGAGGTCGTCGGAGCCGTGACCATGGCGGTCGCGATGGTGACCGCGGGCGACTGATCAGATCCGGTCGAGCAGCCAGGACGGGCTGAGGACCTGGGCGGGGGCGACGTTGGCGGCCAGCAGCCGGTCGGCGGTCACCACCACGACGCTGCGCCCGCCCTCCGCGGCGCGCCGCGCCTGGGTCCGGATCTCGCTGTCGCCGTCGCGGGAGGCGTGGACCGTGGTGACGTGCCCGTCACGGCCTGCCCGCACACCTCCCTTGGCCTGGCCCTCGAGGACCAGCACCACCTCGTCGTACGGCGTGTCGGCGACGAGGAGCCGCTCGTGGAGCCGACGGGCCGCCCCCGCGCGGTCCTTCCACCACCCGTCGGGGACCGAGCCCACCACGTTGGCGGCGTCGACGACCAGGACCGAGACCATCGGTCCATCATCGCGCTAGTCCGACAGCACGAACTCGTCGCCCCTCGTCACCGGTACGACGGACCCGTCGGCGTGGATCCCGTCGATCTGCACCTCGGGGCTGCCGATGACGATGTCGACGTGCGTGTCGGACTGGTTGAGCCCCTGGGCGAGGCGCTGCTCCGGGGAGAGCTCCACGGTGCCGTCCATCGCGCTGGTGTAGCCCATCCCCCAGGCGACGTGCGAGCCGACGTTCTCGTCGAACAGCATGTCCTTGTAGACCAGTCCGGTCCGGGCCACGGTGGAGTCCGAGTCGACGATGGCGACCTCACCGAGGTGGCGCGAGCGCGGGATCAGGTCGAACTGCGCCTGGACCTCCTCCTCGCCCCGCGTAGCGGTGGCGCCGGTGATCGTGCCGTCGCTGATCTCCAGGGCGAGGTCCTCCACGAGCGCACCCATCGAGGCGAGGAAGAACGGGGCGGAGGTGCGGACGTGGCCCTCCGCGCGTCGCCAGTCCGGGGAGATGAAGACCTCCTCGGTGGGCATGTTGGGCACGAACTCGACCCCGTCCTGGTTCTCCAGCGCGCCGCCGATCCAGCGCGACCCCGCGGCCATGCCGAGCGTGAGGTCGGTGCCGGGCCCGCGGTAGCGCACGCGGTCGAAGCGGTGCCCGTTGAGGATCTCGGCGCGGGCCCGGAGCTTGGCGACGTGCGCCTGCCACGCGGCGACCGGGTCTGCCTGGTCCAGACGCATCGCCACAGCCACGGCGTCCCACAGCTGGGCGAGGTCGGCGACGCCGACGCTGTCGGCCCAGCCCTTGGTCGGCGCCCCGACCACGGTCCAGGCGACCTGGTTGGTGACGATCAGCGGCATCACCTGCTGGATCAGGTCGATGGGCGTCGACCTCGCCAGCCGCGTCGGGTCGAGCCCCTCCATCAGCGCGGGGTGGGGGTTGCCGGTGAGGCTGATGAGGGCCGGCTTGCTGTCCTTCCACGCGCGGACCTGGGCGAGCTCGTGGTCCTGCGAGACGCCGAGCTGGTCCTCGGGGCCGTGCTCGACGGCCGCGCGCTGGACGTGCGGGTCGACGTAGTCGATGCGCACCCGCGAGGCGCCCACCCGGTACGCCTCGTCGGCGATCGCGCGCGCCGCCTCCGCCTGCTCCGGCAGGCCGTTGATGACGACCTCCTGGCCCGGCTGCACGTTGACACCCACGCGGACGACGAGGCGGGCGTACTTCTCCAGCAGGTGGTCGAACGGCTCGGTCATGGCCTCACTCAACCAGCCGGCGGGGCTGCGGAGAAGACATGCGGGTGTCGACGCGTCCCCCAGACAATGTGGAAGATCCGGGTCACCTGGCGGCTCGGATGCTCCACGATCCCGCAGCAGTCCCCGGATATCCGGGGACTCCCCTCGATCTCCGGGCTGGGTGGTTTCGACGCGCTCGTGCGACTTCGTCCCTCAGTCGCGTCGCTTGCTCAACCTGGCCGAGCCCACGCCGGGATCTCGCTCCGCTCGATCCCGGCTGCTCGTCTCACTTCAGGAACTGGGAGAAGTCCTTGGGGAGGTTGAGCTGCTCGGCGGCCTTCTCGTAGTCGACCTCCGCGCCGTCGGGGTTCCCGAAGGGGTTGCCGGCCTTCTCGGCCGCGGCGGCCTTCTCGGCTGCCTTCTGCTGGGCCGCCTTCGCGGGGTTGCCGGAGACGCGCTTCTTGCCCTTCTTGCCCTTCTGCGGCTGCTGGCGGGCGCCGGCACGCTTGCCGCCGCCGAGGCCGGGCATCCCCGGCATCCCCGGCATGCCGGGCACCCCGCCGCCGCGCGCCATCTGCTCCATCATCTTGCGCGCCTCGAAGAAGCGGTCGACGAGCTGGTTGACGTCGGAGACCTGGCGGCCCGAGCCCTTGGCGATGCGGGCGCGGCGGGAGCCGTCGATGATCTTCGGGTTCTCCCGCTCGGCGGGGGTCATCGACTGGATGATCGCCTGGATGCGATCGATCTCGCGCTCGTCGAAGTTCTCGAGCTGGTCGCGGAACTGCCCCATGCCGGGGAGCATCCCCATGATCTTGGTCATCGAGCCGAGCTTGCGGATCTGCATCATCTGCTGGAGGAAGTCCTCCAGCGTGAAGCCGCCCTTGGTGCCGAGCTTCTCCGCGGCCTTCATCGCCTGCTCGGAGTCGAAGGCCTTCTCGGCCTGCTCGATCAGGGTGAGCATGTCGCCCATGTCGAGGATGCGCGACGCCATCCGGTCGGGGTGGAACAGGTCGAAGTCGGTCATCTTCTCGCCGCTGGAGGCGAACATGACCGGCTTGCCGGTGATCGAGCGGATCGAGAGCGCCGCACCACCGCGGGCGTCGCCGTCGAGCTTGGTGAGGACCACGCCGTCGTACCCGACGCCGTCGAGGAAGGCCTGCGCGGTGGTGACCGCGTCCTGACCGATCATGGCGTCGACGACGAAGAGCACCTCGTCGGGCTGGACCGCGTCGCGGATGTCGGCGGCCTGCTTCATCAGCGTCTCGTCGACGCCGAGGCGACCGGCGGTGTCGATGATGACGACGTCGTGGAGCTTGCGGCGGGCCTCCTCGATCGAGGCGCGCGCGACGGCGACCGGGTCGCCCGTGCCGTTGCCCGGCTCGGGCGCGAAGACGGGTACGCCGACCCGCTCGCCGTTGACCTGGAGCTGCTGGACCGCGTTGGGGCGCTGCAGGTCGGCGGCGACCAGCATCGGGGTCTTGTCCTGGTCCTTGAGCCAGAGCGCCAGCTTGGCGGCCAGGGTGGTCTTGCCGGCGCCCTGGAGGCCGGCGAGCATGATGACGGTGGGCCCGCTCTTGGCGTAGCGCAGGCGCCGGGTCTCCCCACCGAGGATCGCGACGAGCTCCTCGTGGACGATCTTGATGATCTGCTGGGCCGGGTTGAGGGCCCCGCTGACCTCCTCGCCGCGCGCCCGCTCCTTGACCGCGCCGACGAACTCCTTGACCACGGGCAGGGCGACGTCGGCCTCGAGCAGCGCGATGCGGATCTCGCGCGCGGTGGCGTCGATGTCGGCCTCGGAGAGCCGGCCCTTGCCCCGCAGGTTCTTGAAGGTGTCGGCAAGGCGGTCGGAGAGTGTGGCGAACACGGTGTGGGTCAATCCCTCGCATCGATGGCTGAAGTCAGGAGTGGTACGACGCTCAAGCGTATCCGTCGCGGCTAGGTCGCACCTGATCGGCGCCGTGCCGGCCCTCGGCGGGACTGGGTGCGGGATGTGGTCGCTGGGTGCCCCGCATTCGCCTGCTCGAGCGGCCACAGGTCCGCTCGAGTCGGGACGTCAGCCGCCGAGGGCGGTGCGGACGGCGTGGGCGGCCGCCGCGGCACGCTCCTCGGTGGGACGGACGCCGCCGACCTCCTGGACGTAGAACACGTCGACCGCCTGCGGGCCGAGGGTGGACACGTGGGCGGAGGCGACCGTCAGGCCGAGCCCCGCGAGCGTGGTGAGCACGCGGTGCACGACGCCGGGACGGTCCGACGTCCGGATCTCGAGCACCAGCGAGGCGCGTGAGGCGTCCGGGCGGACCTCCACGATCGGCGGCAGCTCGCCGGTCGGCCGCTCGGCCAGGTCGGGCAGCCGCTGGCTGCCCTCGACCACCCGCCCGATGCGCTCGCGGACGACCGTGGCGTCGAGGTAGGCGTCGGGCACCTCCCAGGCGCTGACGCCCCACTCCCCGTCGGCGTCGACCTGCGCCCACGCGCGGGCCGCCTTGACGGGCACCCGCAGCGCGGCCAAGCCACCGGCGACATCGGCCAGCAGGCCGACACGGTCCGCGGCGATGACGGTGACCGTGGCGCCGACCTCGTGCGGGGTGATCTCGACCGAGACCGCCCCGGCGTCGCGGCGTACGGCGTCGGGGACAGGCAGCGCCTCGACGGGGACCACCGGCACGATCTCCGTGCCGAGCGCCTGGCCCGCGCGGGACACCAGCCGGTCCACGAGCGACTCCCGCCACGACGTCCAGGCCGCCGGCGCGGTCGCCCGGGCGTCGGCCTCGGTGAGGGCACGCAGCAGCTCCAGGCTCGCCGCGTCGGGGACGTGGGTGAGCAGCTCGGCGGTCGTCGCCGGGTCGTCGGGGTCGCGGGTGGTGGCGAGACCGGCCAGCAGCAGGTGCCAGCGCACGAGCGAGGCCACCACCTCGGCGTCGAGGTCGGTGAAGCCCATCCGGGTGACGACCTTGCGGGCCAGCGGCTCACCGGCGACCGAGTGGTCGTGCAGCGAGCCCTTGCCGATGTCGTGCAGCAGGGCGGAGACCAGGAGCAGGTCGGGACGCCGCACCCCGCGGATCAGGGCACCGGCCTCGGCGCAGGTCTCGACGACGTGGCGGTCGACGGTGAAGCGGTGGATCGCCGAGGCGTGCGGCAGCAGCCGGACCTGCTCCCACTCGGGGAGGAACGACTCGATGCCCCCGACCTCGTCGAGGGTCTCCCACACGGGCAGCAGGGCAGGGCCGCTGGCGAGCAGCCGCACCAGCGCGTCGCGTGCAGGTGCCGGCCAGGGCGTCGGGAGCTCGGCGCCGTCGCGCACCAGCCGGGCGGCCGTGGTCGGGGCGAGCACGGCGTCGCGGCTGGCGGCCTCGGCCGCCGCGCGCAGCAGCAGGGTCGGGTCGTCGCCGGGGTTGGTCCCCGCGTCCAGGACCACCTCTCCGCGGGACAGGGCGATGCCGGGTGCGATCCGCTCGAGGGCGGGCGTGCGGCGCCCCTTCTCCCCCGTCGGCCGGGCCAGGACGGCATCGGTACGCCGCCACGCCAGGCGGGACAGGTGGGTGATCCGGCGACCCAGCGAGCGCACGTGGCGCTGCGCGGCCCCGGCGTCGGGCAGGCCCAGCCGCTCGGCCAGAGGTCCCCACATCTCGGGGGCGATCCGGTCGCCCGGTCGCCCCGCGAGGTCCTGCACCTCGTCGCGGACGTCGAGGAGCATCAGCCGGGCGGCCTCCAGCGCCGGGGTGGACGCGTCGACGAGCCAGCTGGCCTCGATGGCCTTCAGCACGCCCGCGTCGCGCAGCCCACCCTCGGCCTCCTTCACATCGGGGACCGAGGCGTGGGCCAGCTCGCCGGTCACGTCGTGGCGCTTGCGGGTCAGCGCCTTGAGCTCCGGCAGGCGCGAACGGGCCTGCCGCCGCCAGTCGGCGAGCATGGTCGTGCGCAGCCGCAGGCTGAGCCCCGGGTCGCCGGCGAGGTGCCGCGCGTCGAGCAGGCCGAGCGCGACCCTGAGGTCGCCGGCCGCCTCGAGCACCTGGCTCATCGACCGGACCGAGTGGTCGATCTTGCGGCCCGAGTCCCACAGCGGGTACCACAGGTCGCTCGCGAGCCCGCCGAGGTCGACGGAGTCCTCGTGGACGAGGACCACGTCGAGGTCGGAGTGCGGCGCGAGCTCCCCGCGCCCGTAGCCCCCGACCGCGACCAGGGCCACCCCGGCGACGGGCCCGTCGCAGGCGGCGTACGCCTGCCGGCAGAGCTCGTCGGCCGAGGTGGCCCTGGTCTGGCGATGCGCTGCGGTCATGAGACGGTGCCCGAGACGTCGACCATCAGAGCGCGGACGCGTCCTGCTCGCCGGTCCGGACCCGGACGACGGTCTCGACCGGGCTGACCCAGACCTTGCCGTCGCCGATGCGACCGGTCTGCGCGGTCTTGACGATGATGCCGACGACGTCGTCGGCGTCCGCGTCGTCGACGACGATCTCGAGGCGGATCTTGGGCACGAGCGCGATGTCGTACTCGGCACCGCGGTAGACCTCGGTGTGCCCCTTCTGGCGGCCGTATCCGCTGACCTCGGAGACCGTCATCCCGGCGACCCCGAAGGTCTCCAGCGCCTCGCGGACGTCCTCCCACTTGTGCGGCTTGATGACCGCGGTCACGAGCTTCATGCGTTGACTCCTTCCGTGCGGGTGGCGGTGCTGGCGGCGAGGACGCTCGACGAGCCGCCGCTGGTGCCGCTGTGCAGGTCGTACGCCGACTCGCCGTGGGCCGCGAGGTCGATCCCGTTGACCTCGTCCTCCTCGTCGAGGCGGAGGCCGATCGTGTACTTCACGGCGAGGGCGATGACCGCGGTGAGGACGCCGGAGTACAGGACGGCCACCACGACGCCGAGCGCCTGGTCACCGAGCGAGCCGAAGCCGCCGCCGTACAGCAGTCCGTCGACGCCGCCCGCGCCCTCGGAGGTCGAGAACACCCCGATCAGCACGGTGCCGATGATGCCACCGACGAGGTGCACGCCGACCACGTCGAGCGAGTCGTCGTAGCCGAGCTTGTACTTCAGCCCGACGGCCCAGGCGCACACCGCACCGGCGATGGCACCGATGGCCACGGCGCCGGAGAGGTTGACCGCACCGGTGGCCGGGGTGATCGCGACGAGGCCCGCGACGATGCCCGAGGCCGCACCGAGCGAGGTGGCCTTCTTGTGGATCAGGCGCTCGACCAGCAGCCAGCCGAGGATGGCGGCCATGGTGGCCAGCGTGGTCGTGGCGAAGGTGCGGCCGGTCTCGAGCGGGAACTGGGTCTCCGGGTCGTCGCCGAAGACGATCGAGCCGACGTTGAAGCCGTACCAACCCATCCACAGCAGGCCCGCGCCGAGCATGGTCAGCGTCAGGTTGTGGGGCCGCATCTGCTCGCGCGGCCAGCCGATCCGCTTGCCCAGCAGCAGCACCAGGACGAGGGCCGCGACACCGGCGTTGATGTGGACCGCCGTGCCGCCGGCGTAGTCCTGGGCGCCGATGCGGCCGCAGATGAGCGAGTCGTCGGTGCAGCTGAAGACCATGTGCGCCATCGGGAAGTAGACGATCACCGCCCAGAGCGGGACGAACAGCACCCACGCGGAGAACTTCATCCGGTCGGCGACCGCCCCGCTGATGAGGGCGGCGGTGATGATCGCGAAGGTCATCTGGAACATCACGAAGATGTAGTCACCGGTCGAGACGCCGTCGAGCCAGAGCAGCTCGAGCGGGTTGGCGAACAGCGTGCCGTTCCCGCCGAAGCCCATCGACCAGCCGACGGCGACGTACAGGATGCCCACGATCGCGGCGGCGACGTAGGACATCATCATCATGTTGAGCACGGACTTCGACCGGGACATGCCGCCGTAGAACAGGGCCAGCGCGGGCACCGTCATCATCAGGACGAAGGCAGTCGCCACCAGCATGAAGGCGTAATAGCCGTCCACAGAACCTCCAGGGATCGGGCAGGAAACGTACGGGTGTGGTCCGCCGGGGTCATGACGCCGCTGTCATGCAGGGGTCCACGCGTTCGTCGGAAGCCTGCGCGGAGGAGGTTTCGCACGGCGGCGACGCATGTTGCGCGCAGGCAACGGAATGCCGCCTCGTGTTACGGGTGTGTGAACAGGACGGCCCGCTGAGCCACCTTGTTAGTGTTCGGCCGTGTCCAGACTGGCCGTGATGGCGCACTACGACGTCGCCGGAGATCTTCGGCCGCACGTGCGTGGCCAGGTCGAGGCGCTGGCCGCGTCGGTGGACAAGCTGCTGGTCTGCACGACCGCCCACCTGCAGGACTCCGCGCGCGAGTGGCTCAACGAGCGTGCCCAGGTCGTCGAGCGCGCGAACTACGGCTACGACTTCTTCAGCTACAAGGTCGGCCTCGACGCGGCGGGCGACCTGACGGCCTACGACGAGGTGGTGGTCTGCAACGACACCTACGTCTTCGCCCTCGACTCCTATGCTCCTGTCTTCGACGAGATGGCGACCCGGCCGTGCGACTTCTGGGGCCTCACCGCCGCGGAGCGCCTCGCCCCGCACATCCAGTCGTTCTTCGTCGCCTTCCGTCCGTGGGTGGTCGCATCACACGCGTTCACGGAGTTCTGGGAGGAGATGGAGCCCATCTCCAAGCGGCGCCAGGTGATCCGCCGCTACGAGATCGGCATGTCGCGCCGGCTCTACGAGGCCGGCTTCTGCTCCGACACCTACTTCGTCGAGACCCCCGAGGACCGTCGCATCGCGCGCGAGCGGATGCGCTGGTGGGCGGCGCACCGCTCCTCCTTCCCGCGCACGCGCGCGGAGGTGCGCGAGTGGCGCGAGCGCGCCAACGAGCCCTGGAACCCCGCCCGCAGCCTGGCCGACCGGGTGCTCGACAACGCCCGCCTCCCCTACGTCAAGATCGACACCCTCCGCTACGACCCCTACAACCTCGACGCCGACCGGCTGCTCGAGCTGTGCGAGCGCCGCTTCCCCGAGCGCTTCGACGGGGTGCGCCAGTTCCTCGCCGACACCGCGCAGTACTACCCGCTGCGCGACACCGAGCGGCTGCTGCCGACCCCGCTCGCGCTGGAGCCGCTGTTCCCGCGCGTGAGGTACTCCGATGCGCGGTGAGCGCCGCCAGCACCAGGTGAGGCTCGACGACCCGGCGGAGGTGCTCGTCGACTCCGGGCTCGTCGACGTCGACTTCGTCGCCGCGCAGCTCGGCACCCGGTTCGGCTCGGCGTACGACGCCGCCCGCGCCGCGGTGCACGCCGGCGAGGTCTCTCCGCACCCGCTCTTCGAGGCGCAGTGGATCGGCCGGCGCCGCTCCTGGCAGCGCTCGGGCCAGCACCCCGTCCTCTGGTACGTCTCCGAGCGCCGCCGCCGCAACCGGATCGCGCCGCACCCGCTGGTCGACCCGCGGATCATCTTCGCGGCCATGCCCGAGGCCCGCCACCACCCCTACGGCGCGCTGTCCTACTGGCTCTCGGTGTCCGGACCCGGCACCGCGCTGCCCACCCGGATCCTGCCCCGGAAGGTCTCCTGGGGGACCTACCGCGCGGCCGCGATCGAGGCGGCCACCGCCTGGCGTGAGGAGGTCGTGCTCGAGCGGCCCGGGCTGCTGGGACCCTCGCCCGAGCTACCGCAGAAGCTCGGCACGTCACCGGCCGTGACAGTGGTGATGGCGGCCCAGGACTGCGGTCCGCTGGTCCGGCAGACCGTCGCGTCCCTCCAGGCCCAGACGTTCGCCGACTGGCACCTCGTGGCGGTCGACCGCGGCTCCCACGACGACACCGCCTGGGTCCTCCAGGGCATGGCGGCCTTCGACGACCGGATCACCCTGGTCCGGGAGTCGCGCTGCGGGCACGCCCGGGCGCTCAACACCGCCCTCGAGCACAGCACGGCTGAGCACGTCGCGTTCCTGCCGCCGGGCCGCGAGTGGCTGCCCGACATGCTCGCCGGTCTCCTCGCGCACGCCCACGACTCCGGCGCCGCCGCGGTCCTCGCCGGCGCTGGGGCGGTCGGCCGCTCGCGGCTGGAGCTGGTCGGCGGGCGACCGGTCGACCTCGCGACGGCGCTGCTGCGTCGTACGGCGATCAAGGACGTCGGCGGCTTCGACGAGTCGCTCGGCGGGTCGGCGGAGCGCGACCTGCTGCTGCGCCTCACCCGCGACCACGAGCCGGTCCCGGTCGACGTGCCCGTGCTGCGGCGACCCGACGCCGGCGGGGGCGGCTACGACGACGACTGGGACTCCGTGGTGCTCGAGCGCCAGCTCGTCGACTGGGACGCCGCGGCCGCCCGCCCCCGCTCCGAGGACCTCGTCACCCACGTCCTGCCGGTCGGCCCCGAGCCGCGCCGCACCGTGGAGTGGCTCAGCTCCCTGCCGCGCGAGGGCTCGGAGCTGCTCCTCGTCGGCGTGCGGCTGCGGCGCGCCCACCACGTGCTCGCCGCCTCGATCGCCGCGGTCATCTCCGGCGCCCGGTTCGTCTCGGTGCCCACCGCGGTCTCCACCTCGGCGGCGACCAACATCGGCATCGCGCAGGCCGACGGCAGCACGTTGCTGCTGATCCGCCCCGAGGCCACGCCGCCGCGCCAGCCGATCGCCGAGCGGCTGGCCGACGTGCTCCGCGCACCCGGCGTGGCCCTGGCGCAGCCCCTCGTCGTCGACCTCGACGGCGTGGTGCTGAGCGCGGGAGCCCGCTTCGACGCCGACAACCCCAACCCCGAGCTCTTCCTCGCCGGCCTGCCCACGAGCGACGCGGTGCGCATCGGCCAGTGCGCCGTCGCCGCGCCGGCCGCCCCGCTCGTCGCGCTGCGCACCGACACGGCCGTCGCGCTGCGCGGCCTCAGCGGTCGCTTCCACTCGGTCCTCGCCGAGACCGACCTCGGGCTGCGCGCCCGCCACGCCGGGCTCGGCGACTCGGTCGTCGTGCCCGACGCGGTCATCACCTCCCGCACCGACTACGCCGGACCGGAGGAGCTGATCGGAGCGATGGCCTCGCTGCGGTCGAGCGGCCTCACGCCCCCGCCCGACACCGCGCCCGACCTGCTGCGCGAAGCGGGGCTCGAGGTCACCGACCGGCGCAACCGACGGGTGTGCGCCGACCCCGAGGACCGGCACTCACCCGCCGTCCTGGTGCCCGAGCTGGTGCTGCGGCCCGTGAGCGGGGTGCACGAGTCGCCGCCGCGGC
The DNA here is from genome assembly GCF_031844425.1 of Microbacterium sp. ARD31. NCBI lineage: Bacteria > Bacillati > Actinomycetota > Actinomycetes > Micrococcales > Microbacteriaceae > Microbacterium > Microbacterium sp. ARD31. The sequence goes on from NZ_JAUZVE010000014.1 coordinate 162,478, forward strand.
TGCGGTGGGCCATCGACATCGCGGCGCCCGCGGCCAACCGGGGCGACCGCTGGGGCGACACCTACTTCGCCCGCTCGCTCGCCGACGCGCTCGAGCGGCGCGGCCAGCACGTGGCCATCGACCGCCGCGACGCCCGCGAGCGCGACTCCCGCGACCACGACGACGTGCTCCTCGTGCTGCGGGGGCTCGATCGCGTCACGCCCCGCCCGGGGCTGCTCAACGTGGAGTGGATCATCAGCCACCCCGACATGATCACGCCCGAGGAGGTCGCGGGCTACGACCACGTCTACGCCGCCAGCACGAGCTGGTCCGCGCGCATGACCCGCGAGTGGGGCACCCCCATCGAGCCGCTGCTCCAGTGCACCGACACGCGCTGGTTCCACCCCGACCGCGCCCGGCCCGACACCGGGCCGGCCGTGCTGTTCGTCGGCAACTCGCGAGGCGTCTACCGGTACGCCGTGCGCAGCGCGCTGGCCATCGGCGCGGACCTCACGCTGCACGGCAACGACTGGACCGAGTTCGTCGACCGCGAGCAGATCGCCTCCGGCGGGGTGGCCAACGAGGAGGTCGGCGCCCTCTACGCCTCCGCCGGCGTGGTCCTCAACGACCACCACCTCGACATGCGGCGCGACAGCTTCGCCTCCAACCGCCTCTTCGACGCCGCCGCCTGCGGTGCGCGCATCCTCAGCGACCGCATCGACGGGCTCGAGGAGATCTTCTCGGGCCTGGTGCTGCCCTTCGACAACGAGCACGAGCTCGCCCGCCTCATCGCACCGCCGTACGACGCCTTCCCCGACGACGAGGCGCGCCGCGCGATCGCCACCCGGATCATCGCCGAGCACAGCTTCGACAAGCGTGCCGAGACGCTGATCGACGACGCCGTGCGCCGCATCCTCGCCCGCCGCTGATCGACGAACGGGGGGTGCGACCCCGGACTTGTCAGGCTCTCGCTGAACTTGTCGGCCCGTGCACGGCCTGACATGTTCAGCGATCCCCGGCTGACCGGGGATCACTGAACGGGCGGGCGGGCGTCAGCCGAGCAGCGCGTCCACGAAGGCGGCGGCGTCGAACGGCGCCATGTCGTCGGGGCCCTCGCCGAGGCCGACGAGCTTGACCGGGACGCCGAGCTCGCGCTGGACCTGGACCACGATCCCACCCTTGGCGGAGCCGTCGAGCTTGGTCAGCACGATGCCCGTGACGTCGACGATCTCGCTGAAGACGCGGGCCTGGATGAGGCCGTTCTGGCCGGTCGTCGCGTCGAGGACGAGCAGCACCTCCGTGACCGGGGCCTGCTTCTCGATGACGCGCTTGACCTTGCCGAGCTCGTCCATCAGGCCGGCCTTGTTCTGCAGCCGGCCGGCGGTGTCCACGAGGACGGTGTCGACGCCGTTGTCCATGCCGTGCTTCACCGCCTCGAACGCCACGCTCGCGGGGTCCCCGCCCTCCGGACCGCGCACGACCTCCACGCCGACGCGCTCGCCCCACGTGGCCAGCTGGTCGACCGCCGCGGCACGGAACGTGTCGGCGGCGCCGAGGGTGACCGTGAGGTCCTCCGCGACGAGGATGCGGGCGATCTTGCCGACGGTCGTGGTCTTGCCGGCGCCGTTGACGCCGACGACGAGCACGACGCCGGGCCTGCCGTCGGTGCCGCTGACCTGGACGCGGCGGTCGAGGTCGGTGCCGACGAGCTCGATCAGCTCCTCGCGCAGCACCGTGCGCGGGTCGGGCGTCTGCCCGCCCTCCACGCGCAGCCGCGTGCGGAGCCGGTCGACGAGGGCCTGCGTGGGGGCCACACCGATGTCGGCGGTGAGCAGCGTGTCCTCGATCGCCTCCCAGGTGTCCTCGTCGAGGCGGTCGCGGCTCAGCAGCGCGAGCAGGCCCCTGCCCAGCCCGCCCTGCGAGCGCGACAGGCGCTCGCGGAGCCGCTGCATGCGGGTGGCGGAGCGCTCCGGCTTCTCGATGACCGGAGCGGCCGGTGCGGCCGACTCCTCGGTGACGACCGGCGGCTCCGGCGGTGCGGCGACCGCGGTCTCGCCCTCGGTCGGCGGCGGGACGATCACGTCGGTACCGCCCGACGGTGGCACGGACCTGCGCCGGCGACCCGAGGTCAGCAGCCCGGCGAGCGTGAGCACGCCGACGACAGCGATGCCGATGATCAGATACAGCCAGTCACCCATGGGCCAATCCAATCAGAGGCGCGCCGCGCGGCGAAGCCGGGTGAGCAGCCCACGCTCGAGCGCCCGCTGCCGGGCGGAGAGCTCGGACAGGCGGACGCGCAGCGCGTCGCGCTCGGCAGCGAGCCGGTCGGCGCGCGCGCGGGAGCGGGCGAGGCGGTCCTGCGCCTTCGCCAGGTCGGCGAGGACCGCGTCGAAGGCGGCCGTGAGGCCCGAGCCGGTGCCCCCGGCCAGCATCGGCGAGGCCGTCTCCCGGCCCGGGTGCGCCACCCACACCACCTCGTGCGGCATCAGCCGGAACCACCGCACCGCCGACTCCCCCACCAGCGCTGGCGGGGTCACCCGCACCGAGGCCAGGCCGGCGTCGCAGAGGCGGGCGTCGAAGTCGTCGCCGTACCACCGCACGTGGTCGCGCTGGCCGAACCGCCGGGCCCGCTCCTCAGGGCTTGCGGCCGGGTCCTCCTCGGTGGCCACGCCTCCCTTGATCGGCACCTCGAGCAGCGCGATCCCGCGCGGGCTGAGCACCCGGGCGATCTCACGCATCGCCGTGCCGTCGTCGGGGACGTGCTCGAGGACGTGGTAGCAGACCAGCAGGTCGACCGAGTCGTCGCGCAGCGGGAGCGCGGTCAGGCTGGCCAGCGCGTCGACCGTCCGCGCGTCGTATCCGGCGTCGAAGGTCACCCGGCGCCGGCACTCGAGGCGGTCGAGGAGCACGGTCGACTGCCGCGACGGCGCGATCTCCACGACCGTGTCGAGGTCGCGCAGCTCGGGCGCGAGCACGCCGAGCAGGAGGGAGAGGAAGCGGTGCCGCTCCAGGCTGCCGCAGCGCGGGCACACCGCGTCGGGCCGCCCGTCGGGACCCGGGCGGAACTGGCGGCCCACCATCGATCCGCAGGCCGCGCAGTAGCCCTTCGGAAGGTGCTGGCGGGCGCCGTTCACGCCCTGCACGCTAGTCCGCTGCTCGGTCACGTCGCGACGCCGCGCCGGGAGGTCACCAGCTCGTGGGAACCGGGCCGAGGCTCACACGCGCGACTCGGAGTCCTCCAGCGTCGGCAGGGCGTCGACACCCTTGCGCATCGCGTTGCCGAGCTGGGGGGCGACGGGCATCTGCTCGCCGCGGTGGGGGTAGGCGACGTAGACACCGACGGCGGCGGCGACGAGCACGCCGAGGGTCATCATGAGGATGATCGCGAGCACGGGGGTTCCTCCGAGGTGGTCCGGTCCGGTCGCCTCCACCATCGCACAGCGACGGGCGCCGCGACGCATCCCCGCCGCCGTGTCGACCGCGCCGTCGGCCGCTCAGCGCAGGAGGGGTACGACGGCCTCGCGCACGGCGTCCGGCATCGGGACGACCGGCCGGTCACCGGCGCCGCGGGAGTTGTCGACGTACACGTGGACGAAGCGGCCCTCGGCGGCGGCCTCGTCGGAGTCGCCCTGGAACAGGCCGATCCGGTAGACGATCGAGCTCGTGCCGACCTTGTCGACGACCAGCCCCATCTCGATGGGGTCGGGGAAGCCGATCTCGCGGAAGTAGCGGCAGCCGGTCTCGGCGACGACGCCGATCTGCGGCAGGGCGCGCACGTCGAGCCCGGTCGCGTCGTAGAGGTAGGCGTTCACGGCCGTGTCGAACAGCTCGTAGTAGGTGGCGTTGTTGAGGTGGCCGTAGGCGTCGTCGTCGCGCCACCGGGTCGTCGCGGTGCGCCAGGCGACGTAGTCGTCGCGGGTCGGGCGCGCGGGTCGGGTGCGCTCCCCCGTGGCGACCGGTCCCTCCGGGGCACCCGACTGCTCGCTCATGCGGACTCGGCGTCGCGGAGCCGCTGGCTGATCACCGCGGACACGCCGTCGCCGCGCATCGTGACGCCGTAGAGCGCGTCGCCGACCTCCATGGTGCGCTTCTGGTGGGTGATCACGAGCAGCTGGGAGTTCTCGCGCAGCTCCTCGTAGATCTCCAGCAGGCGGCCGAGGTTGGTGTCATCGAGCGCCGCCTCGACCTCGTCGAGGATGTAGAACGGCGACGGCCGGGCCTTGAACAGCGCCACCAGGAACGCCACCGCCACCAGCGACCGCTCGCCGCCGGAGAGCAGCGAGAGCCGCTTGACCTTCTTGCCGGGCGGGCGCGCCTCGACCTCGACGCCGGTCGTGAGCATGTCGGAGGGGTCGGTGAGCACCAGCCGGCCCTCGCCGCCGGGGAACAGCCGCGCGAAGGTCCGGTCGAAGGCCTTCTCCACGTCGGCGTAGGCCTCGGTGAAGACCTGCTCGACGCGGGCGTCGACCTCGCGGACGATGTCGAGGAGGTCCTTGCGGGTGCGCTTGAGGTCCTCGAGCTGCTCGGTGAGGAACTTGTGGCGCTCCTCCATCGCGGAGAACTCCTCGAGCGCGAGCGGGTTGACCCGCCCCAGCATGGAGAGTGCCCGCTCGGCGGAGCGCAGCCGCTTGACCTGCTCCTCGCGCACGAACGGCGTCGGCTCGGGCGGCTCCTCGCCGTCGGGCACCTGACCGGTGAACGGGACGAGCGTGTCGGGGCCGTAGTCGCCCACCAGGCCATCGGGGTCGAGACCGAGCTCCTCCAGCGCGCGCTCCTCGAGCTGCTCGATGCGCATCCGCTGCTGGGTGCGGGCCATCTCGTCGCGGTGCACGGAGTTCACCAGCTCGTCGTGCTCGCGCCCGAGGTCGCGCAGCTGGGTGCGCACGGCCATGAGCTGCTGCTCGCTGCCCTGGCGCGACTCCTCCACGGCGGCGCGCTCGTCGGCGGCCTCCATGACGGACCGCTCCAGCTGGTGCAGCACGATCCGCACCGCGACCGACACGGCCTGCGCGGCGCGGCCCTCGCGGATCAGGCGTTCGCGGCGCTCGGCGGCACGGGCGCGCGACTCCCGCTCGGCCTGCGCGGCGCGGAGCAGCGAGTCGGCGCGGCCGTGGAGCGCGCGGGCCCGCTCCTCGGCGGTGCGGAGCGCGAGCCGGGCGTCCATCTCGCCCTGGCGGGCCTCGCGGGCCGCCTCGGCCAGCTTCTCGCGGTCGGAGGTGTCGGGCTCCTCGTCGGTGACGTCCTCGGCGGCGGCCAGGCGGGCCTCGAGCTCCGCGAGCCCGGCGAGGTCGGCCTCGCGCGCCTCGCGCGCGGTCGTGATGGCCCGCTCGAGCCGGTCGGCCTCGCCCTTGGCGGCCCGCGCCTGCGAGCCGTGCTGGCCGAGCTCCTCGGCGATCGCCGCGAGCGTCGCGTCGGACTCGTGCAGCTTGGCCAGGGCGACGTCGACGCGCTTCAGGGCGTCGTGACGGCTCGCCTCGAGCCGGGAGATCTCGAAGCCGAGGCGCTCGGTCGTCGCGGTCGCCTCGGCCAGCCGCGTGGTGGCCTCGTCGACCGCGGCCTGGATCTCGATCAGGCTCGGCTGGCTGCTGGAGCCGCCGGCGGCGAAGTGGGCGCCGAGCAGGTCGCCCTCGCGGGTCACCGCGACGACGTCGGGCAGGTCTGCCACCAGGCGTCGGGCGGCCGGGAGGTCGTCGACGACGGCGACCCGGTGCAGGAGCCGCGCCAGCGCCGGGCGTACGTCGTCGGGCGCGGTGACCACGTCGACGGCGTACGTCGCCCTGGCGGGGAGGGCGGGCCAGTCCCGCTCCACCTGCGGTGCACCACCGAGCAGGAGGCCGGCGCGGCCCAGGTCGTCGTCCTTGAGGTGGGTGATCGCCTCGATCGCCGCCTGCGCATCGGTGACGACCACGGCATCCGCGGCGGTGCCGAGGGCGGCGGCGACAGCGGCCTCGTAGCCGTGGTCGACGTCGAGCAGCGCGGCGACCGAGCCCAGCAGGCCACCCACCTCCTCGCTCGCGGCCAGCAGCGCCCCGGCGCCGTCCTTGCGGTTGAGACCCAGCTCGAGGGCGTCGCGGCGGGCGATGAGCCCGGCCCGGTCGCGATCGGCCTGCTGGGCGTCCTCGCGCGCACGGGCCAGCTGCTCCTCGATCTCGTCGAGGGCGGCGACGGCCTCCTCGTGCTCGGAGTCGAGGCCCTCCTCACCGGCGTCGAGCCCGGCGACCCGCGTCTCCAGCGCGGTGAAGTCGCGCTGGGCGCGCTCGGCGCGGGTCACGGCGTCCTCGCGGGCGTCGGTGAGCCGCCGGATCTCCGCATCGGCGGCCTCCGCGCGGGACTTCAGTGCGTTGACCTGGCCGGTGAGGCGGGCCAGGCCCTCGCGGCGGTCGGCGGCAGCGCGCTGGAGGCCTGCGATCCGCTTGTCCTCCTCGGCGGCGGCCTCCTCGGCGGCACGCTTCGCGACCACGGCGGCGTCGAGCGCGGCACGCTGCTGCTCCACCTGCTCGGCGATCTCGGCCTCCTGCTGCCGCACCCGCTCGGCCTGGGCCTCGAGCTCGTCGGGGTCGCGCCCGGAGTCGACGGTGTCGCCCTCGGCGGCTCCGGCGGCGTTGCGGATCCGCTCGTCGGCCAGCGACGCCGTGCCGCGCAGCCGCTCCTTGAGCCCCGACAGCGCGAACCAGGTCTCCTGTGCGGCAGCGAGCCGGGGCAGGTCGTCGCGGAGCGCGGCCTCGAGGCGGGCCTCCTTCTCCCGGCCGGCGGCGATCTCGGCCTCGACCTGCTCGCGCCGCTCCTTCAGGAGCGTCTCGTCGGCCATCTCCTGGTCGAGCGCGGTGCGGGCGGTGACCAGGTCGTCGGCCAGCAGCCGGGCCCGCGCGTCGCGCACATCAGCCTGCACGGTCTGCGCCTGCCGCGCGACCTCGGCCTGGCGGCCCAGCGGCTTGAGCTGCCGGCGGATCTCGGAGAGGAGATCGGCAAGGCGGGTCAGGTTGCCGTCGGTGGCGTCGAGCTTGCGGAGCGCCTTCTCCTTGCGCTTGCGGTGCTTGAGGACACCCGCCGCCTCCTCGATGAACCCGCGGCGGTCCTCGGGGGTCGCGTGGAGGATCGAGTCGAGCTGGCCCTGCCCGACGATCACGTGCATCTCGCGGCCGATGCCGGAGTCGCTGAGCAGCTCCTGGACGTCGAGCAGGCGGCAGCCGTTGCCGTTGATGGCGTACTCCGAGCCGCCGTTGCGGAACATCGTGCGGCTGATCGTGACCTCGGCGTAGTCGATCGGCAGGGCACCGTCGGAGTTGTCGATGGTCAGCTGCACCTCGGCGCGGCCCAGCGGCGGGCGCCCGGAGGTGCCCGCGAAGATGACGTCCTCCATCTTCCCGCCGCGCAGGCTCTTGGCACCCTGCTCGCCCATGACCCACGCCAGGGCGTCCACGACGTTGGACTTGCCGGAGCCGTTGGGCCCGACGATGCAGGTGATGCCCGGCTCGAGCTGCATGGTCGTCGAGGACGCGAAGGACTTGAACCCCTTGAGGGTCAGGCTCTTCAGGTACAACGCGGGCTCCTCGCCGTCAGGAATGGAGACTGATAACTGGGGAAGCTCAGCGCCGCTCACCCTACGACACGGCGCGGCGCCGTACCCGTTGCACACCCGCGCGCCTCGCCGCCATGCTGTCGCCATGCGGAGGACGATGATCTCGCTCGCGACGCTCGTGGTGGTCCTGCTCGGCCCGGCGGCCCCCGGGCCGGCGACGGCGGCTCCCGCCCCGGTCGGGCGCGAGCACCTCCTGACGCTCGCCGACCACGCCACGGTCTACCCCGACATGGACGACCCCATCCGCACCGTGATGCGCTCCCCCGTCTTCGCGCCCCGCGGGTGCGACGACCAGCAGGAGGCCGTGCGTGGCAGCAGCCGCATCCTCGGCAGCGTCTCCCCCGCGAGCCGGCGCCGCTCCGTCGCGCTCATCGACCAGAACGTCGTACGATTCGCGTCCCGGCGCGACGCGCGGCTGCTCGTCCAGCGCTACCGGTTCTTCAGCAAGCGGTGCGTCGGCGACGTGCGCACCGACGACGGCGAGGGCGGCCGGGTCCTGCTCAAGAACCGCGCCTGGATCCCGCCACGCGTCGGCGACGAGTCCTCCGGGATGCTGGTCGGCTGGGTGCAGGGTGGCAGCACCACCTGGCGGCGAGTGCTGGTCACCCGCGTCGGCCGCACGGTCTCCGTGCTCGACGTGAGCTTCACCGAGGTCCGCCCACCCCGCGACGACCTCCTGGCCCTCGGCGCGCTGGCCGTCGAGCGGCTGGGCTGAGGGGCCAGCCTCACCCCAGTGGGCCGGGGGCGTACCGGCGGCGTCGGTGCAGCAGCACGGCGGTCACGGCGCTGGTACCGAGGACCAGGCCCGGCAGCAAGGACGCGGTCGGCGTCGCCACCTCGACCGAGGGCAGGGCGCCGACCCCGTCTCCCGGGACGTCGACGACGTACACGTCCAGGCCGCGGACGAGGTCGACCGAGTACACGATGTTGGTCCTCCGCGAGGTGGCCACGCCCTTGCGGTCGTAGACCGGCGCCCACATCGCGTCCCACACCTCTGACGCGCCCCACGAGGCGAAGCCGTGGCTCACCGGCCTCGTCGGGTCCGTGACGTCGATCAACTGGGTGCCGCCCCCGTAGAAGCCGACCGCCGCGATGCCGCTGGGATGGACGTCGAACCAGTGCGCCGAGCAGAACGCACCCGCGGGGACGGGGTAGGTGCCGAGGTCGGCCAGCTCGACCTTGGCCAGCGGGACGATCGAGCCCTCGGAGCCGTCGAGACGCTTGACGTGCCAGGTCTGGAACGAGCCCGCCGTCGAGCAGTCGGGGTCCTCGTAGTCCTCCTCGGTGACGAGCAGCACGTTGCCGTTGGCGAGCGACGGCGGTGTGTCGGGACGGAACTCCCTCGCGTTCGGCCGGAAGCTGTTGTGGTGGATGAAGTCGTTGTAGTGGTTGACCGCGCCGTCGCGGGCCGAGTCGCCGGCGGCACCGGTGCTGGCGACCTCACGCGGGTGCAGGGGGTCGCGCACGTCGTACACGTAGCTCCCGCCTGCGCCGGTGTGCGTGGCGTAGCCGGCGTCGTCGACGTTCCACTTGTGCCCGCCCCACCCGACGGCGTCCGACCGGAACGGCTGGGTGCCGGGCGTCGCCGGGTCGCTGTCGACCTCGACCGGCCGGTCGAGGTCTCGCAGGTCGAAGACCGAGAAGCTGCCCTGTCCCGGGACCTGCGAGTCGTCGCCCGCGGAGTAGGCGTAGCGGCAGTCGGTGCCGTCGATGCAGCTGACGGTGTGCGTGCTGGTGGTCGACGGCACGCGGGAGCGCACGTGCGGGTCCGTGGGGTCGCTGACGTCGACGATGACCAGCTCGTAGTCACCGGTCACCGGGTCGTTGACGTGCTCGAGGTCGCCGGGTGAGGCCTGGTAGAGGTCGACGCCGATCATCGCGAAGCGGTCGGTGCGGGTGCGCGAGACCTTGCGCTCCCCACAGTTCATCGCCTCGTTCTCGAACTGCGCGCTCGGCATCGAGCCGACCTCGCGCGGCGACACAGGATCGCTCACGTCGAAGACCGTCACGTCGTCGAGCCCGGACATCACGAAGTACGGCGCGGAGTGCAGGAAGCATCCCGAGATGCCCGCGCTGCCCGGCCGGACGGCCGCCAGGCGGACGTTGGGCGAGGCGACGAACGGCACGGCGAGACCGGCGTCGTAGGCCTCCGCCATCCGCTCGGCGCGATCACGGTCGCCGTGGGCGTGTGCGGCGGTCCCGGTCAGGACGGGCGCGAGGGCGAGCAGCCCGATGACGGCCAGGCGGGCGGGGGTGGCGAGTCGCATGCCGGGTCAACGACCGCCGGGCGGAGCCGGTTACGGGCGTGGGGCGCCGGGCACGCGGCTCAGGACGTCCTCCAGCGCTGCCAGGACGAGCAGCACGGCGTCGGGGCGGGCGTTGCGGCCCATCAGGCCGATGCGCCAGACGCTGGCGGCGTACGGTCCCGCGCCGGCGCCGATCTCGATGCCGTGCTTCTCGAGCAGCTCCCTGCGGACGGCCGCGGAGTCCACGCCGTCGGGGACCTTCACGGTCGTGAGCTCGGGGAGCCGGCTGCCCTCGGCCGCGAACAGCTCGAGGCCCATCTCCTCCAGCCCCGACTGGAGCGCGTCGCCCGCCGCCTGGTGCCGCGCCCAGACGGCCTCGAGACCCTCGTCGAGGATGCGGGCGAGGCCGGCGTGCAGGCTGGCGACCATCGCGGTCGGCGCGGTGTGGTGGTAGGTCCGCTGACCCTTGCCGCCCTCCTTCAGGCCGGCCTCGCCGACGTACCCACCCAGCATGCCGAGGTCGAGGTACCACGAGCGCGGCTTCTCGACCCGGCGCTCGAAGGCGCGGTCGTTGATCGTGAACGGCGCCAGGCCGGGCGCGACGCCGAGGCACTTCTGGGTGCCGGCGTAGCCGAGGTCGATCCCCCACTCGTCGGCGCGCAGCTCGATGCCGGCGATCGAGGTGACCGCGTCGACCAGCAGGAGGGCATCACCCTTCCCGGCGCCGAGCGCCGCGACGTCGGAGCGGACACCGGTCGAGGTCTCGGCGTGGACCGCGGCGATGATCGCCGGCGACGGGTGGGCGGAGAGGACGCGGTCCACGTCGACCGGCTGGCCCCACTCGTGGTCGACCGCGACGACGTCGGCACCGCAGCGTGCCGCCACGTCGGTCATCCGCTGGCCGAACAGCCCGTTGACCGCGACGACGACCACGTCGCCGGGGTGCACGGTGTTGACGAAGGCCGCCTCCATGCCTGCCGAGCCGGTCGCGCTGAGCGGCAGCGTCCGGGCGTTGGAGGTGCCCCAGACGGTGCGGAGCATCTCGCAGGTCTCGTCCATGATCCGGAGGAACTCCGGGTCGAGGTGGCCGAGCAGCGGCTCGGCCAGGGCGCGAGTCGCCTCCGGGTAGGGGTTGGACGGACCGGGACCGAGGAGGTGGCGCTCGCGGATCATGTCCTGACCGTAACGAACGTGGGCGGTCAGAGCACGGCGCCCGGGTTGAGGATCCCCGCGGGGTCGAGGGCGTCCTTGATCCGGCGGCTCAGCGCCATCACGTCGTCGCCCAGCTGGTCGGGCAGCGCGGACTTCTTCGTGCGGCCCACCCCGTGCTCGCCGGTGATGGTGCCGCCGAGCCGGATCGCCGCCTGCAGGATGTCGTCGAAGGCGGCCCGCGCCCGGCGCTCGGAGTCCGGATCGGCGGCGTCGTAGACGATGATCGGGTGGGTGTTGCCGTCGCCCGCGTGGGCGACGGTCGGGATCTCCACGTCGTGCTGCCGGGCGATGTCGGCGACCGCCGCCAGCAGGTCGGGCAGCAGCGGGACCGGGACGCCGACGTCCTCGAGCAGCAGGGCGCCGCGCGCCTCGACGGCCGGGAAGGCCGCCCGGCGGGCCGCGACGAACATCTCACCCTCGTCCGGGTCGTCGGTCACCACGACCTCGGTCGCCCCGGCGGCCTCGCACGCCGCCTCGACGGTCGCGATCTCGGCGACCCGGGCCTTCCCCGGCGCGTCGGACTGCACGACCAGCAGCGCGCCCGCCGTGCGGTCCAGCCCTCGCGGCGAGTGGTCCTCGACCGCGTTGATGGAGGCCTGGTCCATCAGCTCCATCATCGAGGGGCGCATGGTGCGGCGCACGGACACCACGGCCCGGGCCGCCTCGGCCACGGTCGGGAACGCCGCCACGAGCGTCGCCGGAGGGAGCGGCAGCGGCACCAGTCGGAGGATCGCGCGCGTGACGACCCCGAGGGTCCCCTCGGAGCCCACGAACAGCTTGAGCAGCGAGAGCCCGGCGACGTCCTTGATCCGCTTGCCGCCGAGCGTGACCAGCGTGCCGTCGGCCAGCACCACGTCGAGGCCGAGGACGTAGTCGGTCGTGACGCCGTACTTCACGCAGCACAGGCCGCCCGCGTTGGTCGCGACGTTGCCGCCGATGGAGCAGATCTCGTACGACGACGGGTCGGGCGGGTACCAGAGCCCGTAATCGCGGGCTGCGGCCTTCACCTCGGCGTTGAAGGCTCCCGGCTCGACGACGGCCACCTGGCAGTCGGCGTCGACCTCGATCGCGCGCATCCGCTCGAGGCTGAGCACGATGCCGCCGTCGACGGCGCTCGACCCGCCCGAGAGCCCGGACCCCGCCCCACGCGGCACGACGGGCACCCCGTGCGTCGCGGCCCACCGGACCGCGGCCTGCACCTGCGCGGCGTCGTGCGCCCGCACGACGGCGACCGGGGTGCCGGCGCCGGTGTCCTTGGACCAGTCGAAGCGGTAGTTCTCCACGGTGGCCGGGTCGGTGGCCACGACCCCGTCCGGCAGGGACCCGACGAGCTCGGCGAGGGCATCCATCCGCCCATCGAACCAGACCGTCATGCGGACGGACCCCGGTCAGGCGCTGGCGGTGGCGACCTCGTCGGCGTGCGCGATGTGCCCGAGCTCGCGCCACACGAGCGCGAGGGTGATCCCCGCGCCCGCGAAGGCGAACCACCACGGCGCGGTCAGCCCCCACTGGCGGGCGATCAGGCCGCCGAGCAGCGAGCCCAGGAGCATCCCGCCCATCACGCAGATCATGTAGACCGAGGAGACCCTGCCCTGCAGCTCGGTCGGCACGGCCCGCTGCCGGACCGCGCTCGACAGCGTGCCCCACACGAAGGCGTACGCACCGAAGAAGACCATCAGGCCCAGCGCGACGGCGTACGTCGTCGTGAACGCCATCGCGAGGTGGAAGAGCACCTCGCACAGCAGGGCGGCCCGCATCAGCGTGGCGAGCGGGACCCGCTTCTCGAGCCGGCCGTAGGACACGGTGGCGACGAGGCCCCCGACCGCGCTGGCCGTGGTGAGCAGGCCGAAGCCGGCGGCGTCGACACCGACGCGCTCCTGGGCCCACAGCACGAGCACCGACCACGGCGCCGCCCAGGTCACGTTGAACGTCACGATCACCAGCGCGAGGGTGCGCACGGCGCGGTTGCCGAGCAGCCAGCGCATGCCCTCGGCGATGTCCTGTCGGATGTGGGAGTCCACGTCCTCGCGGACGGCACCGCGCGGCGTGCCGATCCGGGCGATCAGGACGACGCCCAGCCCCACGCAGACGGCCTGGACCGTGAACGGCACGGCCATCCCCACGGCGAACAGGACCGCGCCCAGCGCGGGACCCACGAGCTGGTTGGCGGTGATCAGGCCCGCCATGATGCGGGCGTTGGCGATGCCGAGGTCGGGCTTGGCGACCAGCATCGGGACGAGGGTCGAGGCGGTCGTGTCGGCGAACACCTCGGCGGTGCCCATCGCGAACAGGGCGACCAGCACGAGCCAGATGTTGACGTGCCCGGTCCACACGAAGGTGGTGAGGACGACCAGGACCCCGACGCGGACGGCGTTCATGGTCATGATGACCAGGCGTCGGTCGAGGCGGTCGGCGAGCGCGCCCGCGACCAGCCCGAAGAGCAGCCAGGGGAGCTGCGAGGCCATCGCGGCGAGCGCCACGAGGACGGGGTCGCGGGTCTGGGAGGCGACCAGCAGCGGGCCGGCCGCCATCATCAGCCCGTCGCCGAGGTTGCTGGTCCACGAGCTGGCCACCAGCCAGCGGAAGCCAGCGCCGAGACGCGCCGGGAAGACGGTCTCGACCACCCTGCTCGTCCTGCGGAGGTCGCGGTCCGACCGGCTCGAAGGGCTCACAAGGTGGTGACCCTACGGCGCGGCACTCGTCGTCCGCACCGGATTTCAGGCGGGCTGCAGGTCCTCGACCGGGCGCTCGTCGCGGGCGGCCGCGGCCAGGCGGTCGTTCTCGGCCTGCAGCCGGAGGACCAGTGCCTCCAGGTCACCGACCCGGCGCCGGAGCCGGCTGTTCTCGACGGCCAGGACCGAGGCGGACCGCACGTCGCTGTTCACATGACCCATCAGCGCTTTCGCCATGGGGTGCCTTTCCAGAAAGGGGGTTCGGGGCCGCGAAGCGGCCATCTACAAGAGTCGCACCATGCCGGGGTCCGGTCAATGCCGGGACGGGCCCGGCACCCCCGACGTCAGCGGGCGCGCGGTGGCCGCTGGCAGCGCGGGCAGAAGTACGACGACCGGTTCATGAAGGCGATCCGCCGGATCGGCGTCCCGCAGCGCCGGCACGGCTCGCCCTCACGCCCGTAGGCGTCGAGCGACCGGTCGAAGTAGCCCGACTCGCCGTTGACGTTGACGTAGAGCGCGTCGAAGGAGGTGCCGCCCTGGGCGAGCGCCTCGCCCATCACCTCGCGGACGTGACCGAGCAGCCCACGCAGCACCGGCCCGGTGAGCCGGTCGCCGGGGCGCTCGCCGTGGAGCCGGGAGCGCCACAGCGCCTCGTCGGCGTAGATGTTGCCGACGCCGGAGACCAGCCCCTGGTCCAGCAGCAGCCGCTTGATCGCCGACGTGCGCCGACGCGCGCGCCGTACGAACTCGGCGTCGTCGAAGTCCGGGTCGATCGGGTCGCGCGCGATGTGCACGATCTCGGTCGGCAGCTCGGCGCCACCGGTCGAGACGGCGAGCCCGCCGAACATGCGCTGGTCGACGAAGCGCATCTCCAGCCGGCCGCCGTCGGGGGTGGCCAGCGTGAAGCGCACCCGGAGGTGTCGCTCGTCGGGGGCGCCGGGCTCGTGCAGCAGCATCTGGCCGCTCATGCCGAGGTGGCCGAGGAGCGCGTCGCCGTTGCCGAGGGCGAGCCAGAAGTACTTGCCGCGGCGCCGGACCGCGTCGATGCGCTGGCCCACGAGGGCGGCGGCGAAGCCGGTCGAGCCACGGTGGTCACGACGCACCGGGCGCGGGTGGAGCACCTCGACGGCCGCGACGGTGCTGCCGAGGACGTGGTGCTCGAGGCCGGCGCGGACGACCTCGACCTCGGGGAGCTCGGGCACGGGTCAGACGTCGGCGTCGACGGGCGCCGCAGGCTGCGCGGGCTCGGCGGACCGGCTGTGCGAGGCCTGGATCTCGCGGTACGCCGTCTCGGCGGCGCCCTGCTCGGCCTCCTTCTTGGAGCGACCGGTGCCGTTGCCGAGGACCAGCTCGCCGACGCGGACGCGCGCGACGAAGGTCTTCATGTGGTCGGGGCCGTCGTCCTCGATGAGGTACTCCGGGACGCCGAGGCCGATCTCGGCGGACAGCTCCTGCAGGGAGGTCTTCCAGTCGAGGCCGGCGCCCATGGACGCAGCGGCCTCCATCACCGGGTCGAAGAGCCGGTGGACCACCTTCGCGGCCTCGCTCATGCCGCCGCTCAGGTGGATGGCGCCGATGACCGCCTCGACCGTGTCGGAGAGGATCGACGCCTTGTCGCGGCCGCCGGTGGTCTCCTCACCGCGGCCGAGCATGATGTGCCGGCCGAGGTCGATGCGGCGGGCCACCTCGGCCAGGGCACGTGCGTTGACGACCGCGGCGCGCAGCTTGGCCAGCCGTCCCTCGGAGAAGTCCGGGTGGGCGCGGTAGAGCGTCTCGGTCACCACGACCCCGAGCACGGAGTCCCCGAGGAACTCCAGGCGCTCGTTGGTCGGGATCTGCCCGTTCTCGTAGGCGAACGAGCGGTGCGTCAGCGCACGCTGCAGCAGCTCGGGATCCAGGACCGGATCACCGAGCGCTGCGCGGAGCTCGTCGGTGGTCAGAGGACCTGGCGACGGTCGGCCCGGGCGCCGTACTGGCCGCACTGACCGCACGCGCGGTGCGGGAGGTGCTTGGCGCCGCAGGCGGGGTTGGCGCACGTCACGAGGGTCGGCGCGACGGCCTTCCACTGCGAACGGCGGTGACGCGTGTTGCTGCGCGACATCTTCCGCTTCGGAACAGCCATGGTTGTCTCCTGTTGCTTGCTTCAGCCGGGATGGTCCCGGTGAGTCGGTCAGTCCTGGGGATCCTGCTGGAGTTCTGCGAGTCCTGCCCAGCGGGGGTCGATCGGCGCCTCGTGCGTGTGGTCCGGGTCGTCCGCGAGCCGCGCACCACACTCGGTGCACAACCCGGGGCAATCGTCCATGCACAGCGGCTGGAACGGCAGTGCGAGCACCACCGCGTCCCGCAGCAGGGGCTCGAGGTCGAGCAGGTCGTCCTCGAGGAGGCTGGTCTCGTCGTCGAGGTCACGGTCGTCGTTCTCCGTGGCCCTGTCGTGCTGGTCGGGGTAGACGTAGAGCTCCTGGAGCGTCGCGTGGATCTCGTCCTCGATCGGCTCCAGGCACCGCACGCACTCCCCCTCGAGCCTGGCCGTGGCCGTGCCCGTGAGCAGCACGCCCTCCATGACCGCCTCCAGCCGCAGGTCGAGCTCGACCGGCGATCCTTCGGGGACAGAGAGGACTTCGATACCAAGTTCTGCTGGTGCCGGAACGGAGAGCTCGAGCTCACGCTGGGACCCCGGGCGGCGCCCGAGCTCGCGCGTGTCAAGCACGAGCGGCGCCCTCGGGTCCAGGCTGCTCACGTCGAACTCCCACATCTGGACACCAACACAACCTCGGAATCGTATCCGTCGCCCGGGTGACGGGGCAAAACGAGTGGGGCGGGAGGCGACTCGTGGGCCGCCGTCACGTCAGGAACGACGCTCGTCGAGGCGTCGTACGAGCGCCTCGCGGACGGGCTCCGGCACCAGGCCGCTCACGTCGCCGCCGAGGGCGGCGACCTCCTTGATCAGGCTCGAGGACACGAACGCGTTGCCGACGGCACCGGGCAGGAAGACCGTCTCGACCCGGGTGAGGTGGGAGTTCATCTGGGCCATCGGGAGCTCGTACTCGTAGTCGCCCGCACCGCGCAGCCCCTTCACGATCGCCACGGCGTCGATCTCGCGGCAGAAGTCCACGATCAGCCCGTCGAAGCCGGACACCCGCACGTTGGGGATGTCGGCGGTGGCCTCCTCGAGCATCGCGATGCGCTCGTCTGGGGTGAAGAGCCGGTTCTTGCTCATGTTCACGCCGATGGCGACCACGACCTCGTCGAAGAGCCGCGCGGCGCGACCGACGATGTCGAGGTGGCCGTTGGTCACCGGGTCGAAGGACCCGGGGCAGACAGCGCGTCGCACGCGGGTCTCCCTCCGTGCTGGGCTGGGGCGCCTGGGGGTCAGGGTGCCGGGGTGGCGTGACCGTACCAAAGCGCGGTCTCGCCGTAGCGCTTCGTGCGGTCCTCCTCGATCCCCTCGGGCCAGGCGACCTCGCTGCGCTTGGCCGCGCGCTCGACGACGACGAGCGCGCCCGGGACAAGCCACCCGTGCGCGACGAGCGCGGCCAGGTCGGCCGTGACGTCGCCGTCGGACATCGGGTAGGGCGGGTCGGAGAAGACGATGTCGTAGGGGGCGGCCGGCGTGGCCTGGAGGAACGCGGCCACGGAGGTGGCGACGACCTTGGCCCGGGCGAAGCCGAGGGCGACGGCGTTGCGCGAGATCAGGGCGGCGGTGCGGCGGTCCTGCTCGACCAGGGTGACCACGCCCGCCCCCAGCGACCACGCCTCGAGGCCGACCGCGCCGGAGCCGGCGTACAGGTCGAGGAAGCGCAGCCCGTCGAGGGAGCCCGTGCGCGACTCGACGGCGGAGAACAGCGCCTCGCGGACCCGGTCGCTCGTGGGCCGCGTGGTCTGGCCGCGCGGCGTCTCCAGACGGCGGCCCCCCGCCGTTCCCCCGATGATCCGAGTCATGTCGTCGCGCTCAGCCCTTCTCCATGAATCCCGAGGCCGCGGATCGCTCGACCTCGGCGACCGCCGCGGCCAGGTCGGGCGACTGCGCGAGACCGGGGTCCTCGGAGAGTAGCGCCTCCGCGGCCTCACGGGCACGGACGATGGTCTTCTCGTCCCGCAATACCCGAAGTGTGACGAGACTCGAGCGGAAACCGGACTGGTTGGCGCCCAGGACGTCGCCCTCGCGCCGCTGCTCGAGGTCCACGCGGCTCAGCTCGAAGCCGTCGGTGGTCGCCGCGACGGCGTCGAGGCGCTCGCGGGCGGGCGACCCAGCCTCGGCGTGGGAGACGAGGAGGCACAGGCCGGGCAGCCCGCCACGACCGACGCGGCCGCGCAGCTGGTGGAGCTGGGAGACGCCGAACCGGTCGGCGTCGAGGAGCACCATCGTGGTCGCGTTGTGCACGTCGACGCCGACCTCGATGACCGTGGTGGAGACCAGCACGTCGACCTCGCCGGCGGCGAACGCGCGCATGGTGCGGTCCTTCTCCTCCGGCGGCAGCTTGCCGTGCAGGATCGCGGTGCGCAGGCCGGCCAGGGGGCCGGCGGCCAGCTCGGCGTGCACCTCCTCGACGGCGGCCAGCGCACGCCTCGGCGCGACCTCGGCGCCGCTCTCGTCGAGGTCGACCTGGTCGGACTCGCCCTCCTCGCCGGCGTCGCCGGAGATGCGGGGGCACACGACGTAGACCTGATGCCCCTTCTCGACCTCCTCGCGGACGCGCTGCCAGACCCGCTCGATCCAGGAGGGCTGGTCGGCGAGGGGCACGACGTTGGTCTGGATCGGCGCGCGCCCCGCGGGCAGCTCGGCGAGCACCGACGTCTCGAGGTCGCCGAACACCGTCATCGCCACCGTCCGCGGGATGGGCGTGGCGGTCATGACCAGGACGTGGGGCGGCGAGCCGGCCTTGTCGGTGAGCGCGGCCCGCTGCTCGACACCGAACCGGTGCTGCTCGTCGACGACGACCAGACCGAGGTCGGCGAACTCGACCTTGTCCTCGAGGAGGGCGTGGGTGCCGATGACGATGCCGGCCTCACCGGTGACGATGCGCAGCATCGCCTCCTGGCGCGCGGCCTTGCCCATCGACCCGGTGAGCAGGACGACGGTGGTCGCCTCGGCGGCGCCGCCGAGCATCCCGCCCTGGGCGAGGTCGCCGAGCATCGCGGTGATCGAGCGGTGGTGCTGCTGGGCGAGCACCTCCGTGGGCGCGAGCAGCGCAGCCTGGCCGCCGGCGTCGACGACCTGCAGCATGGCGCGGAGGGCGACCAGGGTCTTGCCGGAGCCGACCTCGCCCTGCAGGAGCCGGTTCATGGGGTGGTCGCGGGCGAGCTCCTCGGCCACCACGTCGCCGATCTCGCGCTGTCCCCCGGTGAGCTCGAAGGGCAGCCGGGCGTCGAAGGCGGCGAGCACGCCGTCGGTGCGCGGCGCGCGGGACTGCGCTCCGAGCGCGCGGTGTGCCGCCCGACGGCGGGCGAGGACCAGCTGGAGGACGAGCGCCTCCTCGAACCGGAACCGCTTCTGGGCAGCGCCCAGCTCGCTCCAGTCGTCGGGGGCGTGGATCCAGCGCAGGGCCTGCATGATGCCGAGCAGGCCGAACCGCTCACGGAGCTCGGGGGTGAAGACGTCGGGGACGCCGGTGACGAGGTCGAGGGCAGTGCTGATGACCTTCTGGAGGTCCCACGTGTAGAGCTTGGCGGTGAGCGGGTAGACGGGCATCAGCTTGCTCAGGGTCGCGCCCTCGGGCCCGTCCATCGCGAAGCCGTGGGGCTGGTCGAGCTGCCACGAGCCGCGGAACTGCTTCGCCTTGCCGGTGAAGACCGCCCGGCTGCCCGGCCGGAACTCGGCCTCGTGGCGGTCGGCCTGGCCCTGGTAGGGGCTGAACAGCGTGACGGAGAAGTCGGGGCCGTCGGTGCGCAGCCGCACCGTCGTACGGAACTGGCGGCGGTTGCCGGAGAAGAACGACGCGCTGTCGCAGGAGCGCACCTCGCCGACGATCGTCAGCTGCTCGCCGACCGCCGGGGTGGCGACCTCGGAGAGCTCGGTGGCGGCGATGTAGCGGCGCGGGAAGTGGCGCAGCAGGTCGCCGACCGTCTTCAGGCCGAGGCCCTCCTCGGCGAGCTTGCGCTTCTTGTGGTGGGAGCCGAAGACCGCCCCGATCGGGCTGTCCGGCGTGATCGCGACCATGAGGAGATTCCTAGCCGATCCGTGCCGGTCACTCGACGCTGACCAGCAGCGGGTAGCGCGGCTGGCCGCCCTCGTGGACGGCGACGTCGACGGTCGGGTGGTGCTGCTCGACGTGGGCGGCGACGCGGTCGGCCAGCTCGACACCGCCCTCGCCGGAGACGATCGTGACCAGCTCGCCGCCGCCGGCCAGGAGCCGCTCCAGCACGTCGCGGGCGACCTCCTCGAGGTCGGTGCCGACGACCGCGAAGTCTCCGGCGACCACGCCGAGGGCGTCACCGGCCTCGCACGGCCCCGCCATGGTGATCGCCTGGCGGGCGGCGACCGTGACCGCTCCGTGACGGACGTGGCGCGCGGTCGCGGTCATCTCGCGCACGTCGGCGTCGAAGGTGCGGCCGGGCTCGTGGACGGAGATCGCGGCCAGGCCCTGCACCTGCGCGTGGGTCGGGATCACCTCCACCGAGACCTCGTGCTCGGCCACCGCGGTGCCGGCGGCGATCTCGGCGGCGCGGACGGTGTCGCCGTCGTTGGGCAGCACGACGACCTCGGCGGCACCGCACGCGGTGATGGCCTCCAGCAGCTGGCCCGTCGAGGGCCGCTGGCCCGGGCCACCCGTGACGACCACGGCGCCGGCGGACGCGAAGAGCTCGGCCAGGCCCGGCCCGGCGGCCACCGCCACGACCTTGCGGCCGGTGCGGGTGGAGACCCGTTGCCGGGCCGCGGCGACCTGCTCGGCGAAGTGGGTGACGCGGATGCGGTGGGGACGCCCCGCGGTGATGCCGGCCTCGACCGCGGCGCCGACGTCGTCGACGTGCACGTGGACGTTCCACAGCCCGTCTCCCCCGACGACCACCAGGCTGTCGCCGAGCCCGGCGAGGGTGTGGCGCAGCTCCTCGACGGCAGCGTCGTCGGCGTCGAGGAGGTACATCACCTCGTAGGACGGCCCGTCCTCGGTGAGGTCCTCACCGGGGGCGCCGTGCGTCACGGCGGCGATCGGGACGGGGATGTGGTGGGTGCCGATCGGCGGCGTGTAGGGCATCGGCCGACGGCCGGTCGACGCGGTCTCGACGGCGTCGAGGACCACGCAGAGGCCGCGGCCACCGGCGTCGACGACACCGGCCTGGGCCAGCACCGGCAGCTGCTCGGGGGTCCTGGCCAGTGCGGCCCGGGCGGCCGCGGCAGCGGCGGTGAACACGTCGCGCGTGCGGGCGCCGGGACGCTCGGCCGCCGCCACAGCGGCGTCCGACGCGGCCCGCGAGACCGTCAGGATGGTGCCCTCGACGGGAGTGCCGACCGCGGCGTAGCTGGCGTCGGTCGCCTCGGCCATGGCCGCCGCGACCGTCTGCGCGGGGTGCTGCTGCAGGCCGGCTCCGGCGAGGTGGTGGACGTACGCACGGAACATCTGGCTGAGGATCACCCCGGAGTTGCCGCGCGCCCCCAGCAGGGCGGCGCGCGCGAGCACCGCCATGCCGTCGCCCAGTCCCAGGTCGGGGTCGGCCGCGCGGGCGGCGCGCAGCTCGTCGCGGGCGGCCGAGACCGTCAGGAACATGTTGGTGCCGGTGTCGCCGTCGGGGACCGGGTAGACGTTGAGCGCGTCGATCTCCTCACGCGCCGAGGACAGGGCGTCGGTCGCGATGTCGACGAACCGGGCGACCCCGTCCAGGGTGATGCCGTGGGTGACTGGCTCCATCGAGTCGGTGTGCTCCCGTGGTCGTCTGGGGGGTGGTGGCGGGCTGGGTCCTGCGGCGGATCCGGGGCAGGATGGGGGCAGCGCGGGCGCGCTGTGGTGCGCGCCACAGGGTAGTGCCCGGATCCGACGGCCTTGCGATTTCATCTCGCCGCGGGTCCTCGGCTACTCTTGCGCGGTTGCCTGTTGCCGCCTCCAGCGGCGACGGACCTTGAACATCTATCACCCTCGAACGGATCGGAGTGCACGGTGGCTGCCGTCTGCGACATCTGCGCCAAGAAGCCGGGCTTCGGAAACAACCGTCCCTGGTCGCGCAAGATCACCAAGCGTCGTTTCAACCCCAACATCCAGCGCGTCCGGGCGACCGTGAACGGCACGCCCAAGCGCCTGAACGTCTGCACCGGCTGCCTCAAGGCCGGCAAGGTCTCGCGCTGACCTGACGAAGAGTCTTCGTCGAAGCCCCCGTCGCTGATGCGGCGGGGGCTTCGTCGTGCTCCGACTCCCCGCCCTCCCGGGGTCCAGAACTTAGGCGACTACCGCGGCGCGGGGTCAGAAGTGGGTCCAGCCGGTGGGGCCGTCGTACTCCCCGCCGTCGACGGTGACGCCCTCCCCCGCCCGCACCTCGCCGACCACCTGCCAGCCGGCGGGGATCGACGCGGTGTCGGGGAAGGTCGCGAGCAGGGCGTGGTCGTCGCCGCCGGAGAGGATGAACTCCAGCGGGTCGGCGCCCAGCGCCGCACCCACCGCCTGCAGCGGCTCGGGCACGTCGAAGGCGTCACGTCGTACGTCGATGGCGACGCCGCTCGCCTCCGCGAGGTGCGCGGCCTCGGCCAGGAGGCCGTCGGAGATGTCGATGAGGGAGGTCGCTCCGGCCTCGGCGGCCTCCTTGCCGGCGGCGTACGGCGGCTCGGGTCGGCGGTAGGCCTCGACGAGCACCCGCGGGGAGCGGAAGCCGCGGCCGAGCACGGCGAGCCCGCCGGCCGCCCAGCCCTGCCGGCCGGTGAGCGCGAGCACGTCCCCGGGCTGGGCGCCCGAGCGCAGCACCGGGGACTGGAAGCACTGGCCGAGCACGGTGACGGCGATCAACAGCTGGTCGGACCGGGTGAGGTCGCCGCCGACGACGCTGGCGCCGACACCGGCGCACTCGTCGGCGAAGCCGCGCGCGAAGTCCAGCGCCCAGGAGACGGGCAGGTCCGCGGGAGCCGCGAGCCCGATGGTCAGGTGGCGGGCGGTGCCGCCCATGGCGTTGATGTCGGAGAGGTTCTGCGCCGCGGCCCGGTGCCCCACGTCGGCGGCGCTGGCCCAGTCCCGTCGGAAGTGGCGGCCCTCGACCATGAGGTCGGTCGAGACGACCACGTGGCCGTGCTTGATGCGCAGCACGGCCGCGTCGTCGCCGGGCCCGACGAGCACGTGCTCGTCGCCCTCGAAGATCTCGCCGAACCGGGAGACGAGCTCCGAGATCAGGCCGAACTCGCCGGCCTCGGCGAGGGTTGCGTCTGGGGTGAGCGCCATGCGCCCATCCCACCAGACCGGGCCGGTGACCACCGCCACCCGGCCCCTGTCGGCCCGCCCGCGCGGCGCGGTAGGTTGGCCCGGTCCGACCCCGCTGAACGAGACCGAGGAGTCCACGATGGTCGTCCAGGCCTACATCCTGATCCAGACCGACGTCGGCAAGGCTGCCGAAGTTGCCCGCGAGATCGCCCAGGTCAGTGGCGTCACCCTCGCCGAGGACGTCACCGGTCCCTACGACGTGATCGTGCGCGCCGAGGCCAAGAACGTCGACGAGCTGGGCAAGCTCGTGGTGTCGAAGGTGCAGAACCTCGACGGCATCACCCGCACGCTGACGTGCCCCGTCGTCCACATCTGACCTGGCCGACCTGACACACGTGCACCCACGCCGACGCCTCGGCCCCTCGACGGGCCGGGGCGTCGTCGCGTCCGCGGCCGCTGCCGGGCTGGTGCTGCTCGGCGGCTGCTCGTCCGGTCCGCCGCAGATCGAGGAGCACGACCTCTCCGGCGCCGACCGGGCCGCCTGCGAGGCACTGGTCGACGACCTCCCCGACACCCTGGCCGGTGAGCCCAGCACCCCGGTCGAGCCCGACGGTGCGCTCGGCGCGGCGTGGGGCGACCCGGCGTACGTCCTCACGTGCGGCGTGCCGGAGCCGGAGGACTACGAGCCGACCGCGGAGTGCAACGTGGTCGCGGGCGTCGGGTGGTACGTCCCCGACGACGAGCTGTCCGACCCGTCCGAGGACGCGACGGCGATCGCCCTGAGCCGGACGCCGTACGTCGCGGTGCTGGTGCCCGAGGAGCACCGCACCGAGGGCATCGACCGCGCACTGGCGGAGCTCGCACCCGTGCTGGAGGAGCACCTCGGCGAGGGTCTCCCCTGCCTGTGAGGGCTCAGCGCAGGCCGGTGTCGCGCTTCAGCGCCAGCTGGACCAGCCGGTCGACCAGGTCGGGGTAGGCCATCCCCGACGCCGCCCAGAGCTGGGGGTACATCGACGTCGGCGTGAAGCCGGGCATCGTGTTGAGCTCGTTGATCACGAGCGTGCCGTCGGGCATCACGAAGAAGTCGACGCGCGCGAGCCCCTCGCACGACAGCGCCTCGAAGGCACGGACCGCCATCGCCCGCACCTGCTGCTCGGTCTCCGCGGGGAGGTCGGCCGGGATGTCGATCTCGGTGTGCTGGTCGGCGAGGTACTTGGCCTCGAAGTCGTAGAACTCGTGGTCCCCGCCGGTGCGCACCTCACCGGGTCGCGACGTCTCCGGGGGACCCTCGAGGGTGCCGAGCACGCCGCACTCCACCTCGCGCGCGCCCTCCATCGACTGCTCGACGAGCACCTTCGGGTCGTGCCGGAACGCCTCCTCCAGCGCCTCCTCGACCTCGGAGGCGTCGTGGATCTTGCTGATCCCCATGCTCGACCCGGCGCGTGCGGGCTTGGCGAACGAGGGGAAGCCGAGCTCCTCGATCCGCGTGCGTACGCCGACGGGGTCCTGCGCGAGCTCGGTGCGGGTGACCACGATCCCCGGGGTGACCGGGAGACCGGCGGCCTGGAGGACCACCTTCATGTAGGCCTTGTCCATCCCGATCGCGGACGCCAGGACGCCGGACCCGACGTAGCGGACCCCGGCCATCTCGAGCATCCCCTGCAGCGTCCCGTCCTCGCCCCACGGGCCGTGCAGCAGCGGGAAGACCACGTCGACCTCGCCGATCACCGACGGGACGCTCGACGGCTCGGTGACCACCAGGTCGGTGCCGGTCGTCGCGCCCATGAGGGCGACCGGTGACCGGTCGGCGTCGACCGTGGGGAGCTCGCTGCCCCGGATCGCCAGGCGCGTGGGCTCGTCGGCCTCCAGCACCCAGCGGCCGTCGGTCGCGATCCCGACCGGCACGACGTCGTACACGTCGCGGTCGATGGCGGCCAGCACGCTGCCGGCGGTGACGCAGGAGATGCCGTGCTCGGAGGAGCGTCCGCCGAAGACGACGGCGACGCGCGGCTTGCGTGCCGCGGGGCCGGGGGGCGTGTCAGGGGAGGTGTCGTTCATCGGCTCGACCCTATCCACCTACGCTGGCGCGCATGGCTGCAGACTCTCCGCTCAGGCCCGCGACGCTGGCGCTCTCCACGCTGGCCGTCACGGCCGGTCGCCCGGACAAGACGCCCGACGCCCCGCTCAACGAGCCCATCACCATGGCGGCCACCTACGTCGCTGGCGGCGACGTGGAGTACGGCCGCTACGGCAACCCGACCTGGACCGCGCTCGAGGACGCGCTCGGTGCCCTCGAGGGTGGGCGGTGCCTGACGTTCGCCTCCGGGCTCGCGGCGGCCGCGACGGTGCTCGACCTCGTCGGCGCGGACGGCAAGGTCGTCGTCCCGAAGCACGCCTACACCGGCACGATCATGCAGCTGGCCGACCTCGAGGCACGCGGCCGGCTGCGTGCGGAGATGGTGGACGTCACCGACACCGAGGCGGTCGTGGCGGCCTGTGCCGACGCCGCCCTGGTCTGGCTCGAGTCGCCGACGAACCCGGCCCTGGAGGTCGCGGACATCGCGACGATCACCGCAGCTGCGCACGAGGCGGGCGCCTACGTCGTGGTCGACAACACCTTCGCCACTCCCCTGCTGCAGCGCCCGCTCGAGGACGCCGTCGACCTCGTGGTGCACTCGGCGACCAAGTACCTCGCCGGCCACTCCGACGTGCAGATGGGCGCGATCGTCACGCGCGACGACGAGCTGTACGCCGTGCTCAAGGGCCGCCGCGACCTCGTCGGCGCGATCCCCGGCCCGTTCGAGGCGTGGTTGACGCTGCGCGGGCTGCGCACCCTCCACCTGCGCGTCGAGCGTGCCCAGGCCAACGCCCAGGACCTCGTACGCCGCCTCGCCGAGCACCCTGCGCTGTCGGAGGTCCGCTACCCCGGCTTCGGCGGCATCGTCAGCATCGTGCTGGCGCAGGGCGAGATGGCCGCCGACCTCCTCAGCCGCAAGACCCGCCTGTGGGTGCACGCCACCTCGCTCGGCGGTGTCGAGTCGACGCTCGAACGTCGCCGGCGCTGGAAGGCCGAGGCCGCGACCATCCCCGACGGGCTGGTCCGGCTCTCCGTCGGCGTCGAGGACGTGGAGGACCTCTGGGACGACCTCCGCACCGCGCTGGACGGCTGCGTCGGTTAGAAGACCTGGTTTCGAGGCTCGCTGCGCTCGCACCTCAACCAGCGGGATAGGCGCTCGGCCCGCATCGCCCCTGACTCCTCCGCCCACGCGCTCGGCGCCCGACGTCGTCTGGACTGAGGAGCGAGCGAGCGCGACGAGCGCAGCGAGACAGCTCGGGAGCGACGAGGGAAGACGACGTCTTCAGGGGCGCCGAGCACGCGCGAGCGGAGCGAGCGCCATCAGTCCGTTTCTGCCTTGGTGTCCCTCGCGATGAAGGAGTTCATCATGTCCTGGGCGGTCATCCGGCCGTCGACGACGGCGTCGACGGCCTCGGCGATCGGGGCGTCGATGCCGGTCTGCTGGGCGAGGGCCAGGAGGGACTTGCAGGACTTGGCGCCCTCGGCGACCTGGCGGGTCGAGGCGTAGATCTCCTCGGTGGTCATGCCCTGACCCAGGCGCTCGCCGAACGTGCGGTTGCGCGAGAGGGGCGAGGAGCAGGTGGCGACCAGGTCGCCGAGGCCGGCGAGGCCCATGAGGGTGAGCGGGTTGGCGCCCTGCGCGGTCGCGAGGCGGGCGGTCTCGGCGAGGCCGCGGGTGATCACGGAGGCCGTGGTGTTGTCGCCGAAGCCGAGGCCGACGGCCATGCCGACGGCGAGGCCGACGACGTTCTTGTAGGCACCGCCGATCTCGCAGCCGAGCACGTCGACGGACGTGTAGGGGCGCCACGACGGGCCGTGCGTGATCGCCTGGATCTGCTTGGCGCGCTCCTCGTCGGTGCACGCGACGACGGACGCGGCCGGCTCGCGGCGGGCGATCTCGCGCGCGAGGTTGGGTCCGCTGACGACGGCGATGCGGTCGGGGTCGGCGTCGGTGACCTCGTGGATGACCTCGCTCATCCGCATCAGCGTGCCGAGCTCGACGCCCTTCATCAGCGAGACCAGCGTCGCCTTCTGCGGCAGGATCGGGGCCCAGCTCGTGAGGTTCTCACGCAGGGTCTGCGACGGGACGGTCAGCACCACGACGTCGGCGTCGTGCGCGACCTTCTCGGGATCGGTCGAGGCGCTGATGGAGGGCGGCAGCTCGATGCCCGGGAGGTAGTCGGTGTTCTCCCGACGGTCGTTGATCGCGTCGACGACGTCGTCGCGCCGCGCCCAGAGGGTCACGTCGTTGCCCGCGTCGGCGAGGACCAGCGAGAAGGCGGTGCCCCACGAGCCTGCGCTGAACACTGCGATCTTCGTCATCGGTCGCGCTTCCTCCTGCTTCGCTGACGCGCCGGACTGGCGTCGTCGTGGGGGTTCCCGGTCTCGCGTACGCCGCGCTGGCGCGGGTCGAAGCGCTCGGCCGGGGCGGTGCCACCGCGGACGTCCTCGACGAGCTCGGTGATGGCGGCCATGATGCGCTCGGTCGCGCGCGCCGTGGCCTCGGGGGTGTGCGGTCCGGCGACGAGGTCGTCCAGCGGCACCGGGTCACCGGCCTTCATCACGATGTTCTTGCGCGGCACGAGGTGCGGCGTCTTGGTGTAGGGGGCCAGCACCTCCTGCGCACCCCACTGGCCGACCGGGATGACCGGGCAGCCGGTGGCGAGGGCGATCCGGGCCGCGCCGGTCTTGCCCTTCATCGGCCACAGGTCGGGGTCGCGGGTGAGCGTGCCCTCGGGATAGATGATGATGCACTCGCCGTCGCCGATCGCCCGGACCGCGGCGTCGTAGGCACCGATCGCGTTGCGGCTGAGCCGCTCGACGGGGATCTGCCCGGCGGAGGTGAGGAAGGCACCGAGGTACTTGTTCTTGAACAGTCCCGACTTCGCGAGGTAGCGCGGCAGCCGGCCGTGGTCGTAGACGAAGTGCGCGGACAGCAGCGGGTCGACGTGCGAGATGTGGTTGATCGCGATGATGCAGCCGCCGGTGGCCGGGATCTTCTCGCCGTCGATCCAGGTGCGGGAGGTGGCGGTGAGCAACGTCGGCTTGAGGATCGACGCCGCGACGGTCATCGCCCAGCCGCGCTTCCGCTCCAGCTTCCTGACGCGCACCCGTCACCCCTCCCGTTGCTCGTGCCGGGCCGTCCCGCGGCCCCGGACGCTCCCTGCGTCGCGAGCAGGCTACTCGCTCGGCCGGGCCCGGGGACCGCAGCGGCGCGCTGGTCTCGGATGCGAGGATCGGGGGTGATGTCCAGCCCCCGCACCTCTGCTGCCGACCGCGCGCCCTGCGTGGTCGTCGTACCCGTGAAGCCTCCTGCGTTCGGCAAGTCCCGGCTCGGTGCCGCCGACCGGGGACTGCCCGACGAGCAGCGTCGCGCGCTCGCGCAGGCCTTCGCCCTCGACACCGTCGAGGCCGCGCGCGCGACGCCCGGCGTGGAGACCGTCCTCGTGGTCACCGACGACTTCCGGCTGGCCGCCACGGTGCGCGACCTCGGGTGCGAGGTGATGCCCGACGGAGCGAGCGACGACCTCAACGCCACGCTGGTCCAGGGAGCGGCAGAGGTCGCCCGCCGGTGGCCGTACGCCGTCCCGGTGGCGCTCTGCGCCGACCTGCCGGCGCTGCGGCCCGACGAGCTGGCCGGGGTGCTGGCGGAGGTCACGGACGTCGTGGCGGACGGCGGATCGGCGTTCGTGCGCGACCGGGCCGGGGTCGGCACGACCCTCTACGCGGCGCCGGCCGACCGCTTCGACCCGAGCTTCGGGCTCGGCTCGGCGGCCCGGCACGTCGAGGACGGGGCGACGGAGGTCGGCGCGCACGCGACCAGCGTTCGCACCGATGTCGACGACTTCGCCGACCTGGGCGCGGCGCTCGTCGCGGGCGTGGGCCCGCACACGGCCCGGGCAAGCGGAAGGCGGGCCACCCCCCAGGGGTGACCCGCCCTCGATCGCTGGGCGGCGGCGGTCAGGACTTCTTGGCGGTCTTCTTCGCCGGCGCCTTCTTGGCCGTGCTGGACGAGCTGCTCTTCTTGGCCGGTGCCGACTTCTTGGCCGGCGCCTTGGCGGTCGTGGTC
>NZ_JAUZVE010000015.1:0-171027 GCF_031844425.1 Microbacterium sp. ARD31
CTCCCCCCAACCAGCCTCACGACCAGCCCAGGAGGGCAACTTCACTATCTTATCCCCGCGCCGCCGCTTGTCAAATCGACACGCCGTGGCGTTCGCACGTCGTCTCGACTCTCGCGAGCCGATCCTGCGCACAGGGGAACCTCCATCTGCAGGCTTCCGGCACGCCGGTCATCCTGTTCGAAGGGGGGTGGTTCTCCGCTTGAGGGGGCGGGGCCTTGGCCTCTCCGCTCTCCCTTTGGGGCGAACACATGTAACTGTACGCGGGGATCCGCGCCGTGACGAATCCGCGGCGCATCCCGGGCGTGTCGCGCCGATTCAGCCCTCGATC
Source organism: Microbacterium sp. ARD31 (assembly GCF_031844425.1). Lineage (NCBI taxonomy): Bacteria > Bacillati > Actinomycetota > Actinomycetes > Micrococcales > Microbacteriaceae > Microbacterium > Microbacterium sp. ARD31. Next base: position 329 of record NZ_JAUZVE010000015.1, read on the forward strand.
AACCCCGCGGAGCCCAGCATCCGCTCCGGCGTGAGCCGGATCACGACCCGTCTCGGGTTCACCCGCGGCGGGCGGTAGCGGGCGGCGTAGAGGGCCTCTGCGCGTGCGACGGCGTCGGCATCGCGCTCGATCACGGCGCGTCCCGCGAGAGTCAGCCACCGTGCTCCGTCGACCTGGGCCACGGTGGCGCGGCCGTCCCGCTCGACGTTGCGCACCTTCTGCGTACCGTCGCTGGTGATCACGCGCACGATTCCGTCGTCGAGGGTGAAGCCGACGGCGACCGCGTGGATGAGCCCTGACGGCCCGATCGTCGAAAGCGTCGCCAGGTGGCGATCCTCGACGAACCGCTGTCCCTCGTCTGACAGATGCTTCACGTCGACATCGTATGCGCCCTCCCTCGAGGGTCGCGCGCTCCCACCGTCAGCGGCCCCGACGCCGGTCAGTGCGCCGCGGCATCTCGTCTCATGTCTCGGGGCCGGTCACTCCGACACCCTGCCGTACGTCGAAGGCCAGCTGCGTCTCGGTCTGCCGAACACCTCGGTGGACGGTGATGTGCTCGAGCACCATGTCGCGGAGCATCTCGGGGCTCTCGACGGCGACGTGCACGAGGAAGTCCGCGCTGCCCGCCACATGGAACACCTGCAGCACGCGTGGCGTGCGGACGATCGCGTCGTAGAAGTCCTCGACCAGCTCCTTGCTGTGGCTCCCCAGCCGCACGGTCACCACCGCCTGCAGCGGGAACCCGAGTGCGGCAGGGTCGACGACGGTGCGGGCCCTGCCGATCACCCCCCGCTCCCGCAGCAGGCGCCGCCGGTACGCGCACGTCGACTCGGCGATACCCAGCTGCGCCGCGAGCTCTTTGTTGGTCACCTCGCCGTCGGTCGCCACGGCGTGCAGCAGCGCACGGTCGAGGTCGTCGAGGGCGACGGGAGCGGGTGATTGCGATTTCGACAAGGCGGGCTCCTCGATCTCGAATAGAGAGCGCGTTTCGACAACTCGATGCCGTGAATGCTGCTCTGTCAGCAGAATAGCTCGCCTGACCCTGTCGGAACGCGCACCCTGGAGAGATGCGCTCATCATCTTGGGGACTCGACAGCACCGCCGTCCACGCCGGACGCGAGGATCTCGCCGGTCTCGGCGTGCACGCGCCCCCGATAGACCTGTCGACCACCAACCCCCTCCCCGACATCGACAGAGGGGGCGACTCCTACGAATCGATGGCGACCGGTGGACGTCCGCTGCCCGACGGCGGATTCGTGTACGCGCGGCTGTGGAATCCCACCGTCGCGCGCTTCGAGTCGGCGCTCGCCGAGCTCGAGCACGCCGACGCCGCCGTGGCGTTCGCCTCGGGTATGGCCGCGGTCACCGCCGCCGTCCTCGCCGCGACCTCCGCCGGTCGCGGCCGCCACATCGTCGCGGTACGGCCCCTCTACGGCGGCACGGATCACCTCCTCGCCTCGGGCTTGCTCGGCACGGAGATCTCGTACTGCGACGAAGGCGACGTGGCGGCAACGGTGCGCCGCGACACCGCCCTGGTCATCATCGAGACGCCGGCGAATCCCACTCTCGAACTGGTGGACATCGCCGCGGTGGTCGCTCAGAGCGATGGCGTCCCGGTGCTCGTGGACAACACGTTCGCCACGCCGGTCCTGCAGAACCCGCTCGATCTGGGCGCCGCGATGTCGTTGCACAGCGCGACCAAGTACATCGGCGGGCACGGCGACGCGATCGCGGGTGTCGTGGCGTGTTCGGAGGAGTGGGCCGAGGCGCTGCGCCGGGTGCGGGCCGTCACGGGCGGCATCCTGCACCCGCTGGGGGCGTATCTGCTGCACCGCGGGATCGCCACTCTCCCGTTGCGGGTGCGCGCCCAGCAGTCGTCCGCGCAGCGGGTCGCGCAGTGGCTGCGCACCCACCCCTCGGTCTCGGACGTCTACTACCCGGGACTCGACGGCGATCCCCGGGGCCTGCTGCACCGGCAGATGCGCGGCACGGGCGCGATGATCGCGATCCGTCTGCGCGGAGGCTTCGCGGCAGCGAGCAGCGTCACGACGGGCGTGCGTCTGTTCACGCACGCGGTCTCGCTCGGCGGCATCGACTCGCTCATCCAGCATCCCGCCGCGTTGACCCATCGACCTGTCGCGGCCGACGCGAAACCGAGCGACGACATCGTCCGCCTGTCGATCGGTCTCGAAGACACCGACGACCTGATCGCCGATCTCGCGCAGGCGCTCGAGTCGTTCCCCGCGCCTGCCGAGCCGGACTCTCGGGAACCGCTCGCGACGACCGCAGCGCGCTGAGACCCCCGGCAGGTGTCACACCCCGAGGTCGGTCCGCGGATCTTCCCATCCCGGAGCTTCCTGCTGTGGAGAGCGGCGAGGCCTATTTCTTGCCGCGGCCCGGCGGAGTGGGCGCGGGCGCAGGTTCCGGCGCGGGCTCGGGCGCAGGCTCGGGCTCGGGCTCGGGCTCGGGCGCCGGCTCGGGCGCCGGCTCGGGCGCAGGCTCCGGCGCCGGGTCGGTTGCCGGCGCCGGTTCGGAAGCGGCGAGCGCCGTCTGGGTCTCTGGCGGCGCATACCCGTCCGTGCGCACCCGGAGGCTGTCGAAGCGTGCGGTGCCCGATGCGACAACGAGTCCGAAGCGACCGTCGGCCAGCGCGGCGTTGTAGGCGCGCGAGGCGATGAACGCCCCGCCCAGCATCAGCGAGACCGACGCGCCCTTGATGGTGACGAGCATCTCGTAGCGGACGCCCGCCGCCAGCGCGCGGCTCACGGTCTGGTCGATGACGGTGCGTCCGCCGGCGACGTGCCCGAACAGGACGGCCTGGGCCGCGAGGTCGAGCACGATGAACTTGTAGTCCCCGGCGTTGTAGTAGTCGTACACGATGCCGGCGCGCGCGCCCGCCTGCAGGGTGATGGCGGCGGTGAGCTCCAGGTAGGCGTTCGCGGCGAGGGCGGCGCCGACGTCGGCGAGCGCGATCGCGGACGGCCCTGATACCGGAGCGGAACCGGTGAGCACCCCCTGCGACGCCGTCCACGTGCCCCCGACGGTGTCGCTCACCAGCCCCGCTCCGTCGTCGAATCCCTCTGTCACGTCGAGCGTGATCTGCGGAGGCAGCACCTGGACAGAGATGTTGTCGAACACGCCTCGTGCCTGGCTGGAGCCGACGCCGACGAAGCCCTTGTTGAGTCCCACGGCGACGCCGTCCAGCATCCGGGGGGCGAACGTGTGCGTGAAGGCGGCCCTGCCGTTCAGCAGTACCGTCACCGTGGTGCCGTTGACGGCGACGAGCATCGAGTACCAGGTGTTGTACTTCACGCCGCCCGAGACCGATGTCTGCACGTCGACGATCCAGCCGGCGGCGGTGCGGCGACCCATGACCAGCTTGTTGGTGGACTGGTCGACGCCGGCGAACTTGAAGTCGTCGGGTGCGAAGTAGTCGAAGATGACGTACGCGTTGGCCTTCCACCCGCCCGTGGGCTTGGTGAGGTTCACCTGCGCGTGCAGCTCGTAGTAGATCGGCAGGTACTGATCGATGTAGTACACCGCGGCCGCGTCGCCCGAGGTCGAGGTCGCGGTGACGGTGAGCGATCCGCCGCTCACGGCGAAGACGCCCGAGTCGGCGAAGAACGCTTCGGCGTTGCCACTGCTGAACGAGGCCGAGCGGAGCACATCCCGCTTGCCGCCGGGCACGTTGCCGGGCTGCGGGTCGCGGGGCCCGCCGGTCTGGTCCTGCCAGTAGTCGTCCTGCTGGACGATCAGACCGATCTCGCCGTAGGGCTCACCGTTACGCGGGGCGTAGAAGTCGCCCGACAGCTGCGCGATCGTGAAGTCGGCGCCCTGCGCGGCCGAGAGGCGGTACAGGAAGTCGTACAGACCCGGCATCACCTGCCGGCTCACCGTGCCGAGGCCGAACGGGGCGAAGGGCACGAGGTAGCTGTTGAACTCGCCCACCCAGTCGATGAGACGGTCGCCGCCGGTGTTGCCGATGAGGACGTCGAGACCGGCGCCGCCGAACGCGCGGTCCTCGTACGAGGTGTGGGTGTCGGGCCGGTCGTTCTCGCCGCCGTTGGTCGTCAGCACGTCGTCGGCGTTGAGCAGGTCGTTGCCCCAGCCGCCCCACAGCGTGTCTCGACCGGTGCCGCCGACCACCCAGTCGTTGCCGTGGTCGCCGAAGAGCACGTCGTCGCCGTCAGAGAGCGCACCCGCGTCCGGGCGGCCCTCGGTGTGCCCGAAGTTCAGGAACCACTCGCCGCTGCCGACGAGGATCTTCCGCATCGGCGCGTACTCGTCGTAGAGCGCGAACTCGCCGCTGGTGGTGTCGAACCCGAGGAGCGAGCCGTCGTTGAACGGGCGGGCGAAGTCGCTGCGGACGCCGCCCACGCCGTAGCCGACGGGCAGGGCCTCGGCGCCCGAGATCGCGTCGTCGCCGGAGCCGCCGTGGATGAAGTCGCCGTCCCAGCCGCCGAAGAGGACGTCGTTGGCGTGGAGCGCGCGGTAGAGGGTGTCGAGGTGGTCGCCGTTGACGGCGAACGGGGTGAGATCGACGCGCTTGGTGAGCCTGCCGTTCGGGAACAGCACGGCGATCTGCACGCGTCCGGGGGTGGCGATCTCGACCTGGACGTCGGCGGTCGTCACGCCGTTCAGCGGTTCGGCGGTGCCGTTGCGGCTGGTGAAGATGCGCCCGTCGTCGCCGAGGATGCCGTCGACGCCGGTGCCGCCCGAGATCCAGTCGTGGCCCCAGCCGCCGATGAGGTCGTCGTCCCCGGCGTCGCCGAAGATGACGTCGTCGCCGCGCCCTGCGTAGACGGTGTCGTCGCCGGCCTCGCCGTGGATCTCGTCCGCTGCCCCGATGTCGGCGGACGCGGAGCCGGAGAAGTCGGGCCCGCCGGGCGTGTAGTCCAGCAGTTGGACCGCGCGCGGCAGCAGCCGCACGGTCTCGCCGTAGGTGTCGTAGGCGAAGGTGCGGTACTGGGTCGCCCCCGTCGACGTCACGGTGACCAGGCGCAGGATGTTGCCGTTGTCGCCGACGATGTTGTCGGAGTCGCGGGCGTGACCCGAGGTGTCGTCGTTGCGTCCCACCGCGGTGCCGGCGCCGCCGAAGATCAGGTCGGCACCGTCGGGGCGCTGGGCCGGCGTGACGAGCGAGAACAGCTCGGAGCTGCCGCCGATGATGTCGTCGCGACCGAGGTTGCCGAAGATCACGTCGGATCCGCCGCCGCCCTCGATGTAGTCGTCGCCGTCGCTCGCCGCCGCGACCGAGGGCGTCAGGACGAGATCGCCGGCCGCGGTGCGGTGTGCGCTGACGGTGTTGTCGATGGAGCCGTCGCCCTCGATCACGTCGTCGCCGAGCTGGCCGAAGATGATGTCGTCGGCCGCGCCGCCGGCGATGCGGTCGGCGCCGTAGCGGTTCGTCGGCGTGGTCGCAGCGTGGTCGAGCAGGGTGATGCGGAAGTCGCTCCAGGCGGTCGCCCCGGCCGGGTCGTTGCGTGCCCCGTCGGTGACGAGCGCCTGACCGGCGGTGGTGAGCGCGGTGCTGTAGATCTGCGCGCCGGTCAGCGTGCGGAACCGGGGGCTGGTGTGATCGCCGAAGCTCGCGGACCGATCGAGCGAGACGTTGTCGCCGAAGATCAGGTCGCGGCCGGTGCCGCCGTCGATGCGGTCGGCTCCGGTGCCGCCGATGAGCAGGTCCTCGCCGCCCTCGCCGCGGATGGTGTCGGCACCGCCGACCGCGTTGTCGGTGATCGCGACGGTGAGCGCGTGCAGCGCACCCGAGCGCACGGCCAGGACGAGGTAGCCGTGGTCGCCGAGCACGATGTCGGCTCCGTCGCCGGCGAAGACGGTGTCACCGGCGGCACCGCCCAGCACGAGATCGCGGTCGGCGCCGGTGCGGATGGCGTCCGCGCCGCCGAGTGCCGGGTCGGTGGTCTCGATGCGACCCGCGCCGATCGGCGTCCCGCCCCACGTCGGCGAGACCGCGCCGCTCGCGGCGATGAAGCGACCGTGGTCGCCGAGGACGACGTTGCGCACGTCGGGAGCGCCCGCGGTCTGGCCGCGGTCGGCGGCGATGACGTCTCCGCCGGCGCCGCCGAGGATGACGTCGGCGCCGATGCCGGTGGTGATGACGTCCGCCGAGCCGATCGTCGGGTCGACGGTGGTGATGAGGCCGACGGGGCGGACGGCGCCGTCGGTGATGTCGTCGGGGCCGCCGGTGCCGGAGCGGGCGACCACGACACCGTCCGCGTCGACCCATTCGACGATGCCGCGGTCGCCGAAGACGATGTCGCCGCCGGTGCCGCCGTGGAGCTGGTCGGCGCCGATGCCGCCGAAGACGATGAGGGGCAGCGTCGAGGTCTGTCCCTCGACCACGTCGTCGTCGGTCGTGCCCGAGGGGAGGATCGCCCCGAGCGCCGGCATCGTGTAGGTGCGGAGGGCGCTCCGCGTCACCTCGACCACGACGTGCGCGGCCGACCCGTCGCGCTGCGCCGGCGCGGCGAAGGTGAGGAGGCCGCCGGCCTGCGCGATCTCGGAGGCCGCCAGCATCCGCCCGTTGACCCACACGCGGTAACCGACGAGGTCGCCGGTCGCGCCGAGGTCGTACGATCCGGCGGTCTGGACCGTCCAGGTGGTCAGATGCAGGGTCACGCGCACGAGGTCGCCGGGACGGAGGGCGTCGAACAGCCCCGCGGTGTCGAGCGTGGTCGAGACGACGTATCGGCTCGGGTCGAGCGTCCAGGTCGACCCGCCGCGGGTCACCGTGATGGTGGCCACGGTGTCGGCCCGGATGGGCTCGTCACCGTCGTCGAGGTCGGCGCCGAGCCCGAGCACGTTGTCGTTCGGACCCTGCGTGTTGAGGACGAAGAAGCCGTCCTCACCCGCCTGCAGGTCGACGGTGACGGTGTCGTCGCCGAGACCGGTGTTCAGCCACGTGGTGGTGCGCACGCCGGTGCGGGTGTGGGTGCCGTCGATCGTGATCGTGTCGGCGAGCCCGCCGGTCCAGATCCGGATGCCGTCGGCGAAGGTGCCGCCGGCATCGGCGCGCCACGAGATGCCCGCCGGAGCGAGTCCCGTGACGAAGATCTCTCCGGTGGCCGACAGCGCGGCGTCCACCGCCCGCGCCGCTGCGGCGACGTCGGTGATGAGGACGTCGGTGTCGCCTGCGGTGGCGCCCTCGTCGCTCAGCAGCAGAGTGTGACGACCGGCGCCGAGGTTCAGGTTCAGGGTGCCCGCGATGCGGTCGAGATCGCCGGCGAGGAAGGTGGGACGCTCGGTGCGTCCGACGTCGGCCCGCGAGGAGATGTACACGCGGTCGTCACCGGGGCCGAAGGCCACGTTCGTCACGGGCAGCGTGCCGCGGACGTTGAGCACATCATGGCCCGCGCCGAGCGACAGGTTGAGGGTCTCGAGGCCGTGATAGCGGATGCCGGACGTCGCCCCCGCGTCGGCTGCGGCATCCGCTGTGCCGGCGCCGAGCGCGGCGAGCTGGATGAGCACCGGTGAGGCGGTGCTCTCGTTGACCTCGCCGCGGAAGCCGATGAGGTAGGTGCCGCCCACCAGCCAGACGTAGACGCTGGCGGCGCACTGGGTCGCGTCCGCGTCGCCGCAGCTCATCGACACACCGGGGTCGGCGCCGGGCGTGGTCGGGAAGAGCAGGCGCTGCAGGGCCTCCTGCACGTCGGCGGCGGACGTGTTCGCGGCGAAGGTGACGGCGCCGATGCCGGTGGCCACGCCGTTGCGGATCTGAGAGAGGAGGATCGTGAAGCTCGCGCCGCGCGGGGTGACGGCGTAGAGCCGGTCGAGCGGGCGGCCGAGTTCGTCGACGCCGGTGCGCGGCGTCATGTCGAGGCCGGTCAGGGTGTCCTGCGTGAGCCACCCGAGGTTGTCGTCGCCGTCGCCGTGGTCGTACAGGTGTGCGGTGTCGTTCCCGACGCCGCCGTCGAGCACGAGGAGGGCCCGGAGCAGGTCGAGCACCGCGCCGGCGGTGCCGACGTGGAAGACGTCGTCGTCCGTGTTGCCGAACAGCGGAGCCGCCGAGCCGGCCGGACCACCGACGATGCGGGTGTGACCGTCGACGGTGCGGACCGTGACGGTGTCGTCGCCGGGGCCGGCGTGGATGGTCGTGGTCCCGGCGTGGGTGTTCTCCACGACGAAGACGTCGTCGCCGTAGCCGAGCAGGATCGTGAGGTCCTCGAAGCCGGCGTAGCGGATTCCGCCGAGCACGGGGCGGCCGGCGAGCGAGTAGTCCCCGGCCATGCCGAGCCCCGTGATGCGGTCGCGGGTCAGCACGCCGGTGTCGTTCGCCGGGCTGTCCTCGTTGTGGACGATGAGGACGTCCACCTGCGCGGTCTCGATCGCGTCGGCGGTGCTCGCGGTGACCGGGAGCGGGCTCGACGAGCTCTCGCCCGGCAGCACGATGGGCAGGTAGCCGTCGAGCTCGAGCGTGACGGGCGGGTTCGGGTCGTCGCCGCCCGAGAGGTACAGCGGACCCTGGATCAGGTGGACCCGGCGGGCCGCGTCGGCGAACTCCTGCACGTCGCCGCCGTCGATGCGGACGTCGTCGATCGCGCGGACCCGGACGACCCGATCGGTCATCCAGTTCGCGGATGTGAAGGTCAGTTCGAGCTGCGCCACCCAGGCCGCGCCGTTCCAGAACTCCAGCTGCACCTCGCGGCACCCGTTCGGCAGGCCGCAGTCGGGGCCGCCTATGTCGAGGGTGAACGACGGGATCGCGTCGAGGGTGACCGTGACGGTCTCACCCGATGCCGGTGCGCGGGTGAGCCGCACGGTGTAGGCGGCCTCCGCGCCGAACTGGTCGCCGGTGGCGCCCTCGACGAGGCGGATGTCGCCGCCGATGGGCGTGATGACGACACCCGCGGTGTCGCCGTCGTGGACGAGGACGTTGACGCGCTCCACGATCTCGCCGGGGATCTCGGCGACGTAGACCTGGGTCACGCCGAGGGTGAAGGTGCCCGTTCCCCACGGGTCGAAGACGGTGATGGTGGTGGCGGTGTTCGTCGCGATCGTCCGGTAGGTCGCGGTGCCGTTGGCGCCGACGATGCGCAGCAGCGCGCCGCTGAGTCCGCCGTTCGCGGTGGGCAGGACCACTCCGCCGAGGGTGACGGTGCGCTGGTCGGCCGAGATCGCGGTGACCGTGCCGACGATCTCGTTCTGGACGATCGGCGCGGTGTAGCCGGTGATGACGAATGCATCCCCCGGCGTCGGGGCGACATCCCACTCGCCCTCGATCTCGATGGTGGTGGCGGTGTTGTCCCAGATGCGGGCGGTCTGTCCGGCTCCGGCACCGGTGACGATGCGGATGAGGTGACCCTTCAGCGACCCGGGCGCGGCGGTGAGCCCGGCGAAGACGAACTCGCTCGGGACTCCGCCGGCGCCGGCGACCGTGCCGGTGCGGCGGTCGACCGATTCGATGACGGCGGTGATGGCCTGCACGTGCTGGCCCTCGACCGCGGTGTCGTCGACGGCCTTGACGTGGATGATCCGGGCTCCGGCGGTGGTGAAGGCGAGCACGAGCGTCGAGACCCAGTCGACGCCGTTCGTCGAGATCTTCAGCCCGGTCGGGGCGGTGACCCGCACGTTCACGGTGCCGAGCGGTGCCGAGGTGATGCGGACCTCGTAGGTCGCGGTCGTGCCGCCGGTGGCGCCGGAGCGTTCGATGACGCGGATGCCGCCGTCCGGGACGGTGATGGGCACAGCGGGGGCGTCGTCGTCGAGGACGCGGACGAACGTCGTGGCGACGAGCGCACCGGCGTAGGCGCCGCCGGTGACGATCGCGTCGATGGGAGACAGCCACTCCCCCTCGGACGACAGGTCGTCGATGGCGCGGACGAGGACCGTGCGCTGGCCGGTGTCGCCTGCGCCGAAGCTCAGGGTGACCGAGGTCTGCCAGGTGGCGCCGCCGTCGACGGACAGCTCGATGTAGCGGCTGCGGCTCGTCGACGTCGGGTCGATGGCCGGGCCGACGAGCGTCACCTGCACCGCCGAGGCGGGCGCGTGGGTGAGCCGGACCGTGACCGCACCGTGGGGGCCGTCTTCGCGGAGGACGAGCGAGCCGCCGACGGGGGCGATCACGACGGTGGGCTCGTCGTTGTCCATGATCTCGGTGGCGATGCCGTCGACCGGGATGAGCGCCCATGCGCTGTTGGCGACGGTGCTCTCGACGGAGTGGCGCACGAGGCCGGTGTGCCCGAGAAGGTCGTCGGCCTGGACGGCGGGAGCGGCGCTGCCCACCTCCACGCGGTCGGAGCCGAGGCCGCCGAAGATCGACAGCTCGATGGCGGGGTTCGTCGAGAGGACGTGGAAGACGTCGTTGCCCTCCATGCCGTAGATCGAGACCTTCTCGACGTTGGTGTACCGGACGACCCGGCCCGCGCCGTAGACGCCGTTCGCGGTGATGACGAAGGTGTCGTTGAACTCGGTGCCGATGATCACGACGAGGTCGTATCCCGACCCGCCGTCGATGTTGACCGGGGCGTTGGCGGCGTACTGGATGAAGTTGCGGCCTTCGCCGGCGTCGACGGCGGCGAGCTCGGATTCGCCGACGAAGGAGCGGATGACGAAGGTGTCGTCGCCGGCGTCGCCGTACAGGTTCAGGGTGGCGACGTTGCGGAAGACCTCGAACACGTCGTCGCCCGTGCCGCCGAAGACCGAGGCGGTGAACGAGACGCCCCGGGTCAGCTTGCCGCGCGTGGAGGAGAAGAACGCGGATGCCGGGAATTCGGCATCGCCGGCGTAGGCGGTGTAGAGCTGTCCGAAGCGGAACCGGTCGTTCCCGGAGTCGCCGTTGGCGACCACGACCGACGCGGTGTCGTCGAAGGCGAAGGTGTCGTCGCCGGCCCGGCCGTTGATGACGACGCCGCCCGTGATCTCCTGCCCGTAGCTGACCTTCTCGACCGCGCCGAACTGGCCCGCGATCGCACCCGGCTGCGACAGCGCCGCGATGAGGGCGCGGGTGGTGTTGCGCCGCATCAGGAAGGTGTCGTTCGCGGCGGTGCCGTTCACGACGAGCACGTTCGAGCCGCCGTCGAGGATGTCGAGGGTGTTGATGCGGCTGCTGCCGACGCCGAAGAGGTCGATGAGGAAGTAGTCGGAGTCGGCGCCGCCGTCGAGGTTGAGCGTCTGCCCGGCCATGGGGTTGACCCCGACGGGGCCGGGCGCGGCGTTGACGACGAGCCAGTCGTCGCCGCCCTGTCCGCGGACGGTGGCGGTGCCCGAGAGCGCTTCGACGAAGACGCGGTCGTCGCCTTCGGCCGCATTGACGGTCGTCGTGCCGGCGTGGGTTCCGTCGATGTTCAGCACGTCCGAACCCGAGCCGAGGGTGAGGTCGAGCGCCTCGACCTCGTCGTAGGCGATTCGACCGTCGGTCATGACCAGCACCCCGGTGCTGACCGCGCCGCCCGAGCCCGGCACCAGCGGGCGGCCGGCGACCGCGCCGATCGTGAGCGTACGCGCCCAGCCCGCGGCACCGGCGAGCGCGCCCGTCCACGCGATGGTCCAGCGGTCGCCCGCCTTGGTCGCGACGACGTTGCCCGCGCCCACCAGCGACGCCAACGCCGCCTGCACCTGTGCGGCGGTCGCGTCGAAGGCCAGCTGCGTCGTCGTGCCGACGCCGGCGACGGTCAGGGTGAAACGGCCGTCGACGGCGCCGCGGACGGTCACGACCTGCACCAGGTTCGGCGTGGGCGACCCGCCCGTCATGCCGAGACCCGAGATCGTCGCCCCCGTGACGACGCCGATGCGGTCGAGCACCGTGGCGGCGTCGTCGACGTAGAGCGTGTCGCTGCCCGCGCCGCCGGTGATCGTCAACGGTGCGGCGATGCCGGTGAGGACACCCCCGATGCCGTTCGCGGTCGAGCTGATGCGGATGGTGTCGGTGCCCGCCCCGGTGGCCACGGTGGTGACTCCCGAGGTGCTGCGGACGATGACGGTGTCGCCGCCGTCGTGGGTGGTGAGCACCGTCGAGCCGGTGTGGGTCGAGTGGATCGTGAAGGTGTCGCCGCCCGACCCGAGGTCGATCGTGAGCTGCTCGAGGCCGGTGTAGCGGATGCCGGTGCTCATGCCGAGGCCGGTGATCCACTCGAAGGTCAGCGCACCCGTGTTCGCCAGGGTGTCGAGGGTGTCGTCGATCGAGAGAAGGTCGGCTCCCGTGCTGGTACCCGGGCCCGAGCCGCCGTCGACGACGAGGAGGGCCGAGATGGAGTTGACGTCGCCCCTGGTGTTCGTCCACGTCGTGTTGGTGGTGCCGACGCCCGCCGCCCTCGAGCCGACGGCGATGCGGTCGGTGTGCTCGCCGGTGGAGATGCGGTGCTCGACCGCGATGGCGCGGACGGCGACGCGGTCGCCGCCGGTGAGCGTGCGGATCTCGACCAGTTCGACGCCGGCGTGGGTGATGGTGCCGAGCGTCGTCATCGTGCCGGCGCCGTCGAAGGACACCCGTCGGATGCGGTTGGACTCGGTGCCGGCCGGCGGCGAAGAGACGATGTCGATCATGAGGTCGTCGGGTGCGGTGGACCCGCGGACGTCGAGGCGGTCGGTGCCGGCGGAGTCGTCGATGTGGACCGCGAGGCCGGTGGAGCGGGTCAGCTCGACGCGGACGAGGTCGTCGCCGGCGCCGCCGTCGAGGTAGGCGGTCCCGGTCCACGGGTCGGACGTGCGGCGGACGCCGGCGACGAGCACCGAGCCGTCGGCGTCGCCGACCAGGAAGGTCGTCGCGGCCGACCCCGACGCGGTCAGCCGGGCGATCTCGAAGATGTCGCCCAGGTCCTCGGCGATCGAGCCGACGCCGAAGTCGGTGCCGACGACCAGACCGACGACGAACAGGTTGTCGTAGAGGCCGAAGTCGACGCCCGAGAAGGTCTCGACGAGAGTGTCGACGCCCCCGGCATCCCGGAAGGTGTCTCGTCCGAGCCCGCCGGTGACGATGTCGTCGCCGGCGCCCGAGTCGAGGATGTCGTCGAAGCGCGAGCCGACGAGGGTGTCGGCGCCGAGGCCGCCGATGAGGGTGAGCGCCAGCTGGTCGGCGGTGACCCCGGCGGCGGAGAGCGAGTCCGCACCGTCACGACCGTCGATGACGAGCGCGTCGCCCTGTGCGCGCACGCCGCCGCCGATCCACACGTTGTAGCCCGCCGCCGTCGTGCGCTCCACGCGGGTGCGGGCGCCGTCGGTGGTGACGACGAAGGCGTCGGCCGAGCCCGAGCCGAGCACGGTGACGATGTCGGTGCCGCCGGTGCCGAGGGCGATCTCGATCGACGAGATGCCGGACGCGTTGGCGGTGATGTCGCTGAGGATGATCTGGTCGGACCCGGCGCCCGCCTCGATGACCAGCTGTTCGATGTCGTACGTCTCGCGGGTGAGGCCGTTCAGGGTGTGGCGGAGGAGCTCGGACGAAGGGTTGCTGATGGTCAGCAGGTCGGAGCCGCCGCCGAGCACGAGGGTGAGCCGGTCGGTGCCGCTGCCGCCGTCGACGACCTGAGTGGCGCCCGAGGTGAAGACGGCCGCGGTGGCGAGGATGGTGTCGTCTCCGGCACCGCCGCTGTAGGTGCGGGCGAGCCCCGACAGGGTGTCGTCGTCGTCACCGCCGTTGAGCACGTCGGTGATCAGGTTGCCGAACAGCTGGTCGTTGCCGCCGTCGCCGTTGAGGGTCACGGTGCCCGTGCCGGTGTGGCGGAGGATGTCGGCGCCGGCGCCGCCGTGGACGGTGGCGGTCGCGGAGCCCGCCACGGTGATGACGTCGTTGCCGTCGCCTCCGCTGAGCACCGATCCCGTTCCGGAGCCCTGCAGCAGGATCGTGTCGGCTTCGGTGCCGCCGTCGATGGTGACAGGGATCTGCACGCTCGGGTCGATGACGAGGTTGTCGACGCCGTCGCCGAAGTAGCCGTAGATGCGCTGGACGTTGGCGTACGTGCGGGAGTGGCCGAAGGCGGTGACCTTGATGGTCGCCAGTCCCCCGCTGAGGTTGCCGATCTGCTCGATGTAGACCGTTTCGGCGGTGACGGCGCTCGAGACGCTCCGGGCCGTGCGCTGGGCGGCGGCGCCGACGTTGAGGTACAGGTCGCGGTCGGTGCTCTTCCACTCGCGGAGGCTCTTGAAGGTGTTGACGCCCGTGTAGGTGACGTTGTTGCCGGCGAGGTACGGCACCACCGGGAAGCGGACGGTGCCGATCTGGATGGTCGCGGAGCGGGAGTACCAGGAGCCCAGGACCTTGAAGCGGACGGTGACGCGGAAGTTGAGCGGGACGTCGCCGTTGGAGTCGGCGGTCCGGGAGTCGGCGGTGACGGCGAGGTCGAGTCCGACGCCGAGGCTGATCTCGAAGAGCTTGAAGTCGAAGTAGACCTCGACGCTGGCGGAGCCGCCGATGAAGAGGGTGTACCAGACGATGCCGTCCTGCTCATGCGAGAGGAACGAGACCTCGAGCGAGAAGCTGCCGCGGATGCCCATGAAGCTTCCGCCGAGCTGCATCCGGCCAGACAGGACGAGGCTGAAGTTGCCGTCGGAGTTGAGGAAGATCGTGCCCGAGAAGTTGAAGCCGAAGAACGAGAGCGAGGCGTAGGCGTCGAGGTACCAGTCTCCGGCGGCGTAGGACGTGTCGGTGGCGCTGGTCTTGCCGACCTCGATCGTGAAGCCGGCGTTGAAGCTGAACAGCTTCAGCAGCGTCACCGATCCGGTCAGCTGCAGCTTGAAGCCGGGGTCGACGCCCGCACGGCGTTCGCCGACGGTGTTGATCCGAAGCGTGCCGGTCGCGCTCAAGCTGAAGACGAACGCGTCCGCCGAGGCGCTGACGGCCACCGACATCACGAAGCCGTCGTCGTACACGCCTGCCACGCCGTTGGCGCTGAAGCGGAGCCCCGCGAGGTCGAACGAGACGCCGAAGCGCATCTCGAACGCGCCGGTGGCGATGCGGATCTCGGCGAAGCCCGCGCCGCGCGCGAACCCGAGGAAGTTGAGGGTGCCGTCGAGGCGGAGGAGGAATCCGGGGGCGACCGTCGTGCTGCCGATGACCGCCGAGGCGCCCGTGGTGTTCAGCTGCAGCAGCGCGCTCACCGAGAATCCGATGCCGATGTCTTCGCCGAACCCGGCGTCGAGGGCGATCGCGAAGCGCGCGACGACGCCGCGGCTGGTGATGGAGAATCCGGAGTCGACGATCGTGAGGTCGCCGAAGGGCTCGAGCGCGGCCCGGCCGTTGACGACGAGCGAGAGCTGGCCGGCGCCGATCGTGAGCACGACGTGTCCGGTGATCTCGAGGACGTTGAGCACCCGCAGCGAGCCGTACATCTCGAGGCGGAAGCCCGCGACGACCCCGATCGTCTGGTTGGCGACGACGAGCTGGCCGTTCTGGCGCTGGAATCCGCCGAACACCGGGGCTCCGTTGACGGTCTGCGTGTCGACCACGAAGGTGCGGATCTGCCGCGACGAGCTGAAGGTGTTGATCTCGAGGAGGAACTGGCCGTTGAGGGAGACCCCGGGGATCGCGTTCGCGCCGAGCGTCAGCTGCACGCGCCCGACCACGCCGGTCTGGGCTCCGACGTACACCGCGAGGTTCAGCGCACCCGTCAGCGAGCCGAGGTAGGGGATCGTGGTCCCCACCATGCCGTCGATCTTGAGGTAGGCGGTGCCGGACGGGTCGATGGCGGCGGTGATCCCGATGAATCCGGTGAGGGTGAAGGCCCCGCCGATCGTGAGCTCGGCCTGGATGCTGGCGACGACGTAGATGCTGCCGCCCGCGGGCGCTGCGGGGTCGGGCTGGCCGTCGATGCCCGGAGGCGACTTGGGGATGAAGAACACCGGAGCCTGGCCGGGCAGCAGGAGCGGCAGGAAGGCGTTGGGCACGACGAACGTCTGGTCGGCGAGGGTCGTGTTGAAGATGACGTTCACCGACCCGGTGGCCGAGAACAGCGATCCCACGTTCGGAAGGCCGATTCCGACACCGGTCGAGACGCGGATGCTGCCCGCGACACCCGGGATCGCGCCGCCGTCGGTGCGGGTCGAGATCATCAGGACGCCGGTGACCGAGCCGTACTCGAGCTGCGCGGACCCGGACCCGAACGACAGGCGTCCGGTGAGGAAGATCTCCATCGACGGCGTCGGGGGGTTCGCCGAGATGTTCAGGTACAGCCCGCCCTGGATCCGCATCAGCTCGTTGCCGCCGGGAGCGACGATCGCCTGTCCGACGATCTGGAAGCCGAAGCTGAACGGCTGCAGGACGAACTCTTCGGTGAGGTCGGTGCCGCCGGGGCCCACCCCGGTGAGCGTGAGCTGCTCGGTCTTGACCTCGTTCGTGAGGTTGATGCGCAGCTGCGCAGAGCCGCTCAGCTGCAGACCGTAGGGCCGCAGTGCCTCGAAGTTGGTCTCGATCGACGCCACGCCCCAGAACTGCGGCACCGGGTACATCGGGTTGGTCGTCTCGTCGCCGATGGCGAGGACGAATCGTCCGGCAGTGGATCCCAGCGTGCCCAGGCCGTACACGTCGAGCTGTCCGGCGAAGGTGAGGATGAACACCAGGCGGGTGTAGTCGATCTCGAGGATGACCTGCGCCTTGATGTGCATGAGCGGCTCGTCGAGGAAGTCGCCTGCCTGCAGCAGGATGCCGCCCGACAGCTCGATGAAGAAGCTGGTCCCCTGCTCGATGAGCCGGAAGGTGTGGGTGCTGCCCGCGGCGAGGTTGCCCGCCGTGTCGGCCCACGCGCCCGCGGCGAAGGTGACGGTGACGGTCCCCGCGGTGAGCGTCGTCGCGAGCGTGTACGAGTACATCGCCAGGCCGCCGGCGTACTGCACGCCCGAGAAGACGAGCGCCTGTGTGCCGCCGCCGGAGAACGAGAGGTCGTTCGAGCCGAGCGTGGTGGTGTCGACGTCGGCGCCGGAGGTGGGGGTGAGCCGGACCCCGACCCACGTCCGGGGACCGATGGTCGCCCACGACAGGTCGGACTCGGCGGTGGCGTCACCGGCGTGGCTCGCTGCCGCGAACAGCGTGCCCTGGGTGTTCTGCCAGCTGCCGTCGACGAAGGCGACGACCAGCGCACCGGCCAGGTGGCCCGAGAAGAAGTAGCGGTACGTGCTGCCGGCCACCAGCATGGGCGAACCCAGGACCACGAGCTCCACGCCGTTCGCCGTGATCGTAATCTCGCCACCGGCATCGGTGATCGAGGCGCGGTCGATCGCGAAGCCGCCGAAGGCGCCGAAGGTGATGTCGATCCAGCCGCGTCCGGCGAGCTCCTTCACGTCGACCACCGAGCCGGGTGTCGGATCGGTCACGACGGCGGTCGGGGAGGTGAGGGTGAGGGTCTCGGTCTCGGCGGAGTTCAGGCGGCCGCCGAGGTCGGCGAACCGGCCGGCGAGGAAGGTGATCGTGTAGGCACCGGCGGCGAGCGTGGCGCTGAAGGAGTAGCGGTAGATGTCGCTCGTGCCGACGCGGACCGGAGCAGAGAGGGCGATGAGGGCGCCCGACGCGTCGCGGAATTCGATCTCGTTGCCGTCGATCGTGCTGTGGTCGATGCCGAAGCCGTCCGAGCCGCGGAAGCGGATCTCGAGGTACTTCAGAGCGTTCAGGAGGTCGCGGCCGATGGTGGCTCCCGACAGCGGAGTCGTCTTCGACTCGTCGACGTCGGTCGTGGCCGGGTTGTCGGGGGTGGTGCGGACGGCATCCGCGGTGGCCCCGACGACGTGGAAGGACTGAGTGAGGGTGGTGCCGGCCGGTGGCGCGCGGGCGGGGCTGACGTCGAAGGCGGTCAGGTCGAAGATGATGTCGACACGGCCGGGGGCGAAGCTGCCGTTGAGGAGGTAGCGCCACGTGTTGCCGCCGAGGTGCACGACACCGATGATCTGGATGCCGCCCGCGCCGGGCCCGGCGAGGGTGAACTCGTCTCCGGTGACGGATCCCGGAAGGATGGTGAAGGTCTCACCGTTGATGGACGCCGGCGGGGTGAAGGTCACGTCGAGGTACGACATCGTGCGCTGGCTGATGGTGACCGGGGTGGGGACACCGGGCTGGGTGCCCGCGGTCGGGGTGGCGCCGGTGTACGCGGTCGTTCCGTCCGCCTGCGTGTAGCTCCACCCGGCCGAAGCGAAGACCACCTCGACCTCGTCGCCCGGCAGCAGCGGGGCCGACAGCTGGTAGCGGACCCACACCACGCCGTCGGCGTCGACGAGGATCGTGGCGCCGGTGACGGTGATCGTCAGGGCGGAGCCGTCGCGCACGACCTCGAGGGTGAACTCGTCGAGGTCGAGCAGCGTCGCGGGGTCGAAGCGCAGCCCGGTCGGGGCCGTGAACGGCACATCGATGTAGTCGCGTCCCGGTGCGGTGAACGGGGTGTCGGATGCCGGTGCGGCCGTCGCCGCGTACGAGACGTCCACGGCGCCGATCGTGACGGCGGACGACGCCTGCGCGGCCGTCTCGCGTTCGACGAGGACGGGGATGAGGAACTGGCCGGTCACGGTTCCCGCGCGGATCGCGCGCGACGTGTCGAGCACGACCGTCCAGCCGGATGCGGCGGCGGTGAAGGCCAGCGCGCCGAGGCGCTCGATGACCGATGCCGGGTCGACGGCGTAGCCGGCGGGCAGGCCGGCCGTGGCGGCATCCGGGAAGCTGATCACCAGATCGGTGCTCCACACCAGGCTCGAGCCGGGAGCACTGATGCTCGGCGCGGTCGGGGTGACGCTCTGCTGGTACGACCACGAGCCGGCGAGGCGGGTGAGGGTGACCGACAGTCCCGCGTCGTACTCGCCGGTGAGCCAGAAGCGGAAGCGGATCTTGCCCGAGGGTGCCCCGGCGACCTGCACGGGCGCCCGCGCGGAGTCGATCGAGATGGACCCCAGGCCCTCGCCGTAGAGCTCGAACTCCGGCGCCAGATCGAGGATCGAGGCGAGGTCGAGGGGGCTGCCGCCGACCGTCGCGTCGAAGTCGACGTCGAGGAAGGCCGTCGGCGTGACGGTCAGGGTCTGGCCGGCCTGTGCGCCCGCGGTGACGGGGCCGCGGTATCCGAGCACCGAAGCCGTGAGGGCGGCGGTGAGGGCGCCGGCGGTGCCCACGGCGGTGACGACGACGGGGAGCCGGAACTCGCCCGGGGTCTCGGTGGCGGTGATCGGCACGGTGGGGTCGAGGGTGAGCGCCCACCCGCCGGCGGTGCCGAAGCTGAGCCCCGACAGCCGCTGGATGACCGAGGCCGGGTCGATGGTGAAACCGGCCGGGATGCCCAGCTGCCCCGCCGAGGGGAATCGGATGCCGACACTGCCGGCTCCGGTCTCGCCCGGTTCGTCGGTGATGACCAGAGGCCCGGTGAGGGTGAGCAGGTACGACCAGCTGCCGGCGAGGAAGGTGAGGTTGACGGCGCCGGTGGTGGCGAAACGGCCGGTGAGCCAGTAGCGGTACGTCGCGGTCGTGGCGGTGCTCGAGAGGAGCTGGGGCGCCTGCGTCCCGTCGAGGCGGATCGTGCCGAGACCGGCGCCCGACAGCTGGAACTCCGGGGCCAGGTCGGTGATCGAGGCGGGGTCGATGGCGAACATGGTCGGGTTGGTGAAGGTGACCTGGATCCACGCGCGGCCGTTGATGACGTTGATGTCGACGGAGGCGTTGGGGGTCGGGTTGGTGACGGTGGCCGTCGCGCCGACCACGGTGAACGACAGCGTGGTGGCGGCACTGGCGGCGCCGGCGGTCGTGCCCGATTCGGTGGTGAGGTCGGCGTTCTCGACCGCTCCCGCCGCGAAGCGCAGCTCCCACCGGCCCATCCCGAGGGCGGCGGTGCCGATGGCGTAGCGGAACCGGGTGGTGCCGGTGATCCGCACGGCGGTCTCGAGGAGGTCGGCGCCGGCGTCCAGGTCGGCGACGAGCACGACATCGACGCGGTCGCCGTCGAGGGTGTAGTAGGCGCCCGTCGCGTCGGTGCGCAGCTCGACGAACACCATGCCGCTGTCGGTCGTCACGGCCACGATCGGGACGGGTCGCCCGGTGATGGTGGTGCGCTGGGTGCCGCCGAGCCAGAGCGTGAACTCCTGGCCGTTGTCGAGGATGCCGGCGATGTCGAGGCTGGCCCCGGCCGGCGGCGTGTACGACACATCGATGTGCTTGACCGACCCGTTCGCGCCGTTGACGACGCCGACGTCCACCGAGCCGCCGTTCGTGGTCGGCGAGCCGAGCCCCACCGTCGGCGCGGTGCCGGTGGCGATCGGGTCGAGTCCTTCGACGACGTCGAACGTGACCTCGTTGCCGGAGGAATTGCGGAAGCCCATCTTGAGCTTGCCGTAGAGGGTGAGCAGGCGCACCTGGTCGGGGAAGTCGGCGAGGAACAGGATGGTGACGTTGCCGCTGGCGACCTTGGAGAGATCGGCGTAGAGACGCCCGCTGATCGAGATGTTGTCGGCGGCGAAGTTGAGCTTTCCGACGATGAGGATCTTGCCGTCGGTCGAGATCTTGATGATCACCTGCCCGTTGAAGACCGCCTGCGACGTGTAGATCGAGAAGATCTTCGCCGAGCCGGTGATCACCATGGGCGATGTGAACGCGGCGGCGAACCCGCTCTGGCCGGGGTTCTGCGCGATCGCCTTGGCCTGCAGGGCGACCTGCTGCTGGAGTCCGAGCAGCCACTGGTCGGCGGTGAGGACCGTGGGCAGCTGGAACGCCGAGGAGCGCAGCGCGAAGGGGTCCTCGATCGACGGCAGGGTCTTGAAGAACTCGACGCCGCCGGCGAAGTCGTTGATCGACAGTCCGGAGTTCGGCTCGAGCAGGATGCCGCCGGGGACGTTCACGCTGAGGTACACCTGCAGCGGACCGAGCTCGGAGAGCCCCAGACGGATCCCGAATCCGGCGAGCCCCGCGATCGAGATGGTGCCCTCGAGGCCGAGGTAGAACACGCGCTGCGCGACCGGGGTGGTGGTGTCGAACACGCCGATGACGTTGTACGCCGAGTCGAGCTTGAGGATGCCGCCGACGAGACCCGCGGAGACATCGCCGCCGAACATCTTGCCCTTGACGGTGACGCCGATGGAGTCGATGCCGATGATCGGGAACTTGCCCTCGAGCAGCAGCGAGGGCTGAATGCGGATTCCCTGCACGGCGCCGGTGATCTGCAGCCCGGCAAGCCCCTGGATGCCGGTGACGCTGGCCGACAGGATGAGCACGAAGTCCTCGGGCGCGTTCTCGACGTCGTCCCACTGGATGCCGATCGCATCGATGCGCACCGGCAGGAACGTCGGCCACTTGAACGAGTCGCCGGTCGCGGAGCCTACCGACAGGAAGACGCCGAACCCGGGCAGGGCCTTGAACGAGCCGTCGCCGAGGATGGCGAAGTTGCGGCCCTCACCGGCGATCGCGAGCGAGCCGATCGTGACCTTCGCGCCCACCGCCTGGAACTGCACCATGATCTCGGAGCCGGTCGCGCCGGTGTCGAGCCGGAAGTCGCGAGCGGTGAGTGTGACGTAGGTGCCGAGGCGGATCTCGAGGGTGTCGACGGTGAGCTGGAACGCGTCGACCCTCCCCTCGCTGAAGGTGAGCGCGATGCGGAACGCCTCGTCGTCGGGCGTGCCGTCGGGACGACGGTCGTCGGCTGTCGTGCGGTCGGTGAGCGTGGCGCCGAAGGCCTTGCCCGGGAAGAGTCTGGCGCCGCCGGAGGCGACGAAGATGACGCCGGTGAAGCCGGCGGTGGCGGTGCTGGGAGCCCCGGCGGCCGGGAAGCGAACCTCGAGACCCGAGACGCCGATGCGGATGTCGTCGAGTTCGAGGATCCCACCGAAGCTGATGGTGCGGTCCGGGGTCGACGGAGTCAGGGCGTTGGCCGCGTCGGGGGTGCCGGTGGTGGGGGGCAGTCCGTAGGCGAGCTCGGCAGTGCCGAGTTTGAAGCCGTCGCCGTAGACGGTGAGGCCCGGGATCACGCCGAGGCCGAGCGTCTGGTCGTTGTTGGCGGTGATGTTCGACGACGCGGCGGGGTCGTAGGGCCGCAGCGAGCCGGTGATGCCGAACGAGGGGAAGGTGATCGTGGCGGTGTTGATGCGCACGAGCTCCTGGTCGGCCGGAGCGTTGGGATCGTAGTTCACCCGGATGCCGGTGGCCTGCAGCCGGGCGACGTTCGGGATCTGGGCGTCGAGCGCGGCGACCTGCAGTCCCCACTTGCCGGTGAGGCCGATGTCGACGGTGCCGCCGAGGAGTCCGAAGACGTCGACGGCGAGCTCGAACGACCCCTGGATGCCGATCAGGTCGACCGTGACGCCGGAGTTGGTCTGCGCGGTGGAGGCGGCACCCGTGGTCGGGTTGCCGCCGAAGGCGAGGGACGCCCGCTGCACCCCGACGATGACCGAGACGAGGACTTTGCCGTCCGAGAACCCGAACCCGCCGAGGCCGACCGTCGGGCCCTGCAGGGTGAGCGGTCCGAGCGCGATCGGCCCACCCTCGGTGCGCTCGCCGACCGTGCCGGCCGTGACGGCGAGCGCGAGGGCCTGCACCCCGTTGTACGCGGGTGTCGTGCCCGCCGCACCGGCGGCCACCGCGCCCGGCGTCATCGTCAGGGTGATCGATCCCGTGCCGGTGAACAGGCCCAGGGTGTTGTTCGGGTTCTTGTCCTTCAGGAAGTAGCGGTACGTGACGCTCGTGGCCCCCGCCGCGGCACCGGCGATGAGCAGCGGGGCACCGAGCAGGATCGGGGTGCCGTTGCTGTCGAGGGCGACGTCGCCCAGCAGGCCCGACAGCCGGAACGGGGCGACGGTCTCGAGCGTGCTCTTGATGATCGGCGCGGCGACGTCGCCGGCGGTCGCCGGCACGGAGGTGTACACCACGTCGATGTAGCCCTGCGCGTTGAGCTGGGTCTGGCTGATGCTCGGGGTGACGAGGGAGGCGACCGGACCGGGCTTCTGCCCGGGCGCGGTCGGGCTGAAGAGGTAGAACGTCTCGCTCTCGGCGACCAGAAGGGCAGCCCCGCCGGCGGTCGTGACGGCGCCGTCGACGAAGCGCACCGTCACGATCGTCGTCGTCGGCAGCACGGCGCCACCCGGCGCGCTGACGGTGTAGCGCCAGGTGTTGGCTTTGCCCGCCACCGGCGCCGGGGTGCCCACGGTCCAGGTCCCGCTCACGCCGGCCGCGGTGACCTCGATCGCCGGGGCGCCGGTCGTGACGGACGCGGTGTCGATCAGACCCTCCGACGGGGTGAAGGTGACGTCGATCGTGGTGACGGGCCCGGTGAGCACGGCGCCGCGCAGCGGTGCGGCCAGGTCGCCGCTCACGATCGCGGGCGGGGTGGTCGAGCTCGCGAACGTGGGCGCGGTGGTGGGGGCGATCGCGAACGACGTGACCCTGAAGGTGCCCAGCTGGAAGCCGGTCTGGGGCGAGACCGAGAACGTCGCGAAGCCGGCGAGGCTGGCGATGTTGCGGCCGCCGGCGGTGACGAGGATCTTGGCGTCGAAGAGCGCGAGGTCGAGCGTGCCGTTCGGCTGACGGTTGACCCGCAGCGAGCCGCCCAGGGTGACGGGGCCGGCGGCGATGACGACTCCGGTCACCGCGAACGAGAACGCACCGGCGGCGATCGGGCCGCTCATCGTGCCGACGGTCGGGAGGGCGAAGGATCCCGAGGTGGCGGTGCTGACCTGGAACGACACGGTCCCCGAGATGTCCAGCCCGTCGAGACCGAGGAAGGCGATCGTGCCGGTGGCGCGCAGCGCCCAGCCGTCGGCGGCCGTCGCGCCGCGGATGAACTCCACGGTGGCGTTGCGGATGAGCACGCCGATCGCGTCGGGGTTGGCGCCGCCGCCGGGGAGCTTGGACGGGCCCGAGCCGATGAAGATCTCCAGACCCGATCCCGAGAACGTGTCGCCGCTGATGGCGAACTCGCCGGCGCGGATCTCGAGGACGTCCCCGAAGCTGAAGTCGAGGTCTTGGACGATGAAGCGGAAGGTCGGGGTGGCGGGCAGGTCGATGGTGAGGGTCTCGCCGCCGAGCAGGATGGACTGCTCGACCGCGACACCCGTGGTGTTGATGGTGAAGCCGACCGACGCGTTGAGCGCGAAGGATCCCGCGGCGGTCTTGGCGGTACCGGTGATGATGCCGGCGACGCCGCCGGTGGTGGTCACCGTCGCCGGGTCGGCGTCGGTGGTCGCAAGCGGTGGGAAGACGACCAGGAAGCCGCTGCCCGAGACGATGCCGGGGTTGGTGCCGCCGATGCTCGCGGTCTCGCTGAGGGTCACGTTCGCCAGGGCGATCTTCGATACCGCGGTGGCCCCGCTGCCGATGCGCTCGAAGGCGAAGTCCGCGGTGATGGTGACACCCGAGATGGCGACGGCGATGTTCTCGGCGGCGACCCGCAGGAACGGTCCCTTGGGCAGCGTGAGGACGCGGACGTTCGGCTGCAGGACCACCTGGTTGCCGTTGGTCTTCCACGTGACGGTGTAGACGTTCCCCACCTTGACGACGCCGACGCGGTCGGTTGCGGCATCCGTGTCGAGCAGTCCCTCGACGGCGGCGTCGACGACGGCGGCCGAGGCGTCGAAGGCGAGCGGGGCGCTGATCTCGCTCTGCTCGATCGTGCCGTTGCGGTTCGCGTCGATCGCGAGGGTGAACGTGCCGCTGGGGACGCCGACCGTGATCGTCTGGACCTCGGGGGTTCCGGCGGTGCCGTCGGCGGTGGTGGCGACGCTCACGCCGGCGAAGGCGAGGATCTCGCTCACGGTCACGCCCTGACCGGCTACCTGGAGGGTGTTCAGCTGCAGGGTGAGCTGCGCGGTGATGGTGATGGGGAGCCCGCGCAGGTCGACATCCCCGGCGATCTCGCCCGCCATGCCGGTGGGGGTGATGAGGAACGCGCCGTTGCCGCCGGAGAGGTAGAGCCCGACGTCGTTGGGTGTGGCATCGCCGTCGGCGTCGATGCCGTCTCCGCCGTCGTCGCCGAGGAAGATCTCGACCTCGGTGAAGGCCAGACGGACGATCTTCGCTCCGGTCGCCGTCCTGCGCTGCTCGAACATCACGACGCCGCGGAGCGTCTGGTCGAGAATCACGATCTCGGCGGGGTCGCCGGGAAGACCCACCTGCACCAGCATCGTGTTGCGGGCGATCGTGATGGTCTGGGTCGCGCCGCCGATCACCACGTCGCGCGAGACGTCGGCGGTGGTGTTGTTGATCTTGACGATGACGTCGGCGTCGATGGTGACGTCCGGCACCACGTCGGGGTTGAGTGCGATGCCGGCCACGAACGCGGCGGCGATGCCGCTGCGGGTGACGAGAATGGTGCCCGAGGCGACGGTGACGGTCACATAGGTGCGGGTGCCGTCGCCGAGTTCCAGCCGCACGTCGGCGAGCGCGATCGTGATCTCGCCGGTCGTGCTGTTCTTGGCGAACGCGAAGTCGCCGGTGAGGCGCTGACCTGCCACTTCGAGGGCGATGTCGAGGCCCGCCACGGCGATGCCTGGGGCGATGTCGACCCCGTTGACGGCGCGCGTGGCGGCCAGGGTGTTGATCTGCACCTGGAGGGTGCCCTCGAAGCTGACGCCGGGGATCAGCAGCTCGATCGTGGCCTCGAGTCGTCCGGCGATGCCGCCGGCGGTCGTCGAGGTCTTGCCGATGATGTCGAACGCGCCCGAGCCGTCGCGCACGATGACCACGTCGCGGTCGCCGGTGCCCAGCCGCAGCCCGACCTTGGCGAAGCGGATGCGCTGGGTGGTGACGTCGTCGCCGGTGGCGAGCGTCAGGTCGGCCCCGATGTGGGTGACCTTCTCGTACGACACGTCGGCGGTCAGCTGCTGGCCGGCGATGGTGAGGGCGAGGCCGGTCACCGACACCTTCAGGTACGGTCCCGCCGGCAGCGCCAGGGTGAAGGTGTCGCCGCCGACGACGAACTGCTCGCTCACGGCGACGGGGACGAGCTTGCCCGCGACCGTCCGCCGCATGTTGCTGATGTCGACGCCGACGGTGGCGGATGCCTGGAGCCCTGCGCCGAGGCGGATCGACGCGGTCGCCGAGATGGAGCCGCCGAATCCCTCGCCCGTGAGGAGCAGGAGCGCGGTTCCGCCGGAGAGGCGCAGCCCGACGTCGTCGGTCTGGTCGACCGTGGTCCCGCCGTCGTCGCCGACGAACAGCGCGACGTTCGTGGCGGCGATGCGCAGCACGTTCACGTCGTCCGTGGTGCCGGCGCGACCGTCGGGACCCGATCCGCGGACCTGCTCGAACTGGAAGGTGCCCGAGATCGTCTGCTCGAAGACCGTGATGGCGCCCGTGACCGAGACCTTCACGAAGCGGCCGGCCGGCAGGTTCACGGTCAGCGCGCCGACGGTGGTGTTCACCGCGGTCGGTGCGGTGTTCACCTGCAGACGCACGGCCAGGCCCGACCCGAGGGAGAAGGGGATGCCGGAGAGCCCGACGAGGGCCACCGACGCGGACACGTCGATCGCCATGCCGGTTGCGGTGAGAAGGAAGGCACCGGTGCCGTTCGTCAGCCGAACCCCGACGTCGTCCGCGTCGCCGGGGCCCTTGGCGTCGCCGAGGAAGATCGACACGGCCGTCGCCGACACCTTCACGACGCGCGCGGTGCCGGCGCCGGCCTGCTCGAAGGTGAAGTTGCCGCGGAGCTGCTGACCTGCCACGTCCAGCGCCAGACCGGTCGCGGTGATCGAGAACAGCGAGGTCGCGGTGTCGACCGTCAGCTGCATCGTGGCCGAGGCGCTCACGCCGGGCACCGTGAGGGCGACGGTGCCCGAGATCGTCCCCGACATGCCTGCGGTGGCCAGAGTGAGCGTGCCCGCTCCCCCGGTGAGGGTGAGGATGTCGGTGCCCCCGCTGCCGATCCGCAGCGAGACATCGGCCAGGACGATCGTGGTGGTGGTGCCCGAGCGTTCGAACGAGATGTCGCCGGTCAGGGACTGCCCCGCGATCGCGAGCACGATCCCGCGCCCGCCCACGCGCACGTACGTGCCGGCCGTGAGGTTCAGCGAGACGGTGCGACCCCCGAGGGTGACGGCCTCGGTGACCTGGGCTCCCGTGCCGTTCATCGTGAGGAAGAAGGAGCCGCTGATGGTGACGCCGGCAGGCAGCAGGCTCCCGAGGTCGAGCGTTCCGGCCAGCGACATCGCCATGCCCGCGGGAGCGAGGACGATGAGTCCGTCGACGCCGGTGAGCAGCGGGTCGTCCTCGCCGAGGGCGACCCGTCCGCCGGAGATCGCGATGACGGTGCGGGTGACGCCGGCGGCGTTGCTGGTCTGCTGGAACGACACCGACGCCGTCAGCGAGATGTCGCCGAGGTCGAGGAGGATGCCCTCGCCCACGATCCGCAGATACGGTCCGGCCTCGAGGCGCGTGGCTGCGGCATCCGAGAGGATCACCGCCTGCCCGGAGCGGTTGATCTCGAGACGCAGCGCGTCCGCGCCGACCGTGATCGACCCGCCGAGCGAGATGGTCGCATCCGTGATCTCGAGGATGCCGGCCAGACCCGCCAGGCCGATCTGCAGGGTTCCGTCGAGCGTCAGTTCACCGATGGGGTCGCCGAAGTCCGCCGTCGCGGCGACCTCGATGTCGATGATCCGCACGCCCGCGGCCGTGGTGCGCTGGGTGAATCCGATCTCCCCCTCGGTGAGGAGGAACCCGCCGATGTCGACGGTGATGCCGGTCCCCTGGATCGAGAAGGTGGGAGTGAGCCCGCCGCGCGTGTCGACGCTGACGGCGAAGTCGCCCGTCACCTCGATGCCCGGCAGCGTCACCGCGACAGTGCCCGCGATCTCGCCGTGGATTCCGCCCGCGGCCAGGGTGAACTCTCCCGTGCCGCCGGTGAGGGCGACGAACTCGCGGGTCCCGTCGCCGAACGACGCCCGGGCGCCGGTGACGGTGATCACCGTCGTCGCCGTGAGGCCGCTGCCGGACTGCTCGAACGAGAAGGAGCCCGAGAGGCGCTGACCGGCGACGAGGATGGCCACGTCGGTGCCGTCGACGCGAAGGTACGGTCCGGCGGGGAGGGCGATTTCGACCGTGGCGCCGTCGAGCTCGAACGTGCGGTTCACTGCGGGGCCGGAGTTGACGGCGATGGTGAAGGTCCCGCTGAAGCGCACCGCGTCGCCCGGGACGACGAAGGTGACGGTTCCGCCGACGCGGCCGGCGATGCCGTCGGCGGTCATCACGAAGACCGCCGAGCCGTCCGTGAGGCGGACCCCGGCGGTGGCGGTGCCGAGCTGCAGGGTGAGTGCGGAGGCGATCAGCACGGTCGTCGTGGGTGCCGGGGTGCCTGCGGGAGCCCCCGCGGCGACGGGTCCGCGCACCTGCGAGAAGACGAAGACGCCGCCGAGGCTCTGCCCGGCCACGGTCAGAGCCGCGGGCATGGCGAGCGTGCCGACCTGGACCCGCACGGACCCGGCGGGCAGGACGACGCCCTGCACCGTGCGCGGGGTGGTGGCGGTGTTCAGCTGCAGCCGGACGTCGCCGGTGAGGGCGAACTGGTCGCCGGCGTTGAGCGTCAGCGTCGCGGTGAGCACGGTGGCCAGACCGGTCGGGGTGAGCTCGAGCTCTCCGGCCGCGATGGTCGCGACGGCCACGCCGTCGCCGAGGCTCAGGGTGAGGGGGGCTCCGCCGTCGCGCGCGGACGAGCCGAAGCGGATGCGCAGTCCGCCGCCGGCGAGCGTCTCGATCGCGAAGGTGCCGGTGAGCTCCTGCCCGGCGACGCCGAGGACCAGGTCGCCGATCACCAGGATGTGAGGTGCGCCCGCCGCGCCTTCGGCGACGGTCACCGCGTCGTCGCCCGAGCCGAGGACCTGCTCGCTGGTCGTCTCGTTGTAGTACACCCATGCGGTGCCGCCGAGGGTGACCCCGGGGATGCCGACGAGCGCGACCGTGCCCGAGATGGCCACCACGCGGCTGCCGGCGGTGCCCTTGGCGTAGCCGTTGACGCCGGTGAGGTACAGGCCGGTGGCGAAGGGGTTGACGGCCCCGCCGTCGATGAACCCGGGACCCTGGCCGACGAAGACCGTGAGGTCCGAGACGGTGACCTCGGCGCCCGCGAAGCTGATGGTTCCGATGATCTCCACGAAGTCGCCGAGCTTGATCGACCCCGAGACGCTGACGGCCACGTACGCACCGGACGCGTCGGCGACCTCGGCGGCGGTGAACAGCAGCGGGACGGCGATCCCGCCGACGAGGATGGTCTGGTCGATGGCATCGGGAGTGCCGTTGTAGCGCACCGAGAGGGTGGCGTCGGCGTCCAGACCACCGCCGGCGACCGCCA
This sequence comes from Microbacterium sp. ARD31, assembly GCF_031844425.1. Classification (NCBI taxonomy): domain Bacteria; kingdom Bacillati; phylum Actinomycetota; class Actinomycetes; order Micrococcales; family Microbacteriaceae; genus Microbacterium; species Microbacterium sp. ARD31. The sequence goes on from NZ_JAUZVE010000015.1 coordinate 29,503, forward strand.
CGGCGCCAGAGAAGAAGCCGGCGATGCCGTTCGCGGTCAGGAGGAACGCACCGGTGCCGTCGGTGATGCCGACCGCGCTGGTCTCGCCTTCGGGGACGAGTGAGACCGAGACGTCGGCGAAGGCGATCGTGGTGACGCTCGACGGCGCGCCGGCGAGGTAGCGGACGCCGCCGGCGGTCGCGAGGACGATGTCGAGGTCGTCGCCGGCGTCGAAGCGACCGACGGCCAGCGCGGTGCCGGCCACCGCACTCAGCGTGACCGCCGACCGGAAGCCGAGCCATTCGCCACCGACGCCGGCGCCTCGGTTCAGCTGGAGGAGCACGCCCGCGGTGGTGGCCAGGACGATGTCGAGGCGCCCGTCGCCGTCCATGTCGGCCAGCGCGATCGCGTCGGCGACCGGCGAAGCCGACGAGACCGGTGCGGCGGGCGACAGTCCGCCCCAGGTGCTCACGCCGCCCGTCGTGGTGAATCCGGCGTTGCGGTGCACCTGCACCGGGGCGCCGTTCATGGTGACGACGAGATCGCGGAAGCCGTCGCCGTCGACGTCGCCGACGGCCGCGTCCGTCGCCGCCGCCGTGTTGGCGAGGGTGAGAGGCGCGGTGTACGCGGTCCAGGCGGCCCCCGAGCCGCCGGCGTTGACGTACACCGCGTGCGGGGCACCGGCGTTGACGACCACGAGGTCCGGGAGGTCGTCGCCCGTGAGGTCGGAGAGCAGCACCGACACCGTGCCGGTGTGGGCGAGGGTCAGCGACGGTGCGGCGGCGAACCCGGTGGGGGTCGCGCGGAAGACGAGCGCTCCGGTCGTCGCGCCGACGACGATGTCGGTCCGTGCGTCGCCGTCGACGTCGGCGACGGCCACCGCGGTGGCGCCGGCGGTGTTCAGCGTGATCCCCGCGGCGAAGGAGCCGCCGAGATTCTCGTACACCGCCGATGTCGTCCCCCGGACGACGATGACGTCGAGGAGGGCGGAGCCGCGGACGTTCGCCAGCGCGAGGGCGGTGGTCGTGCCGCTGCCGGCGGTGAAGGTCGCGGCGGGAGTCGCCGTGAAGACGTCGGACAGCGAGACGGGGATGCCGGGTGCGCCGGTTCCGAGGTGGAGCGCCGCCCCGGTGGCGGTGGCGGTCAGCAGGTCGGCGCGGCCGTCGCCGTTCACGTCGCCGGTGGCGACGACGAGGCCCCCGGTGAACGTGCCCGAGAGCGTCGTGACGCCCGGTGTCCGCGAGCGGCTCAGCAGGAAGTCGCCCGAGAAGGCGGGTCCGCCGGTGACGCCGAGGACGCCGCCGGTGATCGCGACGTGGAGGAAGGGCCCGGCCGGAACGTCGATGCCGAGGTCGGTGCGGCGGACGGCTGCGGAGGTGGTGTTGACGGCGAACTCGACGTCGCCGCCGATCGTGATGCCGGGCAGCGTGAAGATCCCGGTGGTGCTGCCGGTGAAGCTCGCCGCGACCCCGCGCGAGGAGACGAGCATGGCACCGGACCAGGCGTGGGCGGCGGTGATGTCGACGAAGGTCCCCAGCCGGAGGGTGAGGTTGGTCACCGCGAGCGCCGTCTCACCCGAGGGTGTGCGGCTGATGAGGATGCGGTCCGCGCCGAGCGTCTGTCCGGCGACGGTGAGGCTCGCGGCGGTGACCTCGACCTTGAACCCGGGACGGACGACGGTCTCGTCCGGGCCGCCCGGGTCGAGGGTGACGTCGGCGGCGCCGGAGTTGATCTGCACCGCGACGGCGCCCGAGACCGCGAGGCCGGGAACGGTGACGGCGAGGACCGCCGAGACCGACCCCGCCATGCCGGTGCCGGTGAGTCGGAAGGCGCCCGAGATCTGAGTGGCGCTCACCAGCGGCGCACTCGGAGTGCCGAAGCGGACGACACCGTCGGTGATCGTGAGGGTGAGGACCCCGGCATCCTTGACGATCTCGATGTCGCCCGAGAGGGTCTGGCCCGCCACCCCGATCGCGACGCCGGTTCCGGCGATGCGCAGGTAGCCGCCGGCGCCGCCGGCCGGGAGGTCCACGGTCACGGTGCCGTCGCCGACCCGCACCGTCTCGGTCACCCTCGCGGCGGTGGTGTTGATCTCGAGCGCGAGGGTGCCGGTGAGGACGACGCCGGGCACTCCCGACAGGGCGACCGTGCCGCTGACGCGCCCGGCAAGCCCGCCGGTGCCCGGCAGCACGAACAGGGCCTCGCCGCCGGTGAGGCTGAGCCGCGCGGCACCGGCGGTGAGCGCCAGCTGCACCCGCGCGAGCGCGATGCGGGTGAGGGTGGTGTCGTCGGTGCCGCCGGGGACGCCGTCGGCACCGTAGGACGTCGCGCGCTCGAACGCCACGTCGGCGGTGATGGCCTGTCCGAGCATTGTCAGCACGACTCCGGTGCCTGCCAGCCGCAGGTACGGCCCGGCCGGCAGGGCGAGAGCGACCGTGCCGTCGCCCACCTGGATCGTCTGGCTGACGGCGGCGCCGGTCGTGTTGACCTGCAGTTCGAGGGCACCCGCCAGGGTGAACGGTGCACCGTCGGCGACGGCGATGCTCACCGTCAGCGACCCGGCGATGCCCGAGCCGTCGAGGACGAAGAGGCCTGTGCCGTTCGTCGCCGTCAGGGGCCCGAGAGTGAGCGTGACATCGGCGAGGCCGATGCGGACGACGGTGGCGCCGGTGCCGGTGGCGACGCGCTCGAAGACGAGGTCGCCGGTGAGGGTCTGCCCGAGGACGGTGATCTGGAGGTTCTCGCCGCCCACGCGGACCACGCCTGCGGGCAGCGGCGTCGTCCAGCCCGCCACGGTCTGCTCCGTTGCGGTGGTGTTGAAGGCGATCGTGACCGCGCCGGTGACCGCGATACCGGGAACGGTGACGATCACGTCGACGGCGATGGCACCATAGGTGCCGGCGGGGGCCAGGACGATCGTGGCCGTGGAACCCGCCTGCTGGGCGAGCTCGACGATGGGAGCGGCCCCGCCCAGGACGAGACGCGCGTTGCGCAGGGTGATCTCGGTGGCGCCGGCGTCATCGACGATCTCGACGTCGGCGGTGAGCTGCTGGCCCGCGATGGTGAGGACGATGCCGGTTCCGGCGATCCGCACGTAGGGGCCTTCGGGCAGCACGAGTTCGAGGGTCTCGCCGCCGACCTGGAACGTCTCGTCGATGTCGGTGACCACGGTGCTGATCTCGACGACGAGGTCGCCGGTGAGGCTGACCTGCGGTACCGCGAAAGCGACGCTGCCGGTGATGCGACCGGCGACGCCGGCGTCGCTGACGAGGAGGAGCGCGGCGCCGTCCGAGAGGCTGACCGCTCCCCCGGCGAGGCTCAGCTGCACGCTCGTCGCGGCGATCCGCAGCACCGACCGGCCCGCGTCGGGGATGCCCGTGGCGGGGTCGAGCGCGGTGACCTGCTCGATCGCGACGTTCGCGGCCAGTGACTGGCCATTCACCGTCAGGGTGAGGCCGGTTCCCTCGAAGCGGATGAACGGACCGGCGGCCAGATCGAGCGATCGCGTGGCGGTGCCGACGAGAACGGATGCCGTCACACGGGCGGCGGTGGTGTTGAGTGCGAGCGAAAGGGAACCGCTCAGGGAGGCGTCCGCGCCGAGACGGACCGAGACGGTGCCGTCGATGCGTCCCGCCAGCCCCGTGGCGGTGACGACGAGGATGCCGGAGCCGGCGCTCAGTCGCACACCGATGTCGTCGCTGACGTCCGCGGCCTCGGCCCCCGGCGTGCCGCCGTCGTCGCCGATGAAGAGCGAGGCGTTGGCGAGACCGATCACCGTCGTGGTGACACCGCCGACGGAGGTACGCTCCACGGCGATGTCGGCGCGGATCGTCTGTCCGAGGAACGCCAGGTCGAGACCGGTGAGCGCGACCCGGACGTAGGGTCCGGCGGGGAGCGAGGTGCTGTCGACCGTGACCGACGCCGGGGCGGTGTTGACGGCGACGTCGGCCTCGACGTCGTCGATGCCCAGGGCGGCGATCGTCACGGTGGCGTTCAGGACACCGGCGATGCCGTCGGCGCGGACGAGGAGGTCGCCGGTGATCTCGCCGATCTGCACGGCGTCGCCGAAGACCACGGAGCCGTTGTCGACCGAGAGGGCGAGGTCGCCTCCGGACCGGTCGAAGCGGAAGTCGCCGCTCAGCGTTTGACCGCCGAACGCGAGCATCGCGCCGGTGACGGCGAACTCGGTGACGGCGTCGCCCGTCGCGAAGGTCACCGCGACGCCCGGCTCGGTGCTTCCGGGGATCTCGATGGTCTGGTTCACCGCCTGCCCGGTCGTGTTGACGCGCACGCTGGTGGTGCCGGTGAGGGTCACACCCGCGACGCCGACGAGGCTGACGGTGCCGGTGGCCACCAGGGCATGTCCGGATGCGGTCTCGACGAGTCCGATGGTCGCGCCGGTCAGCAGCACGCCCACCGCGAGGGGATTGAGCGCTCCCGAACTGAGGAAGGCCGGACCGCGGCCGAGGAAGATGGTGACGCCCGTGGCGGCCACGACCCGGACGGGAACGCCCCCGATCACGGTGTCGCTGAAGGTGATGTTGCCCTCGATGGTGACGAAGTCTCCGATGGTGAGGGTGAGGTCGGACGCGGAGAGGCTGAAGACGATGCCGCCGGGCGCGGGTGCCGGCAGCGTGAAGACGATGCGGGTGCCGCCGACGGTGAGGACGGTGTCGATGGCGTCGGCCGTGGTGTTCACCTGCAGCAGCACCGAGCCGTCGACAGCGACCGCGTCACCGCCGAGGGAGATGGCTCCCGACAGGAATCCGGCGACCCCTCCGCTGCGGATGAGGAAGGCGCCTTCGCCGTCGTACAGCGACGGGTCGGCGTCTCCGTCGAGTGTCACGTCGACGCCGGTCATGGCCACGACGATCTCGACCGCTCCTGCGGCATCCGTGGACCGGGTGAAGGCGAAGGAGCCCGAGATCGTGCCGGCGCCGGCGATGGTGGCCGTGAGCCCATCGACCTCGATGCGCAGGTACGGCCCGGCCGGCAGGACGCCGGTGCCCGGGTCGAGGGGACCGGGCGTGGTGTTGACGGCGACCGTGACTGTCGTCCCGGTGACCGAGACGAGGTCGGGCACGGTCAGGTCGGCGCTAGCGGTGACGCTGCCGGCGATGCCGGCCGCCGTGATGAGGAGGCTGCCGGTGATGGCCCGGACTTCGACATAGGGCGTCGCGCTGGGGCCGAGGTCGATGCTGCCGCCCGAAACGTCGACGCGGTACGACACCGCACCGGAGGTGACGGTGCGCGCGAACCAGACGGTGCCGGCGATGTCGATGCCTGCCACGCGGACGGTCAGGCTCGTGGCGCCGACGCGGATCGTGCCGGCGGCGATGCCGTCGTGCGCCGAGGCGGCATCCGTGTTGATCTCGACGGTGAGGCTTGCGGCGGTGATGCTCACGCCGGGGACGGCGAGAGCGGGGGCCCCGCTGAAGGTGCCCCAGATCCCGGATGCGCCGGCGGTCAGCGTCGCGGTGATGCCGGTCAGGGTGGCGACGCCGTCGCCGAACACGAGCGAGCCCTGCGTGACCGCGATGGTGGTGGCGGTGGCATCCCGGGTGACGACCACGGTGCCGGTGAGGCGCTGTCCCGCGATCTCGAGCACGATGTCCGAGCCGGCCACCCGCAGGTAGCTTCCGCCGCCGGCGGGGAGGACGAGCGCCACGTCGGCGCCGCCGACGTTGACGGTGGTGTCCACAGCCGCGCCCGTGGTGTTGACCTCGACCGCCAGCGCGCCGGTGAAGCCGACGCCCGGCAGGGCGAGCGTGACGAGTCCGCTGATGCGTGCGGCGAGGCCGGCGGTGGTGACCACGAGGGCGCCGGTGGCCCCGCTCACCGCGAGGATCGTGGTGGACCCGGCGGTGAAGGTGAGTCTTCCGCCGGTGAGCGCCGCCCGAACGACGGTGGCGCCGGCGGCATCCACACCGCGCTCGAACGCGACGTCGACGGCGAGGGTCTGACCGCCCACCGTGATGACGGTGCCGAGCGCCTCGACGCGCAGGTACGGCCCGGCGGGGATCGCCCCGACCGCGGCGCTGCCGGTGTTGACCGCGACGGTCACGCCGGACGCGAAGGTGAATCCGGTGATGTCGGAGGACACGGTGGCCGACAGCCGGCCTGCGACCCCCGAGGCGCTGATCACGAGCGAGCCCGTCACGTTGTCGACGGCGAGGAGATCGGACGCGGCTTCCGAGAACGCGAACGCGCCGCCGCTCACCGTGATCTCGGTGCGCGTGACGCCGGCGACGCTTGTCCGCGCGACCGTGATCTCGTCGAAGGTCACGGACTGGCCGGCGAGCAGGAGCTCCACCGTGGATCCCGTCACGCGCAGGTGCGAAGCGCCCGCGGTGGTGTCGACCTCGAGGTCGAGGCCGCCCGAGAACGCGAAGCCGGGCACGGCGACCGTCAAGGTGCCGGCGAGGGTGGCCACCGTCGCGCCGGTCGTGCGGGTCCAGGTCAGGGTGCCCGAGCCGCCCGTGAACTGCGCGACCGGGGTCGCGCCCCCGAAGACGAGGGCGAGGTCGGACGCGGTCACGGCGTAGCCGGCGGTCGTGCGGGCGAACGCGAGGTCGCCCGTCAGCGTCTGGCCGAGCACGACGATGGTCAGTCCGGTTCCGCTGAAGGCGGTGAACGGGTCGCTCGCGCCGGCGACCTCCTCATCGGTGAACGCGATCGTGACGTCGCCGGACCCGTCTGCGAAGGCCACGGTCTCGTCGATCGCGGTGGCGAACCCGTTGATGCGTGCCCGGAAGTCGCCGGTGAGGGAGATGGCGTTCCAGCCGGTGAGCGAGACCGTTCCGCGAGCGTCGACGGCGACGTCGGTGCCCCCGCTCGTGGTCTCGACGTAGAGCGCGACCACCGCATCCGAGACGCGGAGCCCGTCGCCGAGGTCGAGCTCGAGGTTGCGTGCCACCGCGGCGATCGCGGTCCGCCCGGCGACGGTGTCGATCTCGATGCGTCCGGCGAAGGTCGCGTCCACGATGCCGGTGGCGACGACGGTGGCCGCGAGCGTTCCGGTGACTCCGGCGGCGGCGAGGACCAGATCGCCGGTGCCCTCGCTGAGGGCGACGACCTGATCGGTGCCCTCGCCGATCGTGGCCCGGAGCCCCGTGATCGCGAGGGTGGTGACCGCATCCTGCCGGGTGAGCCGCACCGCTCCGGTCAGCGTGGCGGTGCCGACGGTGATCGCCACGTCCGCCGAGACGGCGAGTCCCGCGGTGCCGTCGTACGTGAGGACCGCCGCCGTGAGCGCGAGCCCGGACCCGCCGGCGGTGAAGCCGACGGTGCCGCCGGTGACGCGGAGGTCGACGTCGCCGGTGTCGTCGCGGGAGACCAGCGAGAGCGAGCCGCCGGTGATCTGGACCTGGCCGCCGATCGTGGCGCTCACGCCGGCGGCGGTGAGTGTGAGATCGGAACCGGACTGGCTGAGGGTGGCGGCGGTCGCGCGGAGCTCGGCGATCTCGGTGCCGCCGGAACGGATCGAGATGCCGAAGTCGGTGTCAGGCGACACCGCGCCGGCGGTGATGAGCAGCGACCCGGCATCGAGGGTGGCGCCCTCGGTCAGCGTGTAGGTCCCCGACACAGCCGCCGTCGCCGTGATCGACAGGGCGCCGACCGTGAGGGCCAGCGCGAGGCCTGCCGAGATCGTCGCCGTGCCGCTGTACGACGGCCCGGCCGAGAGCGATCCGATCGACAGGGTGATGTCGGTGAGCGTCAGCGCATCGCCGAGGGCCAGGTCGCCGAGGTTCTCGGTGAAGGAGGCGTTCGCGAGGTACGCCTGCAGCTGCTGGACGATGAGTCCGAGGAGGCCGGCGAGCGGCGACCCCGCGACGTAGTCCGAGAAGTGCGGGAGCGCCGCGGTGAGGGTGCCGGTGCGGGCGTCGTACGTCGTGGCGATGGCCTGGAGCGCACCGTTCGGTGCGACGTACCAGATCCGCGCCCCCTGCACGGCGTCATCGACGGCGATGGTGAGGACGGGGGCGATGCGGAAGGTGGTGATCTCGGCGCCGGTGCGGGCGTCGTACGCGCGCAGGTCGTAGATCGCCGACGTGGTGAGCAGTCCCGCGACGCCGCTTTCGCGGGCGGTGATCGTGACCCAGGCGTCGGCGGGGAGGGATCCGGGGGCGAAGGTGAGGGTCGCGCCGCGGAAGGCGAGGGTTCCGCCGGTGGCGGCGGAGACGAGGATCGCTCCGGCAGGCGGCGTGATCGCCGGCTTCTGAGGGAGGGTCCCCTCGTCGAGGGTGAGGGATGCGCCCGGGTTCTGCAGGGCGACGGTGGCGGTGAGGCGGATGGCGGAGGTGGGGATGGACTGGTCTGTCGCAGCCGGAGGACCGCGGCCCGCCTGGATGTGCACGTCGTCGCCGGCGAAGACGGGGGCGTTGACCGCGACGACGGCACTGCGAGTGTGCAGCGGAACGATGACGACCTGGTCGACGGCGAGGTCGAGTCCGCGCCCCGTGGTGTTCGATCCCGTGGCGAGGGCGGTGAGCTCCACGGTGCCCCCGCTGCGCAGCGGCGCGTCGTCGAGGGCGAGTCCGGTTCCGAGGCCGACGGTGCTCGTCGCGGGGAGCACGGTCGCCGCGAGGCCCCGCACCTCCACGCCGGCGACGGTCGCGGTCAGAGCGGCGGCCGCGGCACCCGTCTCCGCCGCGCCGAGTGCGGCGAGCAGCCGCACGGGCGCCGCGACCGAACGAAGCGGTGTGGCGGCGGGGGCGGCGGTGGCCGCCGTCGTGGAGGTGCCGGTCGACACCATCCGCACGTCACCGGCGACGACGACGGCGCGCTCGAGGACGACGTGCACACGATGCGTCCCCAGGACCAGTGCAGCGCCGGCGCCGGTGGCGCGTGCCGAGGCGCGCTGGGTGGCGGTGAGGCTGAGGTGGCCGGTTGCGGTGAGGGGCGCGCCCGGCGCGGCGGCGGACGACGTGTCGGCGGTCGACGAGACGAGGGCCCAGCCTGCTCCCCCGTCCGCCAGCGCGGAGTGCCGGGTGGTGGCCGCGAGGGTCACATCGTCGGCTCCCGAGAGCGCGGCCCCGTCTCGGAGCGCACTGCCGGCGACGTCGCGGACGATGAGGGCGGCGACCCCGCCGGCGCCGAGGGCGCGGGAGGTCGCGGCGAAGTCGGACTCGGACGTCAGGTGCAGGTCGGCCGGGCCGACCTCGAGAGTCGCATCGGCGGCGAGGTGCGCGACGGTCTCGACGAATGCCCGTCCGATCGCGACCGACTGCGCATCGGGGTTCGCCGCCAGCGCGACAGCGGCGAGGTCGCCGGAAGCGCCGGAGGTCGCACCCCGCGCGCCGCGGGCGGTGACGTCGATCGTCCCGGTCGCGGCGGCGAGGATGAGGATCTCGGCGGCGCCGATGTGCTGGTCGCCGTCGATGACGGCGTGGGTGAGACGTGTGAGGTCGACCTCGGCGAGCGCGACGCCGATGTCGCTTCCTGCCGAGGCGGAGCCGGTGGCCCGGTTGCGCGCCTCGATGCGCACGACGCCCGAGGTGTCGATCGACGACGATCCGCCGATCCGGGTGACGGCGACCGAGGAGCCCTTGGCCACCGCCGACGATCCGGTCGCGACGAGGTCGGCGGCGGAATCGCTTCGGAGGGTGACGTCGCCGCTCGCGAGGACGTGGGAATCCACGAACGAGACCGTCGCCGTCGACGTCGCCCGCGCGCTGGTGGTGTTCGCCGAGGACGCCGACAGGGTGACGGTTCCCGCGGTCAGCGTCGATCCCGAGACGGTGACGGATGCCGCGGCGTCCGCCACCCCTGTGCGGAGGTCCTGCGCCATCAGAGTCAGGGCAGCCGAGCCGGTGTCGATGCGGGTTCCCCCCTCGACAGTGACGCTGCGACCCCGGACCGTGAGGTCGGCGCCCGGCAGCTCGAGGGCGCCGGCGAGCGAGACCGCCCCGGTGCTCTCGATGAGAGCGGCCAGCCGCGGCGCGAGGAAGCTGAGGCTCGCCACGAGGGTGTCGAGCGTCAGCCGCCCGTCGTCGCCGACGAGTCGAGCCGGCCCGGCGAGACCGGTGACCCGCAGGGTCTCGGCCACGCCGCGGATGGCGAGTGCGAGACCGGCGATGCCGGTGAGGTCGACGGTGAAGGCCGAGCCGTCGGTGCCCTGCACGACGACGCGCTCGAGGCCCGATGCGTCGACGCTCAGGGCTTCTCCCGACTTCGGGGTGAAGACGACCTTGCCTGCCATGAGTCGGAGCGAGCCGGCCTCGGCTCGCGCGGCCGAGAGGGTCAGGGTGGCGGTGCGGTCGGCTACCACCCATCCGGCCGCCGATGCGGTGGGCGCGGCGTCGGGCACCGAAGCGAGCGGTGCCGCCGACTCTTCCGGTGCGGAGGTGGTCTGGAAGCCGTCGAGTGCCGGGGACTCACCCTGCTCCGGGGTGACTTCAGACGTGGCTTCCGCGGTGACGTCGGCGGCGGTTTCGGCTTCGTCGGCCGGGGACCCGTCCGCGGTCTCGGATGCCGGAGCGTCGGCGGCCTCGGAATCGTCGGCCCCAGCGGGATCGGACTGCGGTTCGGACGGGGCGGGCTCGGGCTCGGGCTCGGGCTGCGGTTCGGGTTCGGGCTGCGGTTCGGGGTCCGGAGCCGGGGCCGGTGCCGGAAGCACGGATGCGTCCACGCCCCAGCTCTCACCGGGCGTGAGGGTCTCGTCCATCAGCCCGCCGCCGTGGCCGGCGCCGAGCGCGTGGCCGATCTCGTGGCGGACGACGGTGAGCAGGTCCATGCGGCCCCAGCCCCATCCGGCGGCGTCGTCGTCGATGACGATCGTGCGCCCGGAGGCGTGACCCAGCGTTGCGCCCGGCAGGGCGGCGACCGATGCCGAGATCCCCGACACGTCGGCACCGGCTGCGGCCCACTCCGAGGTCGCCTGGGCGACGGCCGATCCGAGCGTGCCGCCGTCGAGCAGCTGGTCGGGGCCGATCGGGTCTTCCGGCAGCGACGCCGCGGTCATGGCCTCCGCGTCTCCCCCGGGCCCCGCGGCGGTGTCCGTCGTGGACCCGCCCGTCGTCGTCCCGCCCGTCGTGGACCCGCCCGTCGTCGTCCCGCCCGTCGTGGACCCGCCGGGGGTCGAGGGCGCGGGAGTGGTGACTCCCACACCGTCGTCGCCCGAGATGGTGGCATCGCCACCGGCCATCGGGCACGAGATCGATGCGGGCTGGCCGTTGGTTCCGCCGACCGTCGTGCACTGGCTGGTCGAGAGCGCCTTCGCCAGCGCCTCGAGCGCCGCCTGCAGCTGCGCATTGGCCTTCGCCTGCGCTTCAGCGGCCTTCTGCGCAGCGGCACGGGCGGCATCCTGCTGCTGGCGCACCTGCTGCACGTACGTCACCTGCTCGGACTGCTGCTGCTGGACCCGCGCCTGCTGCTCGGCGAGCGCGCGCAGTCGCGCGGCCTCAGCCGCGAAGACGGCGTCGATCTCGGCACGCGCTTCGTCCCGCGGCAGGGTGGGGACGATGAGGATCTCCGCGTCGCGCAGATGGATGACGGTCGATCCGGGTTCGATGGTCTGGGGCTCCGGCGCCGGCGCGAGCGGCGCGGGACGCGACACGGGCACCGACGGGGCCGGGGCGTCGGCAGCCGCCGGGACGGCCCCCAGAGTGACGACCATCGCCGCTGCGACGATCGTCGCGAGCGCAGCGGTGCCGCGGCGCCACAGGTTCGTCGACGGGCGCGGCCCATCGGCGAAACGGACGCGGCGCGCTGCGCTGCGTCCCCTGTAATCCCGAATCGGCACCCGTGCCCCCAAGCCCGAGCCCGCGCATTGACCAGCCGTGTTGGCCGGTCCCCCCGCGCGGACGACAGCCGTGAGTATTGCACCTCATGGCGAACCTGTACAGAGGCTGTGCGAAATACTGCGTCGCCGTGTCGTTAGGCGACCGAACCACCTCGGGGTTTAGGATCCGCCGCGGGCCAGCTGACACTCGTTCGCACCCAGCGTGGGCGCGGCGGCATCCGAGATCACGATCCCGTAGGGGCTCGCAGCGCAGGTCGCGTCGCCGAGGAATCCGCCCGACGATCCCCCGAAGATCACGGCCGCCGATGAGGTTCCGCTGACGCGGAGTCCGTCGATGGCCGGCGCGGCGTCCGCATCGACCTGGACGCCGACGTCGCCACCCGAGATGGCGTTGTCCGCCCACGACGGATCTGCGGATCCCGTCGCGGCGAGCCCTACGCGGTTGTCGCGGAAACTGCTCGAGCCGACCGATCCGCCGGCCTCGTCGAGGAACAGCAAGCCGACCTCGCCGTTGTCGGCGAACGTCGACCCCTCGATGCTCACGCGATGCCCGCCCGCCACCGCGACGCCCGCCCAGCCGTTGCGGGCGAACACCGAGTCGGTGACTTCGAGCGTCGTCCCGCGGCCGGAGCCCTCGTCGCCCTGCGCCGACATGTAAACGCCTGCGCCGCCGGCGCCGCCTTCATCCGCCCGAGCTCCCGCGATCCGCACGTTCGACAGGGCGACGGATGCCGATGGCCCGGCGACCAGCCCCGAAGCGGGGTCATCGCCGACGAGCTCGAGCGTGAGGTTCTCCAGACGCACGAGCCCGCCGGTGGCGACGATGACGGCGGCGTCCGTCGCACGCGTGCGCAGCACGGTCGCGTCGAGGTCCGACCCCCGAAGCGTCACGGCGGTGAGCAGGACGAGGGTGCTGTCGAGGTCGATGGTGCCAGGGGGCAGCACGATGGTGGTCCCCTCGGCTGAACGCGCGAGGGCGTCTCGCAGGTCGTCCGTCGGGGTGAGCGCGCGCTCCCCCGCCTCCTGCTCGACCGTGCCGAGGATCGAGGCGGAGGCGCGACGCCACACCGCCTCGGCGACCGGGGTCGACGGCGCGATCGCGCCGAGTCCGTCGGCGAGCTCCGCGGCGAAGGCTTCGCGATCGCAATTCAGCCGGTCGCGGGCGCGGCGTGCGTCGGTCACCGCGGCGGTGAGGGGATCCTCGTCCTCCGCCTCCGGCCCGCCGTCATCCGGCGTCGTCGGCGGCTCGCCCGCGGCATCCGGCTCGTACCCGGCGGCCAACTCCGCTACGGCGTCGACGATGCCGGACACGGCATCGGTACATGCCTGTTCGAGAATCTCTTCCGGGATGCCGGCCTGCGTCGGATCTGCGGATGGTTGCGGACCGCACCCGGTGAGCACGCCGATGACCGCGATGAGGGCGACAGCGCGGGCGAGGTTCACACGCGGAGCATAGCGCTCGTCATAGCCGGATCTCGCGACCGTCCGAATCCCACATCGACCTACCCGCGACCTCGGGGGCGTCGTCGGGAATGGGGATCACCGCGATCGGAACACCGGGCGAGATGAGAAGGTGGGCGGGCCGCGGGGCCCCCTCGCCGTCGTTCACGAGCAGCCAGTGCACTCCCCGTGTCACACCATCGGCGATCTCGCGCTTCAGCTCGTCGAAGTCTCGACCTCCGACGCTGTAATGCTCGCCTCCGTAGATGACGTCGATCCGCTTCATGCCTCCACCTCTTCGGGCTGGGTCATCACGGCCGGCTCCGGCACGACGTAGAGGCCGGCCGGAGAGTTCGCGGTGTATGCCAACGCATCGACCCACGCCATGTTCAGCTGGGGCCGGCGACTGCCGTAGTACTTGTAGACGAGGGAGCACCGCGGGTGGACCCACACCGTCGTGCGTCCGTCCCCGATGCTCGCGTCGTCCTTCCATGTGAAGTGAAAGGCTTCGCCGCGACGCAGCTTGGTCCCGATCACGAGCTGCAGATGCGCGAGCGTGCGGTCCTCGAAATCCACCTTGACGGTGGCTTCGTAGATGAACTTGCCCATTGTGTTCCTCCGAGACGGCGGGGGAGCCCCGCGGAGCTGACGGTCCTGACGACCGACGTCCTGTCTACCGTGTCACCGCATGCTCGATCGTCCAACAGGGTTGACATCGTCGAAGACGAAGGAATCATGTCGTCGGGGTGAGAACCACCTTCACGCAGCCGCCGGACTTCTTCTGGAACAGGTCGTACATGTCGGGGGCGATGTCGAGACCGCCGCGATGCGTGATGAGATCCTCGATTCCGAGGGGGTCCGCTTCGTCGCGGGCGAGTGGCAGCAGGTCGGGGATCCACCGCTTGACGTTGCACTGCCCCATCCGCAGGGTCAGCTGCTTGTCGAACATCGTCTTCATCGGCAGGACGTCGGCGTCGCCTGCGTAGACGCCGCTGATCGAGACCGTTCCGCCGCGCCGGACCATCTCGATGGCGGCGTGGAGCGCTGCGAGCCGATCGACGCCGGAGTGCTCCATGACGGGGCGCGCGACCGCGTCGGGGAGCATGCCGGTGATCATGTGCGCGGCGTGGGCGAAGGGGCTCCCGTGCGCTTCGAGTCCGACGGCATCGATGACGGCGTCGGCACCGCGGCCCTGGGTGCGGGCGATGACGCGCGCGACATCGTCGTCGCCTTCCCACGCTTCGACGCCGTGGCGCGCCGCCATCTCGCGACGTTCGGGCACGGGATCGATCGCGATGACGCGATGCCCTCGCTGCACGGCGATCCGCGAGGCGAACTGTCCGACGGGCCCCAACCCGAGGACCACGACGGTCCCGTCCTTCTCCGGCACGTCGGCGTACTCGACCGCCTGCCAGGCCGTGGGGAGGATGTCGCTGAGGAACAGATACCGCTCGTCGGGCAGGTCGTCTTCGACGGGGATGGTGTTGTAGTCGGCGAAGGGGACGCGCAGCGCCTCGGCCTGGCCGCCGGGCACCTGGCCGTACAGCTTCGTGTAGCCGAAGAGGGAGGCGCCGGTGCCGTAGAGGTCGTTCTGCGTCGTCTCGCACTGCGACTGGAGGCCCCGAAGACACATGAAGCACGTGCCGCACGCGATGTTGAACGGAACGACGACGCGCTGACCGGGACGCAGCCGGGAGACGTCGGAGCCGACCGCCTCGACGACGCCCATCGCTTCATGGCCCAGGATGTCCCCCGCGTCGAGGAAGGGCCCGAAGACCTCGTACAGGTGGAGGTCCGACCCGCAGATCGCCGTGGAGGTGACGCGGATGATCGCGTCTGTGGGCTCTTCGATGCGCGGGTCGGGGACGTCCTGCACCTCGACGTGTCTTCTTCCCTGCCAGGTCACCGCTCTCATATCCGGAACGATGCGAGGGCGAGCCTCTCGAGAGAAGGGGGTTGACATCGCCCCGCTGGCGAGGGACATCGAACGGTGCGCCGGGAGGTCGACCCCGGACGGCGCACAATAGGCACGGTTCACACGCTTGCGCAACCCCCACGACGCACCGCTCGTGCGACCGGATCATTGCCGCATGCAGCAGTTGCACTACACCGGCGATACCCTCCTCACGACGGACGATGTCGCGAACGCCCTTCTGACCTACGCCTCGGCGCTGGCGGACTCCCACACGTCGGACGTCGTCGTCGTGCCCATCCTCGATCAGCGGGGCGACGTCGTGATGGCCGAGATGCTGCTCGGGCCCGCGAGCCAGCTCTACAGCACGCCCGCCGACGTCGCCGGCGACGAAGTGGAGGTGGACGAAGCAGTCGTCCAGGACCTCCGGATGCGCGCACGGCGCCTGCGTCATCCCGAGGCCGGCCCCGATCGCGGCGAGCAGTGGCTCGTTCCCGACACCGACCTGGACTGAAGCCGACGGGCTGCGGGAACGGCGAAGGGGCACCCACCGGTCGGTGGGTGCCCCTTCGCCGTTCCTCGAGTCAGTGACCGCTGACGTTCTGGCCCGCCCCCTTCGCCTGGGTCTTCACGTCGTCAGCTGCTGTCGCGGCTTCGGTCTTCACATGTTCGACGGATTCGGTTGCGGCATCCTTCACAGCGGTCGCGGCTTCGCGAGCGGGCTCGCGAAGGTGCTCGCCGACCTCCTTGGCAACCCCCGACACCTCATCGACGAGGGGCTGCGCCTGCTCCTTCACCTTGTCGGCGACCTCCTTCTCACGATCGGATGCCGGGATCAGCGACGACAGGAGCAGACCGGCCCCGAACGCGATGAGACCGACCGCCAGGGGATTGCCTTCGGCTTTGGTCACGGCTCGATCCTTCAGATCGCCGACGTTCGACGCCGCCGATGAGCCGGCGTGCGAGATCGACGAACCCGCATCGTCCGCCGCTCCCATCACGCGGTCGCGGACCGAGCCGATCGCGCCTTTGACCCTGTTGGTCTGACGTTCCACCATCTTGGACGGCGAGACCTTGTCGGCGAGCGCGTCGACGTCGCTGCCCAACTCTCGCCGGGTCTGCTCGATGTTGTGACGGATGGCATCCGGTGAATCGCTCATCGGTTCTCCTCGTTTCTTTTCAGCGTTTCCGGTATTTCTCTGACTGTCTCGGCGGTCTGCGGCAGACCCTGCACCTTCTTGAGCTGCGACCTGCCGACCAGCCACAGCACGAGCGCGATGAGCGCCCAGATGACCGCGACGACGACCGCCGCCCATCCGCCGCCCATCTGGGTGGACAGCGCCCACCACAGTGCGACCGACAGGAAGAAGATCGCCATGAGCGCGGCATAGCCCGCGGCGCCGAGGGCGCCGCCCGCCTTCGCGGCCGTTGTCGCCGATTGCTTCAGCTCGGCCTTGGCGAGGGCGACCTCCTGGCGCATGAGCGTCGAGAGGTCGCGGCTCACCTCTCCGACGAGGTCACCGAGCGACGTGGTCGCCGCCCTCTGCTCGCTAGGGGTTGGGTCGGACATAGCCATCCTCCGTCGGCGCGTCTCCGGTGAGGTCCGACGACGACTGCGAATAGATCGGCGTCTCCTCAGCCCTGCCTCCCGAGGCGACGCCCGTCGCCGTCCTCGTCGGCGGCATCACGCCCGTAGGTGGGACCGCTCCGGCGGCAGGCACCGCGCTCGCGGACGTCGCCGCAGCGGCCGGAGTCGCCACCGGTCCGGCGGCGTTCGCCCGGGCCTCGGCGGCTTTCTTCTCATCGGCTGCCGACGAGGCCAGCGCGCGGGTGAGTCTGCCGACGATGATGCCGGTGACCGCTGCGGCGAGGATGAAAGTACCCGGCTTGCGACGGGCGAACCGCTTGACTTCGTCGAGCACGGCTGCGGGCTCTCGTTCGCCCAGCCATGCCGACATGCCGGCCAACCGTGTGGAGGCCTGCCGGACGAGGTCGGTGGCGAGGCCGGAGGTCGTCGAACCGGCGGCCATGGACTGCAGCTCGTCGCTCGTCGAGCGCATCCCGCTCGCGAGACGCTGCTGCTGGGTGCGGGCCTGGTCGCTCAGTTCGTGCTTGGCCTGCGCATACAGGTCACGCACCTGGTCCTTGGCCTCGCCGGCAACGACCGACGCCTCCTCTTTCGCGGTGTCGACCACACCGCCGGCCTTGTCGGCCGTGGTGTGCGCCAAGTCCGAGGCCTCGTGCTTGGCCGTCTCGACCTTGCCGGCGTCTGTGGGCACGGCGCCCGGTCCACTCGACGCGTATGCATCGTGGTTGTTCGACATTTCTGCCCCTTTCGAGAACCGGCCGGTGGGGCCGGTAGGGGCATTCCTAGACGCGGTCTGCGGGAATCACCGCCCCCCTTGCCAAAGGGGTCCCGCTGGGTTATCGCGCGTAGGACCGCTACGGCGCGGCGCCGACGGCGACCGGACGGTCCGTGTGGTTCGACCACTGGCTCCACGATCCGGCATACAGTCGCGGCGCGAATCCGGCGATCGAGAGCGCGGCGAACGCATGGGCGGCCGTCACTCCCGAGCCGCAGTACACGCCGACCTCGGAGCCGGGTGCGATGCCCGCCGCCACCACGCGCGCGCGGATGACGTCCGGGCTGACGAAACACCCGTCGGCGCCGATGTTCCCGGTCGTCGGCAGGTTGAGCGCCCCGGGGATGTGACCCGCCCGAGGATCGATCGGCTCGACCTCGCCGCGGTAGCGCTCGGCGGCCCGCACATCGATGAGGAGGCCGGCTGCGCCGAGCGCCGCCGCCTCGTCGATCGACGCGCGCGCAAGCCGCCCGGCCGTGAGGACGACCGATCCCGCGGCGGGTACGACGATGCCCGACTCGAGGGGACGGCCCGACCGAGCCCACGCCTGCAGACCGCCGTCCAGGATGCGGACGTCGGGTGCTCCGGCGTCCGCGAGAAGCCACCACGCGCGCGCCGCCGACATGGAACCCAGGTCGTCGTAGACCACGACCGTGTCGTCCCCGTGCAGACCCCATCGGCGGGCGGCGGCTTGAAGCTTTTCGACGGCCGGAAGCGGATGCCGTCCATCGGTCGGCGCGCCGTGCCCGGCGAGCTCGGCATCGAGGTCGACGTAGACCGCGCCCGGTATGTGGCCTTCGACGTAGGCGGGTCGCCCATCGGGTCGGTCCAGCCGCCATCGCACGTCGAGAATCCGCAGGCGCGGCTCCTCGACCATGAGCTCGGCGAGGTCGTCAGCGGTGATGAGGATGTCGGTCACGGCTCTCCGCGGGTCGGCTGTCAGGGACGATGGCGTTTCCCCTCATGACAGCATGCCCGGCCGCGATCGCGCACCGAGGCGGCGCCCAGCATGCCGCCCGCATCCCCGGCGCGCACCGGGGTTGACCCTCGTCGGGCGCGGCGATAGCTTGCGTGCCTGCGGGCCGTCACACGGCGGCCGACGGGGAGGCGAGGCGCGCCATGGCACGGATCACGGTCGTCCGAGGGGACATCACCCAGCAGCAGGTCGACGCCCTCGTGAACGCGGCGAACACCCGTATGCGCGGAGGAGGAGGCGTCGACGGAGCCATCCACCGCGCGGCGGGCCCGGCGCTGCTGCGCGAGTGCGTCGAGCGGTTCCCTCGCGGACTGGCGACGGGGGATGCCGGGTGGACGGCCGCCGGCGACCTCACCGCCCGCTGGGTCATCCACACCGTGGGTCCGAACTACAGCGCCGGCGAGCGCGACCGCGCTCTGCTCGAGAGCTGCTATCGCCGCGTGCTCGAGGTCGCGGACGAGGTCGGTGCGGCATCCGTCGCATTCCCCCTCGTCGGCGCCGGCGTCTACGGGTGGCCACGTGACATCGCGATCGAGACAGCGGTCGACACCATCGCCGCGACAGCAACCCGTGTCGAAGAAGCTCGTCTGGTCGCCTACGACGTGGCCGCGCACAGCGAGATCCGGGCGGTGCTGGAGCGGCGCGGCCACCCCGTGTGATCGGGGGTACGGGTCAGCGTGCTCGCCACTCGGACGCCGGCGTCAACGGCACGAGCGAGGGGCGCTCCGCCGACGTCTCGAGCTCGATGCGTCGACCTTCTCGCGCCGAGGCCAGCAGACTCAGCATGATGTCGAGCACGTGCAGCGCAAGTCCGCCGTCCGCCCGCCCGGCGCCGGTGCGCACGAAGTCGATCACGCCGATGCCGCGCCCGGCGTCCTCGTAGCCGGCATCGGTCGGGCGCACGGTCCACTCGTCCGCTCCGCGGGCACGCACCCGCACCTCTCCGTCGAAGTTGTTCGGATCCGGTACCTGCAGCGACCCTGCCTCGCCGTGCACCTCGATCGGCGCGGCGGTCGACGCGCCGGCGTCGAAGCTGAAGGTGACGGTCGACAGGGCTCCCCCGACGTGCTCGAGAATGCCCGTCACGTGGGTGTCCACCTCGACGGGGATGATCTCGCCGGCGCGGGGCCCGGAGCCGATGCGGCGGGTGTCGCGGGTGCGGGAGGACGCGCCCGAGACCCGGGCGACGGGGCCGAGCAGATGCACGAGCGAGGTGAGATAGTACGGGCCCATGTCGAGCAGGGGTCCGCCGCCCTCGCGATAGTAGAAGTCCGGATGCGGGTGCCAGGACTCGTGGCCCCCCGAGACCCACGTCGCCACGGCCGACACGGGACGGCCGATCGCGCCGGCGTCGATCGCCGATCTCGCGGTCTGCACACCGGTTCCGAGGACGGTGTCGGGCGCACCCCCCACCCAGGACCCGTTCGCCGCTTCGAGCATCGCGCGCGCGTCGTCGAAGGTCGCCGCGAGCGGCTTCTCTCCGTAGACGTTCTTGCCGTGCTCGAGCGCGGCGATCGCGACCTCGGCGTGCGCAGCCGGGATGGTGAGGTTCACCACGGTCTGCACCGCGGGATCCGCCACCAGTTCCGCGACGGTGAGGGCGCGGCATCCGGGGATCTCGGCGGCCAGCGCCTCGGCGCGCGAGCGGTCGAGGTCGGCGGCGGCGACGATCTGCAGCTCGGGGTGCCCCGCGAGCGTGTCGAGGTACGCCCGCGAGATGACTCCGAGGCCTACGATGCCGATGCCGTGCGGCTTGCCCACAGCAGTCCCCTTTCGATGATGGTGCGGACGTTCGCGTCGGCGAGGACGTCGAGGCTGTGGCCCGGGGTGGCGACGAAGATGCGCCCTGCTCCCCATTCGCGCGTCCATACCGCCGGCGACACGATCGGCCGGTGCCACGGGTGGTACGGCTGCACCGGGTGGGTGGTGGTCGCGAGCACGTCGATGAGGTCGTCGTGCAGCACCCAGTACTGCTCGGTGTCGAGCGTGAAGTCGTCGAGCCCCGCGGTGATCTCGTGCGAGCGGCCGAAGTCGGTGAGCTCGACGGTGTAGGGCAGGTAGTTGTCGGATTCTCCGTTGCCGCACTGGTCGGGATGCTTCGACGGGTGCGTGGCGAATTGGCCGCCGATCAGCTGGAGGTAGTCGGAGGTGTTGCGGTACGAGTCGGCGATGCCCCCGTGCCAGCCTGCGAGTCCCGTGCCGCGCTCGACGGCTCCGCGCAGACCCGCGAAGGCCTCCCGCGAGATCTCGGACATCGTGACGCACTGCAGGATGAGGTCGGTCGCCGCCATCGCCGCCTCGTCGGCGTAGACCTCGTTGGATTCCTCGACTCTGACGGTGAACCCGGATGCCTCGAGGAACGGGATGTACATGTCGGTCGCCTCGACGGGTCGGTGCCCGTCCCAGCCGCCGCGGACGACGAGTGCCTGTGGCGTGCTCATGCGGGTGCTCCTTCGATCGATGCGGGCGCGACGTCGACGGCCGCGCTGTCGTTCGCCGCGCTGTCTTCGACCGCCGCGAGGACCCGCTGCACCCGCGCTGCGTCGGCGAACGTGGGGGCCGCGGTCTCGCCGCCGCCGATCGCGCGTACGAAGTCGACGACCTGGTGGGTGAAGAGGTGCTCGTAGCCGAGCCCGTGACCTGCCGGCCACCACGCCCCGGCATACGGCTGTTCGGGCTCGTTCACCTGGATCCTGCGGAAGCCCTGCTCACCGGCGGGATCGGCGGCGTCGTAGAACTCGAGCTCGTTCATCTCGCGGAAGTCGAATGCGATCGACCCGCGGTCGCCGTTGATCTCGATGCGGTTGGAGTTGCGGTGCCCGGTCGCCATGCGCGTCGCCTCGAAGACGCCCAGCGCCCCCGATGCGAACGATGCCGTGAACGCGGCGGCGTCGTCGACGGTCACCCGCTCGTGCGGGGCGTCCTCGCGGGCGCGGCCCCCGAGGCCCACCGATTCGCCGCGCACCGGGCGAGTCGGCACGAAGGTGCGCAGCGCCGCCGAGACCCGCATGATGTCCTCGCCGGTGAGCCACTGCGCGGTGTCGATGCTGTGGGCGCCGATGTCGCCGAGGGTGCCCGAGCCGGCGCGCTCGCGGTCGAGCCGCCAGGTGAAGGGGGCCTCGGGATCGCTCAGCCAGTCCTGCAGGTACTGGGCCCGCACGTGCCGGATCCGCCCGATGCGCCCGTCCTCGACGAGGCGTCGTGCGAGGGCGAGGGCGGGGGTGCGGCGGTAGCTGAAGCCGCACATGCTGACCGCTCCCGCGGACGACGCCTGCTCGGCGGCGGCCACCATGCGCTCGGCGTCCGCGACGCTGTTGGCCAGCGGCTTCTCGCACAGCACGTGCTTGCCGGCCGCGAGCGCCGCCAGGGCGATCTCCGCGTGCGTGTCGCCGGGCGAGCAGATGTCGACGACGTCGATGTCGGAGCGATCGATGACCGTCCGCCAATCATCTGTGGACTCCGGCACGCCGTAGGATGCCGCGGCTGCAGCCGTGCGTTCGGCATCGCGTCCGGCGAGGACGACCAGCTCGGGCGTGACCGGCAGGTCGAAGAAGCGCGGGGCGGTGCGCCACGCGTGGGCGTGCATCCGTCCCATGAAGCCGGGCCCGATCAGGGCGACGCGCAGGGTGGCGGGCATCGTCGGATCCTCTCTCGGCGCACGACGACTCCGGTGCACGCCGGGTCATCACGATGCCATCCGAGCTCGTTGTCACGCAGAAATTTGCGCAATATAGGTCGTGACCCACGAACTCAGTCGTGCGCGGGTCGACCGGGCGCGTCAGCTGACCGGCGGTGGACCCGTGGATCCGCGCACGACGAGCTTTGTCGGCAGCTGCACGTGCAGCGACGGGGGCTGCTCGCCGGCGAGGAGCCCCGTCACGTATTCCGCCGCGAGCGCACCGAGGCGCCGCATCGGCTGACGGACCGTCGTGAGGCCGGGTGAGACCCGCGCGGCCTCGGGGACGTCGTCGAATCCGACCACCGACAGGTCCTCGGGAACCCGGATGCCCAGCTCGCCCGCGACCTCCATCAAGGCGATCGCCGACATGTCGTTGGCGCAGAACACCGCCGACGGCCGGCGCGGATTCGAGAGCATCACGCGGGCCTCGTCGCGCGCGGTCTCGAGCAGGTACATGCCGTTGCGCACGAGAGCGGGATCGATCTCGATCCCCGCATCCCGCAACGACTTCCGATAGCCCGCGTCCCGCGCGGCAGCCGAACGCAGGTCGGGCCGTCCGGCCAGGAATCCGATCCGGCGGTGGCCGAGACCGAGGAGGTACTCCATCGCGTCGAGAGCACCGTGGTAGCTGTCGGACTCGACGGTCGGAAGGTCTGCTCGACCGGTGTGGGGGTCGATGGCGACGATCGGCACGTCGACGGATGCGCTGACGACGGTGGGAGTGACCATGATCGCTCCGTCGATGAGCGTGCCGCTGAGCCGGCTGAGCGAGCGCCGCTCCCACCCCGTGCTGTCGGCCTGCCGAGAGCCGCTGTAGGCCAGCAGGTCGTAGCGGGTGGAGTGCAGCGCCTGTGCGACGCCCTTGAGGATCTCTGCGCTGAACGGCTCGAAGTCGGCGACCAGCACGCCGATGACCCCGGTGCGGAACGATCGCATGCTGCTGGCGACGAGGCTGGACTCGTATCCGAGCCGCTCCACGACGTCGAGCACGCGCTGCACGGTGTCGGCGGCGATGCCGTACCGTCCGTTGACCGCCTTCGACACGGTCGACACAGAAACGCCCGCTTCGGCGGCGACGTCGTGGATGGTCGGTCGGCGTCCCATGACGGTGAGTGTAGTCATGGAAAAGGATTTCGAAAACGTTTGACGACATCGACGGAGCGGGTGACACTCGTCCGAGCAAGGCGCGCAGCAGCGCCCAGGTGTCCACTCGAAGAGGAGAAGGTTGAATCACATGAACGCGAAGAAGATCCTCGTCGCATCGGCGACGTTGGCGATCGGCGCACTCGCCCTGAGCGGTTGCGCGGGCGGGTCCGGCGACAGCGCGGACGGCCAGAGCATGACCCTCTGGCATAACTCCACGACCGGACCGGGGCAGGAGTTCTGGGAGCAGACGGTGGCCGATTTCGAGGCCGAGAACCCCGACGTCACGATCGAGATCCAGTCGCTGCAGAACGAAGAGCTCGACGGCAAGCTGCAGACCGCGCTGAACTCCGGCGATGCGCCCGACATCTTCCTGCAGCGCGGCGGGGGCAAGATGGCCGCGATGGTCGAGGCCGGTCAGCTCAAGGACCTCACAGACGTGCTGTCCGACACCGCCACCAGCGAGATCCCCGAGGGCTCGTTCCGGGCCAACACGATCGACGGCAGCGTTTACGCGATGCCGGTGGCCGTGCTCCCGGGCGGCATCTTCTACAGCCAGGACCTCTTCGACGAGGCGGGGATCGAGGAGACCCCGGCCACGATCGACGAGCTCGAGGACGCTGTCGAGGCCCTGAAGGCCACCGACGTCGCCCCGATCGCCCTGGGCGGCAAGGACGCCTGGCCCGCCGCGCACTGGTACTACTTCTTCGCGCTGCGCGCCTGCAGCCCGGAGACCATGGCCGACGCCGCCGCCGAGATGAACTTCGAGGACCCGTGCTGGCTGGAGGCGGCGGAGAACCTCCAGAGCTTCGCCGAGACCGAGCCGTACAACGACGGATTCCTCACCACCTCCGCGCAGCAGGGCGCCGGATCATCCGCCGGACTCCTCGCCAACCGCCAGGCGGCCATGGAACTCATGGGCGCCTGGAACCCGGGCGTCATCGCGTCGCTCACGCCCGATCAGGAGCCGCTGCCCGACCTCGGCTGGTTCCCGTTCCCGGAGGTCCCCGGTGGCGAGGGCGAGCCCGGCTCGATCCTCGGTGGCGTGGACGGCTACTCGTGCTCGGTCGACGCACCCGACGCGTGCGTCGACTTCCTGAACTACCTCGCCACGTCGGACGTGCAGGAGAACTACTACGCGGCCTTCAACGCTCCCCCGGTCAACACGGTCGCGCAGGAAGCGGTCACCGAGCCGTACCTCCAGCAGATCCTCGAGGCCTACAACGCCGCGCCCTACGTGTCGCAGTGGCTCGACACGGTCTACGGCCTGAATGTCGGCAACGCCCTGAACGTGGCGGTCGTCGACCTTCTCGCCGGCAACAGCGGGCCCGACCAGCTGGTCGAGGCCGTCAACACCGCCGCGGCGAAGGGATAGGACCACTCGCATGCGTGTCCGCGAGAACTCGCTGACGGAGACCTCCACTCCCGCCGAGCTCGCGCAGCACGAGGGGGGCGGCGTCACCGCGTCGCCCCCCTCGGTGCGGCGGCGTCGGAAGGGTCTGGGATGGGGCGGCCGACTGGAGGTCGCCCTGCTGGTGGGCCCCGCCCTCCTGGTCTTCCTCGGCTTCGTGATCTTCCCCGTCGTCGCCGCCGCCTACTACGGCTTCTTCAACTGGCAGGGCTACGGCGTGCCGACGAACTTCGTCGGCTTCAACAACTACCTGCTGATCCTGCAGGACCCCGCGTTCCACGCGGCGCTGAGCCACAACGCCTTCATCGTCGTCATGTCGCTCGTCCTGCAGGGCCCGGCAGCACTGCTGCTGGCACTGCTGCTGAACCGGCGCATGCGCGGGCAGTCGGTCATCCGCGTGCTGATCTTCGTGCCCTACGTGATCGCCGAAGTCGTGGTCGGAGTCGGCTGGAGTCTCATGCTCCAGCAGAACGGAGCCCTGAACGGCTTCCTCGATCAGATGAGCCTCAGTGGCATCCAGCAGGACTGGCTCGCCGACCCGAACCTGGCGATCTGGACGCTGATGGTCATCATCACGTGGAAGTACATCGGCTTCGCGGTGATCCTCTTCCTCGCGGGACTCCAGGGCATCCCCGAGGAGCTCTCGGAAGCGGCTGCCATCGACGGCGCGTCCTTCTGGCAGACCCAGTGGCGGATCACCATCCCGCTTCTCGGCCCGACGCTGCGGATCTGGGCGTTCCTGTCGATCATCGGCTCGCTGCAGCTGTTCGACCTGGTCTACATCATCTGGGGCCAGTACGTGGCCTCGACGGCGGGCACCTCCACTATGGCGACGTACATGGTCTCGGAGGGCCGCAACGCCGGCAACTACGGATACGGAAACGCCGTCGCCGTCGTGATCTTCCTCATCTCGCTCGTGGTCGCGCTGCTCTACCAGCGTTTCGTGCTGCGACGCGATACGGAAGGCGCGCTGACGGGAGGAAAGCGCCGATGAGCACTGCGACCGCTGTCATCACCACCGCCCCTGCCGACGAGCAGCGCCCTCCGCGGCGCACCCCGCGCGAGAAGCTGCCCTGGGGCAACCCGCTGGTCTACTTCGTCGCCCTCGTCGTCATCGCCCTCCTGCTCGTGCCGGTGGCGTACATCATCCTCGGCGGGTTCCGCACGAACGCGCAGATCACCACAGACCCCGCCGGGCTGCCGAACCCGTGGAACGTCGAGAACTACCTCGTGGTCCTCGGCGGCGACATGTTCTGGCGGCAGGTGCTGAACTCCGCCATCGCCGCGATCGCGACCACGGCCGGGGCCGTCGTGCTGGGTCTCATGGCCAGCTACGTACTCGCCCGCTACCGCTTCAAGGGTCGTGGAGCGCTGTACGCGCTGTTCGCGGCGGGCCTGATGTTCCCCATCACCGTGGCGATCACCCCGCTGTACATCGTGATCCGCAACCTCGGCCTCATGAACTCGCTGCCGGGTGTGATCCTCCCGCAGATCGCGTTCGCCCTCCCCACGACGATCATCATCCTGGTGCCGTTCCTGCGGGCGATCCCCGACGAGATCGAGGAGGCCGCGTTCATCGACGGGGCCTCGCGGCTGGGATTCTTCTGGCGCATGGTGATCCCGCTCGCCATGCCCGGAGTGATCACCACCGGCATCCTGGCATTCATCGGCAGCTGGAACAGCTACCTGCTGCCGCTCTTCGTGCTCAACAACGAGGCGGTGTTCACACTGCCCCTCGGCGTGCAGGCGTTCTCGTCGCAGTACTCCGTCGACACCGCACGGGTGCTCGCGTTCACGTCGTTGTCGATGATCCCCGCCCTCGTCTTCTTCAGCCTGTTCGAGCGCCGGATCGTCGGCGGCCTGACCGGCGCCGTCAAAGGCTGACCCCTCTCAAGGAGAACCGTGACCATCGTCGATTCCGCGCGCGTCGAATCCCTGCTCGCGCGCATGACCCTCGAAGAGAAGCTCGCCCAGCTGGTCGGCTTCTGGGTCGACCAGGGCGACGACGTCGTCGCGCCCATGCAGGGAGAGATGGCCACCTCAGCGCGCTACGAGGACGCGAGCATCCATGGCCTCGGGCACCTCACGCGGGTGTACGGCACCCGGCCGGTCGACCCGGTGGAGCGCGCCGCGTGGCTGTGGAGCGAGCAGCGTCGTCTGCGGTCCGAGACCAGGCTGGGCATCCCCGCCCTCGTCCATGAAGAGAGCCTCACGGGTCTCGCGGCGTGGCAGGCGGCGACCTTCCCGACGCCGTTGGCCTGGGGAGCCGCCTTCGACCCCGAGCTGGTCGAACGGATGGCGGGTCTCATCGGCGAGTCGATGCGGGCGCTCGGCATCCATCAGTCCCTCGCTCCGGTGCTGGACGTCGTGCGCGACCCGCGATGGGGGCGCGTCGACGAGTGCATCGCCGAAGACCCCTACGTCGTCGGGACGATCGGGACGGCGTACGTGCGCGGGCTTCAGTCCGCCGGGGTGCACGCCACCCTGAAGCACTTCGTCGGCTACTCCGCGTCGCAGGCGGGACGCAACCACGCGCCGGTCCACGCCGGACCCCGCGAGATCCGAGACGTGCTGCTGCCGCCGTTCGAGATGGCCGTGCGCGACGGCGGCGCGCGCTCGGTCATGAACTCCTATGCCGAGATTGACGGGATGCCGGTGGCCGCGGACCCCGCCGTTCTCACCGGCATCCTCCGCGACGAGTGGGGGTTCGACGGCGTCGTCGTCTCGGACTACTTCTCGGTGGCGTTCCTGCACACGATGCACGCCGTGGCGGCCGACCTCGGCGAAGCCGCGGCACTGGCCCTCGCGGCCGGGATCGACGTGGAACTGCCAACAGGAGACGCCTACCTCGAGCCGCTCGCCGAGAAGGTGCGGGCGGGCCTGGTCGACGAACGCGCGGTGGACGCGGCCGTGCGGCGCGTCCTGGCGCAGAAGGAGGAGCTGGGCCTGCTGGATGAGACCTTCGACGCGCCTCCCGCGTCGATCGACCTCGACTCCCCCGCCCATCGGGCCGTTGCACGCGAGCTCGCCGAGAAGTCGGTGGTGCTGCTGAGCAACGACGGCACGCTGCCGTTGCGCTCACCCGGCCGGGTGGCGGTGATCGGCCCCAACGCCGACGCGGCCGAGGCGCTCTTCGGCTGCTACTCGTTCGTGAACCACGTCATGGCACATCACCCCGAGGTCGCGCAGGGATTCGCCTCGCCGACCGTGCATGAAGCCCTCGCCCAGGAGTTCCCCGGGGTCGAGATCACGGCCGCGCGCGGGTGCGAGGTCGAGGACGAGGCCGACAGCGGCGACACGTCGCTCCTCGACGCGGCCGTGGCCGCGGCATCCGATGCCGACGTCGCCGTCGTGGTGGTGGGCGACCGCGCCGGACTGTTCGGCCGGGGCACCGTCGGCGAGGGCAACGACGTCGCCGACCTCGAACTGCCGGGTCGCCAGCGAGAGCTGGTCGAGTCCGTCGCCGCGACCGGCACGCCGGTGGTGCTGGTCGTCCTGTCCGGTCGGCCGTACGCGATCGACTGGGCCCTGGACGGCCGGGTCAGCGCGGTGCTACAGGCCTTCTTCCCCGGGGAGGAGGGCGGGGCGGCGATCGCGGGCATCCTGTCGGGGCGCACGTCGCCTTCCGGTCGACTCCCGGTGTCGCTGCCCCGCTCCGCGGGCGCGCAGCCGTACAGCTACCTGCATCCGGTGCTCGGCGGTCCGTCCGACATCACCAGCGCCGACACCACCCCCGCACTGCCGTTCGGACACGGGCTGTCCTTCACGACGTTCGCGCGCACGGGACTCACGACGGATGCCGCGACGCCGACCTCGGGACGCTTCGGCGTCACCGTGCGCGTGCGCAACACCGGAGACCGTGCCGGCGCCGACGTCGTCCAGCTCTACGCCCGTGACGTGCACGCGAGCATCACGCGTCCCGTCGCGCAACTGGTCGGCTATCACCGCCTCGAACTGGACGGGGGCGAGGAGCGCATCGTCGAGTTCGATGTGCCGACCGCGCGTCTCGCCTTCACCGGACGCGACGGCATCCGCATCGTCGAGCCCGGCCGCATCGAACTGTGGGTCGGGCCGGACTGCGCGACCAGAGAGACGTCCACAACGGTCGAGCTCACCGGTGGCGTGCACAACGTCACCGTCGCGGACGGCCGGTTCGTCTCGGTCACCGAGCACGCCGCTCCCCCCGCCTGACGCCGGTTGTCAAGGCCCGTGACCCGGGGATCGTCTCCGCGATAGCGTGCGTGGGACCGGAAGGGCGGGCCATGTCGACAGGGATGACAGACGACGAGAAGCGGCGCGATCAGCTGCTCTCCGCGCCCGACGCGCGGGAGGAGGACGCCGCACCGCGCATCGAGGTGACCGAGCACGACGGGGTGACCCGCATCGACATCCGAGACGACGCGCCCGTCCGCCCGGGCGGCACGGACGACACCGACTGATCCGACCGATCAGCCGGCGGTGCGCCGGGTGCGCGGCGCGGGCGGCGGCGGCACTTCCTTCGCGGCGATGATGTCGCTCACCCCGATGTGCTCGACACCTCGCTTGCCGTCGACGACGACCGTCGTCTCGTCGGCGCTGACGAGTTCGCCGAGCGCGTCTGTCGCCTGGCCGGTGGGCAGCAGGTAGCGCACCACGACGCGGCGTCCAGGGGCGGGCAGGTTCACCATGACCCGGGCGCGTAGTCCTTCAAGAAGACACCGAACAGGTCCTCGCCCGCTTCGCCTCGCACGATCGGGTCGTACACGCGCGCGGCGCCGTCGACGAGATCCAGCGGAGCGTGGAAGCCTTCTTCGGCCAGTCGCACCTTGGTGGGGTGCGGGCGCTCGTCGGTGATCCAGCCGGTGTCGACGCTGGTCATGAGGATGCGGTCGGTCTCGAACATCTCGCGCGCGCTCGTGCGGGTGAGCATGTTGACCGCGGCCTTGGCCATGTTGGTGTGCGGGTGGCCGGGGCCCTTGTAGCCGCGACCGAAGACGCCCTCCATGGCGCTGACGTTCACCACGTACGTGCGTCGCGCGGGACTCGCCGCCAGCGACGATCGCAGCTTCGACACCAACAGGAAGGGCGCGGTCGTGTTGGCGAGCTGCACCTCGAGCATCTCGAGCGGATCCACCTCGTCCACGCGCTGCGTCCACGAGTTCACGTGGTCGAGGTCGGGGACGAGACCGCCGGCGTCGATCGCCGTGCCCGCGGCGAGCCGCTCGAGCGAGCTCGATCCCGCAGCCATCGCCTGCTCCGTGAGCTCCTCGGCGCGAGCGGCCGCCGCGGCGAGGATCGGATGCGCCGTCACCGAGCGCTCGAGCGCCTGAGGATGCTGGTCGTTGGTGTGCCCGAAGGTGACCAGTTCCGGCAGAGGCCCGTCCGGCAGCGGCGCGAGCTCGGCGTCGACGAGCGGCTGATACGCGCCCGGCGATCGCCGCACCGTCTGCGTCGCGTTGTTGATGAGGATGTCGAGGGTCCCGGCGGCGGCGACGTCGTCGGCGAGCCCGATGACCTGAGCGGGGTCGCGCAGGTCGATGCCGACGATCTTGAGCCGGTCGATCCACTCGGGAGCATCGGGAAGGCTGCTGAAGCGGCGCACCGCGTCGCGGGGGAAGCGTGTGGTGATGGTGGTGTGGGCGCCGTCGCGCAGCAGGCGCAGCGCGATGTACATGCCGATCTTCGCCCGTCCGCCGGTCAGCAGCGCCCGCTTGCCGGTCAGATCGGTGCGCGCCTCGCGTTTGGCGTGGCTGAGCGCCGCGCAGGCGGGGCAGAGCTGATGGTAGAACGCGTCGACGACGGTGTAGGGCTGCTTGCAGATGTAGCAGCCGCGGGCCTTGAGCAGCGTTCCCGCGGTCGGTGCGGTCGTGGCGGTGCTGATGGGGATGCCGCGCGTCTCGTCGTCGATGCGGTCCGGTGCACCGGTTGCGGTGGCGGCGACCACCGCACGGTCGGCGCTCGCGATGGCCTCGCGGATCTCACGCCGGCGGACCTTCTTGACCGCCTTGAACATCTTCGCGGTCGCCTGCCGCACAGCGACGAAGTCGGGGTGCGTCTCGTCGAGGCCTGCCATCCCGTCCAGCACCTTCAAGGTGATGGCGAGTTCGTCCGGATCGATGCCGCTGGGCGGCAGGGTGGACGAAGGCGAGGTCTCGGGAGGCACACGCGATTCTACGTCGAGCCGGATGGACGCCGCCTGGCAGCGTGGACGACCAGCGCGACCGATCGGCAGCCGACGGTCAGCGGGCCTCGGTGCGCCCAGGACTTGTTAGCGTGCCAGCGTGAAGAGCGGAACTCCTGCCCCGGCGCCGCAGCGCAGCATCCATGTCTCGGCGGCCGTGATCACCGATGCCGAAGGCCGTCTGCTGGTGGTGCGCAAGGCCGGGACGACGGCGTTCATGCAGCCGGGCGGCAAACCGGAGCCCGGCGAGTCGCCGAGCCAGACCCTCAGCCGGGAGCTGGCGGAAGAGCTCGGCGTGGCCGTCGCCCCGGATGACCTGCGGGCGCTCGGGTTGTTCACGGCAGCCGCCGCGAACGAACCGGGACACGTCGTGGTGGCGGATGTCTTCGCCGCGGACATCGGCGTGCAGCAGCCGGCGATCGGAGCGGAGATCGCCGAGATGCGGTGGGTCAGCCGCGCCGACGTCGACCACGTCGAGATCGCGCCGCTCGCCCGCGAGCACTTCCTGCCTCACACCCCCCACGAGCGACGCCACGCGTCGTCGGAGGAGCACGCGTGAGCCTGCGAGTCGACCTGCCCTACGAGCAGTGGCTGCCGACGAAGGAGACGCTGCACCGTTTCGCGCAGATCGTCGGGAAAGTGCGACTCGCTCACAGCCCCCGGCGCAACCACTGGTGGAACGTGCCCTTCCACGTCACCGGGTCGGGCATCACGACGCGCCCGATGGGCTCGAACCCCGTCTTCGCCATCGACCTGGACTTCATCGAGCATCGTGCCGTGATCGCGACGACGGAGGGTTCGCGCAGGTCTTTCCCGCTCGAAGGGCAGAGCGTGGCTTCGTTCCACGCCGCACTGGTCGCTTCGCAGGCAAGACGAGTCCGGTTCATCACTTCTGGCACACCTTCGACATCGCCGCGACGAGGTTCTCGGACGCGATCATCGAGCATGAGCCGACGACCGACCCGGTGACGCGCGAGGCGTACTCGCGCGAGGTGATCAGCTTCGGGTTCTGGTTCGGCGACCCGTCGGTGCCGTACCCGGCCTTCTACGCGTATGTCTCACCCGAACCCGACGGCGTCGCGGACCGGGCGCTGCCGGACGGCGCCGAGTGGCTCGATCGCGGTGCGTCGCATCTGGCGATCTATCCCCTCGAGACAGCGAAAAGCACCGCCGATCCGAGATCGGCGGTGCTGAACTTCTGGGAGGCGGCCTATCGCGCGGGCGCGGAACTGGCCGGGTGGGACCTCGCTCGCCACGCGTGCGTGGACGGCGCCACGGATCCGTTCGCCGCGGCGCGCTGACGCGGCCGCGGCGAACCGGGGATCAGGTGGTGCGGCGGCGCGTCGCCATGACGTAGATGCCGAGCACGATGATCGCGCCGATGATCGAGCCGATGATGCCGGCAGGCTGCAGGAAGCCGCCCATCGGGTCGGCGCGGAAGATCAGGAAGCCGAGGAATCCGCCGACGAACGAGCCCACGATTCCGAGGACGATCGTCATGAGGATGCCCATGCTCTGCTTGCCGGGGATGACGGCACGAGCGATGAAACCGGCGATGAGGCCGACGAGGATGAGTCCGAGAATGGTCCACAACATGTTGCCTCCTTGGTTGGGGTGGCCGGATGAATCTCCGCCCACCGGTCGAGTGCAGATCAACCTAACAGCGCGGTTCCCGCCGCCGACCGCCCTACCGCGGGCGGTCCATGAGCGGTAAGATCCCGCGGCCCCGTGCGCGCACCGCGGTTGGGGTCTACCGGCGCGACTCTGCTCTCGCCGCACAGTCCACGCACCGCGTCGCCGTCGGGCGGGCGTCGAGTCGACCCGAGGGGATGCCGCGCCCGCAGTCCTCGCAAACGCCGTAGGTGCCATCGCCGACACGTGAGAGTGCCGCGTCGATCTCGGCGCGCTCGACCAGCGCTGCTTCTCGGAGACCCTCGAGTCTCGACCATTCCGCAGAGAGCGTGACGCCCTCGGGGTCGTGCTCGTCGTCCGCGGAGTCAGCTGCGCGGTCGACTCGAAGCGCGGCCATCCCGGCGTTCAGAGACTCGACACGGCTGTCGACGTCTCGTCGACGCTGCTGGAGGATCAGCTCGGGCGTGTCCATGATCGGTCGAGCCTACGGCGTCCCTGGAAGGCGCGGGCCGCGTGCGAGTCCGGGTTCGGGCGTCGTTACCAGATGACGCCGCCGCCGATGGAGATGCCACCCCAGGTGAGCGCGATGAAGATCCCGGCGAAGACGACGGGGGCGATGCCCTTGCCGCTGCGCGCGAGACCTTTGAGCAACGCGATCACGGCGAGGACGGCGGCGATGATCGACAGGCCACCACCCACGATGAGCCCGATGAACAGCGGGATGGGCATGAGGACGAGGCCTGCCAGCGCGACCCAGAAGGCGGCCCAGGCAGTCTTGTTCGTGCGGCGTGCGACAGCGTCTGACATGGCACCAATACTCTCATGATCAGGCATTTTTTGGCGGAGACGGAGGGATTTGAACTCCCACTCTGGGACATTTCGCAGATGAGGTTCGAAGTGCGCACGCGCGATTCCGCGGATCTCGAGGTTTCGTCGATAGGCCTCGGTGTGCCGGATCGGCCTCAAGTCTTCTCAAATCGTTCCCACGCGGCGACCGGACGAGCATCGCCGAACCAGGCACGAGGAGCGTGCTGCGCTCCCCTAGGTAATGGGTGCGCACCGCTCTCGGGGTTCCTCATGAACTCGTCTGACTTCTGCTGTAGGAACGCGCAGAGTTTGGCGAGCTCGGTCATCTCGACGGCGATCATCTGAACCGCGACGGCTCCCAGCCGAACGTGGTCCTCGCGGGGTTTCGAAAGTCACCACCCACTCCTCACCACGCCGAGTGGGCGGCTCGATGTCGATCTCGGTCGGCGAGTTCGGGAGTCGCATCCCGACGAGGCCGGTGTCAGCGCCGCCATCGCCATCCTGGGGGATGACGCGAATGACGCTTGCGCCCGCCGAGTTCTTCGCTTCGAACTCCGCGACCCATGACTCGAGGGTCTCGATGGTCCGGAACGGCATAGCTATGCCCTCCTTTCACGTTGCCGTCACAAGAGATTTTCGCGCGCATACCGTCGCCCGAGCAAGCACCGCCGTCCAGCCCAATGACGGTGAGATTTGAACCCATACCGGACCAGGTCACAAGGATCACCTGAGGTCACAGAACCGCGCGAAATCAGCGGCTCGATCTCTCAAACACTGCATCGAGTCACACAGAATTCGCGGCAATTGTTCCCACTCTGTTCCCACCACTCGTGGCCGGCCAGCAATCGGCGGCTGGGTGGCTCTGCGGGGTAGATGACCGGACCGACCGGGAACGCCCCTAGCTCCACCCGAGTGCGGATAATGCTGGGCAGTTCCTGGATCACCCTTGCCTCGACCCTCCTCGCAATCGGTAGTCTCATGTGTACACACATTGCGCGGATGGTGCGGCTGCGGTGTGTGATGCCATGACAGGAGAGTGACCATGACCGCTGCAGTCGGGCCGTCACACAAACTGGCTCGCCGCTCGCTCACTGATCAGGTCTCCGGCTACGTTCTTCTCGCGCCGAGCGCCGTGGGCATCCTCCTGTTCTTCACGCTTCCGCTGATCTGCTTAGCCTGGCTCGCAACACAGCGCTGGGACTTGATCGCCGCTCCGCAGTGGGTCGGCGTCGACAACTTCCAGTCCGTCATCACAGATCCCGCGTTCCTGCATTCGCTCGGGGTTACTGCGCAGCTCGCCGTGTTGATCGTCCCCGCCGAGATCCTCATCGGCATCGGGCTTGCCCTCATGCTCGCCACCGGTGGTTCCCTTCGGCGCGTGGTGCGGGGAATCATCCTGCTGCCCTGGCTCGTTGCGCCGTTGGTTGTCGGTGTCATCTGGCGATGGATCTTCTCCCCCTCGGATGGCCTGTTGAGCGTGCTCACCGGGCACCGGGTCGAATGGCTCGTCGACCCGGCGCTCGCACCGATCGTCGTCGCGTGCGTGATCGTGTGGAGCGAGGCGGGATACGTGGCTCTGTTCTTCGTCGCGGGTCTACTCACCGTCCCCCCTGCGCTCATCGACGCAGCAAGGATCGATGGAGCCGGGCCTCTGCGCACACTGTGGAGTATTCAGCTACCGCTGATTCGACCGGTGCTGGTCTTCGTCTCAGTGACGGGAGTGGTCCGCGTGGCGGCCATCTACGATCAGGTGTTCGCGCTCACCGGCGGCGGACCCGCCGCAAGCACGACCACCGTCTCGCTGTGGCTATACACCACCGCATTCGAAGCATTCGATATCGGCCGCGCCGCGGCGGGATCCCTGGTGCTGCTTCTGCTGCTTGGACTGGTCGTGCTCTTCCAGCGCGCAATGTACCGGGTGCGAGGTGAACATGCACCGCGCTGAGCCTCTTCGGAGGGTGCGTCGCACCACCCTCGCGCGCTTTGGTGTCGTCGCCCTGCTCCTCGCCGCATCCGCGGCAACGCTGGCTCCATTGAGCCTGAGCGTCGCCGTGGCCCTCACCCCTCAGACCACACTCGAGCGCGACGGAGTCGCCTTGGTGCCCAGCGATTGGACCATGGCGAACTTCGGCGAAGTCCTCCGCGGGACACCGTTCGGAGTGGCCGCGCTTGTCACCGTGGCAGCTGCTGCCCTGCTCACCGTCACCCAGGTGGCCACGTCGGCTGCCGCCGCCTTCGTCTTCGCCAAGATTCAGAT
This sequence comes from Microbacterium sp. ARD31, assembly GCF_031844425.1. Classification (NCBI taxonomy): domain Bacteria; kingdom Bacillati; phylum Actinomycetota; class Actinomycetes; order Micrococcales; family Microbacteriaceae; genus Microbacterium; species Microbacterium sp. ARD31. Next base: position 65,005 of record NZ_JAUZVE010000015.1, read on the forward strand.
TCCCGGCCGGGAGATCCTCTTCGGCGCCATGCTCTTGACCTACCTGGTCCCTCCGGTCGTCACGATTGTTCCGGTCTTCCTCGCGATGACGCGATTGGGTCTCAAGGACACTTTCTGGGGAATTGTGATCCCGTTTCTGCTGGCTTCGCCGTTCGCGGTGTTTCTGCTGCGGCAGTACTTTCGCGCCATCCCCGACGAGTTGATCGATGCAGCGCGCCTCGACGGCGCCACCATGACGCAGGTGCTCTGCCGCATCGTCGTCCCGCTCTCGCGCCCCGCCCTCGCGATCGTGGCGCTCATCACCGCGATCGGGCAGTGGAATGCCTTCCTCTGGCCACGACTGATATCGGGGTCGACGTGGCCGGTTGTCACCGTCGCGGTGAGTGGACTTCGGACCCAATACGATCAGAACTGGGGCTTGGTGCTTGCAGGCACCACAATGGCGCTCTTGCCTGCGCTGGGCGCATTCGCACTGTCGGAGCGTCAGCTGGTCCACGCGGTTGCGGCAGAAGCGCTCCGCTGAAGACGGATGAGGCCGGCGATGAAGACGATTCGATGCGCAGCGTTCGCGCTGTCGGCGACTCTGGTGCTCTCGGCCATGACAGGCTGCGCTGCCGGCTCGCAGACCCCGACCATCTCCTTCAGGCTGTGGGACCCGCAGGTGGCTGATGCGTACCGCCAATCGTTTGCGGAGTTCACCGCAAGAACCGGGATCGACGTCGACATCGTCGTCATCCCTTGGGCGGACTACTGGACGCAACTGCGGGCCGACGTTGCTTCCGGGACCGTCGATGACGTGTTCTGGACCAACGCGGCGAACTTCGCCATGTACGCCGAGAGCGATCACCTGATCGACATCCGCGAGTTGCTCTCCCCTGCCGCTGAGGAGGCATGGGAGCCGGACGTCGTCGCCCAGTACACGCTCGATGGAGGCCTCTGGGGGGTCCCGCAGCTCACCGACCCGGGGATCGGAATCATCTACAACGCCGACCTTCTTGCTGCAGCCGGCGTGTCTGTCAGGGAAGTCGAGGCGCTCGCGTGGGACCCGACCACCACAGAGGACACCCTGCGATCCGTGGCCACGCGACTGACGGCCGACGTGGATGGGCGGACGCCGGACGACGCCGGGTTCGACGCGACAAGCGTCGCTCACTACGGGTACAACGCCTCGAACGATCTGAACGCGATCATCTTGCAGTTTCTCGGCTCCAACGACGCGGCGTGGCAGATCGGTGACCGATTCGCCTTCGACAGCGAAGCCGGAAGAGAATCGATCCAGTACGTCGTGAACCTGATCAATGACTACAACGTCGCCCCGCCGGCGTCGGACACCAACCCTCCGACAGGTGGCGACCGTGCACGTGATCTCTTCCTGCAGGGACGTCTCGCGCTGTTCCAGACCGGCGCGTACAACCTGGCCAACGTGGTCGAGTCCGCAGATTTCGAGTGGGGCATCGCGCCTCTGCCCGCGGGGCCTGCGGGCGCCATCAGCGTCACGAACGGCGTCGTCGCAGCCGCAAGTGCAGACAGCGACGACCCGGATTCTCAACGGCGCCTGCTCGAGTGGATCGCGAGCCCGGAAGGGAGCAGGGAGATCGGCGCCGACGGCAGCGGCCTTCCCGCGGTGACGGCCGCGCAGTCCGCCTACTTCGAGTACTGGAGGAGCAAAGGCGTCGATATCTCGCCGATGCTCGACGTTCTCGAAAACGGCACGATCCAAGCCCCCTCGGGAGCGCGTTACTCCGCCGCCGAGACTGCCTATCGCCCGATCCTCAACGAGGTCTTCGTTGGCCGCGTGGGCGTCGACATCGGTCTGCGCGATGCGCAAGCCGCCGCTAACGCTGCGCTCGACCCGCGCTGAGCGGACCAAGCTCAGCGGCGTGGGTCGCGCGCCATCGCGAGTGCGTGCTGGGTCGCTGTGCCATCGGAGCGGCCCGCGACATCACGGAGCACAGTGAGACTCGTGTGCGCCAGGTGCGTCGCCATTCGGGTCCCCGCCTTTGCGACGTTTCCCTCGATGATCGCGTCGAGGATCCCGTCGTGCTCGCCGTGCGCCACCGAGAAGGACTGCGGGTGCCAGAGTTGATAGAGCCGGAGATAGCGCTCGCTGCGGCGGGCGTAGGACTCGGCGACTCGGAGCAGCGGCTCGTCGGCGCGCGATATGCACACCCGATGGAAGGAGCGATGGGCCTCCATCCACCGAACCATATCGCCTGAGTCCTGCGCCTCGTCCATCTCACCGAGACGACGTCGGGCCAGGGCCTGTTCTTCTTCGGTCAAGCGCCCGGCAGTCATCCTTGCGCCGAGCGCTTCGAGGGCGATGCGCACGCTGTAGAGCTGATCGAGTTCCTCGCCGTCCAGCTCTCGCACTTTCGCTCGCTGATCGACCTCGACGTCGATCAGGCCCTCCTCCTGCAGCATCCTGAACGCTTCACGCATGGGAGTGCGGCTGACACCGAAGACGCGCGCGAGCTGCGCCTGCTTCAGCACCGCTCCGGGGGGCAACTGGTTCTCGAAAATGAGCTGACGCAGGTGCATGTGGAGGTCGATGCTGACGCGCCGCGGGTCCGTGAAGACGGGCGGCGGCAGCGAGCCGAGCATGTCGATCGTTGGCATGGACGAAGCCTCTCTCCTCGCCGAATGCTACTTGACGCTACCGCCGATCCGCGGTAACTCGCGCCCGCCGCCCAATCCAGTCAGTGAGTGCGTGTCATCACAACGCGCCCCACATTGCCCGCCCGCTCGACGAACCGGTGCGCATCGGGTGCGTTCTCGATGGGAAAAGTCGCATCCACGACGGTGCGGTATCCACGCTCCGCTTCGGCCCAGACGCGGTCGACTGTCCCCAGAGTTCCCGTGCGCACGCCGATCACGCGCATGCCCTGCGTGTAGGCGCGCTGCAGATTGAGCGGCACCACGTGGCCGAGGAATGCTCCAGACGACACCATGGCGCCTCCCGGTCGCAGCGCCGCAAACCCGTGCTCCCAGATCAGCGGGGCACCCAGGTTGTCGACCACGACATGCGCGCCGTCGCCGCCGAACGCCTCACGGGCCCGGTCGGCGAAATCCTCGTCGATCGCGTCGAACACGTGCTCGAAGCCGAGCTCACGCAGCCGCTCGCGCTTGCTCTCGTGTCGTGAAGTCACGACGACTGTCGCGCCGAGGTGCTTCGCGAGCATCGCCGTGGTGGCGCCCAGTCCACTGGTCGCCCCTTGCACGATGACGTTCGACCCGGCGCCGACGCCTCCTGCGCGCTCGAACTGATTCATCGCAACCGGACCGACGCCGATGATCGACGCCGCCATCACGGGACCGATCCCCTCCGGAACGACACGGACGTTCACCGCCGGTACGACGACGTACTCCCCGTCTGCGCCGGGGACGTGCGTGCCGATGATCTTGACCGACGGCGAGAGGTCGCCGTATCCCGACCGCGTGTATTCGTCCTCGACGGGAAAGATCACATGGAACCCGGCGACGTGGTCGCCGACGACGACGTTGTCCACGCCCTCGCCGACCGCGGCGATCGTTCCGGCATGGTCGGCGCCCAGGATGTGCGGGAGCTCGAACGTCGCGTAGGGGTGCTTACCCGATCGCGCGATGAGGTCGAGCAGTCGCCCCACGCTCACGGCGGCCACCTTGACCAGCACCTCGCCCCGACCCGGCTGCGGGGTCGGCACCACGATGTCCTTGAGTACCTCCGGCCCGCCGAACTCCGCGAACGCGGTCGCGTGCATCTCACTCGGGACGCCACCGTCCACGCTCGGCCACTGAACTTCTTTGTCCATCACAATCATCCCCTCGCGATCAGTGCTCGATCATCGAGTGTTCAATCGGACCCCACGCGTTCACCGCGACGAGATCGACCTCCCACGTCTTCGGGTACTGCGGGTAGTCCTCGTGCCACGGTCGCGGCTCGAAGTAGCCCTTGGCCTCGTCGGTGATGACATCCAGCTGCGTGAAGAGCTCGATGTTGTTGCCGTCAGGGTCCTTGTGGTACGTGAAGAGGTTGTGTCCGGCGCCGTGTCGTCCTGGGCCCCAATGCAGGCGGAAGTCGTTCTTCGCGAGATGGTCGAGCATCGTCTGCAGGTGGTTGAGGTCACGCATCTCGTACGCGATGTGGTGCATTCCCTCGAACTTCTTGGACGCCATGAAGTTGGCTGCGTGGTGATCCGAGTTGCAGCGAAGGAACACGAAGAAGTCGCCGATCATGTCGGACCAGCGGAAGCCGAGCAGGCCCTGGTAGAAGTCCTGCACGGGGCCGAGATCGGGAACGAAGGATGCGACGTGCCCGAGCTTGCTGGGCCGGATCGGGGTGTACCCCTCGACACCGCTGGTGCTCTGCGCGTCATAGAGGTGGATCGTGCTGCCGGTGAGCGGCTCGGCGAGCACCAGCACATCGGGAGTGGACGGAGCGATGTCGCTGCGACGCTCGACGGAGTATCCGGCCGCCGTCAGCCGGCGCTGGGCGTCGCTGAGTTCCTCGAAGATCTCGTAGCCCACGACCGTACGTGCCTTGGAGTCGGCGGCCTTCTTGAGGACCACCGCATGGTGATCGAAGCTGGTCGTGAGGTACGCCTCGGACTGGTCCTGCTCCACCGCGACGAAGTCGAGCACCTTCGTGTAGTAGTTGGTCAGTCGATCGACGTCGGGCGTCTGGAACTCGACGTAGCCGAGCTTCGACACGCGGACGGGCGTGTCCGCGGGGGTGGGGTATGGCGTTTCCATCGGACTCCTTGGGTACGGCGTTGTACGGGTCGCGAGTGACCGCGCCCAGCATCCCTCACTGTATGCACCTGCCCAGGTCGCGGCCAATGGCCGGACCGCTCAGTGGAACCGCACCTCGGATCGAGCGCCGTCCTCGTCGGGGACTATGGGCACGAGGAGGCTCGACGCATGCTCGCCTCCGGTATGCACTCGGAAGCTGCCCGCGCCCTCGGGCCGATCGCGCGGATCGTCGTGCAGGAAGATGCCGTTGCCGCGCATCGGAATGCCGTACAAGTGCGGCCAGGGGCCATCGCCGGGGAAGGCGAAGTCGGTCGCGGTGACGGTCAGCGCGAGCCGGTAGCCCGGAGGGATGACGATGCTCGTCGGCCAGATCTCGACCTCGAGCTCGGTGATCTCTCCCGGCTCGAGAGGCACCTCTCGATCGTGAGGATGGTAGGGGCGCTCCGGGGTGCTTCGGTCGGGATCGAGGCTCCGATGGGAAGCCCGAAGCCATCCGGCCGTAATCACCCCCGCCGGATCCAGCGCACTCCGCAGGGCTACATCGACTCCGGAGGGATCGATCACGCGAAGCGTCAAGAACACGTCGACGTCTTCCGCCTGAGCTGACACGGAGAGGCGCGCGCTGAGCGGTCCGGTGAGCTCGATCGCGGTGTCTTGGGCAGCGAGGACGAACGTCGCAGGCCGATCGCGGGTCACCTCGACGACACCCGGCTCGGCGGTTCCATCGGGGACGAGCGAGGAGCCCCCGGCGTCCAGCGACAGCCGCGTCCAACGCGTGCGCGGTATCGGCCATGCCTCCTCGTCGCGGGACGAGAATGAACCGTCGACATGGCGCACATTCAGCACGACCGGGGCGCGCTCGGGCCATCCGTTGTCCTTGCCGTGCAGGTAGTAGTCGAAGAACTGCCGCTGCAGCTCCACGCCATACGGCGTGTAGTACTCCACCCAGTGCTCCAGACCGTGGACCTCGAGCCATTTCTCGGATGAGCCCGCTCGCAGATATCCCTCGAAGTTGCCGCGGGTGTGCAGGTGGTGGGCCCAGTTGGCGGCCGACAGCACAGGGACCGTGATGTCTTCCAGTCGCGGCGAGCGCGCGCGGTGGTAGTCGTCGACCAGACGGTGCTCGTGCAGGTCCGTCAGGTGGGACGGTCGGTTCGCCTCGAGCTGTGCGGGGGTGAGGGTCTCCGGACCGGAGACGAGCTCGCCGTTGATGGCGCTGACCTCCCCCGACTGGCCCAAGCCGTGCTGGGTGCGGATGACGGTGGCGTCGTACCAATCTCGGTAGAACGTGCTCAATATGCCGCCGTGCCGGATGAACTCGCGGTAGTAGTCGGACGCCCCCTCCCACGGGCAGATCGCGGCGAGATGCGGCGGCGCGAGCGCGGCGACCTGCCACTGGTTCATCGCGTAGTACGACACGCCGCTCAATCCCACGCGTCCGGAGCTCCAGGGCTGGGTGCCCGCCCATTCGATGCACTCGGCGAAGTCGCGAGTCTCCACCTCCGAGAAGATGTCGACCCGGCCGGGCGAACGCCCCGACCCGCGGGAGTCGACCCGGACGCAGGCGTACCCGTGCGGCACCCACTTCTCGGGGTCGGGCGTCTCCCATACCTGGTATCGGTTGCTCGATCCTGCGAGCGCCTCCGGGTGCCGCTGCTCAAGGACGTTCCACATTCCAGGAAAGCCCTGGGCGAACGACAGCCACTTGCCGTACGGCCCATGGGTCATGAGCACGGGATGAGGCTGGTCGTCGTCAGGGCGGAAGACATCCGCCCGCAAGACGGTCCCGTCCGACAAGCGGATCGGCACGTCCCACTCGGCGATCATCGTTCCGCCGTCGATGGGAACGATCTCGATGTGCTCCACGCCGTCTCCTTCGACTGGTGCCGCGGACCGCGAACGGTTCTGTCCGACAGTGGAACGAATGGTTGCAGGAATTCCTAAAGTGTATGTACTGTTGGCTCCCAATTTCAAAGTCGAAATTCGCCGGCCCCGCGCAACGCGTGGAGCAGGCCTAACGGAGGGCAGAACAGCGTGAGCAGGAAGACACTGTACGGGGCAGTCGCCATGATGGGGACTCTTGCGCTACTGAGCGGATGCGCAGGCGCCGCGGAGCCGTCCGGGAGCGAGGAGGCCGAGGGAACAGCGGCATGCGACACGGCAACCGTTGCCGTGCTGGACGACGACTCGCAGCGTTCGGCGTTCTACGCGATCGAGAACGGACTGGTCGAGTCCGACATCGTCCCCGGAATCGAGGTCAACTACCTTCAGATCCCCGCGCTGATCCAGGCGAGCGGCACAGACCAGTTCAACTACACCCAGACGTCCCTCAACGGAGTGGTGCTCGCGCGGGAGAACGGTGGCCTCGACCTCCGGGTCGTCGCGTACGCTCTCGCGCACTCGGGAGGCGGCTTGGCGATCTACACCCGCGAGGACTCCGACATCTCGTCGCCTGCCGATCTGACGGGACACACGCTCGCGACACCGAGCTTCGGGTCGACCGGGACGCTCGAGGCACAACTCGTCCTCGCCGATAAGTACGACCTCGACGCGGCCCTCGAAGGCGGCGCGGTCTCGTGGGTGGAGCTGGACCCGCCCACGACGCTCAACGCGCTGAAGTCGGGCGATATCGACGCCGCGCTGATGTGGCACCAGGGCGGCTGGAACGCGTCCAACGATCCCGAACTGACCAAGATCGCCGCGATCGACCAGGACTTCAAGGAGATCGCCAACGGGGCTTGGCCGATCGGTGTCGCGGTGGTGGCCAACGGCGAGTTCGTCGACGCCAACCTGGAGTGCGTCAACGAGTTCCAGCGCATGTACGCCGAGTCCGTGGCGTACGCGGAGGAGAACCACGCCGACTTCGCCGAGGAGATCTCGGCGACCAGCGGAGTGCCGGTCGAATTCATCGACTACTGGTGGGACGACTCGCACTACATGTACGGCGGCGTGGTGGACGACGAGTGGCTCGGGTACGCGGACGAGTTCTACAAGCTCGCCGCTGACCAGGGATTCATCCCCGTGTACCCGGACGTCGACGAGATCACCGTCATTCCCGGCAACTAGTTCGACTCGCCGCATACAGAAGGCTCTGCATCGTGACAGTCACGGAGACACTGGCGACAGCCACACCGAACGTCCCACCCGCCCGAAAGCGGCGAAAGGGGAGACGGAGCGGCCTGATACTCGCGGTCCTCGTGCCGGTCCTCCTGTTGGTCTGGTGGTGGCTGGCGGCTCCGTACGCCAGCCCCGCCGACCTTCCGGAACCCGGGGCAGTGCTGAACGACGTCGTGAGCCTGCTGATCGGTCCCGACGCCTACCACACATGGACCTCATTGATCCGCATCTTCGCTGCCGTCTTGTTCGCGCTGATCATCGGGTCCTTCGCCGTGTTCCTGACCCGGGTGCTCCCGATCTCCGAGACGCTGGTGGGCGCAGTCCTCCTCCCCTTCCTCAACAGCGTCCCCGCTCTGGGATGGGCGATCCTCGGCGTCGTGTGGTTCGGGGTCGGGAACTTCGCGGTCATCTTCGTCGTGACGTTGATCCTGATCCCGTTCTGCATGGTGAACATCTGGGAGGGACTGCGCTCGCTGGATCCAGGACTGCAGGAGATGGGCAAGAGCTTCACTCGGTCGAACACGAAGATCCTGTGGAGGATCCAGGCGCCGATGCTCATCCCCTACATCCTCGCCGCTGTGCGCCTCTCGTTCAGCGTGGGCTGGAAGGTCGCGCTGATCGCCGAATTCTTCGGCGCGCAAGCCGGCCTGGGACTTGTCATGAACCGTGCGCGGCAGTCTTTCGACACCCCGATGGTGTTCGCGACCATCATCGTCGTGCTCATCATCGTCACCGTCACCGAACGACTCGTCTTCGATCCCCTGGCGAGGATGTTCGCGAGGCGTTCTGGAACGGGAGTAGCCCGATGACCGACGCGGTCACCTTCACAGACCTTCGAGTTCAGTACGGGGCCAGCACGGTCATCGACGATCTCGACCTCAGCATCCGCCAAGGTGACTTCACCTGCTTCCTCGGGCCGAGCGGCTGCGGCAAGTCGACCATGCTCCGGATCGTCGGCGAGCTGCTCGAGCCCGCAGGTGGCGAGGTCACCGTGCTCGGCGAGCCGACGTCCACCGCGTGGAGCCAGCTCGCGTACGTGTTCCAGGCTCCGCGGCTGGTCCCCTGGCGCTCGGCAATCGGCAACATCGAACTCGGCCTGCAGTTGCGAGGAATCAGACTGAACCGCAAACAGCGTCGGCTGCGGGCGATGGAATCGATGGAGACGATCGGCATCGCGCACCTCGCGGACCGTCCCGCACATCAGCTCTCGGGTGGCGAGCAGCAGCGCGTTGCCATCGCCAGGGCCCTCGCGGTGCGGCCCAAGGTGCTGCTGATGGATGAGCCGTTCAGCGCGCTGGACGTGCAGACGCGCCGTCAGCTTCGCCAGGAGATCGTCTCGGTCTGGAAGAACACGGGACTCACGATCATCTTCGTCACCCATGACGTCGATGAAGCGATCATCGTCGGCAATCGCGTGGTCGTCTTCTCCCCGAAGCCGACAGTGCTGCTCGCGGACAAGTCCGTCGATCTGCCGAAGCCGATCGATGTCTCCTCGGCCGGGTTCACCCGGCTCCATGAGGAGATCGTCCACCTGTTCGGATCGACCGAGGCGATCGATGAGCTGACCGGCCGGACGACCTAGCGGTGGAGTTCGTGCCGATCCTGCCCGCGGTGGTGTTGGGCGCGATCAGTCAACGGATCACGGGGATGGGCTTCGCGCTCGTGGTCGCGCCGTTCCTCCTGCTCGGGTACGGCCCGATGACCGCGGTCATCGTGGTGAACATCTGCGGCGCGCTCGGTGCGATCGCGGTGTGGACGCGCACGGGGCGCGACATCGAATGGCGCCGGTACGCGTGGCTCGTTCCGCCGGCCCTGATCGGAATCGTGCCGGGGACGCTCATGCTCGTCATCCCGCCGCGATCCGTGGTCGAGATCACGATCGGGGTGGTCCTGCTCGTCGCGCTCACCACGGCGCTGCTGCTGCGTCGCACCGGCCGCTCATGGGACGGACCCGGCCAGCGATTGACTGCGGGGTTCGCCTCCGGGTTCATGAACTCCGCCGTCGGCGCGGGCGCGCCGGCGGTCACCGCGTACGCGGTGCTCAGCGGGTGGGCGCAGCGCAGTTTCGCGGCGACCATGCAGCCGTACCTCATCACGATCGCGGCCGGCTCGATCATCAGCAAGTCCGTCATCGCTCCGCAGGCATGGCCGGACATCCCGGGGTGGATGTGGGTGGCGCTCGTTGCGGCGCTTGTCGTGGGGCTGATCGCGGGAGATTTCGCGGCGCGGGTCGTGCCCGCCGGCACAGCGCGCACGATCGTGGTCGTCATCGCCTACGTCGGCGCGACCGGCGCCCTGATCAAGGGCATCGCCACCGCCGTGCAGTCGGTGGGTTCGTAGCGGGATCCGGCCGTGGCAGGGTCCATGAAGAGGAGACAGGGAAATGAGCGACAGCACAGAACGTGACGCCGGGCGTGTGCTCGCGGACATGGCGCCCTGGGGCACGTTCCGGTACGGCGCGTGGCACCCGAAGGACGACGCGGCGCCGTTCGAGGTGCACAACCCCGCGACCGGCGCCGTCCTGGCCACCGTGGGGTCCGGGACGGCGGCATCGGTCGACGCAGCCGTCGCAGACGCGCGCTCAGCGCTCGGGCCCTGGCGGGAGCTGAGTCCGCGCGTCCGGGGCGACCACCTGCGCCGTATCTCGGCGCTTCTCGCCGAGCACGCAGAGGAACTCGCCGTGATCGAGTCACTCGAGAACGGAAAACCGCGACGCGACGCCCTCCGGTTCGATGTGGGGTACGCGATCGCGACCTTCCACCTCTTCGCCGGGCTCGCCGAGACGCTCACGGGCGAGGTCATCGATCAGGGGTCGATCGAGGCGCACGTCCTCCCGGAACCGTATGGCGTCGTCGGCGCGATCCTCCCGTTCAATTGGCCGCCGATACACTTCGCCGCCAAGACCGCCCCGGCGATCGCTGCGGGCAACACCATCGTCCTCAAGCCAGGCGAGCAGGCGCCGCTCACCGTGCTGCGGATGGTGGAACTGGTCAACTCCGTGCTGCCGCCCGGCGTCGTCAACGCGGTCGCCGGAATGGAGGCCGGCATCGCGCTGGCCTCGCACCAGGATGTCGATCGGATCACTTTCACCGGCGCCCCCGACACCGGTCGCAAGGTGATGGCGAGCGCCGCGCGCAACCTCGTGCCCTCGACAATGGAGCTGGGCGGGAAGAATGCCCTCGTCGTCTTCCCCGACGCGGACATCGAGCTGACGGTGGCTGCTGCGGTGGAGGGCTCCTTCTTCAATCAGGGCGAGGCGTGCACGGCGACCAGCCGCATCCTGCTCCACCAGGACGTGTACGACGAGTTCGCCGCCAAGTTCGCCCGCGCGACCGAGCTGCTGAGGGTGGGAGATGGGCTCGACGAGGCGACGGACATCGGCCCGATGGTCGACGCCCGTCAGCGCGCGCGCGTCGAGGGCTATCTCGCGGTCGCCGCGGCCGAACGGGCCACGCTGATCGCCCAGGGCCGCACGCCGACGGACGAGCACCTCGCGGGCGGACATTGGGTCGCACCCACGCTGTTCGGCGACGTCACTGCGGACATGCGGATCGCGCAGGAGGAGATCTTCGGTCCCGTCGCCGTGCTCATGCGCTTCGCCACGGAAGACGAAGCCGTCGAGATCGCGAACGGCACCGCCTTCGGCCTGACTGCAGCGGTGTTCACCTCCGATGCGGCCCGCGGGCGGCGGGTCGCGCTCCGGCTCGAGGCGGGGATGGTCTTCGTGAACAACTACTTCCGCGCCTCGCTGCTGGGATCTCCGTTCGGCGGTGTCAAGGACAGTGGGTTCGGGCGCGAAGGCGCGGCTGAGACTCTTCGCGAGTTCACGAGGTCCAAGAACATCCGCTATGTGTCGGGCAGGACGGAGGTGCCGCAGTGGGTGGCGTCCTCCCGTATCCTCGCCGCGCTCCGGAGCGGCACGTGATTCGCGCAGAGGCGAGCGCCCGGTCAGGACCTCGCAGACCGGGCGGCCATCTGCAGCGCCTCCGCGATGGTGACGCCCGAGGCATCCGGAGACACGTCGCGAAGAACGGTGAGGCTGGTCGTGGCGAGATGGTGCGCCATCCTCATTCCTGCCAGGTCGCGATCGCCCGCCAGGAGCGCGTCGAGGATCCCCTCGTGGTCGGCCTGCGCGCCGGCGTAGGAGTTCGGGTGGAGCACCTGGTGAAGGCGCACGTACCGCTCGGTGCGCTCGGAGTAGGACCGGATGACGCGCGCGAGCGGCTCGTCCGCCCGCGCGACGCACAGCCGATGGAATCGGCGGTGTGCGTCCACCCAGGCGGGCTTGTCACCTTGGGCGAACGCCGACTTCATCGCCGCCAGCATCTCGCGCGCCTCGTCGGCCTCGCGCGCCGTGACACGCCCAGCGGTGATGCGCGCCCCGAGAGACTCGAGTGCGATGCGCACACCGTAGAGCTGGTCGAGCTCCCCCGGGTCGAGCTCTCGCACCCGAGCCCGCTGGTTGGTCTCGGCGTCGATCAAGCCCTCCTCGAGGAGCATCCGAAAGGCCTCTCGCATGGGTGTGCGGCTCACCCCGAACGCGCGCGCGAGCTCGGCCTGCTTCAGGATGGTCCCCGCCGGGAGCAGCTCGTCGATGATGAGGCGGCGCACGTGATCGCGAAGATCCAGGCTCACGCGACGCGGATCGTCGAACACCGGCAATGGCAGGATGTCAGCGCTCATGCGATCCTCTCGACTACTGCGGGCTCCATCGCCCGGAATTCACCCTAGTCTTGAACCACCCCAAGTGTAGACACTTGGACCACGACATATGCAGGAGGAAGATCCGATGACCGATCCCACATGGGCACTTGTGCAGTACACCACCGCAGGCGGCGCCGATGCGCGCGTCGGCGTCAGCGCAGCCGACGGCATCCACGCGGCGCCGCAGGGCTGGCCGGCGTCGATCGCGGCGCTCCTGGACGAATGGCGCGCGCTCGAGGACGAACTGCGCGCGCTCGACCCGTCGGCGCTTCCGCTCGTCGACGGCGCGACCCTGATCGCGCCGATCACCTATCCGCGCAAGGTCATCTGCGCCGGCGCGAACTACTACGACCACGCGGCCGAGATGGGCACCGCCGTGCCGGATCCGCACGCCACGCCGTTCTTCTTTCTCAAGCCTCCCACCACGACGATCGTGGGAAGCGGCGCAGAGATCGAGATGCCGCGCTCCACGTCGGCGGATGTCGACTGGGAGGCCGAGCTCGGCGTGGTCATCGCCGACCGCGTCAAGGAGATCTCGGCCGAGGAGGCACTCGACCACGTCGCGGGATACCTCAACGCGAACGACATCTCGGCTCGCGGTCTGTTCCCGCGCACGGACCCGGTCGCCGCTCCGTTCGCATTCGACTGGATCGGCCACAAGGGACTCGACGGATTCTGCCCGATCGGTCCGGGACTCGTGCCGCAGTGGCTGATCGAGGATGTGAACGATCTCGACATCACGCTGACCGTCAACGACGTGGTGAAGCAGCAGTCGAACACCAAGAACCTGGTCGCGAGCGTGGCCGCCCTCATCTCCGCCGCAAGCCAGCTCGTCACCCTCGAGCCGGGTGACATCATCCTCACGGGTACCCCTGCCGGTGTCGGGATGCCGCGCAAGGAGTTCCTCTCGGCGGGCGATGTCCTCACGGTGGAGATCGCGGGACTGGGGCGTCTGGTGAACACGATGGTCCCGGCGGCCACGAAGGCGCAGGAGTGATCGGTCTCGAGATGGGGGTGTTCGGGCTCACCGCCCCCTTCCTCGTGGCTTCCGCACGGGACCTGTTCGCAGCGCGAGGCCTCGATGTGACCTGGAGCCGCGTGACATCCTCCGACGAGCAGTTCCGCGACTTCGCGTCGGGCCGCTATCAGCTCCTCCAGACTGCGTTCGACAACGTCGCGAGCTACCACTCGAACGCGGGCAACGCGGTGGGCAGGCGACTCGACGTCCGCGCCCTTTTCGCACTCGATGCCGGGATGAATCTGACGCTGACCTCCGTACCGGGTGTCGAGGATGTCGCCGCGCTTCGCGGCCGCACCGTATCGGTCGACTCCCGCACGACCGGATTCGCGTTCGTGCTGTTCGGGCTGCTCGAGCGGGCGGGTCTGGGGGAAGATGACTACGAGGTCGCCAGCCATGGCGGGGTCGTCACTCGGATGCAAGCGCTGCTCGCCGGCGACGCGGAAGCGTCGTTGCTGAGCAACGGTTTCGAGGTGCTCGGTGCACAGCAGGGACTCGTGCCGCTCGCGACGTCGAAGGATCTCATCGACCCCTACCTCGGCTCGGTGCTCGCGCTCAGTGCCGGGTGGTATGCCGACAATCGCGGCGCGGCGCACGCGTTCCGCGACGCCTACGAGGAAGCGCTCGACTACACGCTGTCGGCCGGTAACAGGTCCGACGTCGTCGCCCTCATCTCGTCCGCGCGCGGGGTCACTCACGTGCAGGCGGAGGCGATCCTCGCTGCAGAGCTCGGCGAGCTCGGAGTCGCGCGCTCGACCGCGATCTCCCCCGAGGCGGCGCGCAACGTTCTGACGTTGCGCGCGCGCTTCGGCGGCTTCGAGACGGCGCACGACCCCGGGTCCCTGGAAGACCTCCGGATCGCGCTCCTCGCCTGACGCCGGCCGCCCGGCTCAGGGCACCCGGTCTGCCGGCACCGCGGCGGTGACCTCGACCTCGACGAGCATGTCGGGCATCGCGAGCGAGGCGACCTGGAGGAAGGTGTGAGGCGGAGGCGGCGCCCCCTCCAGCGCCTCGTGCTGGACCTCGTGGTAGACGTAGACGTTGGCCCGATCGAGGACATACGTGGTCATCCGCACGACGTCGTGAAACGTCGCGCCGTGGGCGGCCAGCAGGGCTTTGAGTTTGGCGTACGCGATCCGCGTCTGCTCGGCGAAGTCTCCGATGGCCTGAGTGTGCATCTCCGCGGGGGTCGCGACATCCGCCTCTGCCGCGATGCCGGAGATGTAGATGAACTTCGCCGGCCCCTGGACGGTGATGACGTCGGTGAAGAAGCCCTGACTCCACCCCTTGTTGTGGTTGTGACGCTGGATCTCGAAGGAATCGGTCATGATCCGCCTCTGCCTTTCCGTGTTCGCCTCGCGCACGGCATCGTGCGCGCGGAAAGCATGCCACCGGAATTCGCCGGTGGCACGTGTACGTTCCACCGGGTGGAACGCGTATCGTCCATTCGCAGTGGTGCAATCGGTTTGATATTGTGCAACCACGACCTTTATCGTCGAGGTCGCCGGAAAAGGTCACGAAGGAGTCGCCTATGCCCTCCGCAGACGTGATCGTCGTGGGGTACGGGCCCACGGGGATGACGCTCGCCGCACTACTGGGCCTTCAGGGCCGCCGCGTGGTCGTCCTCGAGCGATATGACGAGCTCTACAACCTTCCCCGTGCGGCGGCGTTCGACGACGAAACCATGCGCACCTTCCAGAAGCTGGGGATCGCCGAGAAGCTGCTGCCGGGCACGAACGTGCAGGCGGGATACGTCTGGACGAACGGCGGCGGCGAGGTTCTCCTCGACATCGAGTACGACAACCCCGGGCGCAACGGCTGGCCCGCGCAGTACATGATGTATCAGCCGCATCTCGAGTCCACCCTGGACGAACTCATCTCGTCCATGCCGTCGGTCGAGGTGATCCACGGCGCCGCGGTGACGGCGATCACGGAGGATGCCGAAGGGGTCATCGCGACGGCGCACCGAGCCGACGGATCGTCGTTCGAGGTCGCCTCACGATTCCTCGTCGGCGCCGACGGCGGGAACGGATTCGTCCGGACTCACCTCGGGTCGAGCTGGGATGACTACGGCTTCTCTGAGAACTGGCTCGTCTGCGATTTCGCCCTACGGCACGAGGTGCGGGGACTGCCGACGTTCCAACAGGTCTGCAATCCGCACGGCCCGATCGCCATCGTCAACATCGGGCCGGGGCACCATCGGTTCTCGTTCCGACTCGAGTCGGGTCAGACCCGCGAGGAGGTGACCGACCCGGCCTACGTCTGGTCGAAGGTCGCCGCGTTCCTCCGACGCGAGCAGGCTGACCTCATCCGCGTCGCCAACTACACGTTCTCGTCGCTCATCGTTGACAGGTGGCGCCGCGGGCGCATCGCGCTCGCCGGCGATGCCGCCCATCAGATGCCTCCGTTCCTCGCGCAGGGCATGGTGTCCGGCATCCGCGATGCGCGCAACCTGGCATGGAAGCTCGGCATGGTCCTCGACGGCGCGCCCGACGACCTGCTGGACACCTACCAGCCCGAGCGCGAGCCGCACGTGCGGTTCATCACGGAGCGCGCCGTCGAACTCGGACGGGTCCAGACGGAGCGCGACGTCGAAAGGGCAGCGGCCCGTGACGCGCGGATGATCGCCGCGCGACGAGCGAACGCAAAGCCCGACAAGCTGATCTATCCGGGCCTCACCGGAGGCATGATCGACAACCACGGCGCCCTGCTCCCGCAGGGCCTGGTCTCGACCGCGCGGGGCACAGCGCTCTTCGACGATCTGGCCGGTACCGGCTGGCTCATCGTCGCCTCGGAGCAGGCCGCGCTCGCCGCCGTGCATCCCGAAGCGCTCGATGCCTTCCATCGGCTGGGCGGCAACGAGGCGGTTTTCGCGATCACTTCGATGTTCGCACCGGCCGAGTACTCGGACACAGCGGGGTCGTTCACCCGCTTCTTCCGACAGACGGGAGCCATCGCCGCGCTGGTGCGGCCGGACAGCTACATCTACGGACTCGCGCACTCCCCGCAAGAGCTCGCCGACCTCGTCGAGAGCGCTCTGACGACCCTCGATATCGAAGACTGGAACGGAGTTCAGACACGATGAACGGCAAGATCGCGCTCGAAGAGCACTTCGCCATCCCGCAGACACTGCAGGACTCGGCCGGCTTCGTTCCGGACGACCACTGGAAGATCCTCGAAGCTCGTCTGCTCGACATCCACGAGCAGCGCCTGCGCCTGATGGATGAGCACGGCATCGAGGTGTGCGTGCTCTCGCTCAACGCCCCCGCCGTGCAGGCGATCCCCGATCGGGCGAAGGCGGTGGAACTCGCCCGCATCGCGAACGACGTGCTGGCCGAGGAGGTCGCGAGGCGCCCCGATCGGTTCCGGGCATTCGCCGCGCTTCCCCTGCAGGATCCGGATGCCGCGAGTGCCGAACTGCACCGCGCGGTGACCGACCTGGGCTTCGTGGGCGCGCTGGTGAACGGCTTCTCCCAGGACGAGCAGCAGGGCGATGGGCAGCTTCCTCTCTATTACGACCTCCCGCAATACCGCGGCTTCTGGGCCGAGGTGGAACGGCTCGACGTCCCCTTCTACCTTCATCCGCGCAACCCGCTCCCGCAGGACGCCCGAATCTATGAGGGCCACCCGTGGCTGCTCGGCCCCACGTGGGGTTTCGCGCAGGAGACCGCGGTGCATGCGCTGCGTCTGATCGCGAGCGGTCTGTTCGACGAGCATCCGGGCCTCGACATCGTCATCGGGCATATGGGCGAAGGCATCCCCGCGATGCTCTACCGCGTCGACCACCGCAACCGCTGGGTCGAAGCACCGCACCGCTACCCCGCGCGGCGGAAGTTCGTGGACTACTTCGCCGAGAACTTCTGGATCACCACCTCCGGCAACTTCCGCACGCAGAGTCTCATCGATGCCGTCCTGGAGCTCGGCTCCGACCGCATCCTGTTCGCCACCGACTGGCCCTTCGAGAACATCGATCATGCCGCCGTGTGGTTCGACAGCGCGGCGATCTCCGACGCTGATCGCCGCAAGATCGGTCGGACGAACTCCGTGAAGCTGTTCAAACTCGGCGACGGCCCCCGATGACCGGATCGAGCCCACGATGAGCATCATCTTCGATCACATCTCGCTGGGGCAGCGTGTGCTGTTCGGTACCGGGCTGGCAACCGATCACGCCGTCTCGGCCGTCGGCGACCTCGCCGCCGAGCGGGTGCTGCTCATCGCCGACGGCTCCGCCGCCGAGATCCGCAACGCCATCGCGGAGCGGATCGCGCCGGCGGCGACGATCGATGAGATCGTCCAGCACGTCCCTGTCGACAGGGCGCGCGCCGCCACCGACCTCGCCGTGAGCGCCCGCGCCGACGCGATCCTGACGATCGGCGGCGGATCGGCGACGGGTTTGGCGAAGGTGGTCGCACGCGACACGGGGCTTCCAATCATCGCGGTGCCCACGACGTTCGCGGGCTCCGAAGCCACCAACGTATGGGGGCAGACCGAGGGAGGGCGCAAGGTCACCGGTGTCGACGACGTGGTCCTTCCTCGCGTGATCGTCTACGACGCCGCGCTGTCGGCCTCGTTGCCGGGGGCGCTTGCGGCCGCAAGCGGGATGAACGCACTCGCGCACGCCGTCGACGGATTCTGGGCTCCCCGTGCCGATCCCATCAATCGCGCCGTCGGCACCGAGAGCATCGCCGCGCTCATCCCCGGGCTGCGGGCTCTGGCCCAAGACCCCGACGACCTCGACGCGCGGGAGCGCGCTCTGTACGGCGCCTACCTCGCGGCTGTGGCCTTCGCCTCGGCGGGAAGCGGCATGCACCACAAGATCTGTCACGTGCTCGGCGGCGCGTTCAACCTGTCGCATGCCGAGACGCACGCGATCGTGCTGCCGTATGTGGTGGCCTTCAACGAACCCGCGGCGCCGGATGCCGCACGCCGAGTGTCGGGAGCGCTGGGCGGCCTGCCGGCAGGGCTGGGCCTGTATCGCCTCCGGGTTGAACTCGGCATCGCCGGCTCCCTCGCAGAGCTCGGCCTCGCGGAGTCCGACATCCCCGAAGCCGCCCAGCAGGCTTTCGAGTCCGTGCCCACGACGAATCCCCGGCCCGTCCTGGTCGCCGACATCGAATCGATCATCCGCGCCGCGTGGGCAGGCGCACCCATCGAGGAGGACTCGTGATGTCGCATATCGTTCGCGAGCAGGCGGCGCGCGAGGACGCGCTGGTCGAACGCGTCCGTGCGTCTTTCGCCGCCACGCCCGACCCGCGGCTCAAGCACCTGCTGGAAGAACTGACGACGTCGCTGCACGACTACATACGCCGAGTCCGCCTGACGGAGAGCGAGTGGGCGCGGGTGATCGACTTCCTGACCCGCACCGGGCACATCACCACCGAGACGCGACAGGAGTTCGTGCTCCTCTCGGACGTCCTGGGCATCTCGATGCAGACGGTGATCGTGGGCAACCCGGCCGAGGGCGACGCGACGGAGCCGACCGTGTTCGGGCCGTTCTTCCTCAACGACTCCCCGCGCATCGACCTCGGTGGAGACCTTTCGGGCGGCGCCGCAGGGGAACCCGCCTGGGTCGAGGGAACCGTGACGGATACCCACGGCGTGCCCATACCGGGCGCGCGCATCGAGGTATGGGAGGCGGACGAGGAGGGTCTCTACGACGTCCAGCACGATGAGTATGCCGTCTACGGCCGGGCGCACATGTTCGCGGATGAGCGCGGTGCGTACCGGTTCTGGGGTCTCTTCCCCACGCCCTACCCGATTCCCGACGACGGACCCGTCGGCGATCTTCTGACAGCGACCGGTCGGAGCCCGTACCGCGCGGCGCACCTGCATTTCATGGTGACCGCACCGGGCTATCGAACGCTCGTCACGCACATCTTCGTACGGGGGGACGTGCTGCTCGAGAGCGACTCCGTGTTCGGCGTGCAGGACAGCCTGATCTACGACTGGATCCATCATTCCGCTGGCGCGCCGACGCCCGACGGACGGGATCTGGGCGGGGCACCGTGGGCGAGCACGAGGTTCGACATCGTGCTCGCGGTCGGCGAGGCGACCGACTACGCCGATCTGATGCGCCAGGAGCCCTGAGCGATGGGCCGCCGCTCAGCTGACCGGGTCGGAGGTGATCCACCCCAGGTCGGACGAGATGTGGGACGTCGTTGCCAGCAGTCGCCGCGTCACACGTGCGGTCTCGCGGTCGCTCAGCACCTGACCCGGCATCACGACCGAGATACAGACCGGCAGGTTGTCCGAAGCGGAGAACGCCGGGGCGCTCACGGATGAAACGCCGGGAATCACTCCCCCTGTCGTCACAGCGACGCCGTTCGCGCGCACCGCGCCGACCGCTGCCTCGATCTGCGCGTCCGATGGCGGCTGCATCGCGTCTGACCGTGCGCGCTCCAGCGCAGCCCTGGTCATCGTCGATGGGAGTGAGGCAAGGAACACCATCCCCGCCGACGACCCGAGTAACGGGAGCGTGGCCCCCACTCGGACCGTCAGGGGCAGCGCATAACGGCCGTACTCCCAGCGGGCGACGATCGGCCCTTCCGGCGACCAGACCGAGATGTTGACGGAGTGTCCGGTGGCATCGCGCAGCTCGACGGTGTGCTCCGATGCGACGGCGACTTCGTTGGTGCGGCGGAGAGCCTCGCTGCCGAGCCGACGCGCTGCGGGGCCGAGGTCGTACCGCCCCGACACGGGCGCGCGTGACGCGAGGCCCACTCTCACCAGGCTCACAAGATATCGGTGGACGGTGCTCGGCTGCGAGCCGGTCCGGGCTGCGATCTCGCCAGGAGTGAGGGGGATGCCGGCATCTTCGATGGCTTCGAGGACGCGCATCGCGACCTCCACGGACTGGATTCCCTGCCTCAGATCGGGCTCCTGCCCCATGGCGCCGTCCCTCCGCTCCGCGCTCGTCCGCGGTACCAGCCTAGGAGCGGTGGAGCCTCCGACTCGCACGCCGTGCAAGAGGACGATGTTTATGGTTCATACTGTTTCATAAATAGTGCAACAAGAGCCCAGGGAGCACAGGATGCCTGAAGCAACAATCCCCATTCACGTCGGCGCCGACGGAATGACGACGATGATCAACCCGTTCATCGTCGATGCGGCCGACCAGGCTGAGCTCGTCGCGATCGAGGTGACCGGCATCACTGAGATCGCGAGCGCGATGCCGGGATTCGTCCGCGGAAGCATCCACAGGAGCCTCGACGGCACGCGTGTCGTCAACTACATCCAGTGGGCGGACGGCGACTCCTGGGCGAATGCCCACTCGGCACTCACTCACGACGAGCGCTACCGCGCGCACATGGCGCGCGTGCAGCGGATCGCAACGGCGAATCCGCACGCGTATGAGGTTGTCGCGGTCATCGAAGGCCGCAGCCCGAAGTCGTAAGTCGCCACGAATACACCGCCTGACCAGGGCATGAGCGGAAAGAAAAGTATTTGGAACAATTTGTTCCAACAATGGTAATCTCACTCCATGACCCTCACCCACGGCGACGAAGCCGTCGCGATCACACAACTCTCCAATCCCCAGAAGCTCGTCGCTTTCCAACAGCTGTTCGTCGACGGAGCGGACGAAAGCGTCCCCGATCTGCTCTTGGATCCGGACTTCCGGGTCGATCGTGCGGGACTCGTCAGCGCGCTCGGGGCGCTCGCCGCGATCGGAGACATCGCTCCGATGCAGCTCCAGGCCGGCGAACTGAGCAAGATCGAGGGTCTCGTAGAGGGTGCTCGCGCGATGCGGGCCGCCTTCGGGGACTGGAGCCACCACGATCACGTCCTAATCGCCGACGGCGACATCGTGTCAGGCCACTGGACGGTGACCGCCCGCCACACGGGTGACTTCTTCGGTGTCCCCGCGACGGGACGCACCTTCAGCTTCACCGAAGCGGGCACGATCCGCTTCGAGGACGGCAAGATCAAGGAGTTCTGGTTCCTCTCCGACACGGCCGAGTTCCTCGCGGGGATCGGCTACTCCCTGGCTGGGCACAAGGGCGGTGACGCGGCGTCCTTCACCCCCCATCCGAACGTCGACCTGCTCCGTCGCCACTACGAGGCATTCACCGCCCGGGATCTGGATGCGATCGCCGCGCGGTACGCGCCAGACGTCGTCTGGCACGGCGACCACGCACAGCCCGGCGAGGCCCTCCGCGGGCGAGAGGCCGTGATGGACGTCATCCGTCTGCATCTGTCGCGCTCCGACGACAGCGCCCGTCACCAGGTGCAGAGCATCGTCGGCGATGGCCACTATGTGATGTCCCACCTCACCTACCGCGCTGCACGGCCCGACGGCCGCGTCATCTCGGGCAACGAGTCGCAGATCCACCGCATGAACGCGGACGGCACCATCGCCGAGGTGTGGACGTTCCTCGAAGACTCCGAGGGCTTCCGTGACTGGCAGCAGGACGAGGACGGAGACGTTCATCCGCTCATTGCGCAGATGAAGTCGGCTGTCGCGGCCGCCAGCGATGACCTCGACCTCAGCCTGCTGCGGGCGATGATGGCCGAGGATGCGGTGCTGCACGCCGACGGCACCAGCCCGCTCGGCGGAGACCACCACGGTCGCGACAACGTTCTGGGAAACTTCCCGAACCTGACCAGGATCGCCGGCGGCAGTCTGGCGCTCGAGATCACCGAGATCGTCGCGAACGAGCACTTTCTCGTGATGCTCAATCGCGCCACCGCCGAGCGCAACGGCCACGATCTGTCGCAGATGATCTGCGTCATCTGGCGCTTCGTCGATGGACGAGCTGTAGAGATGTGGGATCACTTCGCCGATGTGGGCGCGTGGGACGCGTTCTGGGCACTCCCGGGCGGAGACGCCCGATGAGCGCCGCGCTGGTTACGGGTGGCTCCCGCGGAATCGGACGGGCTGTGGTGAAGCGACTTGCCGAGAGTGGCTTCGACGTCGCCTTCACCTACCTGCAGGACTCGGCGGCGGCCGACGCCGCGGTCGCCGAGATCACCTCGGCGGGTCGCCGGGCGCTGCCGCTGCGAATCGATGCGCACGACCTCGACGCGATGACCGCGCTGGTGCCGCACGTCGCCGACCACCTCGGTTCGCTCGATGTCCTCGTCAACAACGTCGGCGTCGGGGAGGCGCGGCCGTTCGCCGCGATCGCACCACAGGAATTCGTCGACAACCTGACTCTCAACGTCGTCGTGCCGTTCGTGATGATGCAGGAAGCGGCCAAAGTGATGACACCGGGAGGTCGCATCGTCTTCATCTCGACGAGCCTCACCTCGATGCTTCTGCCGATGACCGCACTCGGAACTCCCGCCAAGCTCGCGACGGAGGCCCTCACCACGATCGCGGCCAAGGAGTTCGGCCCGCTGGGCATCACAGTCAACGCGATCGCGGCCGGCGCGACCGACACCGAGGGCTTCCGCGCGACCTCCGGCCACATGCGTGAAGCGATGGAGGGGATGTCGCCCTTCGGACGCCTCGGCCGGCCCGATGAGATCGCAGCGGCCGTCGCCTACCTGGTGAGCGAGGACGCCGAGTGGGTGAGCGGCCAGACCCTCCGCGTCAACGGCGCGCTCGTCTGAGCACGCCACACCGAGAATCAGCAGTTCAAAGGAGAACAGTATGACGAACGATCAAGGTGCGTTCACGGGCAGGACGGCCGTAGTGACCGGCGGCAGCTCAGGCATCGGCTTCGAGATCGCCCGACGTCTCGCCGAGCACGGAGCTCGAGTCGTGATCGGCGCGAGGGACGCCGAGCGCGGCCGGACCGCAGCCGCGAGCATAGGAGCCGACTACATCGCCGCCGATGTGAGTCGCGTCGCGGACTGTCGCAACCTGATCGCGCAGACGATCGAGAGCCACGGCCGGGTCGACATCCTCGTCAATGTGGCGGGAGTGTTCGACATCGGCCCGTCCGAGGACTACTCGGAGGACCGCTGGGATGCCGTCCTGTCCACCAAGCTGAAGGGCGCCTTCTACACGACCACCGCGGCGATTCCCTCGATGCGCGAAGCGGGGTGGGGACGAGTGATCACCGTGTCTGCGAACACCAAGCCCTATCCGGCCGCCGCCGCCTACCGTGCGGCGAACTTCGGAATCGAGGCTCTGACCACCTCGTGGGCGCTGGAGTACGCGCAGTCCCGGATCACGTTCAACGAGATCCGCCCAGGGGTCATTGAGACGCCCGCGACAGCCGGGATCACGGGTAACCCGATGGCACTCGCCTTCACACTCGCGACCATCCCCTCGGCACGAGTCGGCACCGTCGACGAGGTCGCTGCCGCCGCGCTCTACCTCGCCAGTGACGAAGCGGGCTATGTCCAGGGCTCCTCGATCGTGGTCGATGGGGGCCTGCGCCTGGGGTGGACCGCCGCGGGATAGCGATGGATCGAGGTGGCCGGATCCCTCCGTCGCGGTTCAGGATGCGCGGGATCCGGCCACATCGGACACCGCGGCCGGCTCGAGAATCGCGATGGTCTCACGGCACCATTCGATGCGACGGCGTGCGGAGTCGATCAAGTACGTGAAGACGTGCGCCTTGAGTGCTGCGATCCGCTCATGGTCCTCGGGGGGACGGTGGCCGAGCCGCTCGCGCAGCAGCGGGGTATCCCTGGCGAGAAGGCGCGCGCGGTGCGCGGCCCATTGCCCGGCGCGCTTCTCGAGCTCCTCGATGTGTCCTTCGAGCACTGCGCGAGCGTCGCCCGGGTTAGAGAGGTCGAAGAAGAGCGCCTTGAGCAGCAGGGCGTCGCGCACTCCTGGCTCGGAGTGCGGTTCCCCCAGCCAGCGCTGGAGCTCGACGAGTCCGTCCTCTGTCAGCGAGAAGGTGCGCCGAGCCCGTTCCCCGCGCACCTGATCCTCGCCGGCGATCCACTTCTCTCCCTCGAGCTTCTTCAGGAGGGGATAGATCTGACTTTGCGGTGCCGACCAGACCCACCGCGCCGTGGTGTCGAAGAAGCGCACGAGGTCATAGCCGCTCATCGGCCGCGCTTCCAGGACGCCGAGAATGGCGTGAGTCAGAGACATGTGGCCATCCTAGACCGACGGTTCATCATTGACATTTCTATTCATACCGGTACCGTTAGACCTATGGCAGAGAAGCCCAGCGCCGATGCGGACGCACGCACAGAGCTCGTCCGCGCCGCGCGCGTGGTCGCAGGGGCGGGGCTGTCGGATGCGTTCGGCCATGTCTCGGTGCGGCGGGGAAGCTCGCTGCTGATCACGGCGCCGATCCCCCTCGCCTTCCAGACTCCCGCCGACGTGGTCACGCTGTCGCTCGACGCCGACGATCTCCCTGCCGGCGTGCCGAAGGAAGCATGGATCCATATCGCGATCGCGCGCGCCGACTCTCACGTGGGTGCGATCTGCCGCGCCCAGCCGCGCAACGTCGCCCGTGCCACCACCGCGGGGCGCAGCATCCGACCTCTCGACGGGCAGGGTGCGCTGCTCGGCCCGACCGTCGCGACGTACGACGATTCGCGCCTCGTGCGCGATGCCGCGGCCGCTGAGACGGTCGCCCATCTGATGGGCGATGCCCCCGCAATCGTGCTGCGCGGCAACGGGGCAGTGACCCGTGGCCACGACCTGGGGGCGGCTGTCGCACGCATGTGGCTGCTGGATCGCAGCGCCGACCTGTCGCTCCATGCACCAACCTCGGCAGCCCCCCTTGCAGAGGGTGAGCAGGACTGGTGGCGTGAGCGTGATGCCGAGCTGCTCCCGCGCATCTACGACTTCCTCGTGCGCTCGCACGGGGATCGACCGGAAAATGATCAGAAAGGGGATCAACGATGATCGAGCTTGTGGACATCGCCTACGTCCGCTCCGGCACTGCGAACGCCGCCGAGGCAGTGGGATTCGCGACGAACATCGTCGGCATGGAGTACCAGGGCGTCGAGGA
Source organism: Microbacterium sp. ARD31 (assembly GCF_031844425.1). Lineage (NCBI taxonomy): Bacteria > Bacillati > Actinomycetota > Actinomycetes > Micrococcales > Microbacteriaceae > Microbacterium > Microbacterium sp. ARD31. The sequence goes on from NZ_JAUZVE010000015.1 coordinate 90,436, forward strand.
CGGCGTCCACTATCTGCGCGCCGACCACCGCCACCACTGCCTCGCCTTCGTGGAGGGCGAGGCCGGGGTGCTGTCTTCGGGACTCACCGTGCTCGACAGCGCCGCGCTCAACCAGGCCGAGATCGAGCTGAACCTCGCCGGCGTCCAGACGGTCCGCGGCACCGCCGAGGAGGCGTACTCACGGCGGGTGCGCGAGTTCATCAGCTTCGACGACCCCTGGGGCAACCGCTTCGACCTCGCGGTCGACCAGCACACCGACGCGAATCCGCCGCAGTTCACCCGTCGAGCGGGCATCACCGAGTTCGGACACCTGTGCGTGGACGCGCCGGATGTGCGCGCCGCCTACGAGTGGTGGAGCACCCTCTTCAACATCAAGATCAGCGACTGGATCGGCGACAAGGCCGCACTGATGCGCTTCGACCCCGTCCACCACAAGATGGCCGTCTTCCAGGGCGCCGAACCCGGGCTGTGCCACATCAACTTCCAGGTGGAGAGCATCGACGACGTCATGCGCAGCTGGAACTTCCTGCTCGAGCAGGGCGTCGAGATCGAGCAGGGCCCCGGGCGTCACCCGCAGTCCACCGCGATCTTCCTCTACTTCAAGGGACCGGAGGGACTCACCTACGAGTACTCGTACGGTGTGCGCCGCATCGAGGACGACAACTGGGTGCCCCGCTACTTCGACCCGGACCACCCGAAGTCGATCGACATGTGGGGCGGGCCGACCCAGCGCGCACAGACCCAGTACCAGATCCGCCGGCCGCTGAACCCCGCCACGGCGCGACAGGAGGCATGATGCCGCTCGTCCAGATCTCGATCGCCGAGGGCCGCAGCGACGCGGAGATCCGATCCCTCATGGCCGAGGTCCACGAAGCCGTCGTCCGTGCGATCGACGCTCCTCCCGCGAGCGTGCGCGTGCTGATCAATCAGGTTCCGACCACGCAATGGCTGTCCGGCGGCGAGACCCTCGCCGAGAAGGCCGCGGCCCGCTGACACGCGTGAAGAGGATGCCGTGTCTCACCGGACGACGGCATCCTCTTCTCACGTTCTAGGACTCGGCGCCCTCGGCGACCTTGCGCATGGCGTCAAGCGTCGACGCGACGGCCCTCAGGTAGTCAGCCGTCATCCCGTCCGCGTACTCCTTCTCCTCCGAAGATCCCGGCTCGACGCCGGTGACCACGAGGGCGAAGCTGAACCGGAGGTGCAGATCGTCGTCGTCCCCTTCGATCTCATTCGCGATGGTTCCGAGCACGGGGCCGGCGATGCGCGTGAAGACCACGCGCTGGGGCTCCTGCAATGTGATGCGCTCGGTGTGCGGCTGACCACGCAGAACGATGTCGCGGTCGAAGACCGTGTCGCTCAGCCGGGCCGTGACGACGCACTCCGTCATCGACGGAACGAAAGGCAGGGCGTTGTTCGCCTTGAGGACGAGGCCGTCCCATACGTCTGAGCGGCTGAGCACGGGGCCGTCTGCGCTGTTGACGGGAAGTGAGTGCGTAACGAAGATCACGATTCCTCCTTGGATGGTATGTGTTTCGGCGGGGTGTGGCGACGGAGGCGGTGGGTCGCGGGATCTGCTCCCGGCTCAGTGAGCCGGCGGGACCATCTGCATGACGACGGCCTTGGGCTCTGTGAAGAACTCCCGGCTGAAGTTGCCGCCTTCGCGTCCCACGCCGGATGCCTTCGCCCCACCGAAGGGAGCACGCAGATCGCGGATGAAGAAGCAGTTCACCCACACCGTGCCCACCACGAGCGCGCCGGCCACACGGTGCGCGCGCGTGAGGTTCTCGGTGAACAGCATCGCGTTGAGGCCGTACGGGCTGTCGTTGACCTCCCCGATCACGTCGTCTTCGGAGTCGAAGGGAGTGATGGTCACGATCGGACCGAAGATCTCCTCGCGCTGGTGGGCGGAGTCGCGGTCCGGCTCGACGATGATCGTCGGGGTCACGAACCAGCCGTCACGCAGTTCGCCGCTGAGCCGGGTACCGTGGGAGTCGGCGATCGTGTCGAAGTAGCCGCGAACCTTCGTGTAATGCACCCCGCTGGAGAGCGGCCCGATCTGGGTCGCCGGATCCTTGGGGTCACCGACGACCATCGCCTCCGCCGCAGCGGTGAAGCGCGCCACGAACTCCTCGACGAGCGGCCGCTCGACGTAGATCCGGCTGCCGGCGAGACACACCTGGCCGGTATTGGTGAAGATCGCGCGGATAGACCAATCGATGGCGTTGTCGAGATCGGCATCGGCGAACACGACGTTGGCTCCCTTGCCGCCGAGTTCGAGGCTGACGGGCACGAGGTTGTAGGAGGCTGCCCGCGCGATGATGCGCCCGGTGCCCGACTCGCCCGTGAACGTGATCCGATCCACGTCGGGGTTCGAAGTGAGCGCCTCTCCGACCGAGTCGGGTCCATAGCCGTGCACCACGTTGAAGACTCCGGGCGGGATGCCGGCTTCCAGAGCAAGGCGCGCCATGATCGTGGCGGACACCGGCGAGTCCTCGGCCGGCTTGAGCACGACGGTGTTGCCCCACGCGAGTGCGGGCGCCACTTTCCAGCTCTCCAGCATCATCGGGAAGTTCCAGGGAGCGATCGCGACGACGACGCCCGCAGGGTCGAATCTCGTGTACGTGTGGTGTCCCGAATCCATCGGCAGGACCTCGGCGGGCGTGAGCGCGGCGTGATCGGCGAAGAAGCGGAAGTTGAGCGCCGTTCGCGGCACATCGTTTCCGCGGCTCTGGGTGATCGGCTTGCCCATGTCTCGCGTGTCGGCCATGGCGAGCTCGTCGCCGTGCTCCTCGATGAGGTCGGCGAAGCGATGGATGATCTTGCGCCGGGCACCTGCGCTCATTCGCGGCCACGGCCCTTCGTCGAAGGCGCGACGGGCCGCGGCTACCGCGAGTCCGGCCTCCACACTCGTGCCCAGTGCGATCTGCGCCCAGGGCTGACGGGTGTACGGATCGATGCTGGGGAAGACCCTGCCGCTCTCGGACTGAACCTCTTCGCCGTCGATGATGTGGCCGATGAGGGGCAGCGAGTCGTCCGTGGACGTCGTACCCGCCGGGATGTTCGCGGTCGTGGGGGTGGTCATGATGCACCTTCTCCGATTGGCAGCGTGATGGAGCCGAGATGAGTGAAGCGGACGAGGATCTCATCGCCCGGCGCAACGGCGACGGCATCCGTCATGCCGCCGGTCAGCACGATGGATCCGGCCTCGATCGCCCCGCCGCGCGAGGCGAGATCGTTGGCGGCGAGGGCGAGCGCCTCGGCGGGGTGCCCCTGGACCGCGGCGCCGGTGGCGGAATCGACGACCTCGCCGTTGAGGGCGAGAACGGCCGCTTCGAGCCACAGATCCAACGTCGAGGGGTCGACGCCGTAAGGGCTGACGACGAACCGCGCGCTGGAGGCATTGTCGGCCACGACGTCGGGCAGCGCGAACGAGAAGTCAGCGAAGCGACTGTCGATGACCTCGAGTCCGGCGTGGACGCTCGCCACGGCCGCGAGCGCCGTCGCCGCGGTCACCCCCGGGCCTTCGAGACGCTCACGCATCACGAAGGCGATCTCGGGCTCGACGCGAGGGTGGATGAGCTCCGACGCGAGGAGCGGTTCGCCGTTGGGGATCACCATCGCGTCCGTCAGGACCGCGGTCAGTGGGGAATCGATCCCCATCCGGATCTGCTTGGCTCGTGAGGTCAGACCGAGCTTCACGCCGATGACCGTCTCGCCCGCGGCGACCTTTCGAGCGAGGAGTTCGTGCTGCACGCGGTACGCGCTGTCGATGTCGAGTCCGGGGAAGCTCTCAGTTACTCGCCCGCCGTCGCGACGCTCCGTCTCCCGGTCCAGAAGCTCCTGCGCGACCTGATCGATGGCCTCAGCGTCGAGAGTCATCGTGCGGCCGCCAGTTCGATCGCGACGTCGATGATCATGTCCTCCTGGCCGCCGACGTAGCCGGCTTCGCCGACGCGCCGCAGGATCTGGTACGCCGGCACGCCATAGCGATCAGCGGCCCGCTCCGCGTGGAGCAGGAAGGAGTTGTACACCCCGTACCTGCCTTGCACGATCGAAGCGCGGTCTGCCACCGGCATCCGCGAGATCAGGGGTCGCAGCACTTCTTCCGCCGCCGCGAGCATCAACTCCTCGTCGATTCCGGTGGGCACGCCGAGTCCGCTGAAGACGGCCGTCAGCACCTCGCTCGGGGAGTTGCCTGCACCCGCGCCGAGTGCGCACAGAGTGCCGTCGATCTGACGAGCACCCGCCTCGTAGGCGGCGATCGAGTTGGCGATGCCCAGCGACAGGTTCTGGTGGCCGTGGAATCCGACCTGCGCGTCGTCGCCGAGCTCCTGTACGAGCGCGGCGACGCGGGGGGCGGCGGTGTGGGGCATGAGCGCGCCGGCAGAGTCGACGACGTAGACGCACTGGCAGCCGGCATCGGCCATGATCCGGGCCTGCGCGGCGAGCTCGGCCGGCTCGATCCGATGCGAGAGCATCAGGAAGCCGACGGTCTCCATGCCGAGTGCGCGCGCCGCCTGGAAATGCTGGATCGAGACGTCGGCCTCGGTGCAGTGAGTCGCCACCCGCGCCACCCGGGCTCCGGCGTCGTGGGCTTCGCGAAGGTCCGCCACCGTGCCGAGGCCGGGGAGCATCAGCACGGCGATGCGAGCACGCTCGACCTCCTCGGCGGCGGCCGCGACGAGGTCGATGTCTCGCACGAGGCTGAACCCGTAGTTGAACGACGAGCCGCTCAGTCCGTCGCCGTGGGTGACTTCGATCACCTGTACGCCGGCGCGGTCGAGGGCGCCGGCGACCTCGCGCACCTGCTGCTCGGTGAAACGATGCCGGACGGCGTGACTGCCGTCGCGCAGCGTCGTGTCGGTGATGCGCACCGAGGGGAGCGTCTGAGCCCCGGAATAGTCGAACGTCATGCCATCACCTTTCCCGACGTGGCGAGCAGTTCTCCGACCCGCATGGCCGCCGCGGTCATGATGTCGAGGTTGCCGGCCCACGGTGGCAGGTAGTCGCCGTTCCCGGTGACCTCGAGGAAGACAGCGACGCGACCCATTCCGTTCCACAACTCGTTGGGCTCGTCGAACTGGGGTTCGCTGCGCAGCCGGTATCCCGGTACGTACTTCTGGACCTCAGCGACGCGTGCATGGATGGATGCGGCGATCGCACCCTGGTCGGCCCCGGGCTCGAGCGAGCAGAACACCGTGTCGCGCATGATCATGTCGGGCTTGACCGGGTTGAGGATGATGATCGCCTTGCCGCGCTCGGCACCGCCGACCTGCTCGATCGCGTGGGACGTGGTCTCGGTGAACTCGTCGATGTTCGCGCGGGTACCGGGTCCTGCAGAACGGGAGGAGATGGATGCCACGATCTCGGCGTAGGGCACGCGCGCGACGCTCGATACCGCATGCACGATCGGAATGGTCGCCTGCCCGCCGCACGTGATCATGTTGAGGTTCGGCGCACCGATGTGCTCGTCGAGGTTCACGGCGGGGCACACGAACGGCCCGACCGCGGCAGGGGTCAGGTCGATCGCCACGATGCCCGCCTCGGCGTAGCGCGCGGCGTTCGCCGCGTGCGCGCCCGCGCTCGTCGCCTCGAACACGAAGTCGGGGAGGTCAGGCTGGTCGAGAAGCCAGTCGACGCCGCCCGCGCTTGTTCGCACGCCGAGACCCGCCGCGCGAGCGAGCCCGTCAGACGCGGGATCGATCCCTACGAACGAATGCACGTCGAGGACCTCGCTGCGAAGGAGCTTGATGAGCAGGTCGGTGCCGATGTTGCCCGAACCGACGATGGCGGCGCTGCGGGTCATGAGGTCTCCTTGTCCGAGGCGAAGCGGGCGCTGACGGTACCCAGGCGGGCGAACGTCGCAGTGATCCGGTCACCGGGCGCGACGGGCACGGCGCCCGACATCGACCCGGCCATGATGATCGAACCCGACGGAAGCGACCGCCCGAGCGTGCCCAGCTGGTTGGCGAGCCAGAGCAGACCGTTGACCGGGTGGCCGAGGACTGCGCCCCCCGCGCCGGTGGAGACCACCGTGCCGTTCTTGGTCACCACGGAGCCGAGGAGACTGAGGTCGACTTCGTCGAGCCGAATGGAGCGGGTCCCGAGGATGAGCGCGCCTGAGGAGGCGTTATCGGCGATGGTGTCGGCGAGGCCGATCTTCCAGTCCGCGATGCGGGAGTCGATCACCTCGATCGATGCGACGGCATAGTCGATCGCCGCGATGGCATCTACGACGGTGAGGCCCGGCCCGGTCAGGTCGCGCTTCAACACGAACGAGATCTCCGGTTCGATGCGCGGCGAGATGAACCGATCGATGTCGATCGGCTGCACGGGATCGAGGAGCATGTCGTCGAAGAGGTGGCCGAAGTCGGGAGAATCGACCTTGAGCATGCGCTGCATGGCCTTGCTGGTCAGACCGACCTTGAATCCGATCACGCGACGACCCTGAGCGATCCAACTGTCGACCTGATGCAGCTGAACGCGGTAGGCGTCCTCGACCGTCAGGTCCGGGTGCTGCGCGGTGAGGGCCGGGATCGGCGTGCGGGTCCGTCCGGATTCGAGCAGCGAATCCCCCAGCGTGGCGTACAGCGTCTGTTCCACATCGACTCCATCGTGATCTTCTCGGCCTACTGGATTATGAGCGCTCGCGCATGCATACTCACAGAATGCGATCCACTGAGCGGAACGGTGACCACGAGGCGACGCTGTCGATGGTCGGACGAGTCGCGGCTATTCTCGGCACCTTCACCGCGGAGAACCCGGTGCTCGGCGTGTCCGAGATCGCTCGCGGCGCCGGCCTCGCGAAGTCCAGCACGTCGCGTATCGTGCAGGAACTCGTCGCGTTCCAGTTCCTCGAACGAAGCGGCACGGGGGTTCGCCTCGGACTGCGCGTGTTCGAGCTGGGCGAGACTGCGGCCCGCCCGCGCGATCTGCGGAAGGTTGCGCTGGCATCCATGTCGGATCTTCGCAACGCCGTCAATCTGACGGTGCACCTGGCGGTGCTGGAGCGCGGTGAGGTCGTGTACATCGAGATCCTCCCCGCCCGCGGCACACCGCGCCTCCCGAGTCGGGTCGGGGGTCGGATGCCGGCCCATGCGACTGGTGTCGGCAAGGCTCTGCTCGCCTACTCCGATCCTCACGTGCTGGACGACATGATCGCAGCGGGTCTGACCAGCGTCGGACCGCGGACGGTCACCGACCCCGCCCGGCTGTACCGAGAGCTCGCCCGCGTTCGCTCGACCGGGATCGCATATGAGCGAGAGGAGAGCGGCGCCGGCATCGCGTGCGCAGCCGCATGCATTCGCGGCGCGTCCGGAGAGCCGCTCGCGGCGATCTCGGCGGCGGGATGGGATGCCGACTTCGACGTTCGGCGTGTGGGCCTGGCGGTGCACACCGCCGCGCTCGCGATCGCCCGCGAGGTTGCGCGCCGTCCGGGGCTGCGCCTCTGACGCGCGCCCGCATCCCATCCGCGTCCGGTGCGGAGCCGGGTCAGGGCAGTTCGTATCCGCCTGCTTCCAGGCTCTCCGCCCCCAGGTACCCGAAGATCGCGCGCAGTTCGGACGACCCGGTGTTGCGGAATCCATGCCATTCGCTGCGCGGTACGAACACGAGGTCGCCCGCACCCATCGGCGCCGGTTCACCGTCGTCCACGAGCTGCACACCCTCGCCTTCCAGGATGTAGAAGAATTCCTGTCCGCCAGGATGGCGGTGCAGTTCATGGCTCCCTCGCTCACCCGCGAACGTGCTCTGACCGAGGGTGAACGTGCGCGAGCCTCCGTGGTCGCTGTCGATGAGCCACCGCGCGCTCATGTGCAGGAAGCCGGCGTCGGGATCATGGAAGGGATTGTCCTCGACCTCGCCGATGCGCCCGACACGACGAACCGCCCCTCCCTCGGCGACGTGGCCACCGGTGATCAGGAGGACGCGCAGCCCGCCGGCATCCGCGTGCAGTGCCGCGATGCGGCCCGCCGGAAGCTGCGCGAAACTCCCCTCCGAGATCACGGACCTTCCCGAATCGTCAGCGAGCGCACCGCTGCCCCCGACGACGACGACCGCGGACTCGTGTCCGCCGAGGTCGAGGCGATGCGAGGCGCCGCCGTCGACATCGATGACGTCGATGCGGCCGCTGGCCCGTTCGGCCTCGGCATTGACGAGGTTGTACGTGCGGACGGCACCGTCGGCGTGGATGGTGGCCCGGCCTGACGCATCGGAACGTTCCGGGGAGGTGATGATCATGAACTCTCCGCTTCGTCATTGATTACGGGATACACTTGCGCTTCCTACTCTAACGGGTGATCGCCGATTTCGCTCAATTTCGCGTCGATCTACTCCATTGGACACGTCTATGTGTAGACACCTCTGAAGACATTGGCTTCGATGTGCATCGATCTCAGCGCGCATGCACGTACCATCGGTTTATGCCAGGCCGGGAGTTCGACGCGATCGAGAATCTTCCTGCGCCCACGTTCACGAACCCGCGTCATGTGAGCGTCGAGTTGCACGACCATCTGCGGCGCCTCATCATCGACGCACGGATCCCGCCGGGCCAAGTGCTCAAGCAGGCGCAGCTCGCCCGCGTGTTCGGCGTCAGCCGGACTCCCACGCGAGAGGCGTTCCGGATGCTGCAGGAAGAAGGTCTCATCGAGGCCGACACGAACCAGCGCGCCACCGTGCGACATCTCGACGTCAACGAGGTCGATCAGCTGTACAGCGTCCGCATCCTGCTCGAGTCCTTCGGCACGCGACTCACGGCGGGAAGCATCAGCGACACCGAGATCGAGCAGGCGAAGGAGCATCTGCGTCGTATGGACGAAGCCCGCGACGTCGCAGACATGGACGCCTGGGTGCATGCGCACCGTGCGTTCCACGGGGTGTGCGTCTCGCGCGCTGACGAGCCGCTGCTGCGCGTCATCGACTCCTACTCAGAACGGACCGAGCGCTACTTGCGCCTTTATCAGGTGTGGCATCCTCAGTCGTTCTCGATCGCTCACGATGAGCACGAAGCGATCCTCGATGCCATCGTCGAGGGCGACCGGGATGCCGCCGCCTCCCGGATGGCCAATCACCTCGCGCGCACGAGCCTTTCCGTGTTGCGCGATCTCTCGCCGAATGGCGATGGGTTCGCCGTGTCCCAGGCGCTGGCTCTGGCGAGGGCGCGACTGCCGAAAACGATCGTCCCGCCCTCGCGCTGATCCCAGGGATCAGTGGTCGATGAGCGCCGGGTTGATCGGGCCCCAACTGTTCACGGCGACGGCGTCGACCTCCCACGTCTTCGGATACTGCGGGAACTCGTTGTGCCAGGGGCGAGGCTCCCAGTAGCCCTTCGCTTCGTCGTGGATGACGTCCAGCTGCGTGAACAGCTCGATGTTGTTGCCATCCGGATCCTTGTGGTAGGTGAAGATGTTGTGTCCGGCGCCATGACGTCCGGGACCCCAGTCGAGACGGTAGTCGTTGCGAGCGAGGTGGTCGAGCATCGTCTGCAGATGATTGAGGTCGCGCATCTCGTAGGCGATGTGGTGGAGCCCGGAAAGCTTCTTCGATGCCATGAAGTTCGCTGCGTGGTGGTCCGAATTGCAGCGGAGGAACACGAAGAAGTCGCCGATGGTGTCGGACCATCGGAACCCCAGCAGATCCTGGTAGAAGTCCTGCAACGGCCCCAGCGCGTCGACGAAGGCCGCGACATGACCGAGCTTGGTCGGGCGAATGGGGGTGTAGCCGTCTACGCCGCTGCCGGACTGCTGGTCGTACAGATGGATGGGAACGCCCGTGGTCGGCTCCTCGAGAACGAGCACGTCCGGGGTCGAAGGAGCGATATCGCTGCGGCGGTCGACCGTGAGGCCGACCGCACGGAGCTTGTCAGCGACATCGGACAGCTCGCCGAACACCTCGTATCCCACGAAGCTGCGGGGCTTCACGCCTCCCTTCTTTACGACCACTGCATGGTGGTCGAAGTTCGTCGTCAGGTAGGCCTCGTCGGCGGACTGCTCCACCACCACGAAGTCGAGGATCTTGGTGTAGTAGTCGACCATCCGATCGACATCCGGCGTCTCGAACCCGACGTAGCCGAGCTTCGACACGGTCGCGGGCGTCGCGGTCGGCGGGATGGGTGCAGGCATGGTGTGTCTCACTTCCTTGTGTCGTGCGCTTCCCAGGGGCGCATCATCCGGCAGCGCTCGAGCCCTCTCGAGCGGCTTCTTCCTCTATCCGCCCGGCGATGTCCGCGCGAAGGGTCTTCTTGTCGATCTTTCCCACCTTCGTGAGCGGAATGTCGTCGACGACGACCAGGCGCTCGGGGTGTTTGAACGCGGCCACTCCTGCTCGACGCATGGCCTCGCGCACCTCTTCCAGGTCGAGCGTCGCATCGTCGCGCAGCGTCACGTACACGCAGACCCGTTCCCCGAGGAGCGCGTCGGGCATGGCGACTGCCGCGGCCAGCGCCACCTGTGGATGCCGGTAGACGAGGTTCTCGATCTCCTCCCCCGAGATCTTCTCCCCGCCGCGATTGATCATGTCCTTGTCGCGGCCCTGGACGATCATGTTTCCGTCAGCACGCAGCTCCACGATGTCGCCACTTATGTACCACCCGTCCGGCGTGAACGCCTTGGCGTTGTGCTCGGGCGCGCGGAAGTAGCCTCGCGGCGTGTAGGGGCCGCGCGTCAGGAGAACGCCGGTGGCCCCCGGCGGGAGTTCCTCGCCGGACTCATCGACGATCTTCACCTCATCTGCCGTTGAGCAGGGGCGCCCCTGAGTGCCGACGATGACCTCGACGTCGTCGTCCAGACGGGTCATGTTGATCAGCCCCTCTGCCATTCCGAACACCTGCTGCAGCGTCGCGCCGAGGACCTCCCCCACTTTCGCCCCGACCTCGTCGGCGATGCGCGAGCCGCCGACCTGGATCGAGCGAAGGCTCGTGAGCTGGTCCGTGTGCTCCTGCTCCTGGTACTCGATCCAGCGCTGCACGACAGCCGGGACCGCAGCGGTGACGGTGACTCGCTCGCGCGCGATCGCCTCGAACGCGCGGCGCGGCTCGGGCGAGGCGATGCTCACCACTCGACCTCCCGCGAACAGAGCTCCGAGGAAGCCGGGGCACGCCAGCGGGAAGTTGTGGCTGGCCGGCAGCGAGATGAGATAGACGGAGTCGGCGGTGAGTCCGGCCACCTCAGAGGTGACGCGCACGTTGTACGCGTAATCGTTGTGGGTGCGGGCGATCAGCTTGGGAAGCCCCGTCGTTCCCCCCGACAGCAGGAAGCACGCGATGGCATCCCCCGCAGGCTGCGGCGGCGCCACCACCGCTCCGGTTTCGGTGCGGGCGAGCAGATCGTCGAGACGGACGCTGTCCGCCCGCGCGGGCTCGCCGAGCACGATGACATGCTGCAGGCTGGCCACCTGATCGGCGATGGTCGCGGCCAGCGATTCGTGATCGAAGTCCCGATGCGTCGCGGGAACAACGAAGGCGACGCTTTCCGACAGCTCCGCGAGGTACTCCAGTTCGTGCTCGCGATGGGCCGGGAGCGCCATCACCGGCACGACCCCCGCGCGGAAGCAGGCCAGGGTGAAGGCGATGAACTCCCACGAGTTCGGCAGCTGGATCAGCACTCTGTCGTCCATGCGGAGTCCGAGCGCCAGCAATCGCGCCGCAGCGGCCTCGACACGCGCGAGCAGCTCACCGTACGACAGTCGCACCTCGGCGTCGACGACGGCGATGTCGTCGGGGCGCCCCGCGGCCGCATCGGCGAAGTGGGCGAAGAGGGAGCGATCCTCCCAGTACCCGCTGGCACGGAAGCGATCCGCATCAGCGATGGGCCAGGGGACGAACCCATCCGTCGTCGGACGTGGCATCATTGCTCCTTCGTCGCGGGGATGATCACGGCGTCAAGGGCGACGAGCCCGTCGTGCGTGATCCGCAAGGGGTTGATCTCGATCTCATCGATCGAGGGATTCTTCACCAGGAGTGCGCCGAGCGCAGCGATGGTCCCGCCCAGAGCAGCCGTATCCACCGCCGGTCCCCCGCGCCAGCCGTGCAGGAGGTCGCGCGCGTGCAGATCATCGATCATCGATTGGGCAGCGCCGACGGTCAGAGGTGCCGTGCGGATCGCGACATCGGCGATCGCCTCGGCCGCGGTGCCGCCGATACCGAGCAGGACGATGGGGCCGAAGACCGGATCGCGGCGGGCGGAGACCACGAGGTCGACGCCGGCATCCGCCATCTGCTCAACGAGGATCCTCTCTGCCCCGATGCGGCCCAGCGCGGCGACAGCATCGACCATGGCTTGCTCATCGCGGATGCCGAGGTGCACTCCGCCGATTTCCGTCTTGTGCAGGATCGACGCGTCCAGGATCTTCGCCGCGATCCCACCGTGCAGCTCCTCACGCGCGGCCAGCGCGCCGGCGAGATCGGTGACGACACGGGCTGCGGGGGTGCGGATGCCGATCCGCTCGAGAAGCTCCTTCGCCTGCTTCTCGTCCCACGTGCCACGCTCGACGACGGGTGCGTCGGTGACGACGGTTCCCCCGTGGCGGTGGCGTGCGCGCGCATCGGAGATGACTGCCTCGACGGCCCAGGCGAGTGCGGTCGGCCCGCTGACCAGGGGGTGACCGAGCTCACTCGCGCGCGCCTGCGCGCGCTCGATCTGCTCGCGCGGGCCGTCTGTCGCGAGGATCACGGGGGTGGTCGTGCCCGACTCGACGACCGCTCCGGGCAGATCCACCACCGCCTCGGCGAGCGCGTACACCGCGAGCAGGTCGATCGCCGGATCCTGGGCGACGGCGTTGAGCACCGCCGGGAAGGACTCCGCCGGCCGGCCGGTGTCGACCGGGTTGGCCTGGAACGTGAGCGGTGGAAGCAGCCCCGCGAGCGCGGTCTGCGTGCCCTCGCTCAGCGTCGGCAGGCTCCAGCCTCCCGCGACAGCGGCATCGTCGATGATCAACCCGGGACCGGCCTGCGCGGTGATGAGGCCGACCCCGGCGTCCGCCGTGGGGTCGATGCGCACGCGAGAGAGCGCGGCGACGGCGGTGATCAGCTGCTCGACCGAATCCACCACGACGGCACCGGCGTGTGCGAGCGCGGAGCGCGCCGTCCTCCAGGACGTCGCAAGCGAGCCGGTGTGGGACTGCGCGAACGCCGATTCCTCCCGTCGCCCGACGACGAGGGCGACGACCGGTTTCCGACCGGCGACGGCACGCACGGCATCCAGGAGTGCGGCACCGTCGTCGACGCTCTCCACGTGCAGGGCGACAGCGGCCGTCTCTTCATCGTCGGCGAGGAAGCGAAGAACATCAGCGTGCGTGACGTCGAATCCGGCGCCCACGCCCACACCGAGGCTGATCCCCACGCCTGCCAGTGCGAGGCGGAACGAGAGCATGTGATTGACCCCGCCGCTGGAGGCGACGACGGCGACCGATCCGGGAGCGAGGTCTCCCACCCCGGGGACGAAGCTGGCGCTCAAGAGCTCGGACGGACGGAAGAATCCCGAGGTGTTGGGACCGATCACTCGGATCCCGGTCTCCGACGCCGCACGAGCCACCTCGCTCTGCAACCGCTCTCCTTCGCCGCCGATTTCCGCGAACCCTCCCGCGCACACGAGTGCTGCACGAATGCCTGCCGCACCTGCCGCGCGGACCACTTCGGGTGTCGCCGCCGCGGGTACGCACGAGACGAGCAGGTCGGCGGTGCCTCCTCGGATGCCGATGGCATCGACGGCATCGGCCACACTCGTGAAGAATCCCTCGCCGCCGCGGCTGTTCACCAGCGCCACCGGCGCGCGGGCGCCCGCGAGGGCGTTCGCCATGGCGGTGCCGAGCTTGCCCGGCTGCGCGGATGCACCGACGACGACGATCCCGCGGGGTGCGAACGCCGCTGAAAGGTCGCTCACGCCTCACCCTCCTTGACGGCGACGGCGTCCACGCGCCCGGAGAGCACGAGGGTCTCCACCGCGGCATCCGATGCGGAATCGAGCTCGATCACCGTCGGGACGCCTCGGCGAAGCCGGATATCCTCCGCGAGCTGAATCCGATGGCCCTCATCGCCCCCGCGGACGAGCACGAATGCCGTCCCATCGTCGACCGGCGCGGTCGCACCGGGCTCGATGACCGTCCCTTCGTCCCAGCCGATCTCCACACCGGATGCCGGGTTCACGAGGGCCCGGCCGCGCACCACGAGGCGCCGACCCGACAACGTGCGTCCGGCTACTTCGAGCGGAGTGTGCAGGACGGGTGCCCCGTTCGCGCGCAACCAGCTCTGTTCGGCGATGTCGACGAATCGCGGATCACGCTGACGGAGCTTGTCGATCGCGATGCTCCGAGAGAAGAAGTGGAAGGCGAACTGCCACGGGTCGAAGGCCTCGTAATACTCGCCGAACCGTTCCCACCATGCGAGGCTCGGTCGGGCGGCCTCCTGGATCCGGGCGACAGACGGTTGGCGTGCGCCTTCGTAGCGCGAGAACGCCGAATCGAGGTCATCCGGGGATTCGGCCAGTGCCTCAGCGAGAGCGATCGCGTCCTCCATCGCCATCTTGGTGCCGGACCCGACGCTGAAGTGCGCCGTGTGCACCGCGTCGCCGAGGAACGCGACGTTGCCGGAGTGCCAGGAGTCGGTGCGTCGCGTGCGGAAGTTCGCCCACCGAGAGCTGTTGCCGATGAGCTCGCCGCCGTCGATGAACGGTGCGAACAGTTCGGTGAGGTACGCGCGGGTCTTCTCATCACTGGGTCCGGGCGGGGCGGTGACGTCGAACTCGTCCAGACCCGCGCGGCGCCACGTGTCTTCGTCCGTCTCGACGATGAAGGTGCTGATCGAGTCGCTGATCGGGTAGGCGTGGACGGCGAAGTGTCCGTGCTCGTTCTTGGCGTGCACGAAGGTGAGGCCGTCGAACATGTAGGTCGTGCCGAACCAGATGAATTTCGCGGTCGCCGTCTCCACGTGGTGACCGAGCTGGGGCAGCAGCTGTTCGCGAACGAACGAGTTCGCCCCGTCCGCGGCGACGACGACGTCGAATCCGTCGAGCTCTGCGAGCGAAGAGACGGTGGTCTCGAACCGCAGATCCACCTCAGCGCTCGCTGCGGCCTCCTGCAGGATCTGCAGCAGCACCCGACGATGGATGGCAGCCATACCATTCCCGCCGAATGTCGAGGCTTCACCCTTGGCGCGGACCTCGATGGCGTCCCAGTGGACGCCGTGGTCTCCGAGCGCGCGGGAGAGGAGGGGGTCTGCGGCATCGATCGCGCGAAGCGTCGCGTCGGAGAAGACGACGCCGAACCCGAACGCGTCGGTGGCCCGGTTGCGCTCGAAGAGCACGACCTCCCACTCGGGTCGGATCCTCTTCATCAGGAGGGAGAAGAACAGGCCACCCGGGCCGCCCCCTACACATGCGATCTTCATTGATGCTCCTCTCGCCATTAAGTGTATACACATACTTGGCGTTCGTGGCAAGGTGTTGATATCGTTGGGGCACTGAGTATACGCTCCGATCGCCTCGCACCACGTGCGGCAACTCGAGGAGGACTGCGATGCAGCAGATGGACGGAACAGCCGACACGCCGGAGCTCGAGCAGTTGTATCGAGATTTCGACGCGAACAGCATGGCCCCGCTCTGGACCCAGCGCGACGACCTCATGCCGCTGGTTCCCGCTCCACGAGCGGTCCCTCATGTCTGGAAGTGGAACACCCTCTTCGACATCGCGGAACGGTCGGGCGAGCTCGTGCCCGTCGGCCGGGGCGGCGAACGGCGAGCGATCGGGCTGATGAATCCTGGGTTGCCAGGCACCGCATACGCGACGCCGACCCTGTGGTGCGCCATCCAGTACCTCGGAGGTCATGAGACTGCCCCCGAGCACCGACACAGTCAGAATGCATTCCGATTCGTCGTCGAGGGCGAAGGAGTGTGGACAGTCGTGAATGGCGATCCTGTGCGAATGAGCCGCGGCGACCTGCTGCTGACGCCCGGATGGAACTTCCACGGACATCACAACGACACTCCGAACCCGATGGCATGGATCGACGGCCTCGACATCCCCTTCTCGAGCTACACCGATGTGGGGTTCTTCGAGTACGGATCGGAGCGTGTGACCGATGAGGCATCCCCGCAGACGTCGCGCGCAGAGCGCCTGTGGGCTCACCCCGGCCTGCGTCCGCTCTCAGGCTTGGACGCCAAGGTCAGCTCCCCACTGAGCGCGTATCGCTGGGAGTTCACCGACGCAGCGCTGCGCGAGCAGCTCGCCCTCGAGGATGAGGGCTACCCCGCCACCGTCGAGCAGGGCCACGCCGCCATCCGCTACACCAACCCGACCACCGGCGGCGATGTGATGCCCACGATCCGGTGCGAGTTCCATCGCATCCGGGCGGGCTTCGAGACCGCCCTGCGACACGAGGTGGGCTCATCGGTGTGGCAGGTGTTCGAGGGCAGTGGCTCCGTCCTCCTCGGCGGGAGCGAACATCGTCTCGAAAAGGGCGATCTGTTCGTCGTTCCCAGCTGGGTGCCCTGGTCGCTTCGCGCGGACACCGACTTCGACCTCTTCCGTTTCAACGACGGGCCGATCATCGACCGGCTCGGTTTCACCCGCACCTTCATTCCCGGCAAGGACGACATCTGATGCGACTGGCAACACTGCGAACAACCTCCGGCACGATCGCCGTCCGCATCGACGGCGACACCGCCGTCGAGATCAGCGACGTCACCGACGTCGGCGCTCTGCTCAGCGACCCCGCCTGGCGCGAGCGCGCACGGGTAGCGGACGGAGCGCGTCGCCCGGTGGCCGGCATCGCCGACGCCGAGTGGGCGCCGGTCGTCCCCGAGCCGGCCAAGATCGTGTGCGTCGGCCTCAACTACCGCAACCACATCCTCGAGATGGGCCGGGAACTCCCCGAGTACCCGACCCTCTTCGCCAAGTATCCGGAAGCACTCCTGGGACCATACGACCCGATCGTGCTGCCCGCCGTCGCCCCGGACGCGGTCGACTGGGAGGCGGAGCTCGCGATCGTCATCGGCGCGACCGCACGAAACCTCGACGAGGTCGACGCGGCAGCCGCCATCGCGGGGTACTCGATCATGAACGACGTGACCATGCGCGACTACCAGTACCGCAGCCCCGAATGGTTCCAGGGCAAGACGTTCGAAGCCACCGCGCCGTTCGGTCCGCTGCTCGTCACCACCGACGAGTTCGAGCTCGGCGGCATCCTGAGCAGCACCGTCGACGGCGAGCGGGTGCAGCAGACGCCGACCGACGATCTCGTGTTCGGACCCGCCAGGCTCGTGTCCTACATCTCGCAGATCTTCACGCTCAGGCCCGGCGACGTGATCGCCAGCGGCACCCCCGGCGGTGTGGGCCACGCTCGCAAGCCCCCGCGCTATCTGACGCCCGGCGCGGTGCTCGAGACGGCGATCGAGGGCATCGGCACGCTGCGCAACACGGTCGTCGCCGGCGGGTGACCTCATGGGAGCCCGCACCGACAACGTCACCGACCCTGACCTCGCCGCCGGTCTGCTCCTCATGCGCCGTGGCCAGGCGTACTGGGCGCGACGGCTGAACGAGCTGCGCGACGACGAATTCGACGCACCGTCGCTCCTCCCGGGATGGACTCGCCGGCATCTCGTGGCACACGTGGGATTCAACGCCCGCGCAGTCGCACGGCTCGTCGAGTGGGCGAGGACGGGCGTGGAGACCCCGATGTACGACTCGGACCAGCAGCGCGGCGAGGAGATCGAGTTCGGGGCGACCCTCCCGGTCGACGCTCTGCGCAATCTCGCCGCCCATGCCGCCGTCCACTTGAATGTGGAGTGGCGGGATCTGCCGGAGGAGGCTTGGTCGCATCAGGTCCGAACCGCGCAGGGAAGACTCGTACCCGCGTCCGAGACCGTGTGGATGCGGACCCGGGAAGTCTGGATACACGCCGTCGATCTGCGCAACGGCGGCAGCGTGCACGACTTTCCTGCCGAACTGCACACGCTGCTGCTCGACGACCTCATCAAGGTGTGGCGGCGCAAGCGGAAGCCCGGTGATCGCGATGTCGTGCTCGAACCTGTCGACCGCCCGGCGACGTATCGGATCGACGTCGACGAGGAGGACTTGCCGCCGCTCGTCGTCCGCGGGCGTGCGGCAGACTTGGTCGGGTGGGGGATCGGCCGGTCCTCGCGGGGCGTGATCACGGCCGGCGGCACGCCGCCGCCGCCCGCCCCCCAATGGCTGTGAGATCGCGGGGCGTGAGATGGACACCGAGCAAGCGGAGCCGATGAGGTTCACCGGCTTTCTGCTCCGCCGTGCGCAGCAGGTGCACGTCGCCCTCTGGACGCGGGAGGTCTCGGCCGAGATCTCGAGCGTCCAGTACGGCGTGCTCGCCGTGCTGGAGCGACATCCGGGGGCAAGTCAACGCGAGTTGGGCGACGAACTGGATCTGGACAGATCGACGATCGCCGACCTTGCGGCCCGACTGGACCGGAGAGGGCTCATCGACAGGCGTCCGCACGCCGGCGATCGGAGACGCAACACGCTGTGGCTCACCGAAGCCGGAGAAGAGGAACTCACGCGGCTTCGCCGAGGAGCACAGCGTGTGGAGAGCCTGCTGACCGACCATCTCGAACGACGAGATCGTGCCGAGCTCCGTGTCCTCCTTCGCAGCCTTCTCGGAGACACGGCGAAAGATGTGGGGCGCTGACGTGTTCATCGACGCCGGCGCGTTGGATCCCCGCGAGACCTATCGGCTGCTGGTCGGCTCGGTGGTACCCCGCCCGATCGCGTGGGTCACCTCCGGGATCACCCCCGGGCCGGTGAATCTCGCTCCGTTCAGCTCCTTCACCTGGGTCAGTCAGTATCCCGCGATGCTCGGGTTCACCGTGAACCGGCGAGAGTCGGGCGTCAAGGACACGCTGCGCAACATCGAGCGCGACGGCGAATACGTCGTGAACATCGCCACGGCATCGCAACTCGATCAGCTCCACGCCAGCTCCGAGGGTTTCCCGCCCGATCGCAGCGAAGCCGACGAACTCGGCCTGCGTCTCGTGCCGTCGCGCCTTGTCCGCGTCCCCTCGCTCGCAGATGCTCCGATCAGCATGGAGTGCTCGTACGACCGAACCATCGCGTTCAGCGCGACCGGCGGCGACTTCGTGGTCGGAACCGTGGTCGGATGGCGCATCGACGACGCCGTGATGCGTGGGAGGCGCATCGACACGCAGCTGCTCGATCCGATCGCGCGTCTCGCCGGACCGACGTACGCGCGACTGGGACCGATGACGACGCTCGACCCCCTGCCCGGAGGCTGAGGCCCGCTACGCGGCTACTGCGCTCCGACGCGTCTCGCCCGGCAGGCCGCGAGAGTCGTACGGACCGCATCGAGATAGTCCGCCTCCATGCCCTCCGCGAATCCGGCTTCCTGCGGGCTGCCGTCCTCGACACCGTCCACGACGATCCGGAACGTGAACGTGAGCTCCAGCCCGCCGTCAGCGTCATGCCCGATCTCATTGTCGATGGTGCCTCGGGCAGTGCCGTGCGTGCGCACGAAGTGCACCCGCCTCTTCGGATAGAACGTCACCACTTCGCGGACCGGCTGCCCCACATGGATGATGTCGCGCACCAGGCCGCCGTCGAAGCGGTCCACGACGGTGCACTCGGTGATGCTCTTGACATAGGGCAATGGGTTGGCCGCCTTCTCGACAAGCCCGTCCCACACCTCATCGACGGTCAGTTCGACGTCCGCACCGTCATTCACTGGAAGGGTCCTGCTTACTTCGATCATGTTGCTTCCGCCTTTCGTGAGATAGTCCTAGCTTGGCTTCGGATCGAGCGCGCGGCCTCAGGCCACCACGGTCGTCCGGAGCGACCCGAGTCCCTCGATCTCGGCGACCATGTGGTCGCCGATCGAGAGGAAGTCCTTCCGCGGCATGCCGACGCCGGCCGGCGTGCCCGTGAGAATGAGGTCCCCAGGCTCGAGGGTGACGAACCGGCTCGCCTCCGAGATGAGCCTGGCGATCCCGATCACGAGGTTGCCGGTTGAAGACTGCTGTTTCATCACCCCGTTCACACTGAGACTGATGGCGAGGTCGGCAGGATCGGGCACGAACCAACTCGGCACCAGGCCGGGTCCCGTCGGGCAGAACCCGTCGAGGGCCTTATGGAGGAACCAGTCCCATGCGAACGGCGCCATCACGGCATCTGGCCGGGGGAAGATTCCTCGGGCAGAGATGTCGTTCGCAACGAGATAGCCGGCCACGTGCGCGAGCGCATCTGCTTCCGTGACGTTCTTCACCCGGTCGGCGATGACGACACCGAGCTCTACCTCCCAGTCGAGGCCCGCATCGACCCCCGACGGCATCGGGATGCCGGCGTCAGGGCCGATGACGGTCGTGGTGGGAGGCTTGAGGAAGAAGAACGGTCGCGCCGTCGGGTCGGGCACGGCGGTACCCATCTCCGCCGCGTGGTCGTAGTAGTTCGCCCCGGCACAGAGGATCTTCGGCGGGAAGGTGATGGGAGCGCCCAAGCGCGCCGCCGGCACCTCCGCCAGGTCCGACACCTCCAGCGCCCGCAGCGCGGCTTCGCTGCGGCGCCAGGAGCGGAGGATTTCGATGGTCGTGGGGGCGAAGCCTTCAGGCAGCGCGTAAACGACTCCTTCAGCTTCGACTCCGGCGCGCAGCTCACCGCCAGGCGAATCCTGGTACTGCACAAGAGACCACGGTTGCGTCGCCATGAAATCCTCCTCCTCCTGCCAGCGGCCTACGAGTAGAGCTCGCGGATCCGGTCGGCCTCGGCATCGTCGCGCCAGCCGGCCGTCGCACCGCCATCGACGCTGTAGTTCTGGCCTGTCACCCACGACGACTCATCGGAGGCGAGGTAGAGCGCCATGTAGGCGATGTCGTCGCCGGTGCCCGGGCGCTGGATGAGGTGGTTGTTCAGCTGCCACGCGCGGCCCAGCGGGTCGACCGCGGCATCCGTGGCCGGAGACGCGACGAAACCCGGCGCGATCGTGTTGCAGCGCACGCCATAGCGCGCGCCCTCCGCGGCGAGCGCGCGCGTCATGGCGATGACACCGCCCTTGGCAGCCGCGTGCGCGACCTGGCCGAGCGGCTCGATCCCACGCAGACCCGAATACGACGCGGTGCTGATGAGCGAACCGCCGTTCTCGCAGAGAAGCGGCCAGGCGGCGCTGGTCGTGTGGAAGACGAGATCCAGTTCGACCGACATCACATGGCGCCAGAGGTCCAGGCTCATGTTCGCGAACGGCGCGAATCCGAATCCGGCAGCGTTGTTGTAGAGCACGTCGATGCCCCCGAGGCTCGCCACACCCTCCTTCACCCACGCGGTCGCCTCGCTGTTGCTGCTGAGGTCGACGGTGTGGCCGACGACGTCGTAACCCTCGTCGCGCAGGACCGCGGCGGTGCGCTCGGCGCCGCCCTTCAGATCGCATCCGACGATGCGCGCGCCTTCTTCGGCGAAGAGACGCTGCGCCGCCTCGCCCTGTCCGCCACCGGTTCCGGTGATGAGGACGCGCTTGCCCTCGAGCCGTCCCTTTCGGGTCTTGTCCGCCATGTCGACCGGTCCTTTCCCGGCTCGAACTTTCCCGCTGCGGCGGGCGTTCGAGTCCACTTCATCGTGTAGGTGACGCCGGGTAGCGCCCACGCCAAGTAAACACACTTTGGCGAGAGAAGTCTAGAGCGAATATCCGCTCCTCGCGGACATCGTCCGACTGCTTGTCCCTCTGAATGGCTGTTTTCCGGGCGACCTGAACGAGAAAGAGGGCGAGCATCGAGTGCATGACTCTTCTAAACCCATCGTTAAGTGGATACAGTTATGGACGGACTGAGAGGATTCTGCCATGGCTCACACTCTTCAGCGGCCGATTCCCCGAGAGGAATCGATCATGTGGAACGGCAGCGTGCGGGCGCTCGCACTCCCTCAGCAGATCGACGTCACGGCAGCGGCGGGATTCCGCCGCCTGAGCGTCACGCCGGCCGACATCGGCGCCTGGACGGCGTCGGGGGGGGCGCTCCGTGAGCTTCTCGCACGCGCGGCGGATGCGAACGTTGCTCTCAGCCACCTCGACCCGCTCGCGACCTGGCCTCGGTCGTGGCGTCCTGCTGCGACGGACCCCACCACCGCGAACATCGAGTACTTCGATACTCCGCCGCGAGCGTTCCTCGATCTCGCCGTCGAGATCGGGGCGTCGTCGATCACAGCGATGACGATCGCGCCACAGGGCAGTATCGGGATCGAAGAGTTGACGGAGGACTTCGCCGCGCTGTGCGACGACGCTGCGGAGCTCGGCATCGTCGTCGAGCTCGAGTTCATCCCGCTCGACTGGGCGATCCCCGACCTCGCTTCCGCGTGGGAGATCGTGAGCGGCGCTGACCGTTCCAACAGCGGGATCGTCTTCGACTTCTGGCACTTCATGCATTCCGGATCCTCGCTGGAGATGCTGCGAACCGTTCCGGGTGATCGCATCACCTCCGTTCAGCTCGCCGATGCATCGCTCTCGCTCCAGACGGGGAGCTGGTTCGACGATTGCCTCGAGATGAGACTTCCCCTCGGGATGGGTGAGTTTCCCGTTCAAGAGATCTTGGACACGCTCGCCGTCATCGACGGTCTCCACAAGGTGGGGCCCGAATACTTCTCCTCCGCGAACGACTCTCTCGAAGCCGAGGCACTGCGCGACATCCTTGCGAACTCGACAAGGGAACTGTTCGGCGCGTAACGCCCGGGCCGGGCGGAGTGGCAGACGAACTCCTCTGCCACTCCGCCTTCCGTCAGGCCCGCATCCACCCGCCGTCGACCAGGAGTGTCTGACCGGTGATGAACGCGGAATCGTCGGAGGCGAAGAACGACACCGCCCCGACGAGATCGGCTGGCTCCTCGGTCCGCTTGATCGACTGCTGTCCCGCCAGCATGTCGAACAGCGCCGCCTGCGGTCCCGCCTCGGTGGTCGCGGTGCGCACGAGGCCCGGCGCGAGCGCGTTCACCGTCACGCCGTTCTCTCCCACCTCGGCCGCCAGCGAACGGGTGAACCCGATCACGGCTCCCTTGCTGGCCGTGTAGTGCGTGTTGAACGGGATCCCGGAATGGAAGGTGGTCGACGCGATGCTGATGATGCGCCCCCATCCGCGCTCGACCATTCCCGGCAGCACGACCTTGGTCATCAGGAACACGCTGTCGGCGTTGACGCTCAGCACCTTGCGCCATTCATCGAACTCCATGTCGAGCAGCGCCGTCGCAGGGTAGATCCCCGCGTTGTTGACGAGTACGTCGACGCGACCGAACGCCTGCTGCACGGCTTCCCCGAACGCGCGGGTGGACTCGAGCGAGCTCACATCGCATGTGAAGCCCGCGGCCGTGCCTCCCGCTTCTTCGATGAGGGCGACGGTCTTGGTCGTGTCACCGATGTCGGCGACGGCCACGATGTAGCCGTCCTCCGCGAGACGTCGCGAGAACGCCTGGCCGAGGCCTGTTCCACCACCGGTGACGACGGCGACGCGACCCTCCTGGGCAATCCTGGTCATCTGTCCCTCTACTTTCTGCGCGTGCGCGCGTCGTGATGCCTGGCTCAGCCAGACACCGGATCTAGATTCATCGCTTGAAGGATGTTGTGCTCCGAGACCTCTGCGCCCACCAGGGTCCGCGCGATCCGCCCGCGCCGGAAGATGATGACCCGCCGGCACAGGTGGCGATACTCTTCGAGCTCGCTGGAGGAGAAGATCACCAGCTTCCCCTGGTCGGTCTGCTGCTTGATCACCTCGTAGATCTCGAGCTTTGCCCCAAGGTCGACGCCTCGCGTGGGGTCGTCGAGCAGAAGCACGGATGGCTCCACCTGCAGCCACTTGCCGAGGACGATCTTCTGCTGGTTGCCACCGGAGAGCGTTCCCACCGCATCGTCGCGCCGTCCGAACTTCACGCGGAGCCGGGCCAGCGTCTCGTCGGCGCGCGCGCGCATCTCACGTTTGCGCAACCAGAATCGGTAGCCGCCTGTCACGCCTGCCCGCACGCTCGAGACGTTCTCCAGGACAGAATCCTGCAGCATGAGGCCGTCACGCCTGCGGTCCGCCGGCACCAGGGCGATGCCGCGACGCACCGCCTCGCGCATGGAGCGGGGCTGCCCGTTGCCGTCGGGGAAGGTCATGCTGCCCGATGTGGCGGCGATGCCGCCGTAGATCGCGGTGAGGACCTCCTGGACTCCGGCATCCTCGAGCCCGGCGAGGCCCAGGATCTCGCCCTGCCGCGCCTCCAGGGTGACGTCCTGCAGCCGATTGGTCGACACACCGGAGAGCGTCAGTCGCGGAGCATCGTCCGCGATCTCGTTCATGGCGAGGAAGGGGAGCTCACCGGGTGCGCGGCCGATCATGTCCGCGACGAGTGTGGCCATGTCGGTGCTGTCCATCGGGACGGTCTTGACCAGCCTGCCGTTTCGCAGCACGGTGACGGTGTCGGCGATGGCCGCGATCTCCTCCAGCCGGTGCGACACCAGCAGCACCGTCACCCCGCGGTTCTTCAGCTCGCGTACCACCGAGAGGAGCCTCGCCGTCTCGTTCGCGCTCAGCGACGAGGACGGCTCGTCCAGGACGAGCACGCGCACGTTGGTCAGCAGAGCCTTGGCGATCTCCAGAAGCTGCCGCTCATGAAGAGGAAGCGCGCTGACGAGTTCGTCGAGGCGCACGTCCAGTCCGAGCTCCTTGAGCACCGGGCGCGCCCTGGCCGCCATTCGACGGCGACGGATGAATCCTGCCTGCGTGATCTCCCGGTTGGCGAAGAGGTTGGCCAGCACGTCCAGCTCGGGGAACAGCGAAAGCTCTTGGAAAACGATCGCCACACCCTGGGCATTCGCATCGCGCACGGACGAGAAGTGCACCTCCGCCCCGTCCACCTCGACGACACCGGCGTCCGCACTCTCCGCCCCCGCGAGGATCTTCATCAGGGTCGACTTGCCGGCGCCGTTCTCACCCAGAATCGCGTGCACGCTCCCCGCCGCGAACTCGATGGTGACGTCGTCCAGCGCCGTGATCCCCCCGTATGTGCGTCCGAGGCCGCGCACCGCGCAGCGGGGAGGGGAAGCCTCCCCGCTGCGCGAGCCGCTCGACGCGTCGGCCAGGTCGGTCACGGCTGCGGATTCGTCTCGTCGACCGAGGACAGGTCGTACTGATACGTCACGTCGCTGTGCACGAGGTTCTCGACATCGGCGACGATCTCGTCGCCCAGTGCCTGGTAGGCGTCCTTCGCGGCATCCGGATCTTGCAGGATCGTCACGATCTCCTCGAGGTTCTCCGCCGTCACGATGTCGTAGCCCGTGTTGACCCAGCCCACCGGCATCGGGTCGCCCCGGAACGCCGAGTTCGCGATGAGCTTGGTGCCCACGTAGCCCTGCAACCATGACCGCTGCGTCACAGCACCGACCATCAGGCCGCCACCGATGGCCTCCACCGCGCCGGGGTCGTCGCCGCCGGCCGTGGCGCCGATGAGGTAGCTGTCCCCACTGCTCTCCTTCACCTTGATGAGGTTCGGCACGTCCACGTCGCACGCTCCGACGAATCCGAGCGCGTCAGGGTACTTTGCGATGATTCGCTGCCACGCGGCGAAGTTGCCAGCGGGGTCACCGGCGGTCACCTCGGGCTCGGGCACCGTGACACCGGGGAGTTCAGCCTCGATCCGCTCCCGGAAGCCGTTCAGCGGCGCGATGAGCACCTCGAGTCCCGCTACGCAGATACCCGGGATGATGACGCCTTCCGCGTCGGCAGGGAGCTGCTCGATATAGAGGTCGGCGAGACCGGCCCCCATCGCAACCTTCGGCGCACCGACCTCCGTGACCGCCTTGGATCCCTCCGAGTACACGTCGGCGGTCGCTACCACGATCCCCTGATCGACGGCGCGGTCGATCGGCGCGCGCCACAGGTCGCCGGGGTACGCGTGTACGAGCACGCCCTTGGCGCCCGCAGCGATCGCGTTCTGAAAGTCGGTGATCGCCTTGTTGGGATCCAGGCCCTGCGGTCCGTACTGGGTGAACTCGACACCCTCGGCGTCCGCCGCGTCGCGGGCGCCTTCAGCCATGTTGTTCGGGTAGGGCGCGTTATAGAGACCGATCATGGCCAGCGGACCCTTGTTCTCGTCACCTTCGCCGGTCGCTCCACCGGTACCGCCGGCGGTGCACCCGCTGAGACCGAGGGCTGCCACTGCGGCGATCGCCGCCACAGTCATATACCTGTGCTTCATCCTGCTGCCTCCTTGGTTGTGACTTGCGAACGCGTGCCTCACGGCGCGGGATTCGGCTCGTCGATGGATGCGATGTCGTACTGATAGGTCGAAGGGTCGTGCGCGAGGTCGTCGGCATTCGCGACGATCTCGTCACCCAGCGCTCCGTAGTAGGCCTTGGCTGCGTCGGGATCCTGGAGGATCTCGACGATCTCATCGACGTTGTCGGCGGTGACGATGTCGTAGCCGGTGTTGATCCAACCGGTGGGCAGTTCCTTGCCCTCGAATGCGTTACCGGCGATGAGGGTCATCCCGACATAGCCCTGGAGCCACGGGCGCTGCGTCACGACACCGACGATGAGGCCGCTCTCCAGCGCCTGCACCGCTACCGGGTCGTCGCCGCCGGCGGTGACTCCCACGAGGAACGGGTCGTCGGTCGTTTCCTTGATCTTCACAAGGTTCGGCAGGTCGACGTCGCAAGCGCCGACGAAGCCGAGCGCGTCGGGGTACTTCGCGACAATGCGCTGCCACGCGGCGAAATTACCTGCAGGGTCTCCGGCCGTCACTTCGAGGTCGAGGACTTCCACGTCGGGCAACTCCTCCTCGATCCGGGCCTTGAAGCCCTCGAGCGGCGCCATGATCACTTCCAGACCTGCGACGCAGATGGCGGGGACGATCACGCCGGATGCATCCGCGGGCAGACTCTTGATGAACTCGTCCGCGAGGCCCGCGCCCATCGCCACCTTGGGAGCACCGACGTGAGCGGTCGCCTTGGATCCGTACGAGTAGTTGTCTGCCGTGACGACGGTCACTCCCTGATCCACCGCACGGTCGATCGGCGCCTTCCACAGGTCGCCCGGGTACGCCATCGCAAGCACACCCTCCGCGCCGGCAGCCACCGCGTTCTGGAAGTCGCTGATCGCCTTGTTGGGGTCCAGTCCCTGCGGGCCGTACTGGGTGAATTGGGAGCCCACCGCGTCCGCCGCGTCGCGGGCACCCTCGGCCACCGAGTTGACGTACGGCAGGTTGTAAAGGCCGACCATGGCGAGTGGACCGTTGGTCTCAGGTGCGGAGCTGGCGCCCGTGCCTCCGGAGTTGGAGCACCCGGCGAGGGCTCCGATGACCAGCGCTCCAACGACCACTGCTGCTGTGCGTGTGGTTCTCATTTCTTCTCCCATGTCTTCATCGATCGATGCGGTTCGTGGCCGTCGGGTTCGACGCACGATGACTGCCGGACATCGGCGTCCGAAGTCAGCTCCGAGGGCGGCGCCGCAGCGCGGAATCGAGTGCCACCGCGCCGATGATCACGATGCCGGTGACGAACGCGGCGTAGTTGACGGAGACTCCGAACGCGGTGAGCGCTCCACTGATGACGCTGACCACGATCGCTCCGAGCATGGCGCCGGGCACAGTTCCCCGGCCGCCGGTCAGCGCCGTGCCGCCGATGACTGCCGCCGCGATGACGAGCAGTTCGTATCCTGTTCCGACGGCAGGATCGCTCGCGCCGAAGAAGGCGAACGAAAGCACGCCCGAGATCCCGCACAGTGCGCCGAGGAGACTCGAGGTCTGCACCTTGATCAGCGACACCCGGTAGCCGCTAAGGCGGGCCGCGTGAAGGTTCGAGCCGATGGCCCGCACGGCGAAGCCGAACGACGACAGCCGGTACAGGATCGTCAGGACGATCGTGAGGACCACGAGCGCGACCGACAGCGCCGGAATGCCGAAGAGACTGCCGCCGAGCACCGTGAAGAACGGGTCGTTGCGGTCGCCACCTGTTGCCGATTGAGCGCCGTTGACGATGAGCGCCATCCCGCGATAGCTCGCGAGCGTTCCGAGTGTGATGACGATCATCGGCACTCCGAGGGCATTCGAGAGCAGGGCGTTGATGGCGCCGAGGATCGCACCGACCAGGATCGCGATGAGTGCCGCGAGCCACAGGTTGACGCCGCCGGCTGCCATCATCGCGGTGATCATCGCGCAGAAGGCGAAGTTGCCACCGACGGAGAGGTCGAGTTCGCCCATCGACATGAGGAACACCATGCCGAGGGCCATGATCCCGAAGAACGACGCCTGCTGCGTGATGTTGGCGATCGAGCCGATCGAGAGGAACTGCGGATGGAAGACCGAGACCACGATCACGATCACGGCGAGCACGGATGCCACGCGCAGCTCGTCGATCGCGACGAACGGATTGCGGCGCCGCGGCTTCGACGTCGGGAGGTCCTGGATCGCAGCGGTGGGGTCGTCAGCCTCGCTGAGCTGTCGCGTCATTGCGTGCCTTTCGGAACGGTACGAGCGCCGTTCGTGTGGTTGTCCATTCCGTCGAATCGTGCGACGATGCACGCCACAAGTGTGCACACCTCGTGGCAAGCATGTCAAGCGTGATCCGCGACTAGCCCCTTCAACTCCCCGAAAGGCGGAGAGAATCGGAGCTCCAGCGGCTGTCGAATCGGGGATCGATGCGGCTCCTTGGCTCGCATTCCGCGAAAGAGTGCGCACACACTACGGCACCCCTGCGCCGAAGGACGAGCGATGAAGAGAGACGGGTTCCATGTCGACGATCGACGCCCTGGAGTTGCTTCCGCCCCCGGTCTTCACCGACCCGCGCCGCGTCAGCGTGGACCTGCACCTGCACTTGCGCCGCCTGGTCTTCGAGAACCACCTCCCACCGGGCACTGTGCTCAAGCAGGCCCAGCTCGCGCGCATCTTCGGGGTGAGCCGCACTCCGATGCGCGAGGCCTTCCGGATGCTCCAAGAGGAGGGTCTGATCGACACGGCGGTCGATCAGCGCGCTCGAGTGCGGGCTCTCGACGGAGACGAACTGGATCAGCTCTACAGCGTGCGGATCACGCTGGAGGCTCTCGGAGCACGCCTCACGGCGGGGCGCCTCGCCTCGTCGGAGCGGACCCGCGCCCTGGCCGCGCTCGACACGATGGAGCGCGCGCAACTCGACGAAGACCTCGAGGGGTGGATGTCGGCCCATCGACGCTTCCACCGCGTGTGCGTGGCGAGAGCGGATGAGCCGATCGTGCGGGTCATCGACTCCTACGCCCAGCGCAGCGAACGCTACCTCCGCCTCTATCAGCTCTGGCATCCTCAGTCATTCGCCATCGCGCATCGCGAGCACGCCGACATCCTTGACGCGATCGTCGAAGGCAACGTCGCCAAGTCGGGCACTCGCATCGCGGACCACCTGGCTCACACGAGCATCACCGTGCTGGCGGACGTCGCCGGCGGCAACGACGGGCGTGCGATCCGGCATGCGCTCGCGATGGTCAGGGATCCCCGCCGTGGATCGATTTAGTGCATCCACTTGCCGCGACGCGACCGCCTGCCGAGTCCCCTCGCGTGCCCTCTCCGCAATATGCGGTAGTCGTCACGGACGACGATCGAAGAGAAAACACTTGTGTACACACTTCGCCCCGACTACCGTGACTGTCGAGTGTTCAACCCGAATCATTCATGACAAGGAGGTCATCATGTCCACAACCGTCAGCGACTTCACCACCGACGTGTGGGAACGCGTCGACTCGCTCGAGGTCCCACGCTTCGCCGAGCTCTTCGCCGAGGACGGCACGCTCGTCTTCGGCAACGGGGAGGCGATGGTGGGACCGGCGCAGATCCAGGCCGGCGTGGAAGGATTCTTCACCACGATCAAGGCACTGCACCACACCGTCAAGAACGAGTGGCAGAGCGGCGATACGACAGTCATCGAGCTCGACGTCGCGTACGACCGCCTTGACGGAAAGACCGTGTCGATCCCCGTCGTCTCGATCTGGGACCGCGGACCCGACGGCCTGTTCACCGACTACCGCGTGTTCTTCGACCTGGCGCCCGTATACGCCTGATCCACCGCCGCCGTTCACCGGCGATCGACCGGCCCCGGCATCCGATGTTCGCAGCGGATGCCGGGGCTCAGTCGTCGACGGCGCGCTCGCACGCCCCCGCGACGCCCACGACCGCCTTGATAGAGTCACTCCATGAGTGCGGCAGACGGGGCGGAGGCATCTCTCGCACGCAAGCCGGATCCACGACCGCACCGCAATCGGGCCAAGGCGCTCGAAGCGGCGAGGTCGCTGCTGAGCGAACGAGGGTGGGACGCGGTCACCCATCTTGCGGTATCCGAGCGGAGTGGCTTCGGCCGCACAACCCTGTACCGGTTCTGGCCGGAGCAGGCGGATCTCCTGCATGATCTGCTCGAGAGCCAGCTCACGTCGGCGAGTCTGCAGACCACCGGCGATCTCCGATCCGACCTCTTGGCCGAATTGATGCGCCTGGCCGACCGCATCAACGATCCGCCGACGGCGAGGATGATCCTCGCCGTCATCGAGCGGGCCGCAGTGAACGATCAGTTCGCCGAGCTACGGGTGCGCTGGCATCTCGCCGGGACGAGCGGCGTGCGAGCCCTGATCCAGGAAGCAATGGCCTCGGGGATCCTGGACCACGACCTCGACATGCAGGAAGCGGTCGACCAGCTGGCGGGACCGATGGTGCTACGCGGGTTCTTCGCCGCCGTGCCCGTGACCGACGACTACGTGGCAACATGCGTCGACCGGTTCCTCGCCCAGCACCGGCACCCGATCGCTCACGTCGATCGGTAACGGCGCAGGAAGCGGTCGACGATGTGCTCGACGTAGTCCGCGGAGACGTCGCGCCCCGCGAAGACGGAGCGCACGATCAGAGGGCCGGCAAGCTCTTCCACACCTTCTTGCAGGTCGGAAGGGAAGTGGATGATCCCCTCGTGCCGTGCTCGAGCCAGCACGATCCGCGTGCCTTCTGTGCCCGCGCGATGCCAGCGCTCGCGGAGCGAGGCGAACACGGGATCGTGCACAGCGCGTTCGATGATCGCCATGACGAGGCGCGATGACTCGACGCTCTGCAGCCGGTCACGTACCTGCATCATCTCCATGAGCAGATCGACCCTCACATCGCCGGTGTGCGGGAGCACCGTCGAGGGAAGCTCGTTGTCGATCGTGTCGTACAGCAGGTCGGCCGGCTCGGGCCAATGCCGGTAGATGGTGGTGCGCCCGAGGCCGCTCGCTTCGGCGACCGCGGCATGCGTGACCGACCTCGATCCGCTGTACACCAGAAGCGCCCTCGCCGCCTCGAGCGCGATGTCCTGACTCTTCGTGCGTCGCGCCTGCGCGCGCCGCTGAACCACTGCGGCCCGCGCCGCTCGCCCCGATTCCTTTGCGGCCGACGTGCCGTCGCCTGGGGGAAGAGGAGACATCGACTCCGGCACCCTCTCGTCCCTATCCGCGTTCCGGCGGGGCATCGGCGACGCGCGGATCGAGCGCATCGATCGGCGCATTGAAGGCGACCATCGCGCGAGCGATGTCTTCCTGACTGGCACCGCGCGCGACCTCCTTCACCAGCATCCCCTCGTGCAGGACGAGGATCCGGTCGCAGAGGCCTATCAGTTCGGGGAGCTCGGACGACGAGACGAGGATGCTCTTGCCCTCGTCGGCCAGACCGGTGATCGCATCGTAGATCTGCCGCTTGGTCCGCTCGTCGATGGCCCGCGTGGGCTCGTCCATCAGGAGGATGTCGCTGTTCCTCGCGAGCCAACGGCCGAGGACCACCTTCTGCTGATTGCCGCCCGAGAGTGTCCGGACTTCCGTCCACTCGTCGCGGGCCTTCAGCCCCAGACGGCCGAACAGCAATGCGACCACGCCGCGCTCCGCGGCGGCCGAGGGTCGGCTGAGCAGCCGTCGTGTGCCCAGCAGCACCAGCGAGGCGTTGAACCGAACACTGCGGGCGAGAGCGAGCCCGTGCGCGCGTCTATCCGCCGGCACGAAGCCGATCCCCGCCCGGATCGAGGATCTCGGCGACGGAGCGACAGCCTCGCCTCCGACGCGCACCTCGCCTTCTCGCCGACGAGCACCGAAGATGCCCTCGAGCAGACTCGTGCGCCCGCTGCCCGTCAGGCCGGCGACGCCGACGATCTCGCCGGCGCGCACGTCGAGGTCGATCGGCGTCCGGATCGCCCCGGCGGTGAGTCCGCGGATGGACAGAAGCGTGTCAGCGGTGGGAGTGCGCGTGCGCGGTGCGGCGTCCTCGAGGGGCCGACCGACCATCAGGCGGATGAGCTCATCGGCATCCGTCTCCCGCGCGGCCAGCGTCGCGACCGATGCGCCGTCACGGAGGACGGTGATCCGATCGGCGAGAGCGAAGGTCTCCTCCAGTCGGTGGGACACGAAGATCACACTCCCCCCGCGATCGCGGACCTCCCGCATGCTGGCGAACAGCTGTTCCACCCTGTCCGGCGTCATCGCCGCGGTCGTCTCGTCCAGTGCCACGATCGAGCAATCGCGCGCAAGGACCCGCGCAACCTCGGTGAGCTGACGCGACTCGCCCGAGAGGAGGCCGACCGGGATTCCGGGTTCGAGAGGCAGTCCTGCAGCGGTCAGCACGTCAGTCGAGGCTCGCCGCAGCGCTCGCCAGTCGACGAATCCCCAGCGGGTCGGGAGCCGGCCGAGAAAGAGGTTCTCGTCCAGCTTGAGCGTGTCGCACACCTGGGCGTTCTGGAAGACGACTCCGATCCCGGCCAGCAGGTGCCGCCGTGGGTCGCCCAACCGAATGGTCTGACCGTCGACCGAGATCCCGCCCGTGTCGGGCTTGAGCTGGCCGGCGAGGATCTTGAGCAGCGTGCTCTTGCCCGACCCGTTCTCTCCGACAAGGGCATGGATCTCGCCGGGCCGGATGACAAGGTCGACGCCGGTGAGCGCCTTGACCTTCCCGAAGCTCTTCGAGATGCCACGCATATCCAGTCTCGTCACGATGTCCCACGAGCTCTCAGGCGATCGATTCCGACGGCGACGAGCAGGACGCCGCCGGTCACCACGCCTTGCCAGAAAACCGGGACTCCGAGCAGGATGAGCCCGTTGTTGAGCACGCCGATGAACAGGACGCCGATGACGGTCCCCACGATCGTCGCCGAGCCTCCCTGAAAGGACGTGCCGCCCAGCAGCACCGCCGCGATGACCCCCAGTTCGATCCCTACGCCGAACTCGGGCGAAGCGATCTGTGACCGTCCGGTCACGAGCACCGCCGCGATCACGACCAGCGCGCCGTTCACGGCGAATGCGGCCAGGAGCGCGCGATCCACCGGGATTCCACTCAGCCGCGCCGCGTCGCGATTGCTCCCGATCGCGAACAGAGATCGTCCGAACGTCGTGTGGGAGAGCACGACGAGTGAGGCCAGGACCGCAGCGGTCGCGATGATGGCGGAGACCGGGATGCCGAGCACCCTCCCGGAGCCGAGCCAGATCACCGTTTCAGCGCCGACCTTGCCCGTAAGGGGCACGCTGAGTCCGCTCGTGGGGATCTGGGCGATCGCGCGCAGGAGCGCCATCGCACCCAGCCCCACGACGAAGAAGGACATCCCCGCTTTCACGATGAGCATGCCGGTGAATCCGACGGACACGGCGGTGATGAGCACCAGCGTCGCCGTGAGAGACAGCACCACCGGCATCCCGGTTGCCATCATGCCGACCAGGAGCATCGAACCGAGCCCGACGAGCGAGCCGATGCTCAGGTCGATGAGACCCGTGAGCAGCAGGTAGGTCGACCCGAGGGCGAGAAGCATGGTCGCGGCGCTGTTGCCGAGGATGTCCATGATGTTGACGTACGTGAGGAACTTCTCCTGGAAGACCGACAGCAGCACGACCGTCACCAGCAGAACGACTCCGACACCGGTCCACGGCGGGGCCTCCCGCAGCATGGTGCGGACTGGGCGCCGCCGCGAGGGCGGTGCCGGAGGTTGTGCCGCGGTCGAAGCGACGGTCATCCGTCCGCCCTCCAGAAGGCGTCCCACGCGGTGACATCGGCGAAGTGCACGAAGACCTCCGCCACGCGACCGCGGTCGAACCGCCAGGTCGTGTTGAGCACCTGCTCGATCGAGCGTCCGTTGCGCGTGGCCGTGACCCGCGCGAAGAACGTGACGAGATTCGCCGCGACGAGAACGGTCTCCGCCGTTACGCGCAACGTTCCGTCGGCGAGTTCGCGCAGTTGCGCGAGCCCGCGCAGCACCGCGTCCGGTCCGATCGCAACCCCCCCGATCGGGCTTCTCCCGTCGACCGACGACACGACGTGAGCGGTGAACACGCTCCGAAGAAGCTCATCCTCGCCGGTGTTCGACATCCGCTCCACGAGGTCGCGCACCTGCTCACGAGTCAGGTCGCTGTCGGCCCGGTCGCTTCGGTCCGGCATGCGGTCGAATCGCCAGAACGCATCCCAGCTCTCGGGATCCGAGAAGTGGTCGAAGAACTCGACGCACTGGCCATTCTCGAAACGCCAGATCACCGCGATCATCTGGTCGATGTCGACGATCTCGATCTCTTCGGTCAGCAGCTCGCGCTCTCGGCGGGCGGTGGCGCTGTTGAGCATGACGACGAACGAGTCGTCCGCCATGATCTCGACAACGTCGAGACGGAGCGAGCCGTTCACGAACGCCGAGAGGTTCTTGAAGTTGTTCAGGCAGTTGTCGCGTCCGCGGTGGATGCCGCCCATCGCTCCCCCGCAGTGCGCGTAGAGCACGGCGTCCTCGGCGACGAGGGCTTCCATCTCCGTGAAGTCTCCGGCATAGGCGACTTTGTTGATCGCGGACCGGACAGCCAGCCCGAGCGGGTGCGTCGTCGTCATCTCGGCGCCTCCGTCCAGAATCGGTCCCATTCATCGACATCCGCGAAGTGGTCCCACATCTCCACCACCTGACCGCCCCGGAATCGCCAGATCACCGTGATGACATGGTCCAGTCGTGCGCTGCCCCGCGTGGCCGTGGCGCGCTGCAGGAAGAGCGCGAAGTGATCGTCGACGACGAACTCGAGCGGCTCGAGCACGAGCGTGCCGCCGGAGAGGTCGAAGAGGATCGGAAATCGAGACAGCGCTTGGTCGAGCCCCCGATGCGTACCGCCGAGCGGACTGATTCCCTCCGCATGGAGCACGACGTCCGGCGACATGACCTCGCGCAGAGCGCCGTTGTCTCCCTTGCCGGCGTTGACGCGTTCGACGAGACGCCGGATGCGGCCCTCGTCGGCGACCGGAGCAGCGGGCGCGCTCATCCCTGGTCCTCGATGATCTGCGCGCACTTCTGCTCGTTCGGGAGCCAGTCGGCCGCGTTCTCGGCGTCGAAGCGGACCCAGTCGACGATCGTCGGCTCGACCTGCTCCCCGCGCGCCAGACGAGCCCCGATCTCCGCGGCGAGGTATCCGCCGAGGACGTTCTCGCTGCTCCAGCTGGCCGAGAGGTTTCCGTCCTTGATCGCCTGGATCGATTCGGGCGAACCGCCCTGGCCGATCGTGGTGAGATCGTCTCGCCCGCGCCCTTCGGCGGCGAGTCCCGCGCCGATCGCGAGCGTCTCGTCGAAGGAGAAGATGGCATCGATGTCCGGGTTCTTCACGAGGATCGCATTGCCGACGGCCTGCCCCTCGTCCACGGTGAACTTGGTCGCGTTGACCGTCTCCACGATCGTGATGCCGTTCTCGGCCGCCGCGTCGATGAATCCGCCGAGGAGAGCCTCGATCAGCGGGATGGCGGGACCGCCGATGACCGCGACCTCCGAACCTTCTGGATAGAGCTCGTCCAGGTACTCGGCCGCCTGCACGCCGTACGCCGACGGGTCGGTCGACACGCTGCCGGGGGCGTCGGATGCGGGGTTCATGATCTCGACGATCGATGTGCCCCGCGCCTCAGCCTCCGCCACGACGGACGCGACCTGCGATGTGTCGAACGGCAGCAGCACCACCACGTCCTTGCCCTGCGCCATGAACGCCTGGACATCTGCGATCTGCTTGGTGATGTCCAGCCCCGAGTCGGCGACCGTGACTTCGCCGTCGCCGTTCGCCGCGGCGTAGCACTCGATCCCCGCGAGGAACTGCTGGGCGGCCGGGGAAGTCACACCCGGAGCCGAGAACCCGTACGTGGTCGGCTCGGTGTCAGGTTCGGGTTCGCCTTCTCCACTCGGGTCGGCGCTCGTGGCAGCGCATCCGGTGAGAAGCAGCACGCCGACGAGGGCGGTAGCGGTCCATAGCCTCATTGCTCGGTTCCTTTCGCCGTGCTCCGCCATCGTTGGCATAATTGGAACACTCTGTACCGAGATTATTAATGGGACAAAGTGTTCCAGTCAAGAGGTTCGTGAGAGCGTCGACACTCACGGGGAACGAGCGGCCCGCAGACGGATCGCACTCGCGGTCACCGCTGCGCGCGCACCCGGCACGCGCAGAGCCCGCACTCGAGGATGCGGAGGCTCAGTGCCAACCGGCGCCGTTCGAGTACGCCGCACGCATCCATGCGCGCGCCGGTCAGTTCGAGACGGGCTCCGCCCACGCCTCGTGGAACCTCGGATCGGCTTCGTCCGCCCCCGCCCAGATCCGCAGCGCAGCCATGGCGGGGCCGAGTCCGCGCCCCTTCTCCGTCAGGCAATAGGTCACGGTCGCCCCGCCGCGCCCACTGGTTTCGCGGCAGGCGATCCCCGCCTCCTGCAGCTCGCCGAGCCGTTCGGTGAGGACGCGGTTCGACAGCTGCGGCAGCGCGTCGCGCAACTCGCTGAACCGCGCCGGCCGCTGGAGCAGCAGGTCGATCAACAGCCCCATCCACCGCTTGCCGAGCAGGCGGAACACCTCCTCGGTGTACTCGCACGTATGCAAGGGCAGGTTGCTGTTCACGAGCCCAGATTACCGCAGGTTTGCATTTCTGGTTACATCGAGTAACCTGATTGTTGGTTACAGAAAGTAACCTGATCCACGGAAGGGCCGTCCATGACCTCCACTCACTACCCGGACAACCGCCTCGAGCGCGAGCGCACCGCACTCGTCCTCGTCGACCATCAGGTCGGCCTGCTGCTCGGCGTCCACGATCAGGACCAGGAGCAGTTGCGCCGCAACGTCGTCGCGCTCGCCAAGTTCGCGAAGGTCTATGGTCTGCCGGTCGTCGTGACCACCAGCGCCGAGCAGGGACCCAACGGCGCCCTCCTCTCCGAGCTCGCGCACGAGCTGCCGGATGTCGCGGTGGTCCGTCGCCCGGGCGAGATCGACGCATTCGACAACGAGGAGTTCGCTTCGGCCGTCAAGGCCACCGGGCGCGACCAGCTCGTGATCGCCGGCATCAGCACGGACGTATGCGTCGCGTTCGCTGCTCTGTCCGGCATCGCCGCCGGCTACCAGGTGCACGCCGTCCTGGATGCCTCCGGCACCTGGAGCCCTCTCGCATCTCAGGCCGCTGCGTCGCGGATGGAAGCGGCCGGTGTCACCCTGAACAGCACGGTCGCGGTGGCGGCGGAACTCCAGCGCGATTGGCGCCAGCCCGGCGGCGACGGCCTCGCCGCCGTGTACGCATCGCACGCGATCCCGTTCTACGGATCGCTCGTCACCTACGTCCAGCAGTAGACCCTCGTCGCCGGGCGGTCCACCCCGCCCGGCGACGGACCGTACCGAAGCGCACCCTGCGCGCAAGAAAGGCAGCACAGCCATGCAGATCGGCATCTTCAGCATCGGCGATCGACGCCCGGATCCCCTCACCGGCCGCACCCTCGATGACGCGGCGAGGCTCGAGCAGATGGTGGAGGAGGCAGTCTCTGCGGAGTCAGCGGGCTACGACGTCTTCGCCATCGGCGAGCACCACAACCTCCCCTTCGTCACGTCCGCGCAGACCACGCTGCTGAGCTTCATCGCCGCGCGCACGTCGCGCATACTGCTCTCCACTGCCACCACGCTCATCACAACGAACGACCCGGTGAAGATCGCCGAGGACTTCGCGACCCTTCAGCACCTCTCACAGGGACGCTCCGACCTCATGCTCGGCCGCGGCAACACCGGCCCTGTCTAACCCTGGTTCGGGAAGGACGTTCGCGAGGGCGTCGCGGACGCCGCGCACACCGGAGATCGCCGACCAGGCCGCCTACTACGGCGACGGCTTCTTCTCCAATCACATCTTCGCTCCACCGGCGCACACCGAACGCATGGTGCGGCTCTACCGCGAGCGTTTCGAGCATTACGGCCACGGCGCCGCAGCCGATGCCGTCGTCGGCCTCGGCGCACAGGCGTTCGTGCGCACGAGATCGCAGGACGCGATCTCGGAGTACACCCGGCTGATGGGAAGCAGCCCGACGATGGGGGGCTATTCCGTCCCCGAGTACATGAAGGCGACCCCGCTGGCGGTCGGCAGCCCACAGGAGGTCATCGACAAGATCCTCACCTATCGCGACTACGCGGGCACGATCCAGCGCCTGCTGTTCAACATCGATTCGGGTGGGATGCCGCCGGCTATCGCGTCCGAGCAGCTCCAGCTGCTCGCGACGGAGGTCCTTCCGACATTGCGGCGGGAGATGACCCCGACAGATCCGCCGGCCGTGCCGATCACTCACGCCGAGCGAGTCCGCGCAGCTTCGCTGAGCCTTCAGCCGACGCTCGACTGAACACGGCCGCACCTCGACGTGGCGCGGCGATCCGAAAGAGAGAAGAAGGTAACGATGTCTACGTCAGCGTCCGGCCGCCTGTCCGGGAAGCGCATCATCATCACCGGCACCGGAGGCGGACAGGGAGCGGCGGCTCAGCGCCTGTTCGCCGCGGAGGGCGCCCGCGTCGTGGGATGCGACGTACGCGAGGGCGCCGCCGAGGCGACGGCGGCCGAACTTCACGCCCAGGGCTTGGACGTCACCGGCTCGACCGTCGACCTGTCCGACCCCGGCGCGTCGGCAGCATGGGTGCGGGAAGGAAGCAGGCGGCTCGGCGGACTCGACGTGCTGTACAACAACGCCGCCGGGTTCGGCTTCGCGCCGTTCTCGCAGATGGACTTCGCTCTCTGGCGTCACGTCATGAGCGTCGAACTCGACATCGTCTTCCATACGACGAGTGCTGCATGGCCGCTCCTGGGCGAGAACGGCGGATCGCTCATCAACGTCGGGTCGTACTCCGCGCTGCGCGGCATCGAGCCCCTCGCGCAGGTCGCGCACGCCGCAGCGAAGGGCGGTGTGATCTCGATGACGCGCGCCCTGGCGGCGGAAGGCGCTGCCCTCGGCATCCGCGCGAACTCCATCTCCCCCGGGTTCATCGCCACCCCTGCGACGGATCGCGCGGTCGACGACGAAGGCCGGGCGTGGCAGGTCGGCCGTGCCCTCATCAGGCGCGCCGGAACGCCGGACGACATCGCTCACATGGCGCTCTACCTCGCGTCCGACGAATCCAGTTGGGTCACCGGCCAGAACTTCAGCATCGACGGCGGTGCAACGGCCGGGTGGCGCGACGATGACGAGACCAGTCGCTTCGCAGCGAAGGCGGCCGCCGCGGCCTGACTGCGGCGTCATTCCCAACGCGGTGCGACGGGGTCCGCCGTCGCACCGCGTTGCTCCCTCAGGGGCTGCGCCTCACACCATCGCCGTGCGGGTGGACAGCCTCAGCCACGTCTCGACGACCGTGTCGGGATTGAGTGACATCGATTCGATCCCCTCGTCGACGAGCCACTCGGCCAGGTCGGGGTGGTCGCTCGGGCCTTGACCACAGATGCCGACGTACTTGCCGGCCCGTCGGCATGCGGTGATCGCCAGCGACAGCATCTTGCGCACGGCCGGATCACGCTCGTCGAACGTGGCAGCGACGAGCCCGGAATCCCGGTCGAGGCCGAGGGTGAGCTGGGTCATGTCGTTGGACCCGATCGAGAAGCCGTCGAAGAACTCCAGGAACTCGTCGGCGAGCACCGCGTTCGACGGAAGCTCGCACATCATCACCACGCGGAGGCCGTTCTCACCGCGCCGCAGACCGTTCTCGGCGAGCAGATCGATCACCGCGCGAGCCTCGCCGACCGTGCGGACGAACGGCACCATGAGTTCGACGTTGGTGAGCCCCATCTCGTCGCGGACGTACCGAAGCGCCTCGCATTCCATGTCGAAGCATTCGCGGAAGTCGGTCGAGATGTAGCGCGAGGCACCGCGATATCCGAGCATCGGATTCTCCTCGTGCGGCTCGTACTCTCCTCCTCCCAGGAGGTTGGCGTACTCGTTGGACTTGAAGTCCGACAGGCGCACGATGACCGGCTCGGGAGCGAACGCTGCGGCGATCATCGACACCCCCTCGGCCACACGTCGAACGAAGTAGTCGCGGGGCGAGGGGTATGCCGCGATGCGATCTGCCACCTCGTCACGAAGCGGCGAGGGCAGCGTATCGAAGTCCAGGAGCGCGCGGGGATGGATGCCGATCTGCCGGTTGATCACGAACTCGAGCCGTGCAAGACCGACGCCATGGTGCGGCAGACGGGAGAAGGCGAAGGCCTGATCAGGCGTGCCGACGTTGAGCATGATCTTCGTGGGGCTGGGGGGCATCTCGTCCAGTCTCGTCACGAGCTCTTCGAACGGGAGGATGCCGTCGTACACGAAGCCGCTGTCGCCCTCCGCACACGAGACGGTGACGTCCTGGCCGTCAGCCAACAGGTGCGTGGCGTCACCCGTTCCCACGACAGCGGGGATGCCCAGCTCCCGTGCGATGATCGCGGCATGGCACGTTCGGCCGCCACGATTCGTCACGATCGCCGATGCCCGTTTCATGATGGGCTCCCAGTCAGGATCGGTCATGTCGGCGACGAGCACGTCGCCTGGACGGAAGAGCTCCATCTGGTCCAACGACGTCATGACCCGCACGGGACCAGCGCCGATCTTCTGGCCGATCGCTCGACCGACCGCCAGCACCGTCCCGGCGTGTTCGAGCACGTAACGCCGCATCACACGCGCGTCGGCCCGCGAGACCACCGTCTCCGGTCGCGCCTGGAGGATGTACAGCTTGCCGTCGACGCCGTCCTTGCCCCACTCGATGTCCATCGGGCGGCGATAGTGGTCCTCGATGATCAGCGCCTGCCGACCCAGCTCCTCCACGTCGTCGTCCGTGATGCTGAACCGGGCACGATCTGCCGCATCGACGTCGGTGAAAACCGTGCTCGCACCGATGTGCGTCTCGTCGGCGTAGACCATCTTCACCGCCTTCTCGCCGACCGACCGCTTCAGGATGGCCGGCCGGCGCTCCCGCAGTGCAGGCTTGTAGGCGTAGAACTCGTCGGGGTTCACCGCGCCCTGTACGACCGCCTCCCCGAGCCCGTAGGAGCTCGTGATGAAGACGGCTCGGTCGAAGCCCGACTCGGTGTCAACGGTGAACAGCACGCCTGACGCACCGACGTCCGAACGCACCATCCGCTGCACCCCTGCTGAGAGGGCGACTTCGTGGTGGTCGAACCCGTGGTGCACCCGGTATGCGATGGCGCGGTCGTTGTAGAGCGAGGCGAACACGCCTCGGATCGCAGCAAGGATGTTGTCGATGCCGCTGATGTTCAGGAACGTCTCCTGCTGGCCGGCGAACGACGCGTCGGGAAGGTCCTCCGCGGTCGCACTGGAACGCACCGCCCACGACACCGTGTCCGGCTGCGGGTCGCTGCCGACCAGCGTCTCGTAGGCGTCGCGGATGTCGGCCTCGAGCGCCGCGGGGAACGGCTGCTGCTCGATCCACTCACGGATGTTCGCACCCACCCTCGCCAACTCCGCGACGTCCGATACGTCCAGCACCTCCGCCGCGGAGCGGATACGGTCGTACAGGCCGTCCGCGGCGAGAAAGTCGCGGTAGGCGTCAGCCGTGGTGGCGAAGCCACCCGGCACCATCACGCCGGCGCTGGAGAGGTTGGACACCATCTCGCCCAGCGATGCGTTCTTTCCGCCAACACGGGCGACATCGTCCATGCCGATCTCATGGAACCAAAGTGTGTTCGTCATAGCATCCCGATCTGTGTGTGGAGGTGGAGGGGCGACACCGGCCGAGCGTCAACTGCGCAGACGCATCGACTGCATGATGACGGCCGACATCTCCTCCACGGACTTCGTGGAGGAGTTGAGGAACGGCACCCGGTTGCGGCGATAGAGATCCTCAGCGCGGCGGAGCTCGAGCGTGCACTGGGCCAGGCTCGCGTAGGTCGAGTTGGGCCGCCGCTCATGCCGCACCTGACTGAGGCGGAGCGGCGTCGTGGTCAATCCGAAGCACTTGTCGGCGTGAGAGGCGACGGTTGCCGGAAGCCCGTCTGACGGGTAGTCATCGTCGGTCAGCGGATAGTTGGCCACGAGGAGCCCGTACTGCAGCGCGAGGTACATCGTCGTGGGAGTCTTCCCGCACCGTGACGGGGCGACGATGATGACGTCGGCGATGTCGAGCGCACGCATGCTCTGTCCGTCGTCATGCTCGATCGCATACTCGACCGCACGCATCCGTGCGAAGTATCGCGTGATGTCGCCCACAGCATGGAACTGACCTAGTTGCTCCGAGGCGGTGCTGCCCAGCGCGGCCTCCAGCTCGCGGAGGTGGCCGCCAAGCAGGTCGATGATGACCGCGGTCGAGCGCGAGAGGATTGCCAGGAGCTCGGTGGACTTCACGGTGACGAAGACGAGCGGGGGCGCCGCGTCCCGCGCCGACCGCTCGATGTCCGCCACGACGTTCTGAGCGCCGGCGGCGGTGTCGACGAACGGGATCGTGTGCCGTTCGAACCGGATTCCTGGGAAGTTCGCGAGCAGGGCGCTTCCGAGCGTTTCCGCGGTGATCCCTGTGCTGTCCGAGACGAAGTAGGCCGACCGCAGGCCGGCGGTCTGGCCGGATGGGGTGGACGTCGAGGTCATCGTTTCGCGCTCCATGGGTGTCGAGTGCGCACGGCTGCGGCACGTGTCCTCACGCTAGGCAAACTCGCGGGCTATTTCGGATCGATTCCGTGTTTAAATTCCTCGACTCTTTACTCTTGCGCAAGAGCGGTTCCGCTCAGTGGAGCAGGGATCGAACGATGCGACGCCGTCCGGCCCACGCACAGTCGTTCCGTCCAGCGCAGCTCGGTCGGCGCAGAGCGGACGACTGGCGGATGTGACAGCGGGTCGACGCTGCGACGACGGAATGCAGCGTCGACCCGGTGTCCGTCGCGGACGGACGCGTCGTCAGACGAGCGTCGGGTAGTCGGTGTATCCGCGGTGGTCGCCGCCGTAGAACGATGCCCGGTCAGGGCTGTTGAGGGGTGCGCCGGTCTCCAGTCGCGCGGGCAGGTCGGGGTTCGCGAGGAACATCGCGCCGTACGCAATGACGTCGGCGAGACCGTCGTCGACCAGTTCCAGCGCGGCCGGACCGGTGGGCTCCGAGCCGGTGAACGGGTTGAGGATCAGCGTGTGGGGCCAGGCTTCACGAAGTGCGGCCGTCAGGTCGCGGTGCGGACCCTCCATGACGTGGAGGTAAGCCAGCTCCAGCTCTGAAAGGCGGTCGACGAGCGTCCCGTAGGTCGCGAGCAGGTCGGGATCGTCTTCGATGTCGTTGAACCCTGCGCCGGGCGAGATCCGGAAACCCACACGATCCGGCCCGATGGCCGCCGCCACCGCCGATGCCACCGCGACGGCGAAGCGGATACGCCCCTCCACGTCGCCTCCCCACTCGTCGCTGCGGCGGTTCGCGTTCGGCGCCAGGAACTGGTGGATCAGATAGCCGTTCGCGCCGTGGATCTCGACTCCGTCGAATCCGGCATCGACGGCGAATCGCGCCGCCGCGGCGAAGTCCTGGATGGTCTGGCCGATCTCTTCGACGGTGAGCTCGCGGGGCTCGACGAACTCCTTCATGCCGTCGTGCGTGTAGACCTGACCGCGCGCGGCGACCGGTGAGGGACCGACCGGAGTGAGCCCGTCGGGCAGGAGGACCGGGTGCCCGACGCGACCGGTGTGCATGAGCTGGGCGAAGATCGTGCCGCCTTCACGGTGGACGGCAGTCGTGACGGCACGCCACGACTCGGCCTGCTCCGGACTGTGCAGTCCGGGCGTGTTGGTGTACCCCTTGCCGACGATCGAGGGCTGGGTGCCCTCGGTGATGATCAGCCCGGCGCTCGCCCGCTGCGCGTAGTACTCGGCCATCAGGCTCGTCGCCTCGGCCTCGGGTTCGGTCGCACGGCTGCGGGTCATGGGCGCCATGGCGATGCGGTTGCCGAGCGCGATGCCGGCCAGGTCGTATGGCGTGAATGCCTTCGTCATTTCGTGTCTTCACTTCCGTTGCGTGTGGACGGCGTCTGGAGCACCGCCCCGATAGACTTTACATGTTCGAACAACTAACTGACCGCACAGTGCATTCCCTCGCCACAGTCGAGACCTTTTGGGAGCCGCAACGCGGACTCGGGAATAGCAGTACGCTTATCACTGTTCGAACAAGTTATGCGAGGAGCTGACATGACCACCGATGCCCCCGAAGCGGCGCCCACGGCTGGACCGAGCATTCCGGTGCCCGCGTCGGCCAGCACCGGTC
The DNA here is from genome assembly GCF_031844425.1 of Microbacterium sp. ARD31. Lineage (NCBI taxonomy): Bacteria > Bacillati > Actinomycetota > Actinomycetes > Micrococcales > Microbacteriaceae > Microbacterium > Microbacterium sp. ARD31. The sequence continues at coordinate 134,868 of NZ_JAUZVE010000015.1, forward strand.
CGATCAGCCACGCCATCTTCCGGGTCACCCGGCTGCACAAGATGTACGCGGGACAACTGCTGCGTCGTGTGGGTCTGCACCCTGCGCAGGAGCTCGTCATGATGCACCTCTGGGACCGCGGCCCGCAGCGTCAGGGCGAACTCGCACGCCTGCTGGACTCCGATGCGGCGACCATGACCCGCACCGTGCAGCGTCTCGAGAACGCCGGCTTCGTGCGCCGCAGGCCCTGTGAAACGGACGGTCGGGTGACGATCGTCGAGCCGACGGCGGCCAGCCTCGCTCTGCGGGCCGGTGTCGAGAACGCATGGGCAGAACTCGAAGCGGGTTCGACCCAGGGGCTCTCGGAAGTCGAGCAGAAGCAACTGCTCGCCCTCCTGTCCCGCGTCGAGTCCAGCCTCTCGGCGGCCACAGGCAGCAGCGGCATCGCCGGCTGAACATGTCGGCGCCGAGCGCCGACTTCCTCCACTCCCCCGTTCGCGGCGACCGCCGCGGGAAAGGCACCTCTGTCATGCAGATCGGCATCTTCAGCATCGGGGATCGACGCCCCGATCCCCTCACCGGGCACATCCTCGATGACGCCGCGCGCCTCGCACAGATGGTCGACCAGGCGGTCGCCGCAGAATCGGCCGGCTACGACGTCTACGCGATCGGCGAGCACCACAATCTCCCGTTCGTGACGTCGTCGCAGACCACGCTGCTGGGCTTTATCGCCGCGCGCACGTCGAGCATCCTGCTCTCCACGGCGACGACCCTGATCACGACCAACGACCCGGTGAAGATCGCGGAGGACTTCGCGACACTGCAGCACCTGTCTCGCGGACGCGCCGACCTGATGCTCGGCCGCGGCAACACCGGACCGGTGTACCCGTGGTTCGGAAAGGACGTCCGCGAGGGCGTGCCGCTATCGATCGAGAACTACGCACTGCTGCGACGACTGTGGACCGAGGAGAACATCGACTGGACGGGCACGCACCGCACAGCCCTCACCGGGTTCACCTCCGTGCCGCGCCCGCTCGACGAGACTCCCCCGTTCGTCTGGCACGGGTCCGTGCGCACGCCCGAGATCGCAGAGCAGGCCGCCTACTACGGCGACGGATTCTTCTCGAACCACATCTTCGCTCCCCCCGCACACACCGAGCGGATGGTGCGGCTGTACCGCGAGAGGTTCGAGCACTACGGCCACGGTGCCGCCGAGCAGGCCGTCGTCGGGCTCGGCGCGCAGGCGTTCATCCGGCCGCGGTCCCAGGACGCCATCGCCGAGTACAGCACCTACGTCGCGGACAGCCCGACGATGGGCGGATACTCCGTCCCCGAGTACATGCGCGTGACGCCTCTCGCGGTCGGCAGCCCACAGGAAGTGATCGACAAGATCCTCTCCTACCGTGACTACGCCGGCCCGCTCGCGCGGCTGTTGTTCAACCTTGATTCGGGTGGGATGCCGCCTGTCATCGCCACCGAGCAGCTCGAGCTCCTTGCGACCGAGGTCCTGCCGACACTCCGCCGTGAGATGACGTCCAGTCTCCCCCCTGCTGTGCCGCTGCTGCACACAGACCGGGTGAGAGCCGCCTCGAAAGACCTTCAGCCGACTCTCGACTGAACACGTCCGCGCCCGAGCCTGAGCGCGGCGAACCGAATACAGAGAAGAAGGTAAAGATGTCCACACCAGCGTCCGGCCGCCTGTCCGGCAAGCGCGTCCTCATCACCGGCACCGGAGGCGGGCAGGGAGCGGCCGCTCAACGTCTGTTCGCCGGGGAGGGCGCCCGGGTCATCGGGTGCGACGTGCGCGATGGCGCCGCCGAAGCCACCGCCGCCGAGCTTCGTGCCGAGGGCTTCGACGTCACCGGCACCACGGTCGACCTCTCGGACCCCGACGCCTCTGCAGGCTGGGTGCGCGACGGCGCCGCGCAGCTCGGCGGGCTCGACGTGCTCTACAACAACGCCGCAGGCTTCGGCTTCGCCCCGTTCGCGCAGATGGACTTCGCGCTGTGGCGTCACGTGATGAGCGTGGAACTCGACATCGTGTTCCACACCACCAGCGCTGCGTGGCCGCTGCTGGGCGAGAACGGCGGTTCGCTCATCAACGTCGGATCGTACTCCGCGCTGCGCGGCATCGAACCGCTCGCTCAGGTCGCACACGCTGCAGCGAAGGGCGGTGTCATCTCCATGACTCGCGCGCTAGCTGCCGAAGGCGCCGCGCACGGCATCCGTGCGAACTCCATATCTCCCGGGTTCATCGCCACACCGGCGACCGACCGCGCGGTCGACGCCGAAGGGAAGGCGTGGCAGATCGGCCGCGCCCTCATCCAGCGCGCCGGCACACCGGACGATATCGCCCACATGGCGCTCTACCTCGCGTCCGACGAGTCCAGCTGGGTCACCGGGCAGAACTTCAGCGTCGACGGCGGGGCTACCGCCGGCTGGCGCGACGACGAAGAGACCAGCCGCCTCGCGAAGAAGGCGGCGGCCGCGGCCTGACCGCGGCATCACATGCCAACGGGGTGCGACGAGGCCCGTCGTCGCACCCCGTTTCTCGCTTTTGATGGGGCGCTCGATCCCGCATGCGGTCGATCGCCACAGCGGCCGCGTCATTCGGCCCAGGGGAACCCAGGACGCCGCTCAGCCGCGCGATGACTGCGGCACGCGCGGTCGCATGCCGGCCGCTCGGTACGTCTCGTCGATCGATCGCATCGTTGCCACGGCCTGCTCGAGGTTCCCCGCACCGCCGGCGTGAACCGCGTCTCTGAAAGCCTCGAGCTGATAGCGGTAGGAGCTCTTCCGATCAGCAGACTCCCGCAGATGAACCTCGGGACCTTCGACAAGCACTTTGCCGAGGAGTTGCGGATGGTACGGCGAGCGAACTCGCAACCTGCCCTTCGAGCCGACGACCGAGAAACCGCCTCCCACGCCCGCCGAAGACCAGATCCCGCAGTCGACGGTGGCATTGATTCCGGCTACATCGTAGGTCGCGGTCATCCGCCGGTCGACCGAGTCACGTTGCAACGCGGATGCTGTGATGACAGTCGGCTCCCCGATGAGGTCCCTGATCATCCGAAGGGGGTAGCATCCGACATCCATCATCGCTCCACCCCCGAGGCCGGCATTCCAGCGGATGTCCCTACCTGGCGGGATGGGCGCGTGGAACCAACCAGATGCAGAGCGGACTTCGCCGAGCAGTCCTGACTTCACGAGAGCGCGCAGTCGCGCTGTGAACGGGTGAAACGAGGTGTGGTGCGCCTCCATGACTACGAGGCCCGATCCGACGGCAGACTTCGCAACCTCGGCCGCCTCATCTCCGTTCGCAGTGAACGGCTTCTCCACCAGAACGTGTTTGCCGGCAGCAATCGCTCTCCGCGTCCATGCGCCGTGTAGGGCGGCCGGCAGCGGAATGTAGACGGCATCGATGAGAGGATCGTCGATCACGCGTTCGTAGCTGTCGAGCACGCGAGGAATTCGGTGGCGTCGAGCGTACTTCGCCGCGCGATCCGGATCCCGGGCCGCGATGGCGGTCACGTCGACGCCGTCCGTGCGAGTGGCCGGGCCCAGCAGGGCCGCTACGTTGATGCGAGCCGCACCGAGCACACCGATTCGCAGCACCATACGCGGTTCCTTTCGCTGGGCCTGGTGTCGGACGCTATCGAACGTTGCGGACGGGGATGACCAGGCACGCACCGATGATGACGGCGAGCGCGGCGAACGGGAAGAGCGTGGCGAAGCCTCCGGACACTCCCACGATGACGCTGGCGATTCCGATGCCGATCGTCTGCGGAAGTGTGGTCGTGAGGTTGATCACCCCCAGGTCTTTACCCGCCTCTTCGTGGGAAGGAAGAACCTGCGTCACGAGCACGAAGTCGACCGACTGGTAGGCGCCGAATCCCAGACCGGCCACGAACGAGTAAATCATCATTCCAGGCACGGTCGGCAGGAACAGTGGTACGAGAAGGCCGGCAGCGAGGATTCCCGACGTGATGTAGATGATGACTTTGCTGCGACCGATGCGGTCGGTGAGCCACCCGGCGACGGGCGTCGAAACGATCATCCCGACGAGGCCGACCAGGCCCACGAGCGGGACGGTTGCCGCGGCGTCGTCACCGACCCCGATGTAATCCTGGAGGAGGTAGAGCAGGTAGGCCTGTACCGCGAAGTATCCGACGAACAGCAGGAACCGCGCCGAGAAGACGAGGGCGAAGTTGGGGTACTTCACGGGATTCACCCAGAAGGTCGAGAGCACGCTTTTGACGCTCACGGGCTGACGAGGCTCGCCGATATTCGAGCGACGGTTCACGAGCGCGAACACCACCGAGGAGACCGCCAGCAGAACCGCGATCGCGATGTAGCCCACTCCGATGATCTCGGCGAAGGCAGCTCCGACAGCCTGACCGAGGACGGACCCCACCAGGGCCCCGAGGCCGAGAGCGGCCGAGAAGATGCCTCTCCGCGCGACAGGTACCCGATCGGGGACGTGGGCATTGACGGGGGTGAGGATGAAGTTGGTGGACAGCTGCACCAGCGACCATCCGAGGACGATCTGCGGGATGGATTGCGCACTTGCGAGGACGATCGCCGCGATCACGGTGGCTGCCGAGCCGGCCAGGATCCAGGGCGCGCGTCCGCCGATGCGCGTGCGAGTCCTATCAGAGAGGGTTCCGGCGATCGGTGCTGTGACCATCGCGACGAGGGATGAGACTCCCACGACCAGCGCCAGGTTGGTGATCTGATTCTCGGGATCGATCCGCTGGACCTGGAGAGCGATGAAGATGCCTTGGCAAGCAGCCCAGAAAGTGCCCAGCAGCAGGGTCGTCGTGGCCATGGTCGCAAAGAGTCCGCGCAGGTGCAGGGCCTTCAGCGTCTGACGTGGGGACACAGCCTCGGGTGTGGGCACGTCCGCAAGCGGCGGCTCGTTAGGGATGACAGGAGTGCTCATCGGGTCCTCATCTTCTTTGATGGAGTTTATTGGCCGCGCGGCCAGAATGTGCTAGAACTGTATCCGCCGCCCGGCGAAAAAGCAAGATCGTGCGTATGCACCCGGACCTGGAGAGACAATGACGACTCAAGACACGACCACCGCCACCAGCGCGTTCCCCTATCAGGATGTGCAGGTACCCGTGGAGAGGCGGGTCGAGGACCTGCTCTCGCGGATGACCTTGGAAGACAAAGCCGGCGTGCTGTTCCACACGATGGTGTCTGCCGGCGACCTCGAGGGCACGAACCCGTATGTGCCGCTGCCTGCCCCCCGCGTGCTCATCACGGAGCGCCGTATGAATCACTTCGCGGCGTTCGGCGCCACTGATCCCCGGGCTTTTGCCGAGTGGTCCAACATCCTGCAGCGGATGGCTGCTGAGAGCCCTCTGGGAATTCCGGTCACGCTGTCCACCGACCCGCGCAACCACTTCACCGACAACCCTCTCGCGGTTCTGTTCCTCGGCGCGTTCTCGGTCTGGCCGGAACCGACCGGTCTCGCGGCGATCGGCTCGGAGGAACTCGTCGAGAAGTTCGGCGACATCGCCCGCCAGGAGTACACCGCGGTAGGCCTCCGCTCGGCTCTGCACCCGCAGATCGATCTGTCGACCGAGCCTCGGTGGGGGCGCATCAGCTCGACCTTCGGCGAGGACGCCGACCTCACGTCCCGGCTGGTCGCCGCCTACATCCGCGGCTTCCAGGGCGAGTCCCTGGGGTCGACCTCGGTGGCGACCATGCCGAAGCACTTCCCCGGCGGCGGCCCCCAGAAGGACGGCATCGACGCGCACTTCCCGTTCGGTCGCGAGCAGGTCTACCCGGGCGACAACTTCGACTACCACCTCGAGCCGTTCCGCGCCGCGATCGCAGCCGGGGCGCCGCAGATCATGCCGTACTACGGAATGCCGGTCGGCACGGAGCACGAAGAGGTCGGATTCAACTTCAACAAGTCGGTCATCACGGGGATCCTGCGCAACCAGCTCGGGTACGACGGCCTCGTCTGCACCGACTTCACGCTGCTGACGGACACCCCGGGAATGGGAGAGATCGGCAAGGCGAAGGGCTGGGGTGTCGAGCACCTGTCGCGTGAGGAGCGCATCGTCAAGCTCTTCGACGCCGGCGTGGACCAGCTCGGCGGCGAGGACTGCACCGATCTCCTGGTGGGCCTCGTGCGACAGGGCCGCATCACCGAGGACCGGATCGACCAGTCCGTGCGCCGCGTGCTGCGAGTCAAGTTCTCGCTGGGCCTGTTCGAGAACCCGTTCGTCGATGAGGATGCCGCGGCCTCCATCGTGGGACGCGCGGACTTCGTCGAGGCCGGGCGGCAGGCCCAGCAGCGCGCGCTGACGCTGCTGACCAACGAGCCGACAGTCGATGGCAGCCCGACGCTGCCCCTGCGCCGCGATGTCCGCGTCTACGTCGAGGGCCTCGGCGCGGATGCGCTCGAGGGTTACGGCGCCGTTGTGGGGACGCCCGCAGAGGCCGATGTCGCGATCCTCCGGCTGAAGACGCCGTGGACCCCCACCGGCGATGATCTGCAGGACGCGTTCCACCAGGGCACGCTGGAGTTCACCGAGGACGAGCAGGACCGGATCGCCGTCATCTGTCAGGCGGTGCCGACGGTGATCGACATCCATCTGGAGCGCCCGGCTGTCCTCGGGCGGCTGGCGACCGAGGCCAACGCGGTCATTGCGAACTACGGCATCGGCGACCGGGCCCTTGTCGAGGTGCTGTTCGGCGACGGCGCGCCCGAAGGCAACCTGCCGTTCGACCTTCCCAGTTCCATGGACGCGGTCCTCGCCAGCCGCACCGACGTGCCGTTCGACACCGCCGACCCGACGTTCCGGTTCGGCCACGGACTGCGATACTGAAGCGCGGGTGGAGTGCGCACAGCTGTGCGCACTCCACCCGCAGCGGAATGGATGATCGTGACGGACACTGAGGAGCGCGGCGTAGTGCGTCGCGGGCGCGGGCGGCCTCGCGTTATCGATCGCGACCAGATCGTCACCGCCGCCCGCGGACTCGATCCCGAGACCCTCACGATGCAGAGCCTGGCCGACGAGTTGGGCATCCCGAGGAAGACCCTTCACTATCACGTCGGCGACCGCGAAGAGCTCCTCCGCCTTGCAGCCGTCGACACGCTCAAGTCGAACCTGACTGACACGCCCTTCGAGCGGTCCGAAGACTGGCGGGAAGCCGTACGCACCTTTGCGTCGCACACGCGCAGATCAGTTATCGCAGCCGGAGCGTGGATGAATTACGTTCCCTTCGACGGTCGAGAAGATCTGCTGAGCATCGGGCCCGCCGAGACGGCGCTGGAAGCATTGGTTGCGGCGGGCTTCGATGTGCCGACGGCTGCGCGGGCTCTCGGATTGGCCGCGGAATTCAGCCTGTCCTCGGCGCGAGACGCGATCCTCCGTCAGGAGCAGGGCGCGCATCCGCAGCGGATCTTCCTGGGCGAGCTTCTCGAACAGACTGCCGAGGGCGAGTACACGGTGCTGAAGCAGCTCAATGACGTCGACTGGGACGAGTTCGGCAGCGAGCAGCAGTTCGAGTTCGACCTCAAGATCCTGGTGTACGGGCTCGAGCGACTGCTCGCCGGTTCCTGAGTCCTCGCTCGCCGGCCACGGTCGAGCCTGACCCCGGTGCAGACGTGCATCATCCATCGTGACCCGTTCGCTTGACCCCACCGGCCGGGGCCGGGCACGCTGGTTGACGGAGGGTGCGGATCACCGTCGAACGGGGAACCCACTCGCCCTGCTGGCTGTGGGGGTGCCCGCGTTCCGCGCGGGGATGGTCACGATGACTTCTTCGCAGCCTTCGGCGCGCACGGCGACAATGATGTCCCCTGGCGTGAGGGCTGCGCGGATGACGGCAAGGGCACGTCCGTAGTAAGTGGCGTGTCGGTTGCTCGCGAATCCTTCCTCGGTGGTCGGGTTGGCGCTTCCGAGGCCGAGCAGGCTGCCCGCACCAGACACGGTGACGGTGATTTCGCGGTCGGCGAGGGGTCGGATGGTGCCGGCGTCGTCGGTGAGTTCGATCGGGATATACGCCAGGTCTGCGCCGTCCGCCCGGAGGTCACTGACTTCCGCCTTCGCTCTCAGTTGCAGGGAGTCTCCTGCGCTGGCGAGAGTGTCCCGGCCGATCTCCGATCCGTCCGCGGCGTAGGCGATAGAGGTGAGCTGGCCAGGCATGTAGGGGATGGTGAAGGTGGCGCGCCAGTGGTCTTGGATATCCAGCGTGTGCGATCCGACCTGCTGACCGTTGAGGAGCAGCTCGACGCGAGCGGCGTCTGCGTAGACCTCGACAGTCGCGGGTGTGCCTTCCAGGCCTTCCCAACTCCAGCTGCGGATGGAGTCCGAGACGCGCCAGCCACCTTTGACGCGCTTCTTGCCGGAGTGGTTGACGGGGCGGACGGCGATGTGTGGGCCTCGGGTCTGGTGCCAGATGATCTGGTTGACGTAGGACTGGGTCTGCCGGTGTCCGGTGATGTCGATGATGGGTTCACCGGCGAGGAGCCCCGGGTAGGGCAGGTAGAGCCGACGCCTGTCGTTGTAACGAGGGGACGCGATTCCGACTTCGCCGATGTAGTCCCACCCGGTCCATACGAAGTCACCGATCACGTGCGGGAGGTGCTCGATATCCCGCCAGATCTCGGCGGTCTGCGACGGCTGCGTCTCCGTACCGACGATGACGCGCTCCGGATAGGCCCGTCCGTCCATTTCATACCGGCGGTGCATGTAGTTGTAGCCGGCGACGTCGAGGGTGTCGAAGATATCGCGGGTCTTCTTGTCCACAGCGGGCAAGCGCGCAACCATGTGCATCACCTTCTCGATGGCGCCCACGAGCAGGTTGGCGATGAGGACGGCGTTGCCCTCGCCTTTGTCTCTGTCTTTCTCGTCGGCCTTCTTCTCCTTCTCTGCGAGCTTCTTGTCGTTCTGCGGGGCGAGAAGATTGACGAAGCCGTTGATCGCGTTCGTTGTGAAGCGAGTGGCATCCAATTCGCGAACGAGCGCGACCATCTTCTTGCTCTGCTCGACACCGGCGGCACTGCCCGTCTCCGGGATCTCGTTGCCGAGCGAGTACAGGATCACCGATGGGTGGTTGAAGTCCTTCGCGATCATCGCGGCGAGGTCACGTTCCCACCATTCCGGGAAGTCGCGACCGTAGTCGTACGGCATCATCGGCCGCCACCACGAGTCGGTGAGTTCGTCCATCACCAGCATCCCGTGTCTGTCGCACGCGCGCAGCAGTGCAGTCGAGATCGGGTTATGGGCGCTGCGAATCGCGTTGTAGCCGCTTTCCTTGAGAATCCGCACGCGTCGTTCCTCGGCCGCTTCCAGCGTGTGCGCGCCGATGACGCCGTTGTCGTGGTGGATGGCGGCGCCCCGCAGTTTCGTGGGGACCCCGTTGATGCAGAGCCCCTTCTTCGAGTCGATCGAGACGGTGCGGATGCCGAAGAGCACGGTGTCGGTGTCGAGCACCTCGCCGTCGGCGCGGACTTCCATGTGGGCGAGGTAGAGGGCTGGGTGGTCGGGCGACCACAAGTCCGCGTCAGCGACGTGAATCGTCTGCGTCACCGAAGTCGTTCCGCCACCTGCAAGGTCGACCTCTCGCTCGTCGATTGTCACGGCGTCGCCGAGAGGGTCGTTCACTCGTGCGGACAACGTCACGGTCCGCGACGAGGACTGGGAGTTCACGACCTCCGTGGAGATTTCCACGACGGCCGCCCCAGCCTCAACGGACACGGTTGACACCCTCAACCCGGTCGGCGTGATGCGGACGGGCCCGCCGATCACGAGGTTGACCGGCCGATAGATGCCGCTACCGGTGTACCAGCGTGAGTTGGGCTGATCGTCGTTGCGGGCAACGACCTCGAGGATGTTGTCCACACCGAATTCGAGGTGGTCGGCGAGTTCGACGTGGAAGAGCGTGTATCCGGACGGTCTCCCACCGATCAGTTGCCCGTTCAGCCGAACTTCGGATCGGTGAAAGATGCCTTCGAATTCGACCAGCACTGACTTGCCACGCCAGCCCTCAGTCGGCCGGAAGGTCTTCAGGTATCGGTAGACGCCTCCGGGGAAGTATCCGGTGGTATGGCCACCGACAGTGTCGGGGTCGCGCTGCTCGAACATCATCGCGTCGTAGGGCACGGAGACAGGTCCGATGTGAACGCCGGTAGGTTCAGGGCTCAGCTTCGCGACATACCAGTCGTCGTTGAAGGGTTCACGCAACATGAGGGTGCTTTCGCTAGAGAGAAGCCGATCATCGGTCGGCGGCCGGAAGACGGTGGCGACTTCGGAGAAGTGTGCTCGCGCCGACCGAACCACGCCGGCCCAGCCGGAGCCCTCCTCAGGAGTAGAACGCCCCGCCGCCGTCGACGGAGATGGTCGTCCCGGTGACGTACGAGGCGTCGGGGCCGGCGAGATAGACCACTGCGCGTCCGGCATCCGCTTCGCCGTCGCCGAAGCGCTGCAACGACTGAGTCGACAGAACCTCCTTGAGCTTGTCGGGGTTCGCATCGAAGTAGCCCTTGGCCGCGGCAGTCATGGCCGAAGGCGCGATGCTGTTCACCGTGATGCCGTGCACGCCCCACTCCCGCGCGGCGACGCGAGTGATGCCGCCGATCGCACCCTTGGCTGCGATGTACGAGCCCATTCCGCCGAGCGGGATCATCTCCGCTCCGGAGCGGAAGTTGATCACGCGGCCGTAGCCGTTCTTCAGATACGGGAAGGCCGCGCGCATGAAGTAGACCGTGGCGATCGGTCCGGTGCCGAAAGCGAGGTCGAGGTCGTCGTCGGTGATGTCCTCGAAGGCGACCTGCCCGCGGGCGCCCATCGCGTTGTTCACGAGGATGTCGACGGTCCCGAACCGGTCGACAGCCGCAGAGACCGCCGCGTCCACCTGAGCCGAATCGCGAATGTCGGCGTGAACCGCCAGCGCGTCCGCTCCCAGGCCTGTGAGCAGGGCGACCGTCTCGTCGGCGCCGTCGCCATTGAGATCCACCACGGTCACGTTCGCGCCTTCTTTGGCGAGGGCGAGAGCGACGCCTCGACCGATGCCTCCGCCCGCGCCGGTGACGATTGCAGACTTGCCGTTGAGAGTTCCCATTTTGAGTTCCTTTTCCTGGTTCGTGTGAAGTACGTCTAGAAGAGATCGCGGTGGTCGTCAGCGACGCTTGGCGAACACCTGGCCTGCGCGGGTACCGCCGTCGACGAGGATGTCGGTGCCGGTGAGATAGCCGGGCGCCTCGCTCGCGGCGAACGCGAGAACCGCGGCGATCTCCTCAGGCTTGCCGAAACGTTTGATGGCCGAGACCTTCAGCAGGTCAGCCGCGCCGTGGTCGGACTCCAGCCGCCCCATCGCGGTGTCGAAGCTGCCCGGTGAGACCGACAGGATCCGCGCTCCGCGGGCACCGAACGCACCCGCCTGCTGCTTCGAATACCAGATCACGAACGTCTTGCTCATCGAGTACGCCAGTCCGGAGTGCAGCTTCTTGCCCAGAACGCGCGACCGACTGACGATCGCTCGTTCGAACGCGGCGGGGTCGGATTCGGCGACGCGGAACGCGCGAGACGGCACCAGCGGCTTGGGCAATCCGTGGCCGGCGACGGACGCGACGTTCACGAGCGCATCCCCCTCTTCGACGCGGGCAAGGTAGGCCTGAGTCACATTGACGGTGCCGGTGCCGTTGATCCGCGCCACGCGGTCGGCCGTCCCCATCTGAGGGCTGATCCCCGCCGTGTGCACCAGCGCGCGGACATGGTGGCCGCCCGCCTCTGCGGCATCGAGCATCGCCTCCACGGAGCGGCGGTCGGTGATGTCGCTGACGAACCCGCTCGCGCTCAGTCCGAGCGCCTTCAACTCCTCCACCGCCGCGTCGATGCGCTCCCGCCCGAGATCGGCGAGGACGACCCGGTGATCACGGCCGAGGATCTTGGCCGTTGCCAGACCCATTCCCCCGGCTCCGCCGGTTATGACTGCTGTCTGCATGGGATTCCTTAAGGTTCAGAGATCGATGTGAGTGCGTGCGGACGTGATCGCTGAGCGCTCGGCGAGTCCACGGCGAGCGTGATCGTCTCCTCACCGAAGCCGTCCGAGGCCACGGTGAGCGTCACCTCACCGGCGTCGACTCCGGCTCGCACCACCGCGAGCGCCTCGCCGTGGAATGTGGCGTTGAATCCGCTGACGAAGCCGTACGCCGGCTTGGGGTCGGCGCTGCCGAATCCGGCGAGCGAACCGACCCCCGACACTGTCGCTGTCAGTGCGACGCCGCTCCACGGCACGACGATGCCGTCATCATCCGTCAGCTGCACTCGGACGAATGCCAGATCCTGCTCGCCGCCCTGAAGCTCTTCGCGGTCGGTTGAAAGGCGGAGACGGATGCCGGATCCAGCGCTGCGCAGGACGGTGCGCCCGACTTCGAAGTGGCCTTCATATGCGACAGCGACGAGTTCGCCCGGCTCGTAGGTCACCGGGAAGACGGCGGTACATCCGTGCTCTGCTCCAGCCGGCCGACGGCCGAGCGAACGCCCATTGACGAACAGCTCGACAGACTCGGCAGCTGAGTACACCAGCACTTCCGTGGGCTTGCCCTCATACCCCGTCCACGACCAGGTGGCGATGGCATCGGTGCCGCGCCAGTTGGTCGGGACCTTCTTGAGCCCGACGTACTGCGGCGGTCGCGAGACGATGGCGGGCTCGGTCCTCCCCCACGCCGCTTGCGCGAGCAGGCCCGCGGCGGTGACGTTTCCGATCAGGTCGACTGCGCCGCAGTCGGCGGTCAACCACGGGAACGGCTTGATGAGCCCGACGCGGTCCTTGCCGTAGGTATACGAGCCGATTCCGGCCTCGCCCAGGTAGTCCCAGCCCGTCCACATGAAGTCGCCGATGAGATACGGGTGCTTGCGCACGAGGTTCCAATTGCGGACGACGTCCTTCGGGTTGGTCTCCGTCCCGACCATCACGCGATCCGGATAACGCTGGGAGTGCAGTTCGTACTGGCCCACGCCGTAGTTGTAGCCGGCGACATCCAACTCGGCGAAGATGCCCTTCGTCGACGAATCGAATCGCGGCAGCCGGGGATAGCTGAGGATGCGTTCGTTCAGAACGTTCATGAGCTGGTTGATCAGGGTGCTGCTGGCGAGCTTCGGCGCATCATTGACCGTCTTCACCTCGATCGTCGAAGGATCCTGGTCCTCGTCGCCCCCCATGTTCAACAGACCGATTCCCGCGCTGGCGAGCGCGTTCAGGAAGGGATTGACCCCTGCGGTGACCAGACGGGTGGGGTCGAGGTCGTGACATGCGGCGACCATCTCTCGACCGACGGCGATGCCCTCCTCGGTGGCGGTCTCACCGTTCTCGTTGCCGATCGAGTAGAGGATGACGCTCGCGTGGTTGCGGTCTTTCGCGATCATGGATTCCAGGTCGCGACGCCACCAGGTGCGGAAGTCCCGCCCCGAATCGAACTGCCCCTTGGGTTTGAACCACACGTCGGTCAGCTCGTCCATCACGAACATGCCGAGCTCGTCGCAGGCGTCGAGGACGTCGCGGCTGAGTGGGGTGTGACCGGCGCGGATGGCGTTGAAGCCGACCTCTTTAAGGATGCGCACCCGCCGGAACTCGGCGTCGCGGAACGTCGCTGCTCCCAGCACCCCGTTGTCGTGGTGGAGGCAGCCGCCGCGCAACAGTGTCGATACGCCGTTCACGAGCAGTCCGCGTCGAGCGTCGGCTGTCACGATGCGGATGCCGACGCGTTCGCGATGCTCAGCGAGCGTCGAGCCGTCGCGGGTCGCGCGGATGACGAGGTCGTAGAGGTGCGGATGTTCGGCCGACCACAGCTTCGGGGACTCGACGTCGATCGCGACGACGACGGGATCGTTGGAGGATGCCTCGGCGCCCCCGCGTGCGACCGTCATTTCGCCTGCGCGGAGCTCGACCTCGACCGCGAAGGGAAGGCCGGCGTCGTCGAGGGCCGTGATCTCCACCTCGGCGCGAGCGGGGATGCCCGCCGAGACCGTACGGAATCGGATGCCGTCTTCCGCGAAGCGTGTCGTCCCCTCGACCTGCAGCCACACTCGTCGGTAGAGCCCCGACCCGCTGTACCAGCGCGTGTTGGGCTGCAGGGAGTTGTCGACGACGACTTCGAGATCGTTGTCCTCACTGAATCTCAGGTGCTTGTCGAGATCGACGGAGAACTCGGCGTACCCGGACGGGCGTCCACCGACCACGTGGCCGTTGAGGTGCACCGTGCTGTTGCGCTGGGCGCCCTCGAACACCACTGACACGTGCTTGTCCGACCACTCAGCGGGCGCGGTGATCGTCGTGCGGTAAATGTAGGCACCGCCGGGGTAGAACCCCGAAGCCGGCCCTGCGGGGGCCTTCCGGTCGCGTCGCTCGTGGATCATCGCGTCGTGCGGAAGGGTGACCGGGGTGGGCTCCTCCCCCGCGCGCTCGACGGTCCAGCCCGCGTTCAGTTCGACCTTCACCGCTTCGTTCCGATGAGAGGCGAGTCGGCGAGCGCGCTGAACTCGTGCTGTCCCGCCCCGACCTGCTCGACGCGGTCACCGATCCGCACCTCCGCCGTCGTGCCTGCGGGCACCGTGACCGCGAGGTGAATCCGGCCACGCGCGATCTTCCAGGAGCTGGCGGCTCGACCGTAGGGAGTATCGACGGCGCTCGACGCGGAGGTGAGCCCGCCGCCGATGACCGGCGCGGCGAGGAACCGGCGGTACGCGGGTTCGAGCGGACGCAATCCTGCGACGTGCTCGTGAAGCCAGCGGGTCACGGACCCGAAGGTGTAGTGGTCGTGCGAGACCTTCGCGTGGCCGTTCTCCTCGTAGCCCTCCCAGGTCTCCCACCAGGTGGTCGCACCCCGGTTGAGCTGGCCGAGCCAGGATGGCGCCGTCTCCTGGAGGAGGAGTCGGTAGGCGACGTCCGCGTGACCGTTCTCGGACAGCGCCTGCAGGAGCAGCGGGGTGCTCAGGAAGCCGGTGCCCAGGTGGTCGTCCGCCTCGGTGACCAGTTCCGCCAGCCGGGCAGCCGCCGCCGGCCTCTGTTGTGGGAGGAGAAGGTCGAACGTGAGTCCGCGAACGTAGTCGTCTTGGCGATCGTCGGCGATCCGCCCGCCGTTGTGGGTGACGAACGCTGCGCGCCACGCTTCTCGTACGCGATGGGAGGTCTCGGTCCAGCGAACCGCTTCCTTGTCGTCGCCGAGGACGTCGGCCATCTGTGCGAGCACTCCGCTCGACAGTGCGTAGTACGCCGTGGCGAGCGCCGCCGGTGGCCGCAGGACGTTGTCGCGGAAGGTGTTCGCGGGGTTCTCCCCCGGCCGGAGCCACTCGCCGTAGTGGTACCCGGTGTCGACGATGTACTTCTCGAGGCGGCCGACGCGCTTGCCGAACCGGCGCGAGAGGCCGCTCTTGCGTGCGCGGCGCTCAAGTTGCTCGACCCAGGCCTTTGCACTGTCCCATTGACGGCGCAGCACTTCTTCGTCGCCGTAGTACTGGTAGAGCGTCCACGGCACGAGGACCGCGGCATCCCCCCACCCCACGGACGAGCGCACGAAGCTCAGGGCGCGGTCCCGGAGGGCCCAGCTGAAGTCGGAGGTCTCGCTCGGGATCCAGTTCGGCAGGCGACCGTCGGGGTCCTGCTCGAGGGCGAGGTTGCGCAGGTAGCGGCGGAGGAATGCGTCGGAGTCGACCATGATCGCGGCGGTGGGTGCGAATACCTGGACGTCGCCCGTCCATCCGGTGCGCTCGCGCGTGGGGCAGTCGGTGGCGGTGTCGGAGAAGTTGGCGCGGAGCGATGCCATGGTGGTGCGGACCATCTGCTCGAGCCGCGGGTCGGATGCGCGGAATTCGCCGATCACGGGCAGCGGGGTGGACAGTTCGATGCCGAGGACATCGTCGGGCGTCAGGTCGTCGTCCACGCCCTCGACCGTGGCGTAGCGGAATCCGCGGATCGTGAACGAGGGCGTGTAGTCGAACGGCTGGCCGTCGAGGATGACCTCGTCGCGCTGGAACCAGTCCTTCGAGTCGGCGTACTCGAGGTAGTCCATCTCGAGTTCGCCGTCGGGGGTGAGCACTTCGCTGTAGCGGATGACGGCGGTGCGTCCTGCCGGGCCGGTGAGACGGATGCGGGCGTATCCGTTGAAGTTCTGTCCGAAGTCCAGCAGCTGGGCGCCCGAGGGGGTGCGCGACACGGTGGCCGAGAACGTGCCGACCTGGGTCACCCGCTCGACCTCCTCCGCGATGAGCCGACGAGGGTGCGGTGGCATGCGATGAGCGGGAGCAAATCCCGCTGGCGCGTCATCAGCCAGCCAGTCGATCTCGGGGATGGTCGTGTCGATGCGCTCGCCCTTCTTCGGGTCTGCGATCACGATGCGTCCGGTGCCGACATCCCACGAGGTGTCGGTGCCATAGGTTCTGGTCGTGCCGTCGGCGTACTCGACGGCGAGCTGAACGATCGTCGCTAGGCGGTCGCCGTAGACCGCGGCCTTGTTGAACGTGCCGAGGGCTCCCCGAAATCTGCCCTCTGCAACGACAACGCCCAGGACATTGCGTCCCTCGACGAGGGCGTCGGTGACGTCGTAGACCTGGTATTCGACGACGTCGTCCAGCGACGTCCATCGGGGAACGAGGTCCGGACCGGTCTGGTCGGCGCCATTCACGTACAGCCGGTACCAGCCGAGCGCGCTCGCGTAGATTCTGGCGCGCGTCACGCCGCCTGGCAGTTCGATCTGCCGACGGAAGTACTGCGTGCGCGGGGCGCTGTTCTTGGTGCGGGGCGCTTCCGTGATCCACCCGGCTGTCCAGTCGGATGCCTTGAGCAGGCCGGTTTCGAAGGTCGCGGGCGCGCTCCACTCAGACGCAGCGGTGCCGGAGTGGACCTTCACGCGCCAGGAGTACATCGTCGCCGACGCGAGCGCAGGGCCTTCGTACCGTGCCCCGAACGGACGCGACGAGTTCACTCGCCCGGATCGCCACTGGACGGAATCAGCGGAGAACTGCCTCGAGTCCGACAGCTCCAGCTCGTAGCCGTCCTGGACGAACCCGGACGCCTCATCGTCGATGAGCCAAGAGAATTCAGGCTGCGCGGAGTCGATGCCGAGCGGCGCCGTGCGCAGGTCGGTCTTCAAGGAGTGGGGGGTCGGTCGGTTCATGCGGTGCCGCGCCTCCTTGCTGAACGTCCCTGACCTGCGGCGGGAGTGACGTCGGCAATCGCCAGCTCGACGGCCGGCCGGAGCACGTCGAGCCATGCGGCGTACCCGTCGCCATTGAGGTGAAGCCTGTCTTCGGTGAACTCGGCGCGCAGCGCGCCGTCGGCGTCGGCCAGGGCGGGCCACAGATCGAGGTAGCTGATGTGGGCGCCCGCGCGGCGGACGAGCTCGACGAGCCGTGCGTTGACGAAGAGGACTTCCTCTCGGTATGACAGAGCCCGGGGCATGATGCTCTGCACGACGACAGGGGTGCCGGGCGCCCGCGTCTCGATCCCGGCCAGGATGCGCGACACGTCGTCGAGGATCCGCGCCGTCGGCAGACCGGAGGCGATGTCGTTGGTCCCGACGAGCAGGAACACCGCGCGCGGGGCATTGATGACGAGGTCGAGGCGCGCGAGCACCTGCGCGGCAGTCTCGCCGCCCACTCCCCTGTTGATCGCCGGCACGTCGGGAAGCAGCTCGTTCCACACGCCGCCTTCCGTGATGCTGTCTCCGAGCATCACGACGCGCCCCGGCAGGTTCGGCAGCAGCGCCAGCTGTGTCTGGCGGGCGCGCTGGACGGGATTCAGGAGCGGTCCGATCGCGGAGCGCAGAAGACGACGGCCGGCGTTTCGCATGGGGTTCACGCGGGCGGGATACCGGGCGACGGATGCCACTCTCCGGGAGTTCACGGGATACGACGACATTTCTCTCCTCCGTTCACAGGCGCCGTGCGCCGGCAGTGCTGCTCGGGCTGTGTGCATCGGCGACGACCGCCCAGGTCCCGGGTCGGCGAGACCACACCCGCGTCTGCGGATCCCGCTCGCGCGTGGGTGTCAGGTCGAGGTGCACGTCGACGACGGCTTCGGCGCCGGGTGCGAGCTCGACGCGGCGGAAGCCAACGAGCTGCGGAACGACCCGCTTGGCGGCCGTATCGACCGCATACACCTGCGCGACGGTCGAGCCGAGCCGTTCGCCGGTGTTGCGGACCCGTACTCGGGCAGTGCCGTTCTCCTCGGCAGCGGAGTGGTCGATCAGCTCAATCTCGAACGTCGTGTAGCCGAGTCCGAACCCGAAGGGGAAGGCTGCGGCGTGGCCGTCCTGGTCGAGCTTCCGCTGCCCCCACGACGCGTCGTAGACGATCGTGCGGGCTTCGGCGTCGAAGAACGGCAGGTGTGCGGCATCCGTCGGAACGGCCACCGGGAGCCGTCCGCCGGGCTCGACCGCGCCGGTCAGCACGTTGGCGAGGGCGCGGCCGCCCTCCATTCCCGGGTACCAGGCGTGGACGATCGCTGGCACCTTCTGCCGCCATGCCTCGACGATGATGGCGCTGCCGCCGATCAGGACGACTGTCGTGCGCGGGTTCGCGGCTGCGATGGCCGCGACAAGACGCTCATCGCCGGGGTGGAGCGTGAGAGACTCACGGTCGCCCCCGCGGCCGAACTGACTGGTGTTCTTGCGGGGCATCTTCTTCAGCAGCCAGCGGACCGGCGCGAGGGTGAACGGGAAGCCGAGGAAGCTGATGTCGATGTCGTCGTTCTCGATACGTTCACCCTCGTCGTCGTGGTCCATGCCGACGACCACGACAACGGCGTCTGCGCGTCGCGCCGCCGCCGCGGCCGCGGTCAGGTCGGAGCCGTCGGCGTACTCGATATCGATGTCGGGGAGCGCCTCGTGCAGTCCGGCGAGCGGCGTGACACTGCTCGGCGGGTGAACGAGCGACGAGCCGCGGTCGCCCATGTTGGACTGATCAGCGAGCGCGCCGATGACGGCCAGCCGTGTGATGGTCGGGCTGAAGGGGAGTACGGGGACGCCTCCGACCGGGTCGTTCTTCAACAGCACCATTGAGCGCTCCGCAACCTTGCGGGCGAGCGCGCGATGCTCGGCCGAAGCGACGACGCTGCGGCTGGGTTCGGCTTCGTCACGGGTCGCGGCGTGACGGAGGATGGTGCCGACGATGCGGCGCGCCGAGGTGAGGACGGTCTCGCGATCCAGCCGACCGTCCTTGAGCGCCTTGGGCAGCTCCCGTGCACGCAGCAGCGAAAGGGGCATCTCGATGTCGAGACCTGCTTCGAGGCTTTCGAGTCCATCGTGGGTGCCGAACACCCAGTCGCTCGTCACGAAGCCCTCGAACCCCCACTCGTCGCGCAGGACGTCCGTCAGGAGCACCTTGTTGACATCCATGAACTTGCCGTTCACGGAGTTGTAGGCGCTCATGACCGTTTCGGCGCCGGCATCGATCACGGCCTTGAAGTGCGGCAGGTAGACCTCGTGCAGTGCGTGGTCGTCGACCCGGACGTCGACCCTGAAGCGGGCGTTTTCCATGGAGTTGAGTGCGAAGTGCTTCACGCACGCCATCACGTTCGGGCGAAGGCCCAGCGTCAGGCCGACTCCCATGCGCCCGGTGAGGACAGGATCTTCGCCGTAGGATTCCTGCGCACGGCCCCATGAGGGGTGACGAAGGAGGTTGATGCACACCGCGCCCGAGTAATTGGCGCCCTGCGCGCGACCTTCAAGTCCCATCGCGTGGCCGACCTCCCGCTCGAGGTCGGGGTCCCACGTCGCAGCGCGCGCCATGCTCACGGGGAACGCCGTGGAGCCTTCGATCACGACGCCGCGGGGACCGTCCGTGAATTGCACGCCCGGGAAGCCGATCCGGGGGATCTGTGCCGCCCCTACCGCACCGGACTTGATCATGCCCGGGAGCTTTGTCATCGACCGTACGGTGATGTCTCCGTCCAGCAGACCGAGCAGCTCGCCGTCGGTGAGCTCGGCGAGCAGCTCCTCGACGGCGGCCTCGACGGTGGTCTCATTGGCACGCACCGCGCGGATGGCGTCGGGGAACGTGCGAACCTTCGTCATCTGGTCCATGTCAGTGTCCTTTCTGAGGGTTCGGCAGCCACTTGCACGGGCGTGCCGCGCGTGATGCCGTTCGCGTTGAATGAGTCGACAGCGACCCAGTACTCGTGTCCGGTGTTGAGCGAAGCGAGGTCGAGTTCGTGCGCGTCGCGCACGAGCCAGCTGTGGTAGAGCTTGTCGGCAGCCAGGCCGTATCGGACGTTGTAGCCGTCCGCGCCGGCGATCGCCTGCCAGCGGATGTCCGCGTTCATCGGACCGACCCGGTGCGCCGTCGGAAAGACCGCTGCGGGGGGCGTCCCGTCTCCCTGACCGAAGACGCGCAAACCGCTGACGGCGAATGTCGATCCGTAGGGCTGGGCGAAGCCGGTCACCCGCACGTGCCGCAGTACTCGCGGGGAGTCCAGTTCGACGAAGAGATGAGTGCGGCTGAGGCTCGTCGCGCGGGAGTCGTAGAGAGTCTCCCAGGTCACGGCATCCAGTGATCCCTCGACCAGCACCTCGACAGGCGGTTCGCCGAGGTCGATGTGCCGGCGCCAGATCAGAGTCTTGCCCGTCGCAGAGCGATCGTGGCGAGGCGGCTTCACATCGTGGTCGGCGACATTGATCTGGATCGACGACACCGTCGATCCTTCTGCCAGCTCGACGGAGATCCACTGGCCGGGAGCGCTCGTGGCCGGTACCCAGCAGGTGCGGACGTCCTCTTCGACGGCGAGAGTTGCGGGATGCTTCGGATGCGACGACGAGGCCGCCACAGGGCGACGCCACGACAGCAGCATCTCGCGTGCGGTGAGCGACCATGGGTCGGCCGGACCGTCCGGCATGTGGAGCGGGTAGTCGGCGAACTCCTGATTGCAGAAGAGCACCCCGTCCTCGTCGAATCCGGCCGGCCACAGCCCGATCCGGCGCTCGAACATGTGCCTCTTCGAGATGCGCATGGTCGCGGTGTGCCACCAGTTCCCGTGGCGGTCCTGGACGGTTGCCCCGTGTCCGGCGGCGGTGAAGAAGCCCGCCGGGTTGGACGAGAAGGGCGAGTACGGCGAGTAGTCGAAGGGACCGAGGGGCGAGCGAGCCGTGTAGTAGCCGTCGCTGTAGGTGTTGATCTGGGTGCCGGTGGATGAGTACTGAAGGTAGAAGACCCCGTCGTGCTTCGTCATCCAGGCGCCTTCCATATAGGTGTCACCCTGGATGAGGGTCTGGACCTTGGCCTGCGCGGACGGATCCCAATCGGTGCCGAATCGCTCCCAGCCGTGGACCTTCGGCTGACCGCGCACGATCTCCACCGGCTCGCCGATCGGGCGGAAGGTCTCGCGGTCGAGCTCCTGGCCCATGACGGGCTTCTTGCCCGATGAGCCCCAGTAAAGGTAGACGCGGCCGTCGTCGTCTTGGAAGAGGCACGGGTCGAAGAAGGCGAAGGAGCCCGGGATTCGCTCCCACACGCCCGATAGCGGGTCGGCGGTGCGGTAGAAGTCGCACGTCCCCCTTACGAGGGATGCGCAGAAGACGAGGTGCCCGTCGATCTCCTGCACGTCCGGCGCGTAGTCGTAGACGGGCAGCTCGGGGGTGGCGTGGAACTCCCAGCCGATCAGATCGTCCGAATACCAGAACCCACCCGACACCGACGGGAAGAGGTAGTAGCGCCCCTTGAACTCAACCAGAGATGGGTCAGCCATCTCCCGCATGATCGTGCGGGGGAACGGACCGACTCCGAGGCTCTGAAGGCGGTACGAAAGATCCAGCGGATTGCCTACGAGGGCGCTCATTGCACGCGCACCGCCTCGCCGCGTGTGATGCCGTTCTCGTTGAACGAGTCGACGGCGACCCAGTACTCCTGGCCGGCATTCAGAGCGCCGAGGTCGTGCGACGTGCGCGCGTCGAGCTGCCAGCTGGAGTAGAGCTTGTCGGCAGCGGTCCCGTAGCGCAGGTTGTACCCCTGCACGCCGGGGACGGCCGTCCAGCTGACCCGCGCGTCCATCGGACCGGTGCGCAGTGCCTTCGCGGTCACGGCGGCAGGGGCCTCGCCGTTGCCGTGCCCGAACACCCGGAGGCCGCTGACAGCGAACCGACCGCCGTAGGGCTGGGCGTAACCCGTCACTCGGACGTAGCGGTACTCGGCGGGTTCGTCGAGTTCGATGAAGACGTGCGAGCGGCTCTCGCCGGTGGCTCGCGAATCGTACAGGGTCGTCCAGTCGCTGCGGTCGTTCGAGACCTGTACGACGAACGGGGTCGCCGGTTCGGTCTGATTGATGTGACGCTGCCACAGCGCCGTCATCGTCGTCTCCTTGCGCGACCGCTTCACGGTCGGCTGCAGCTCGTGCTCGGCGATGTTCACCTGGATAGAGCTGATCGTGGAGCCTGCGGTCAGTTCGGTCTGCACCCATTGACCGGGGTTCGCGTCGGCCGCGACCCACCAGGTCGTGGCGTCCTCGTCGACGGCGAGCTCGGGACCGTGCTCGGGATCGGATGACGAGGCGATCGTCGGCGCACCCGGGTTGAGCAGCATGGCCTTCGCCGACAGCGACCACGGGTCGGCCGGTCCGTCAGGGATCGTCATCGGGTAGTCCGCGAACTCCTGGTTGCAGAAGAGCACGCCGTCGTCGTCGAAGCCGGCGGGGAAGAAGCCGATGCGGCGCTCGAACATGAACGCCTTCGAGATGCGCATCGTCGCGATGTGCCACCAGTTGCCGTGCTCGTCCTGGAACGTCGAGCCGTGGCCGGCGGCGGGCATGAATCCGCCCGGCTTGGATGAGAAGGGTGAGCTCGGGGCATAGGTGAAGGGGCCGAGCGGCGAGTCGGCGGTGTAGTAGCCGTCGCTGTAGGTGTGCAGCTCGGTGCCGGGTGCGGAGTACTGCAGGTAGTAGCGGCCGTTGTGCTTGGTCATCCACGCGCCCTCGATGAACGGGTTCGCGCTGACGAACGGCTTGAGGAAGATCGACCGCTTGTCGTTGTCGGGGTTGAAGTCCCTGCCGCGGCGCTCCCAGCCGTGGGTCTTGTTGTCGCCTTGGATGAACGCGACCGGGTCGCCGATGGGCTGGAAGGTCGTGCGGTCGAGTTCGACGCCCTGGATCGGGGTCTTGTCGGAGCATCCCCAGTAGAGGTAGACCCGTCCGTCGTCGTCCTGGAAGAGGTTGGGGTCCCAGATCTTGAGGGCGCCCTTGATCTCCTCCCACTGCCCGCCCAGCGGATCGCTCGTGCGGAAGAAGTTGCCCGTCTTCGTCGGGTGCGATGCGCAGACGACCATCTGATCGTCGATGATGCGCACGTCGGGCGCGTAGTCGTAGTTCGGCAGGGTCGGGGTGGCGACGAAGTCCCAGTTCTTCAGATCTGTCGAGTGCCAGAACCCGCCCGACATCGACACGAACAGGTAGAACCGCCCCCGGTAGTGGATGACGGACGGGTCGGCGCCTTCGCGGACGACGCGGCGATAGAAGGGACCGATCGTGAGCTCCTGGAACCGGTACGGGAGGTCGATCGGGTTGCAGATGACAGCAGTCATGAGTGGGAGCCTTCCGAGTAGGCGAAGACGCGCAGGTCGCGTGAGGAATCAAGGGGGCTGAGAGTGAGGCGGGCGTCGCCGTGAGTGCGTGTGCTCGCGGTGAGCGTCACCGCTCCGGTGTCACCGGTGCTGCGCAGGGCGAGCAGTGCGCGACCGCGGTAGGTGGAGTGGACGAGATCGGTGAACGACTCCTCGGTGGCTGGCGCCCCGCTCCCGAAGCCCGCGACGACCGCCGGGCCGTCGACCCGGACCACGATGGTGTCGGATGCGGCGGCATCCACGACGCCGTCGTCATCGGCGAGCTCCAGCCGCACGAAGACCACGTCGCCGACGATCTCGAGCTCGCTCTCGGCGATCAGTCGCAGGCGAGCCGGACCGGCGGTACGGAGTTGCGACCGCGATACCCCCCTCCCTTCGCGGTAGCCGATCGCCTCGATGGTTCCGCGCTCGAAATAGCCGCGGAACCGCGCAAGGAAGCCGTTCGTCTCTCCCGCGACGACCCTGCCAAGGCTGCGTCCCTCGATGAGAACCTCGACCTCGTCATCGTCGCTGTAGATCTCGATTTCGACGCGTTCGCCCTCGTGACCCGCCCAGGACCAGCTTTCGATGGCGTCGGTCGATCGCCACGAGGATCGCGCGATGGGCCCCGGGGTCACGTCGAGCGGGCGCACCGCGATGGCGGGTGCGGCGAGCATCCCCCAGGCAGCCTGAGCGAGTCGGATGGCAGCTCCCGGGACGCCGGTGATGTCGAAGATGCCCATCTGCGATGTCAGCTGCGGGTAGGGCTTGAGGAACGGCGCGGTGCGCGTGCCGTAAGCCCACGCGCCGCCTCCTGCCTCGCCCATGTAGTCCCAGCCCGCCCAGACGAAGTCGCCGATCACCGTCGGGAGTCTCTTGGAGAGGGCGTAGTTGCGCGCGAGGTCGCCCGGCATCGTCTCGGTGCCGATGACGAGCCGGTCGGGATGCGCGACGGCGTCGATCTCGTAGCGTGCTGTTCCATAGTTGTAACCGGCCACGTCGAAATGAGTGAACAGCTCGCTCGTCGCTCGGTCGGCGCCGCGCAGCTTGGGGAAGCGGCTCATGAGGAAGCCGAAGCGGTTGGAGATGACGTTGAGAGCGGTGCTCGTCATGTCGGGTGCGGCTTTGGCGACGCGCTCGTCAAGCTCCTTCTCGTGGCTTTTCGCCAGCCCAGCGAATGCCGCGCCGACGAGGTTGACGCCGATCGTTGTCAGACGCGACGGATCGAGGCGACGCAGCTCAGCAGCCATCGCCGCAGCCGTGCGACGACCGCGTGGCGAGAACGCCTCGCCGTTCTCGTTGCCGACCGAATACATGATCACGCTGGGATGGCACCGATCCTTCGCGACCATCGAGCCGAGGTCGTCACGCCAGCTGTCCTCGAACAGGTCGGCGTCGTCATGCTCTGTCTTGTGGTCGTACCAGCCGTCGAAGGCCTCGTCCATGACGTACATGCCGAGCTCGTCGCACGCGTCGAGCAGAGCGCGTGACGCCGGGTTGTGCGCGCTGCGGATGGCGTTGAAGCCGGCGTCCTTCAGGATGCGGATGCGGCGGCGCTCGGCGGCCGGAAACGTCGCCGCCCCGAGCACGCCGCTGTCGTGGTGGATGTTCGCCCCCCGCAGGATGACGGACGTCCCGTTGACGAGGAGCCCACGGCGCGTATCGGCGACGACGGTGCGCAGACCGATCCGCCGTGAAGTCCGATCACGTTCGACGCCGTCGACCGAGAGGACGACCTCCAAGTCGTAGAGTGACGGCGACTCCGCTGACCACACGGCGGCGTCGGGAACGCTCAGGTCGACTGCGGCCGTCGCGCCACCCGTGACCGCGCCGCGCTCTCCCACCACGTCGCGGTCGCGGCGGAGGGTGACGACGACGTCGACAGACTCGCCGTCAGGGTTGGCGATCGCCGCGTCGATCTCGACGATCGCCGTCGACCCGGCGAGCCGGGTGCGTACCGCCAGTCCACCTTCGACGAGATGAACGCGGTCGCGCACCTCCAGCCAGACCGGCCGATAGATTCCCGATCCCGTGTACCACCGCGCATTGGGGGTCTGGGCGTTGTCGACCGCGACCTCGATCGTGTGCTCGACGCCCTCTCGCAGGTGCGGATCGAGCCGGACCTCGAACTCGCGGTAGCCGCTGGGCGAGCCGCCGACCGCTCGGCCATCCAACATCACGCGGGAGCGACGGTAGATCCCCTCGAAGCGAAGCGCGACCTCCTTGCCGGTGATCTCAGATCCGGGTGTCCACACCTTGCGGTATCGGTACGTGCCTCCTGGAAAGTAAGCGCCATGCGCCCAGGACGATTCACCGGCGCTGCGCCGCTCACCGATCATCGCGTCGTGAGGGAGGTCGACGCGGGTGTACTCGACGTCCCGCTCGCGTCGAAGCTCCCAGCCGCGGGTGAAAGGTGCGGTTGCCATTGCTCTATCGGACCGACTTGATCTTGAAGATGCTGAACGCGCCGAACAGGATCACGACGAGCGAGATGATGAAGACGGGCGGGTACCCGAAGCCGAGGCCGATGATTCCGGCCGTAGCGAGCGGAGCAATGATGCCGGGAACGGTGTTGGCCGTGTTGAGGATGCCGAGGTCCTTGCCTCGGCTCTCCTCGTTGGGAAGAACCTCCGTCATGAGCGCGGTGTCCACCGCGAGGAATGCGCCCAGACCGAGGCCCGAAAGGGCTGCGAAGATGACCATCGACGTCGGCGTCGGCCAGACCAGCGGCAGCAGTACGGCGACACCGAAGAAGAGCGAGGCGACGAAGATGGGCACCCGGCGTCGCTTGATCTTGTCGGAGATCGGGCCGGCCAGCGAGATGCCGATCAGGATCGTGACAAGGCTCGCCAGGCCGGAGTAGAGGACGACGGGCTCTGCCTCCTCGGTCGTGAGCCCGATGTAGTCGGTGAGGATGTAGAGCGAGAAGTTCTGCACCATGTAGAGCCCGAGCAGAAGCGTGAACCGCCCCGCGAACGCCCAGTAGAAGTCAGGAGCGTTCTTGGGGAACCGGAACGAGTCCGCGAGGCCCCGCATGTCGAGCTTGGCACGCGGTTCGTCCTTGCTCGAGAAGTCCGGGGCGACCGCGACGAACAGGAGTCCGCCCGCGAGCAGCACCCCCGATGCGATGTAGAAGAGGATGGTCGGGGCCGAGAGGAACTGCGAGGCGATGATGTTGGCGACCGCGCCGCCCAGCACCTGCGCGCCGCCGTAGATCGCCGACGCGGTTCCGCGCTTCTCGCGGGGGATTCGATCGGGGAAGATCGCGAGCACCGCGGCGGGCAGGGCGCTGAAGACCAGCTGATAGCCGATGAAGGCGACGATCAACGTGCCGATGTTGTCGGCCACACCCAGGAGAACCAGGCCGACAGACCCACTCACTGCGCCCAGGATGATCCACGGTGTGCGCTTGCCGAGGCGGCTGCGCGTGAGATCGGAGATCGCGCCCCAGAAGAAGAGTGCGAGTGTCGTCAGCACACCACCGATAGCGGTGAAGATCGCGAGGACGAAGACCTTGTCGTCAGGCGCGAGGATCGCGATCTTGGCTTGAAGGGGGAGGCCGTTCGCGATGCTGTTCGCGAAGACCCAGACGAGTCCGATGATCATGAAGCCCAGCCCGAGGCGCTTCGTCCCGGTTCGTGACCGGACGGTTCCGATCGTGCTCGTGGGCTCGTCGAGGATTCCGGGGTGAGCTGCAGGCTCGGGGATCTCTGTGGACATCGTCATCCAGCTTTCGTCGGGTGAAGCGGACTGCTTCGTGCGCTATTCGACCACTCGGTCGATTAGAAGATACCAACATCCTGGCTATTTGTCTACCGATCGGTAGAATGAACGCATGGCGATGACAGATACACGCGCACCGATTCCCCGGATGAAGGCGGAGGATCGGCGCGAGCAGATCCTCAGCGAGGCGTTCCAGCTGATCTCAGTGGGTGGATTCAATGCCGTGTCACTGTCCGACATCGCGAAAGCATGCGGCATCCAGAAGTCCTCGGTGCTGCACCATTTCCCGTCGATGAACGACCTGCTGTTCGCCGTGCTCCAGAAGCGGGAGGAGCAGGACTACGAGTTCTACGCCGCGCAGCCCGCACAGGAAGCCCCGACGGGACCTCGCGCGGCCCGCGAGCGCTTCACTCGCGTGTTCCAGCACAACTTGGAGCGCCACGAGTTCGTGCGGCTCTACTCGATCCTCTCGGCCGAAGCACTCTCCCCCGACCACCCTGCCCACGAGTACTTCGCGATGAGGTCGCGCGTGGCGAGAGGGGAAGTCGCGCGCTTCCTCGAATGGAAGGACGATCCCGCGTTGGCAGCCGCCGAGTTCCTGGCGTTCTGGGACGGCCTGGAACTGAGCTGGCGCCACGATCCCGACCTCGATCCGCTCGCGATCTGGGAGAGCTACTGCGACCGCTTCTTCGTCTGAACGGCCGCGACACGCCTCCGTTGCAGGCGGGTCAGACCCGCAGGGTCGTCAGGCCGCCGTCGACGGTGAGGACGGTGCCGGTCGTCGATGCCGCTCGGGGGGATGCGAGGTTGGCGATCGCGAAGGCGATCTCCTCGGCGGTGACCAGGCGACCCATCGGCTGCCGAGCGCGGAGGTTCGCGGCCGTCTCCTCCGGGGCGTCGGACGCGGCGAGGAGTCGCTGCACCCACGGAGTATCGGCGGTACCGGGCGCGATGGCGTTGACGCGGATGCCGTCTGCGAGGTGGTCCGCGGCCATCGCGTAGGTCAGCGCGACCACGGCACCCTTCGTCGCGCTGTACAGGGCGCGGTTCCGCAGTCCCGACGTGCCCGCGACGGATGCCGTGTTGACGATGGCCGCGTTGTCGGATGCCCGCAGGTGAGGCAGTGCCGCGCGGGTCATCCGGGCGATGCCGACGACGTTGACGTCGTAGACGCGATGCCATTCGGCGTCGTCGTTCTCGGCGATGTCTCCGGCGGCGCCGATGCCGGCGTTGTTGATGAGGATGTCGATGCCGCCGTAGGCGGCGGCGATCTCGGCGATCGCGGCCCGGACATCGTCGTCATTCGTGATGTCCGCCGTCGCGGCGAAGATCCCCTCGACGGAGTCGGGGATGCTCCGGTCGACGATCGCGACGCGCGCGCCCCGTCCTTTGAGCTCCAGGGCGGTGGCGGCGCCGATGCCGCTCGCTCCGCCGGTGACGACGGCGGTCAGGCCGGTGAGGTCGGTCATCAGTTCTCCTCAGATCTGCGGGGTGTGAGTGTCGGGGGTGGTGGGGTCAGGGGGCGACGTGGAACTTCGGTCCGGGTCCGGCACCATCGGGCCGGCTCCCGGCGAGGACGGCGGGAAGCTCCTCGAGCGAGACCGTCGCCGCGACGAGCGGCCGCGGATCGACCAGGCCGTCCGCGTACGTGGCGACCGTTCCCGCGAGACCGGGCGAAGCGCTCAGGATGCCGACGGCAGTGACATCCTTCAGCGCGATGTCACGAGTGTCCACGAGGCTGGGAGTGCCGGCCAGCCCCACGTACACGACCCGCTTGCCGGGCTCGACGAGGGCAACCGCCTTCGCGGGGAGGTGCGGGGCGTTCGAGGCTTCGATCACTGCGTCCCAGGGGAGGTCGGGGAGATCGGCCTCGCTCCACACACCGTCGAATCCGAGAGTGCGGGCGAAGGCCAGTGAGCGTTCGCTGCGACCGAGGAGATGCACCTCGGCGCCGGCTGCTCGGGCGAACATGGCGCAGAGCAGGCCGATGGTTCCCGGACCGAGGACCAGGCATCTGTCCCCCGGCTTCAGGTTCGCCGCCTGGACCGACCGGTAGGCGTTTCCGCCGGGCTCGACCATGGCACCTGCGGCGTCATCGACACTGTCGGGGAGGCGGAGCAGCGCCGTGACCGGCATCGCGAGCTGCTCTGCCAGAGCGCCGGGCCTGCCGCCGCGGATCCCGACCTCGAAGCGGAATTCGCACACGTGCTGCAGCCCCTGACGGCACCGGTTGCACACACCGCAGCCGAGCATCGTGTCGCCGGTGACGCGTGCGCCGAGCCAGCCCGGGTCCACGCCGTCTCCGATCGCGCTGACCCTCCCCATCCACTCGTGGCCGATCCGGATCGGATACTCGGCGTGACGGGTGTGCAGATACTGCATCTCGCCGGTGAAGAACTCGGTGTCGGTGCCGCAGATGCCCGCGCGCCCGACGTCGATGACGACCTCGCCCGCGGCTGCCTGCGGCGGCGCGACGTCCTGGACCTCCGCGTGATGGGGACCCGTGATGACCAGGGCTCTCATCGAGGACCGATCACCGTCTGACGCTGCTCGCCGAGCCCGGTGATCCCCAGCGTCATGACGTCACCCTCCTGCAGCCAGATCGGCGGCTTGAAGCCGAGACCGACTCCGGGGGGTGTGCCGGTGTTGATCAGATCACCGGGCTCGAGGACCATGAACTGGCTGATGTAGTGGACGAGGAAGTGGGGGTCGAAGATCATCGTCGAGGTCGAGCCGGTCTGCCGGCGGACGCCGTTGACGTCCAGCCACATGTCCAGCGCGAGGACGTCGTCGATCTCATCCTGCGTGACGAGCCACGGACCGGCCGGGTTGAAGGTCTCGGCCGATTTGCCCTTGAGCCACTGCCCGCCGCGCTCCATCTGGAAGGCCCGTTCGCTGACGTCGTTGACGAGAACGAAGCCGGCGATGTGGTCGCGGGCGTCCTCGATCGAGTCGAGGTAGCTGGTGCGGGCGCCGATCACGATTCCGAGCTCGACCTCCCAGTCGGGCTTGGTCGAGCCGCGCGGGATGCGGACGTCGTCGTCAGGGCCGATGAGGGTGTTGGGCGACTTGGTGAAGAGGATGGGCTCGTCCGGGACGGCCTGTCCGCTCTCGGCGGCGTGGTCGGCGTAGTTCAGGCCGACGCAGATGATCTGGTGAGGACGGGCGATGGGAGCCCCGACCCGCTTGTCGCCGAGGGGCCGGGCGTCACCGTTCGCGGCGCGCTCGGCGACGATCGGGGCGATGCGTCCGAGGCCGCCCGATCCGAAGAATGCCTCGTCGAAATCGGTGACGACATCGGACAGGTCGACGTACTGCCCGTCCTCGACGAGCGCGGCGGGCTTCTCGGCGCCGGGTGCGCCGATTCGCAGAAGCTTCATTCTGTTCCTTCCAGGGAGGTGGGGGCCAGGCGCGAAGCGGCGCCCGCCCAGAGGTGGGGGTGGTTGCCCCTGACACCGGGTCTGATGGTGAACAGGAGTCCCGCGAGCGGATACTGGACCAGCTGCTCGTCGGTGAGGTTCTCGGTGGCGGTGGTGATCACGAGCGTGTCGAGGTCGGGACCTGCGAACGTGACGCACGACACATGCGGAGCGGGCACGTCGATGCGTCCGACCGGTTCGCCGGCCGGCGAGTAGCGCACCACGCACCCCCCGCCCCACACGGCGACCCAGAGGTGATCGTCGGCGTCGGTCGTGATGCCATCGGGGTAGCCGTCGCCAGGCAGCTCGCTGAAGAGCCTCCGCGCGCCCGCCTTGCCGCTCTCCGGGTCGTAGTCCCGCACGAAGATGCGGCGGGTGAGCGTGTCGACGCTGTAGAGGAGCCGCCCGTCCCGTGTCCAGGCGAGTCCGTTCGAGAGACTGAGGTCGTCGTCGAGGACGGTGACTCGGGAGTCGGTCTCGAACCGGACGAGCTGTTCCTCGGACGTCGGCCCCTTGGTCCCCACGACGAAGCGACCGGCAGGGTCGGGCTTGCCGTCGTTGAACCGCCGCTCGTCACCGCCGATGACTTCGGGCCCTGCGGTGACAGTGCCGTCGACGGCGCGGAAGTAGAGCCGGTGGGTGCCCGCCACCACCATTTCTCCCGCACGTGAGATCGCGACGGCTCCCGCGGTGTCGGGGAACGCGATGCGCTCTTCGATCTGGATGCCGCCGCCGTACGCGAATCGCCCGCGATAGACGTCGCCCGCCATGATGTCCACCCAGAGCAGTTCTCCACGGACCGGATCCCACGTGGGTCCTTCGCCGAGGAAGTGCGGGACGCCCGTGGCCACCCGGGGGGTGCCGATCGTCGGGATGTGTGCGAACGGTCTCATCGGGTCCCTCTCGTGGGCGTGCGGTTCACTGCGGCGTCCAGCAGCTGAAGGATGTGCTGGTAGTCGTTTCCGGTCGCCCTGGTCATCCCGAGTTCGCAGGTGCGGTTGACGGAGGCGTGGGCGTCGGAGGCGGCATCCGCGACATCTGCCGCCTCTTTCGCGGTGGCGGATGCAGTCAACTCGGGGTGGAGCATTCCCCTGTCGCCGGCGAAGGCGCAGCATCCCCAGTCCTCGGGGATCACGACCGTTTCGGCTGCGGCGGCGGCGACGCGGTTGAGTGCCGGGTTGATGCCGAGATGCGTGGACGAGCAGGTGGGGTGCAGCGTCACGGACCGGGCCTTCTCGCCGACCGGGAGATGCGGCAGGACGTGCTCGTCGACGAATGCGACCGCGTCGACCACCCGGATTTCGTGGGCCTTCGCCGCGTCCAGGAGGATCTCCAGGCCCTCCGTGCAGGAGGACGCATCGCAGACGACGGGGAGCCGGCCGCCGTCGGTCGCGCCGAGCAGCGATGCCGTCACTTTGGCTTTCATCACCGCGTATCCGTCGGTGAGGCCCTTGGACTTCCAGGGGGTTCCGCAGCACAGCGACGGCAGATCGTCGGGTGTCGCGATCTCGACCCCGGCGCGCTCGCACAGCCGCAGGAACGACTCGGAGACGCCGTCGCCCTCCACCGGCCCGAACATGGTGGTGGTGCAGGAGGAGAAGTAGATCGCGCGAGGTTCCGCGGCGGCGATGGTCTTTCGACGCTTGCCGCCGCCGGGAAGATCGGCGGTGTACTGCGGCACGGTATCGGTGCCGAGGATGCCGCGGCCGACCTTTGTCGCGAACGCGGGCAGCGCGGTCGGCACGGCGTCGGCGAGCGACAGCGCGACTCCGCCGATGCTGCTGACGGCATCCCACCCGTGCGCGGCTGCCTTCCAGCCGGCTTGCATGATGGCGTTCTGGTTCTCGGCGCGGAGTCGGCGGACGAGGTCGCCGGTGTTGATGAGCACCGGGCAGGCGGTCTGGCACATGCCGTCCACGGCGCAGGTCTGCACCCCGTCGTACCCGTACTCCTTCTCCAGCGTGCGGGCGAGGTCCTCATCTCCGCGATCGCGGGCGGACTGCATCTCGCGCCGCAGCACGATCCGCTCACGCGGCGTGAGCGTGATGTCCTTGGACGGGCAGACGGGTTCGCAGTAGCCGCATTCGACGCAGCGGTCCACCTCGGACTCGACGGTCGGCGCGGTCTTGAGGTTGCGGGTGTGCGCCTTCGGGTCGTCCGTGAGAAGAACGCCGGGGTTGAGCAGCATCTCGGGATCGAGAAGTCGCTTCACCTCCCACATCACGTCGTAGAGCTCGGCCCCGTACTGCCGCTGCACGAACGGCGCCATGATGCGCCCCGTGCCGTGCTCGGCCTTGAGCGTCCCGCCCTGCGACAGCACCAGATCGACCATGTCGTCGGTGAAGGCTTCATAGCGGGTGAGGTTGGCGGTGTCGTCGAAGCGCTCGTTGATGAGGAAGTGGATGTTGCCGTCCTTGGCGTGCCCGAAGATGACGCTGCCCTCATAGCCGTGCCGATCGAAGAGCGCGATCAGCCGCGTGCACGTCTCATTGAGCCGGTCCACGGGCACGGCGATGTCTTCCAGCAGTGCCGTCGTCCCGGACGGACGAGCGCCGGCGACGGCCGTGAACAGGCCCTTTCGGATGTGCCACAGGTGCGCACGGATCGCGGCATCGGTGGAGAGGACGGCGGGACTGGCAAGAGGAAGCGACGCGAACACTCCGGGGGCTTCCGCGATCCGGGCGTCGAGAGCTTCGAGCGACTCCTCCTGATACTCGACGAGCAGTGCTGCGTGGCCGACGACGGTGAGGTCGACGAGATCACTGGTCGCCTCTGGGTCGCGTTGAGCGACGCGCAGGGATGCGGCATCCATCAATTCGATCGCCGCGAACCCGGCCGTGACGAGCGCCGGCAGTGATGCCGTCGCGTCGGCGAGGGTCTCGAACACGAGCAGACCCGTGGCGACGTGTGTGAGCAGGGGGAGGGTGCGGAAGGTGGCTTCGGCGACGAACGCGAGGGTGCCCTCGGAGCCGACCACGAGGTGCTCGAGGATCTTCACCGGCTCGGTGTGGTCGAGGAAGGAGTTCAGCCCGTACCCCATCGTGTTCTTGATGGCGTGCAGTCGGTGCAGCGTCGCGACGGAGTCGGGGTTGCCGCGCACACGGTCGCGCAGCCGCTCGAGCCCTTCGTGGAGGGCGGGCTCCCGCTCGCGCAGAAACTGGTCGGCGCCCGGCGCTCCGGTGTCGACGACGGTTCCGGTGGGAAGGACGAGCAGCGCGGACTCGAGCGTCCGGTACGTGTTCGCGTGGGTGCCGCACGACATCCCGCTGGAATTGTTCGCCACCACTCCCCCGATGGTGCAGGCGATCTCGCTGGCGGGGTCCGGGCCGAGCTTGCGACCGTGCCGTGCCAGGCGCACGTTGACAGCGCGCACGGTTGCACCGGGCTGACTGCGCACCAGCATCCCGCCTTCGAGCACATCGATGCGCCGGAAGCCCTTCCGGGTGTCGACCAGGATCCCGTCGGTGCCCGCCTGTCCCGAGAGGCTCGTTCCGCCCGAGCGGAAGGTCATCGGCACCCCTGCGGCCCGCGTGGCCGCCATGATGCGAGAGACGTCGTCGATGCCGCGAGCAGTCGCGACCGCCTGCGGGGTCAGCAGGTAGTGGGAGGCGTCGTGGGCGCCGGCCAGACGGTCGGTGGCGCGAGTGCCGACGTGCGCTCCGCTCTGCTCGAGCGCGGTGATCAGCGACACGTCCGGCGCGACCAGCGTGTCAGTGGGACTCACGAGCGACCTTCGATCCGGTGGATCCGACGAGGAAGTCCAGGTCGGCGCCCTGGTCGGCCTGGAGGACGTGGTCGACGTAGAGCCGCTCCCATCCGCGGCGCGGGTTCGCATATCCGTCGACGGTCGCCGCGTTCGGGGTGCGGGTCGCGAGCTCGTCTGCCGGGACATCGAGGTCCAGCCGGCCCGCGCGAACGTCGACACTGATCCAGTCGCCGGTCTGGACCAGCGCGAGAGGGCCGCCCGCGGCCGCCTCCGGCGTGACGTGCAGGATGACGGTCCCGTACGCGGTCCCCGACATGCGGCCGTCGCAGATGCGGACCATGTCGCGCACGCCGCGCTCGAGCAGCTTGGTAGGCAGGGGCATGTTCGACACTTCCGGCATCCCCGGGTATCCCTTTGGCCCGCAGCCGCGCAGCACCAGGATGCTGGTCTCGTCGATGTCGAGGTCGGGGTCGTCGATCCGGGCGTGGAAGTCCTCGATGGAGTCGAAGACCACGGCCCGGCCTCGGTGCTTGAGGAGGTGCGGTGACGCGGCCGCCGGCTTGATGATCGCTCCTCCGGGCGCCAGCGAGCCGCGGAGGACGCTGATTCCTGCCGCGGGCAGCAGCGGCGAGTCGCGCGGAGTGATCACGTCGGCATCCCAGATGCGGGCGTCGTCGAGGTAGCCGACGAACGGCTTGCCCGTGATCGTCAACGCGGTCGGGTCGAGGAGGTCGCGCACTTCGCGCATCACGGCGAGGAACCCGCCGGCGCGGAAGAGGTCGTCCATCAGATATCGGCCGGCCGGTTGCAGGTTCACCAGCAGTGGGACCTCGGCACCGATCCGGTCGAAGTCGTCGATCGTCAGGTCGATGCCGAGGCGACCGGCGATCGCCAGGAGGTGCACCACGGCGTTCGTCGATCCGCCGATCGCGGCGAGCGCAACGATCGCGTTGTGGAAGTTCGCCTTCGTCAGGAACGTCGACGGCCGACGGTCGTCGGCCACCAGCTGCACGGCGAGTGCTCCGGTGACATGGGCCGCCTCGAGCAGGCGTGCGTCGGGAGCGGGCGTTCCGGCCAGCCCTGGAACGACGGTGCCCAGCGCCTCGGCGACGAGCGCCATGGTGGACGCGGTGCCCATCGTGTTGCAGTGACCCTTGGAGCGGATCATCGACGACTCCGACTTCAGGAACATCGCCTCGCTCAGCGTGCCGGCGCGGACCTCCTCACTCAGGCGCCACACGTCGGTGCCGCACCCGAGAGCTTCGTTGCGGAAGTGTCCCGTGAGCATCGGACCCCCGGGCACCACGACAGCGGGAAGGTCGACGGATGCCGCAGCCATCAGCAGGGACGGGATCGTCTTGTCGCACCCGCCGAGCAGCACCACGCCGTCGATCGGATTGGCGCGGAGCATTTCCTCCGTCGCCATCGCAGCCATGTTGCGCCACAGCATCGCCGTCGGGCGGACCTGCGTCTCCCCCAGTGAGACCACCGGCAGCTCGAGGGGGATGCCGCCCGCTTCGTAGATGCCGTTCTTCACGGACTGGGCGACCTCGTTCAGATGCGAGTTGCAGGGCGTGAGATCGGATGCCGTGTTGGCGATCGCGATCTGCGGGCGGCCGGTGAACGCCGAGTCGGGGACGCCTCGGCGCATCCATGCGCGGTGGATGTAGGCGTTGCGATCGTCACCGTCGTACCACTCGGAACTGCGGAGCGTCGTCATTGTCGGTCCCTCGATCGGAGTGGTTTCGGCGGCCCTGAGCCGAATGGATACGCTGGTTTAATGCACCGAC